>NZ_OCMI01000008.1:0-1266 GCF_900215175.1 Curtobacterium sp. 314Chir4.1
TCACGTTCCTGCAGTGGGAGACCTGGGTGCGGTTCGCGGTGTGGTTCGCGATCGGCCTCGGCGTGTACTTCGGCTACTCCCGCAAGCACAGCAAGCTCGCCGAGCACGCCGACCACTGACCCGCTCTGCCCCGCCCGCGGACCCTTGCGCGAGACCGCACGGCCCCGCACCCGGACCGCAACCGGCGTGCGGGTGACCGCAGCGGCACCGTGGCGGAACCGCACGCGTCCCGCACCGTCTGACCGCACTTCCCAGTCCTGACGCGTGCACCCCCCTTCCAGGGGACAGAACCGCGGCACCCGGCTGCCTAGCCTCGTGACACCCACTCACGAGAAGGACGGCCGGCGACCCGATGGTCAAACACTTGCTGATGATCGCGGCGATCGCGGTGCTCTCCACCGCGCTGTCCCTGACCGTCGTGAGCACCGCCGAGTCCGGCGAACCCGACCCCACGGGGAGCGCCGTGCCGACACCGTCAGCACGCCCTGTCCCGACACTCCCCGACCTCGGCGCCCCGACGTTCGAGGAGGACTTCGACACCCCGGCAGCAGCCGGCGGCCCCTTCGCCGCGACGTACGCGCAGTCCTGGCAGCCGTACCCGGACGGCATGGGCGGGAAGTACTGGTCCGGCAAGATCATCAGCGCCCACGACGGCTCCATGGACGTCGCGATGGACGGCGAGCACGGTGCAGCCGGCACGTTCGGCACACCGACCGGCGCGTGGACGCACGTCGGGGGCACCTTCAGCATCCGAGCGCGAGCGACGGGCGGTGGCGACAACGGGCTCGCGGTGATGCTCTGGCCGACGTCGGACGACTGGTCGGAGGGCGAGCTCAACTACCCCGAGGGGAACTTCGACGGCGCGGTGCACGCGTTCCACCACCTGATGGTGCCCGGACACGAACAGGAGAAGGTGTCGTACACCGCGGACGTCTCCTGGCGCGACTGGCACACGTACACGACGCAGTGGGCGCCGGGGAAATACGTCAAGTACTACCTCGACGGCAAGCTCGTGATGTCCGTGACGCACGACGTCCCGACCACCCCGCACCGGTACATGTTCCAGATCGGCAACTGGGGGTCGAGTGGGCACCTGATGATCGACTGGGTCCGGACCTGGGACCGGACCTGAACGCTCAGTCGTCGCGGCGGTGCTTCCCCTTCGCCGCCGTCGGGTCCGCCATCGGGTGGTTCCGGAACCACCGGAGGAGTTCCCGCGACCGGCTCGAGTCCGCACTGCGGTCCCCGGTCTCGAGGAAGTCGCTG
>NZ_OCMI01000007.1:0-3624 GCF_900215175.1 Curtobacterium sp. 314Chir4.1
TCTCTGGGCCGTAACTGACGCTGAGGAGCGAAAGCGTGGGGAGCGAACAGGATTAGATACCCTGGTAGTCCACGCCGTAAACGTTGGGCGCTAGATGTAGGGACCTTTCCACGGTTTCTGTGTCGTAGCTAACGCATTAAGCGCCCCGCCTGGGGAGTACGGCCGCAAGGCTAAAACTCAAAGGAATTGACGGGGGCCCGCACAAGCGGCGGAGCATGCGGATTAATTCGATGCAACGCGAAGAACCTTACCAAGGCTTGACATACACCGGAAACGGCCAGAGATGGTCGCCCCCTTGTGGTCGGTGTACAGGTGGTGCATGGTTGTCGTCAGCTCGTGTCGTGAGATGTTGGGTTAAGTCCCGCAACGAGCGCAACCCTCGTTCTATGTTGCCAGCGCGTTATGGCGGGGACTCATAGGAGACTGCCGGGGTCAACTCGGAGGAAGGTGGGGATGACGTCAAATCATCATGCCCCTTATGTCTTGGGCTTCACGCATGCTACAATGGCCGGTACAAAGGGCTGCGATACCGTAAGGTGGAGCGAATCCCAAAAAGCCGGTCTCAGTTCGGATTGAGGTCTGCAACTCGACCTCATGAAGTCGGAGTCGCTAGTAATCGCAGATCAGCAACGCTGCGGTGAATACGTTCCCGGGCCTTGTACACACCGCCCGTCAAGTCATGAAAGTCGGTAACACCCGAAGCCGGTGGCCTAACCCTTGTGGAAGGAGCCGTCGAAGGTGGGATCGGTGATTAGGACTAAGTCGTAACAAGGTAGCCGTACCGGAAGGTGCGGCTGGATCACCTCCTTTCTAAGGAGCATCTGGCTCGTCGTGCCCTTTGAGGGTGTGGTGGGTCCAGGCGCCGGATCGAGACGAACGTTCTCGCCGGTAGCTCATGGGTGGAACATTGACAGTGCAGTCGGGAGCGCAGCTTCCGACCTCAGTACGGCTTGCTTGCAGGTCTGGAACGGGTTGGGGTGAGCGGGTCGGCTGGTGCACGTTGTTGGGTCCTGAGGGACCAGGCTTCCCGGTCTTTTCGGACTGGGGGTTGAGCCGGCGGAGTGATCCGTATGGTTCTTCGGTGGGCCACATGAAGCTGGGAGCGGTTGCTTCTGGGGGAGTGTGGTGCCGATCGTATGTTGAGAACTACACAGTGGACGCGAGCATCTTAGATCGCTCGTGACGATGACCAGCTTTCGGGTTGGTGATTGTTCGAGTCGATCGCAATTTTAATCTTTGTGGTCAAGTTTCTAAGAGCAAACGGTGGATGCCTTGGCATCTGGAGCCGAAGAAGGACGTAGAAATCTGCGATAAGCCTCGGGGAGCTGATAATCGAGCTGTGAGCCGAGGATTTCCGAATGGGGAAACCCCGCTGGGCGCTTTTGTGACCTGGTGACTCCCGCCTGAATATATAGGGCGGGTAGAGGGAACGTGGGGAAGTGAAACATCTCAGTACCCACAGGAAGAGAAAACAACATGTGATTCCGTGAGTAGTGGCGAGCGAAAGCGGATGAGGCTAAACCGATCATGTGTGATAGCCGGCGGGCGTTGCATGGTCGGGGTTGTGGGACACGTCGCTCAGTTCTGCCGGACTGGGGCGGTTACAGCGCATCATAGTCGAACCGGTTTGAAAGCCGGGCCGTAGTGGGTGCCAGCCCCGTAGACGAAATGGTGTTATGGCCGGATGTGTATCCCAAGTAGCACGGGGCCCGAGAAATCCCGTGTGAATCTGTCAGGACCACCTGATAAGCCTAAATACTCCCAGATGACCGATAGCGGACAAGTACCGTGAGGGAAAGGTGAAAAGTACCCCGGGAGGGGAGTGAAATAGTACCTGAAACCGTTTGCTTACAAACCGTCGGAGCCTCCTTGTAGGGGTGACGGCGTGCCTTTTGAAGAATGAGCCTGCGAGTTAGTGATATGTGGCGAGGTTAACCCGTGTGGGGTAGCCGTAGCGAAAGCGAGTCTGAATAGGGCGATACAGTCGCATGTCCTAGACCCGAAGCGAAGTGATCTATCCATGGCCAGGTTGAAGCGACGGTAAGACGTCGTGGAGGACCGAACCCACTTCAGTTGAAAATGGAGGGGATGAGCTGTGGATAGGGGTGAAAGGCCAATCAAACTTCGTGATAGCTGGTTCTCTCCGAAATGCATTTAGGTGCAGCGTTGCGTGTTTCTCGCCGGAGGTAGAGCTACTGGATGGCCGATGGGCCTCAACAGGTTACTGACGTCAGCCAAACTCCGAATGCCGGTGAGTGAGAGCGCAGCAGTGAGACGGTGGGGGATAAGCTTCATCGTCGAGAGGGAAACAACCCAGACTACCAACTAAGGCCCCTAAGCGTGTGCTAAGTGGGAAAGGATGTGGAGTTGCATAGACAACCAGGAGGTTGGCTTAGAAGCAGCCACCCTTGAAAGAGTGCGTAATAGCTCACTGGTCAAGTGATTCCGCGCCGACAATGTAACGGGGCTCAAGCACACCGCCGAAGTTGTAGATTTCGCACACTCGATAAGCCTTCGTGGTTCAGTCGTGCGGAGTGGTAGGAGAGCGTCGTGTGGCGAGTGAAGCGGCGGAGTGATCCAGCCGTGGACGCTACACGAGTGAGAATGCAGGCATGAGTAGCGAAAGACGGGTGAGAAACCCGTCCTCCGAAAGACCAAGGGTTCCAGGGCCAGGTTAATCCGCCCTGGGTAAGTCGGGACCTAAGGCGAGGCCGACAGGCGTAGTCGATGGACAACGGGTTGATATTCCCGTACCGGCGAACAACCGCCCAAGCTAATCCAGTGGTGCTAAGAGTCCTAACCCGTGACCAGCGGATCCCTTCGGGGTGATGCGGCGCGGTCTAACGCTCGACCCCATGCTGGTGCGGTTAGCGTATGAACAGGTGTGACGCAGGAAGGTAGCTGAGCCAGGCGATGGTATCCGTAAGGTGAACCTGGTGTAAGGATGTAGGGCTGACGATAGGCAAATCCGTCGTCTGTACGCCTGAGATCCGACGCGTACCCGTAAGGGGAAATCAGTGATCCTATGCTGCCGAGAAAAGCATCGACGCGAGGTTGCAGCCGCCCGTACCCGAAACCGACTCAGGTGGTCAGGTAGAGAATACCAAGGAGATCGAGAGAATCGTGGTTAAGGAACTCGGCAAAATGCCCCCGTAACTTCGGGAGAAGGGGGGCCGGACACGTGACCGGACTTGCTCCGTGAGCGTTGAAGGCCGCAGAGACCAGTGGGAAGCGACTGTTTACTAAAAACACAGGTCCGTGCGAAGTCGCAAGACGATGTATACGGACTGACGCCTGCCCGGTGCTGGAAGGTTAAGAGGAAGGGTTAGCCTTTGGGCGAAGCTCTGAATTTAAGCCCCAGTAAACGGCGGTGGTAACTATAACCATCCTAAGGTAGCGAAATTCCTTGTCGGGTAAGTTCCGACCTGCACGAATGGCGTAACGACTTCCCAGCTGTCTCAACCGCGAACTCGGCGAAATTGCACTACGAGTAAAGATGCTCGTTACGCGCAGCAGGACGGAAAGACCCCGTGACCTTTACTACAGTTTGGTATTGGTGTTCGGAGTGGCTTGTGTAGGATAGGTGGGAGACTGTGAAGCGGGCACGCTAGTGTTCGTGGAGTC
>NZ_OCMI01000006.1:0-193449 GCF_900215175.1 Curtobacterium sp. 314Chir4.1
AGGGCTGGGAGGACACCGACGCGTTCCTCACGGAGCTGATCCCCACGCTGCGCTGACGCGCGGGGCGCGCTGGGCTGCGCCGGCGCGCTGGGCTGGCTGGGCTGGCTGGGCTGGCTGGGCTGGCTGGGCTGGCTGGGCTGGCTGGGCTGGCTGGGCTGGCTGGGCTGGCTGGGCGGCGAGACGCCGCCGCAGCCACGAGACACCGCGCGCGCCACGAGACGCCGCCGGATCCGGCGGCGTCTCGCAACGTCCGATGCGTCTCGCTGCCGGCACGGCGTCTCACCCGCTCGAGACGCACGCCTGTCGGCCTGGAGGCACGGCCCGACCCCGCCACGCGCCTCCAGTCCGCCCTGCGCGCACCCGACGACCGCGTCTCGTCTCACCGAGACGAGACACCGCACACGCGGCGAGACGCCGCCGGGCGCGCGAGACGCCGCCGATTCCGGCGGTGTCTCGCGCCAGATGCGGTGCCCCGCGGGGCTGGCCACGTCTCGTCTCACCGAGACGAGACGCCGCACGCGCGGCGAGACGCCGCACGCGCGGCGAGGCGCCGCGTGCCGCGCCGTCAGGGGATGCTGCGGACCGCCTCGACGAACGCCCGGATCTTCGCGGGGTCCTTGACGCCGCGCTCGGACTCCACCCCGCTCGAGACGTCCACGCCGTCCGGGTCGAGCGACTCGATCGCCGCCACGACGTTCGCGGGCGTGAGACCACCGGCGAGGATCCACGCCTCGTCCACCTTGCCGTCGATCGACGCGGGGTCGATGAGCCGCCCGCTGCCCGGCACCGCTGCGTCGAGGAGCAGGAGGTCGTGGTCGTACGAGGCGCGCTGCTCGGTGGACTCGCGGAGGTAGTCCTCGGCCGCGACGGCCCGGATCGTGAAGAAGCCGGCGTCACGCGCACGGGCGAAGTCGGTCGCGGACTCGCCGCCGTGCAGCTGGAGCGTGGTCAGTCCGACCTCGGACGCGATGCCCACGATCTCGTCGATCTCCTGGTCGCGGAACACCCCGACGGCGTCGATGCCGTCCGGCACCCGCTCGACGAGCCGCTTCGCGAGGTCAGCCGTCACGGTCCGGGGGCTCCCGGCGGCGAAGACGAACCCGACCGCGTCCGCACCCGCGTCGATGGCGGCGTCCACGGTCTCGGGCGTCGACAGTCCGCAGATCTTGATCCAGCGCTGGTCGGTCATGCTGACCATCCTGCCAGGGACTGCCGACCCGGGGACCGTCAGTGCTGGTCGGGGAACGTCAGTGCAGCATGCCCGCCACGTAGGACGCACCACAGGCGAGCAGCACGCCGACCGCCGCGAAGGACCCGACGAGCACGTTCCGTCGCCGCCAGCGCCGCACCACGACGAACGTGCCGCGCTTGGCGTGCCGGTGGGCGGCACGGTGCAGGCGGTGGTCCCGCTTGTGCTTCACCCGCTGCGGGCCGAGCGGCACCGGGCCGGTGATCTGCGTCGAACCCCCGCGCAGGGCGTTCGCGATCGCCACCGCGGTCGGCCGCCGGTCGGGGTCGCGCGCGGTCATCTTGGCGAGCAGGTCCCGCCACTCGGGGGCGATGCCCTCGGGGATCTCCGGGTCGTGCCGGAGTCGTGCGAGCGCTGCCTCGATGAGCGTGCCGGAATACTCCTGCTTGCCGGTGAGGGCTTCGAGCAGGACGAGCCCGAGCGAGTACACGTCGGTGGCGAAGCCGATCGGCTCCCCGGCGACCTGTTCGGGGCTGAGGTAGGCGGCGGTGCCGATGATCGTGCCGTCGTTCGTCAGGCGGGAGCCGTCGACGAAGTGCGCGACGCCGAAGTCGGTCAGCTTGACGGTGCGGGCGAACCCGGACGAGCCCTCGTCGCTGATGAGGATGTTCGCCGGCTTGACGTCGCGGTGCACGATGCCGCGCGAGTGCACGTACGCCAGGGCGTCGGCGAGCTGGGCACCGAGGTCGGCCACCTCGTAGTTGTGCAGGGCACCCTCGGCCAACCGCCGCAGGAGCGTCGTGTCGGCGATGAGCTCCATCACGATGAAGCGGTGCGGGCCGTCCTCGAAGTCGTGGGTGCCGGCGTCGTACAGCGGGATGAGCCCGGGGTGCGACAGCATGCTGAGGAGTCGGATCTCACGTTCCTGGCGGACCCGGTCGGCCGTGGTCATCGCCTCCGGTGTCGCGAAGAGCTTCACGGCGACGGCGCGGTAGGTGTGCTCGTCCCGTGCTTCGTAGACGGACCCCATGCCACCGGTGCCGATCAGCTTCACGAGGCGGTAGCGGCCCGCAAGGACCGTTTCCGCACGGGTGCCGTTCAGCAGCGTCATGGTTGATGTCGTTCCGTCCGAGAGCCCGGTGATCCGTGGCAGTTGCCAACGAGGTGACTCACCCAGTACGGTACGCGGCCGCACCAGATTCCGCGTGGACGTTATGACATCGTGATGGGCCTGCTTCCCTGTGTTCATGCGGATGCATCGGGGTACAGTCCGACCTCCACGAAGGTGAGCGATCACGCAAGGAGGACACCATGGCGCTGTCGAACGGCGACACCGTGCACTGGAACACGTCGCAGGGGAAGACCACCGGCACGCTCGTGCGGAAGCGGGTGTCCGAGTTCGAGTTCGACGGGCAGACGTTCAAGCCGACCGACGACGACCCGTACTGGATCGTGGAGTCGGAGAAGACGGGCAAGCGTGCCGCCCACAAGGAGTCGGCGCTGACGAAGGCGTGACGCTCAGTCCTCGGCGGGTTCGGCGCGACGACGACCGCGGCCGGGGGCGCCCGCACGGTCGGCTCGCTCGGCACGCGCCCGACGGACCCGGCGCACCACGAACGTGACGACCACCGCGGCGATCGCGACGTAGAGCACCCGGTCGATCCACTCGGTGTACTGCTCGACCTTGCCGTACTGCGTCCCGAAGGCCGCGCCGAGGAACACGAGTGCGCTGTTCCAGATCCCGCTCGCGATGATCGTGAACACCGAGAAGGTGCCGAGGTGCATCCGGTCCGCACCGGCGGGCAGCGAGATGAGACTGCGGACGATCGGCACGAACCGCCCGAAGAACACCGCGCTCTTGCCGTGGCGGTGGAACCAGTCCGCGGCCTTGCGGAAGTCGTCCTCGTCGACGAGGGGCAGCCTGCCGAGCCACCGGGTGGTCCGTTCGAAGCCGATCACGGCACCGAGCCAGTACAGCACCAGGGCACCGAGGTAGGAGCCGAGGGTCGCGAGGACCAGGACGAGCACGAGGTTCATCCGGCCCGCTCCGGCGAGGAACCCGGCCAACGGCAGGATCACCTCGGAGGGGATCGGCGGGAACACCGTCTCGACGAAGAGCATGAGCGCGACGCCCCACTCCCCCATGGTGTCGATGAGCTGGAGCACGAGCCCCGAGAGTCCACCCATGTCGGTGGAGGGGTCGCCGGCGGCTGTCACGGTCGTGGCCGGCGCGGCCAGGGCAGTCGTCATGCGCCCATGGTCCCTGAACGCCCTGTCAGGACCCGGCGCGGTGGCTGAACGTCAGCCGAGTCCCATGTGCGAGGTCCGGACGTGGGTCAGCGACCGGGCGAGGGCACCGCGGGCGACGGCGTCGCGACCGACCGTCGACGGGACGATCTCGACCGGGTGCCGGAGCTGCGGCGCCACGACCTCGGTGAGGGCGTCGCAGAACACCGCCGCCGCGGGCAGGACCTCGCCACCGACCACGACGACCTCGGGGTCGATCGTCGCGATGAGCTGCACGACACCGGGGGCGACGTCCTCGGCGAGCGCGCGCACGACGGCCACCGCGTCCGCGTCCCCGCGCCCGGCCGACGCCATGACGGACTCGAGGTCACTGCCGGGGGCGATCCGTGCCTCCAGTCGGGCCGGGGCGCCGGGCCAACCGGTCACGGCCAGGCCGCCGGTCTCACCGGCCGCCCCGCGCGCACCGCGCGCCAGGGCCCCGTCGACCAGGAAGGCCGCACCGATCTGGCGACCCATCACGAGGTACAGGCCGTCCTGCACGCCGCGGAACCGACCCCACATCGCCTCGGCGGTGGCGGCGAGCTTCGCGTCGTTGTCGAAGAACGTGGCGGAGTCGGGGAACAGGTCACCGATCCGGCCGGGCACCCGGCGTTCGACCCACTGCGGGACGGCGACCGTGTAGTCGATCTCGCCCGAGCGGTCGACGACGGCCGGCACGCCGAACGTGGCGGCGAGCAGCCTGGACGGGTCCGTGCCCTCGACGAGTCGGCGGACGACGTCCTGCACGCTGTCCCAGGCCTGCTCGGCCGAGGCGAGGTCGGTGTAGACCTCCTCGACCCGGGCGAGCTGCTGGCCACGCAGGTCGGACCGGAGCCCGACGATGCCGTGCAGGCCCAGGTCGACGCCGAGCACCGACCCCGCTGCCGCGTCGGCACGGAAGCGCTTCGCCCGGCGTCCGGCCTTGTTCGGCGTCGCGATCGCCTCGGCCTCGGTGACCCAGCCCTCCTCGACGAGGTCGGCGAGGGCGGCCTCGACGGTGGGGCGGGAGAGGCCGACGGTCCGGCTGAGCTCCGTGACGGTGTGCGAGCCGTCGTCACGGAAGAGCTCGGCGAGGATGGCTCGCGAGTTGATGAGCCTGAGCATCCCCGGAGTGCTGCCGACGACACCGTTCGGAAGCGTTGACACGGTCTCGTCCACGGCCATAGCCTCCATATTACGAAAGATCATTGAGGAATGGTGGACTCCGACATGCTCATCCCACGACCGCGCCGCACCGAGCCCGGTACCGGCGCCTTCGCGATCACCCCGTCGACCCGCATCGCCGCGGACGCAGCGACCGAGTCGGTCCGACTGTACCTGCAGCAGACGCTCCGGGGCTCGACCGGCCTGCCGGTGCGCGACGCAGCGGACGGCACCGGGGCGGCGGCCGACGTCATCGCGCTGCGCGTGGCCGAGGACGACACCCTCCCAGTCGGTCCGGCCGGCGACCGTTCGGAGTCCTTCCGACTCGTGGTCACCGCCGACGGTGTCGAGATCACCGGCGGCAGTCCGGCCGGCGTCTTCTACGGTGTCCAGGCGCTCCTTCAGTCCCTGCCCGCCGACGTCTACCGGAAGGGCCGTGTCGGCACCGGCCCCTGGACGATCCCCGCGGTCACGGTGGAGGACGCCCCCGCCTTCGCCTGGCGCGGCGTCATGCTCGACGTCGCCCGGCACTTCCGCACCAAGCACGAGGTCATGCGGGTCATCGACCAGCTGGCCGCCCACCGCCTCAACCGCCTGCACTTCCACCTCACCGAGGACCAGGGCTGGCGCATCGAGATCCGGAAGTACCCGCGCCTGACCGAGGTCGGATCGTGGCGGACGGAGTCGCAGGTCGGTGCGCACGTGCCAGGTCCCGACGGTTCGCTGGCGGTGGCGGGCAAGGACGGCCGGCCGCACGGCGGCTACTACACGCAGGACGACATCCGCGAGATCGTCGCCTACGCCGCCGACCGGTTCGTCACCGTCGTACCCGAGATCGAGACGCCCGGACACGTCCGTGCCGCCCTCGCCGCGTACCCGGAGCTCGGCGTGTCCGGGCAGCCGATCGACGTCTGGACCGAGTGGGGCATCGCGGAGGACGTCCTCAACGCCGAGGACAGCACCGTCGACTTCTTCAAGGACGTCCTCGACGAGGTCATCGCGCTCTTCCCCTCCGAGTACATCGGGGTCGGCGGCGACGAGTGCCCGAAGGTGCAGTGGGAGAACGACCCCCGCACGCAGGAGCGCATCCGCGAACTCGGGCTCGAGGACGAAGAGCAGCTGCAGGCCTGGATCATCGGGCAGCTCGCTGCGCACGTCGAGTCGCACGGTCGGCGGGCGTTCGGCTGGGACGAGATCCTCGAGGGCGGCACACTCGCGCCGTCCGCGACGGTGGTGTCCTGGCGCGGCCTGACCGGCGCCCGGACCGCGGCCAAGCGCGGCCACGACGTCATCTCCTCCCCGGACGACCAGGTGTACCTCGACTACCGGCAGAGCGACCTCGAGACCGAGCCGATCCCGGTGTCGATCGTGCTCACCGTCGACGACGTCTTCGCGTTCGACCCGGTGCCCGCCGACCTGACGGACGCCGAGCGCGCCCACGTGATCGGCGGCCAGGGCAACATGTGGACCGAGCACGTCGACACCGCCCGGAAGCTCGACTACCAGCTCTTCCCCCGTGTCGCCGCCCTCGCCGAGGCGCTCTGGTCGGCCGACGTCACCGGCCCGCGCGACGTCGCCGAGTTCCGCGGGCGGCTCGCCGAGCACGTCGCGCGGCTCGAGGCGATGGGGATCGAGTACCGGCACGAGGCCGGGCCGTTCCCGTGGGAGCAGCGTCCGGGCGTGCCCGGGCGGCCGCACTCGCGCGAGGAGCGTGCGGCCTACATCGACGCGGTGACGGCGAACATCGCCGAGTAGCGGCCGCGCACGCGTGGCGGCCGCGCCTGCGTCGAGGGAGCAGGAATCGTCGCGTCGGGACAGGCGACCCGACGATTTCTGCTCACTCGACGGGGTGGTCGCGACCACAGACGGACGGGAGGCACGGTGCCAGCTGGCACCGCGCCTCCCGTCCGTCAGGTGGCGACGTCGACTACACGGCGACTGCCACGCGGTCGCTCGCGGTCTCCGACACGGCGGCGTCCGCCGCCGGAGCCTTCCGCACCCACTTCTTCAGCCCGACCAGCACGAGCGCCGAGACGACCGTGCCCGCCAGGATCGCCACGATGAACATCGCGACGTCCCCGATGGCGAAGAACACGAAGATCCCGCCGTGCGGAGCCCGCGAGGTCACGCCGGCCGCCATCGAGATCGCACCCGTGACCGCAGCGCCGACCATCGACGCCGGGATGACGCGCAGCGGGTCGGCGGCTGCGAACGGGATCGCACCCTCGGAGATGAACGACGCGCCGAGCAGCCAGGCGGCCTTGCCGTTCTCGCGCTCCGGCTTCGTGAAGCCCTTGCGGTACAGGACGGTCGAGGCGAGCGCCAGGGCGAGCGGCGGGACCATGCCGGCGGCCATGACCGCGGCCATGATCTCGAACGGGACGACGTTCGTGGCCGACCCGGCACCGAGGCCGGCGACGGCGAACGCGTACGCCACCTTGTTCACCGGACCGCCGAGGTCGAACGCCATCATCAGGCCGAGGATGATGCCGAGCAGGATCGCGGAGGCACCGGACAGCGAGTTGAGGAACTCGGTCAGCTGGGTCATCAGCCAGGCGATCGGCCCACCGAGCACGAGCAGCATGAGGCCGGAGGCGATGATCGAGGCGAACAGCGGGATGATCACGACGGGCATCAGGCCACGCAGCCAGCGCCAGGTCGGGATCCGGCCGATCCAGTACGCGGCGGCACCGGCGATGAGGCCACCGATCAGGCCACCGAGGAACCCGGCGTTCATGAAGACCGCGATGGAACCGGCGACGAAGCCGGGCGCGATGCCGGGTCGGTCGGCCATCGCGTACGCGATGTACCCGGCGAGCGCTGCGACGAGGAAGCCGAGGGAGATCCCGCCGATCTGGAACGCGGCGGCGCCGAGGTAGTAGCCGAGGCCCTCCGGCGGCAGGTTGAGCAGCGTGTAGTTCGTGAGCGTGAACACCGCGTTGTTCTGCCCGGAGTCACCGTGCTGCAGCGCGATGCCGTACCCGGCGAGGAGGAAGCCGAGCGCGATGAGGAGCCCGCCGCCGGCGACGAACGGGATCATGTAGCTGACGCCCGTGAGCAGCCAGCGCTTGAGTGCCTGCCCGAAGTGCTCGTTCTTCGTGCTCGTCTCCGTCGTGGCGGCGCCGCCCTGGACGCGTGCGGCGTTCGGGTCGTCGGCGGCACGGAGCGCCTCGGCGATCATCGTGTCGGGCTCGTCCACGCCGCGCTTCACGGGTCCTGAGACGAGGGGCTTGCCGGCGAAGCGGCCGCGGTCGCGGACGTCGACGTCGACCGCGAACACGACGGCGTCGGCGCGGGCGATCAGAGCAGGGTCGAGCGGCTCGACCTGCGAGGAGCCCTGGGTCTCGACGTGCATCTCGGCACCGGCCCGCTGGGCCGCGGCGACGAGGGCGTCGGCAGCCATGTAGGTGTGCGCGATGCCGGTCGGGCAGGCGGTGACGCCGACGATGAGCTTGCGGTGCGCGGACGCGCCCGATCCGTCGGACGCGTCCGTCGCGCCGGTCGCGGTGGTCGCGCCCGTCCCGGTCGTCGGACTGGAGGCACTGCTCGCGTTCCCGACGCCGGCCTCGGCGACCTCGCCGCTCACCTCGCGATCCACCAGGTCGACGATCTCCTGCGGGGTCGAGGCGGCGCGGAGGGCGGCGGTGAAGTCGTCGCGGATCAGTGCACGGGCGAGGGTCGACAGGACCGTGAGGTGGTCCTTGTCGGCACCCTCGGGCACCGCGATCATGAAGACGATGTCCGCGTCGCCGTCCGGGGCGCCGAACGACACCTTCCGGGCGAGGCGGCTCATCGCGAGGGTGGGCTCGGACACCGATGCGGACCGGGCGTGCGGGATGGCGATGCCACCGGGTACCCCGGTGCCGACGCTCGCCTCGCGCGTGATGGCGTCCTCGGCGAGGACGGCACCGTCCGCCGCACGACCGGTCGCGGCGACGCGGTCGGCGAGCACGCGGATGACGTCGTTCGACGTGGCGCCGAGGTCCTCGTCGAGGCCGACGAGTTGGACGCTGATGAGGCGTGGACTCGTGTTGACGGACATGGGTTGCTCCTTTGCAAGGGCGCCGTGCGGCGCAGGACGTGCAGTGTTCGGGGTGGGGGGAGTCAGGCCAGTTCGGTCGCCGCGTGCTGCTGCAGCGCCCGGACCGTGATGGCCTCGGGGTCGGTGTGGTCGAGGGCGGGCACGTCGCTGCCGGGCAGTGCCGCTGCGGCGGCTCCGGTGGCGACGGCCTGGGCGAGGCACTGCTCGGGCGACTGCCCGGCGACCTCGGCGAGCAGGTAGCCGGCGAGCGAGGAGTCCCCCGCGCCGACGGTCGAGCGGGCGACGATCCGCGGTGCGGCCGCGGCGTGGCTGCCGGACTCGGTGACGAGGACCGCGCCGGCGCTGCCGAGGGTCAGGAGCACCGTGCCGACGTTCCTGTCACGGAGTCGCTGGGCGGCCTCGGCTGCGGCGTCGACGTCGCGCTCGAACTCGTCGGGGTCCCCACCGACGACCTCGGCGAGCTCCTCGGCGTTCGGCTTCACCAGGTCGATCCGCTCGCCGGACTGCAGCAGCGCGGTGAACGGCACGCCGGACGAGTCGACCGCGATCCGG
This sequence comes from Curtobacterium sp. 314Chir4.1, assembly GCF_900215175.1. Lineage (NCBI taxonomy): Bacteria > Bacillati > Actinomycetota > Actinomycetes > Micrococcales > Microbacteriaceae > Curtobacterium > Curtobacterium sp. 314Chir4.1. Next base: position 9,213 of record NZ_OCMI01000006.1, read on the forward strand.
ACGTCGTCGCCGTGGCGCGCCCGGACGGCACGCACCAGGACCGCGAGCGCGTCGTCGGGCAGCCCCGGCGGCAGGGATCCGGCGAACACGACCCACCGGGCGGCCGGGCCGGTGGCGGTCGCCCCGGTGGTGTCCGCGACGAGGGCGGCGAGGTCGTCGAGGCGGCCGGCGAGCGACGGGCCGGGCTCGTTGAGCTTCGTCGTCGTGCCGGTCGGCTCGGTGACGGTCACGTTCGAGCGGAGCGGGGCACCGATCGGCAGTGCCGCCGTCGGGATGCCGCGGGTCGCGAGGCCGAGCAGCACCGGGTCGAGCTCGTCGCCGGGCAGGACGGCCACGGTGTCGCCACCGCTCGCGACGACGACGCGGGAGACGTTGACGCCCTTGCCGCCGGGCTCGGCCGTGCTCCGGGTCGCGCGCTGGACGGCGCCGCGCTGGAGTTCCCCGGCGAGCTCGATGGTGCGGTCGAGGCTGGGGTTCGGGGTGACCGTGACGATGCGGGTGCTCGTCACGGTGCCGGGGTTCGCGCGTTGCTCGCTCATGCGACGACCACCTCGACGTCGGCGTCGGTCAGGGCCCCGGCGAGGTCGGCGGGCGGCTCCTGGTCGGTGACGACGGTGTCGATCTCGTCGAGCCGGGCGAACCGCATCAGTGCTTCGACACCGTGTTTGGCGGCGTCCGCGAGCACGACCGCACGACGGGCGGCCAGGACGTACGCGCCCTTGACGGCAGCCTCGTACTCGTCGGGGGTGCTCAGACCGAAACCGGCGGACAGGCCGTTCGTGCCGACGAAGGCGATGTCGGGCCGCAGGGCACCGATCTGCTCGACGGTGGCGGTGCCGACCGCGGCGCTCGTGACCCCGCGGACGCGGCCGCCGAGCAGGTGCAGCTCGACGTGCTCACTGTGCTGCAGGGTCGCGGCGATCGGGACGGAGTTCGTGATGACCGTGACGGTCGCACCGGCGGCGGCCGGCTCCCAGCGGGCGAGCTCGGCGGCGACGGCAGCGCAGGTGGTGCCGGCGTCGATGGCGATCGAGCCGGTGAAGGTCGACGGCACCAGACGCATCGCGGCCCGGGCGATCGCGGACTTCGCGGAGTTGTGCTGCCCCTCGCGCTCGGCGACGGTGAGTTCGACGACGCTGGAGCGGCCGATCGGCACGGCTCCGCCGTGGACCCGGCGAAGGACCCCGGCTGACTCGAGGGCGTCGAGGTCACGCCGGACCGTCTCCGTCGTGACGTCGAAGTGCTCGGCCAGATCGGCGACGGAGACCCGGCCGGCGTCCTGCAGCGCTGCTGCGATCGCGTCGTGCCGCTCGGTTGCGTACATGCCCGAACTCCTTCGTTCCCGTGGATTTCGAGAACTGTACGTCCGAAGTCCACACGAACGCAACCGTTTCGCGCCGAAACCAACACGAACACAGGCGCACCCACCCCCGCGAGCCCACCCCCGCGAGGTCGCACGATGTGTCGCCCCGTCGGCCTCCATGCGGCAGGTCGTGCGACCTCCGCGACCGACGCGCGGCGTGTTGTGCGACCCCGAACACGCCGTGACCGCCCCGCACACCCCGCCGGACACGACGACGCCCCGACCCGCCGGAGCGGATCGGGGCGTTCGGTGTCGGAGGGTCAGCCTTTGACGGCCCCCGCGGTCATGCCGCTGACCAGTCGCCGCTGCACGATCAGGAAGAACACCACGACCGGGATCGAGAACAGCACCGACGCCGCCATCAGTCCGCCGAAGTCGGTCCCCTTGTTCGTGGAGAACCCGGCGAGCCACACGGGCAGCGTGTACATCCCCTGGTCCTTGAGCATCACGTACGCGGTCAGGTAGTCGTTCCACGCCGCGATGAACGCGAACACACTCGTCGCGATGACACCAGGCATCACCAGCGGGAACAGCACGCTCCACAGGATCCGGAACGTACCGGCACCGTCGACCTTCGCCGCTTCCTCGATCTCGACCGGGACGGCGACGAAGAACCCCCGCATGACCCAGATCGAGAAGGGCAGCACGCTCGCGACGTACGCCAGGATCAGCCCGATGTAGCTGTTGAGCAGCCCGAGGGTCTGGAACGACAGGAACAGCGGGATGAGCAGGGCCCCGGACGGGATCATCTGGACGAAGAGGATCGCCACCAGGATCGCCCGCCGCCCCCGGAACCGGAACCGCGAGAGCGCCGCGGACGCCAGGAACCCGACGACGATCGACAGCAGCACGGCGGCCACCACGACGATCGCGGAGTTCCGCAGGTAGACCAGGAACCCGTCCTGCGTGAGCGCCCGCGTGAAGTTCTCGAGCGTCGGCCGGAGCGGCAGCCAGATCGGGGTGAGCGTCGTGACCTCGTCGGCTGGCTTGAACGCGGTGTTCACCATCCAGTAGATCGGGAACACCCAGATGAGGCAGAACACGACGGCGAGCACGTTGACGAGCACGCGCGCCTTGCGCTTCCGACGGCGTGCGGCCGGGGCGGGAGCCGGCACGGACGCGGACGTCGTCGGGGTGACGGTCGGTGCGGTCACAGGTCTTCCTCCCCGCTCCGGACGAGCCGGCGGATGTAGTAGCTCGTCAGCGCCCCGAGGATCAGCGTCGAGATCACGGCGATCGCGGCGCCCTGCCCGTACGCGTTCGAGACGAACGACTTCACGAACGTCCAGATGCCGAGGGTGAGCGTGGTGTCCTCGGGACCACCCTTGGTGAGCAGCCAGATCTGGTTGAAGACGTTGAAGTCCCAGATCACCGACAGGATCGTCACGAGCAGCAGCGTCGGGACGAGTGCCGGCAGCGTGATCGCCCGGTACATCGACCACGCCGAAGCGCCGTCGAGTGCTCCGGCTTCGTAGTACTCCGGCGCGATCTGCGACTGCGCGGCGTAGAGCGTCAGCGCGACGAACGGCACCGCCTGCCAGATGACGAGGGTCAGCACGATGGTGAGGGCCTGGCCGGGGCTCGACGCCCAGTTGTCCTGCGTGTGGTCGCCGAACACCCCGAGCTGCGTGATCAGCCAGTTGAGCACGCCGTAGAACGGCTGGAAGAGCCACTGCCACACCAGGCTCGACGCGACGTTCGGCATCGCCCACGCCAGCACGAGCACCACGCTGACCACGGTGCGCATCACGACGCCGAGTCGCGTGAGCATCTGCGAGACCGCCATGCCGATGCCGATCGTCCCGACGACCATGGCGCCGGTGACGAGCACGGTCCGGAGGATGACCGGCCAGAAGCTCGCGTCGGTGAGGACGTTCGTGTAGTTCGAGAAGCCGGCGAACCCGGCCTGCCCGGTGAAGATCGCCCGGAGGCCGTAGTCCTGGAACGAGATCACCAGGAGGCGGACCAACGGGTAGACGACGAGCGCGAGGAGCAGCAGCGCGGCCGGGGCGAGCAGCACGAGCGGCGCGCGCGACGACGTCACCGACCGACGGCCAGGGCCCCGCCCGGAGCCCCGCCCGCCCCGCGGCACCGATCGCCGCCCGCCACCGACACCCCGTCCGGCGGGACCGTGCCGGGTCCCCGGCTCGGCCTGCGCCGAACCGGGGACCCGCTCTGCAGTGGAGGTCATCGACTACTGCTGCGCGTTGAGCGCGGTCGTGAGGTGCTCCGTGAAGCCCTTCGCGGCGTCCTCCGGCGACTTCCGACCCGTGGCGACGTCCGCGAACATCGTCTGGAACGTCGAGTCACCCTCGATCGTCGCCCACCCCGGTGCCGCCGGCGTCGGACGGCTCGTGGACGCCGCCGCGAAGTACGGCTTGTGGAGTTCGTCCACGTCACCGGCCACGGCGTCGAGCAGCTGCGTCGAGTTCGGCTCCCACCCGTCGACCCCGAAGACCTGGTCCTGCTGGAACTTCTTCGAGGTGAGGATCTTCATGTAGTACAGCGCCAGGTCCTGGTTCGCCGACTTCGACGGGATGCCGAGGTCGGACCCGCCGAGGAAGACGGGCTGGGTCTTGCCCTCGGTCTGGGACGGCATCGCGAACGTGCCGATCTGGTCCTTCAGCTCGGGCTTCGCCGTGGTGATCGAGCCGATCTCCCACGCCGAACCGAGGATCGCCGAGGTGTTGCCCTGGGCGAAGACGTCCGACTCGGCCGGCTTGTCCGTGTTGATGTCCTGCGTGGACTTCGCCGAGTAGGTGTTCTGGAAGTCCTTCCAGGCGGTCAGGCCCTTGACGGCGTCGGCCGAGTCGATCGCACCCTTCCACTTGCCGTCCTGCTCGGTCGCGATCTGCCCACCGGCGTCCCACACCCACTGCAGACCGCCGTACCAGTACTGCCCGGGCATGTAGAACGCCGAGAAGTCCGCCTGCGGGTTCTTCGCCTTGACCTTGTCGAGGTCGGCGGTGAGCTCGTCGTACGACTTCGGGACGTCGGTGACGCCGGCGTCGGCCCAGGTCTTCTTGTTGTAGATCACCGCGCGGTTGCCGGCGAAGAGCGGGGCGCCGTAGAGCTTGCCGTCGACGGTGGCCGGGCCCTCGAGCCCGGAGAGCCACGTCTGCCCGTCGGCCAGTTCCTTCTTGTACGGCGAGAGGTCCATCAGACCACCCGTCGCGGCGTAGACGGGCACCTGCGTGTTGCCGAGGTCCACGACGTCGGGCGCGTCCTTCTGAGCGAGCGCCGTGGTGAGCTTCGTCGTGATGCCGTCCCACTGCTGGAGCTGCAGCTTCACCTTGGCCCCGGTGGCCTTCGTGAACTGCTTCTCGGCGACGTCGAGGATCTTCGGGCTGAGGTCGCCGTTCATGATCCAGACGGTGATGGTCTTGCCCTTGCCATCGGGTGTGCCGATGGACTTCGTGCCGCCGTCGGAAGCACCGTTGCTTCCGGCGGAGCACCCGGTGAGGGCGAGCGCGCCTGCGAGGGCGAGCGCACCGAGTGCGGCGAAACGCGTGCGTGTCACGTTGACTCCCTTTGTCCGACCTTTATGAAAGGACGTTGCGTAATGGACAGTGAAGCCCCATCGCGCAGGGTTGTCAACCATGAAGTGCGAGCCGGTGGACACTCGTGATCCGCGTGTTTCCGGGGGATCACGGATGGTGAACGGATCGGTTGCGACCCTTGACATGACTGGTCATGACCAGGCATGATTCCGCCCTCGAAATCGGGTCACGACGCAACCGCCTGGAGGCGCGGTGCCGGTCCGCGAGACCGGCACCGCGCCTCTCCCCACCGGCACGGCCGCCGTGCCGCTGGCGCGTCACGCCGGAACCGGCGGCGGGGCCCCGGCGGTCACCCCCACTGCGCCTGCGCACCGCAACGACGACTGCGCACGCTCCACCGCGCGCAGTCGTCGCCACGGCGCGCACCTACACGGCGGCCAGCGCCGACGTCGGCGGGATGCGCGCTGCGCGCGCCGCCGGGTACAGCCCGGACACGCCACCGATCACGACGGTCGCGCCGAGGCCTCCGGCCACGGCCCAGACGGGGATCGCGACCGGCCACCCCTGCCCGAGTGCGAACACGATCGTCACACCGAGTCCGATCACCACCCCGGCCACCCCACCGAGGAACGACAACAGCAGCGACTCGACCAGGAACTGATCACGGATGTTCCGCCGCCGGGCACCGAGCGCGCGACGCACCCCGACCTCCGCCCGCCGTTCGAGCACCGTGATCACCATCGTGTTCGCGACGCCGATGCCACCGACGAGCAGTGCCACCCCGCCGATGCCGACGAGCAGCCCCGTGAAGGACTCGTCCGTGGCGTCCTTCGCGGCGAGTGCGTCCGACGGTCGGGTGACACCGACGTCCTGCGGCGAACCCGGCCGGATCGCGCCGGCCAGGACGTCCCGCGACTCCTCGACCCGCGACGGGTCCACACGCGTGTAGACCGCGGTCGGTGCTCCGTCGAAGCCGAGGTCGGCCGCGAGTCCGCGGGGCACGAACACCTGGTTGTCGAGGTCGTCGGCGAGCTGGATCCTGCCGAGGATCCCGACGACCTGCACCCACTGGCCACCCATCCACACGCGGGAGTCCGGGCGGACCCGGTCGATGCCCAGGGCCTCGGCGGCGTCCGCGCCGAGGACGACCTGGGGCGGCGCATCCGCGGACGAGTCCAGCCACCGACCGGACGTGAGCTTGCCGCCGAGCACCTTCGGGACGTCGCCCCACGCGGCCATCACGCCGATGCCCTTCGTCTCCGGCGTCGGCACGAACTCGTTCCGGTACACCGCGGCGTCCGACACGGTCCCGACCGCGGCAGCACGCTGCACGGCGTCCTGCCGGAGCACCGACTCGAGCGCCGTCGAGGGCAAGGGCTCCGGATCCATGATCGCCTGCGGCTGCGTTGCCGTGAGCACGTTCGTGCCGAGGGCGTCGAGCACCTGGTCGACCTTCGCCTTGCTCGACGACGAGATGCCGACGACAGCGATCATCGCGGCGATGCCGATCGCGATCCCGAGCGCGGACAGGACGACGCGGCCCGGACGGGTCCGGAGCCCGAAGACGCCGAGCCGGAGCAGGTCGGCGGGACCGACTCGCCCCCGGCCGGTCACCGTGCACCCCGGATCGCGAGCGCGAGCGAAGCGGCGTCGACGTCGCCGTCGCTGCCGGACGTGGTCGAGTCGTCCTCCACGACACCGTCCCGCATCCGGACCCGACGCGGCAGCGACGCGGCGAGCGCGAGGTCGTGCGTGATGACCAGGACGGTCGTCCCGCTCTGGTTCAGTTCGCGGAGCAGGTCGAGGATCGCAGCGCCCGAAGCGGAGTCCAGTGCCCCGGTCGGCTCGTCGGCGAGCAGGATCGTCGGGTCGCCGACGATCGCCCGCGCGATCGCCACACGCTGCTTCTCGCCACCGGACAGTTGGTTCGGCCGGTGGTCGACGCGCCCGCCGAGGCCGACCCGCTCGAGCGCTGCGACGGCACGCCGGTGCCGTTCACGACGCCCGGTCCCCGCGTAGAGCAGGCCGTCCGCGACGTTCTCCGCCGCGGTGGCACCGGCCTGCAGGTGGAAGTGCTGGAACACGAAGCCGACGTGGTCCGCGCGCAGCTGCGACAGGTCGTTGTCGGACATCGCGTCGACGTCGTTGCCGGCGATCGTGACGGTGCCCGAGGTCGGGCGGTCGAGCGTGCCGATGATGTTGAGCATCGTCGACTTGCCCGACCCGGACGGCCCGACCACCGCCAGCAGCTCCCCGGGCGCGACGTCGAGCGTCACCCCGCGCAGCGCACCGACGTCGCCGTACGTCTTCGTGACGTCCCGGAGCTGCAGGACGGAGGTCGACACCGACCCGGCATCAGCCAGCCCGGTCATCCCGGCACCACGACCTTGTCACCCTCGGAGACGCCACCCGTGATCGCGATCCGACCGTCCGCGATGAACCCGGGCGTCACCCGGACACGCTTCGTCGTCCCGTCCCGCTGCACCACGTCGACGCTGTACTTCCCACCGTCACCAGCGACCAACGCCGCGATCGGCACGGACAGCACACCCTTCTCGGTGGTGCCCTCGGCGTCGATCTGGGCCGACGCCGCTGCGGGCAGCTGCCGGTTCCCCGCGTCGAAGGACACCGAGACGTCGACCTTCGAACTGCCGTCCTGACTCGCGCTCGGCTGCAGGTCGGTGACCTCGCCGGGCATCGCGTCGCCGGTGCCGTTGATGCGGACCCGCACCTTCGTGCCCACCGCCAGTCGCTCGGCATCGCGCTGGGACACCGTCGCGGTCACGATCCGCTTCGTGCTCGTCACCGTGAGGACGTCACCGCCCGCCGGCTGCCCGAGCTTGCCGGTGACCGACGCCACCCGGACGTCGCCGTCGACGAACGCGATGTCCGCGCTCGTGATGACGCCGGTGACCTTGTGCCCGCGGTCCTTCTGCCACCGCTTGACGGCGCGCTGGGTCCGCGGCCCGAACGTGTCGTCGACCGAGACGTCGTACCCGAGGGCAGCGAGGTTCTGGTTGAGCTGGCGCACGTCGGTGCCCTTCAGCCCGCGCTCGAGCGACCGCCAGAGTGGCACGGACCCGTGCATCGCCCGGACCCCGCGCTCGTCGACGGCGTAGAGGAACTCGTCGCTCCGGATGACCTGCCCGGGCTTCGGCAGCCACGTCAGGGTGCCCTGTGCTGCTCCGGGGACGCCGCTCGCGGTGCCGTAGCCGAGCGTGCCGGCGAAAACCTTCGAGTCGGTCAGGTCGCCCTTGTCGACGGTCGCGGTCGGGCCCGTGTAGCGGCCGCGAGCCCCGCCGGCACCATTTCCGTCAGACGAGGACGACGAGGACGACGCCGACGCCTGCATCGCCGGATCGACGATCGCCCAGGTACCCGCTCCCGCTGCGAGCGCCACCACCAGGCAGACCCCCGCGACCGTCGCCCGCTTCCGGGTCCAGGTGGTCACTTCTCCACGACCGTTCCGCCGTTGCCCCAGGCCTTCTCGCTGCACCGCTGCGCGACGTCCTCGAACGCGTCCTGGTCGTCGGCTCGGTACTTCGACTGCGCGGTCTGGTCGTCCGGGTAGTCCGAGAAGCCACCGTCGCGGATGCACTTGGAGACCTCGCCGGCCTTCTCCTCCATCCCCTGCATCGGCTTCGCCGGCTTCACGTCGCCGGCACCCGCGCTGTCGCCCATGCACTTGTCGAAGTCCGCACGCCACTGGTCCAGGTCCACGCCGTCGGGCGCAGCGAGCTGTTGCGTCTGGTTCGGCTTCGGGTCGGGCATCTCGTACCCCTTCCCACGCATGCACGCCGACAGCGAGGCCCCTGCTCCGGACTTCGGACCGGACGTGTCCTCGGCCTTCGGCGTGCCGCTCGAGCACGCGGCGAGCAGCCCGGGCAGCAGCGCGACGGCCGCTGCGACGGCCACGAGCGAGCGGGTGCGGCGGGTGGTCTCGGTGGTGGTCTTCTTCATCGTGATTCCTCCTGGTGGTGAGCGGCTCAGCCGACGTTCTGGGTCGTGGTGCCGGGTGCGAATGCGGCGTTGCACTCCTGGAGCAGCTTCTGGAAGGCCGCCTCCTGAGCGCGCGGGTAGCCGGCGACGTCGAGCACACCGGGTCGCTGAACTGGGAGGTCCTCGTACCCGTTCTCGCGGATGCACGAGGCGACGTTCGCGCTCTCCCGCTCCCACTCCTGCTGGTCGGCCGTGCTCGACCCCTGCACCCCGGCGTCCTTCGCGCACCGCGCACCGGCACGCTCGAACTCCTCCTGTGCGGCGCCGGGCGGGGATTGCATGACGCCGGACTCGACCATCGCGTCGTCCGGGTCCTCGACCTCGAACCCCGCATCCCGCATGCAGGCGCCCCACTTCGCACCGACGCCGGCGGTGGCGTCCTTCGCCGAGGACGCCTCCGATGCCGACGAGCACGCCGACAGGGCGAGGGGCAGCGCGCAGAGGAGCGCGGCGGCGGCCAGGACGGTGCGCCGACTTCGTGTGGTGTGCTTCATGGGACCAGCACACCGGACCGCCTGTTTCGGCCCGTGTACCCGCCGGGTTACACCGACGAAACGTCGATGCGCAGGCCGCCGTCGGCCCGTGCGGACACGTCCAGCCGCCACCCGTGCGCCTGCACGATCGACGCCACGATCGACAGCCCGAGGCCGCTGTGCCGGCCACCGGACGACGACGGGCAGCGTCGGAACGGCTCGACGAGCAGCGGGGCGACCTCCGCCGGCACGACGGGTCCGGAGTTCTCCACGACGAAGCCGTCACCGCGCGTGGTCACGCGCACGAACCCGTCGGGTTCGTTGTACTCGATGGCGTTGCCGACGAGGTTCACGAGCAGCTGGCGCACGAGCGTCGGCTCACCGGTGACGTGCTGACGGCCTGGAGGCGCGGTGCAGCGCGCGTGGACGAGCGTCACGCCCGCCTCGTGGGCACTCCCGGCAGCTCCCGCGACGACCTCGTCGGCGAGCTCCGCGACGTCGATCTCCTGCTCGTCGCCGGCAAGACCCCGATCCGCCTCGGCCAACACGAGGAGCGACTCGACGAGGTGTTCGGTGCGCCGGTTCTGCTCGAGGAGTTCGTCGCGGATCGCACGGACGTCCTCGGTGTCGGCGCCGTCGTGCAATCCGATCTGCATCGCGGCACGCTGGACGGCGAGCGGTGTCCGGAGCTCGTGGGAGGCCTGCGCGACGAACCGGCGCTGACTCTCGAAGGCGGTCTCCAGCCGGTCGAGCAGGTCGTCGACCGTCCCGGACAGTCGCCGGAGTTCGTCGTCGGGCCCGTCGAGGGCGATGCGTTCGTGCAGGTTCGACGCCGTGATCCGGTTCGCCGTCGCCGTGATCCGGTCGATCGGCCGGAGCATGCGTCGGCTGACGAACCAGCCCAGGCCCCCGGCGAGGATGCCGGCGCCGGCGATCCCGACCGCGGACCACTGCCACTGCTGCACGGCCACGAGCCGCACGACCGACATCGTGGACGGGATGGCCGTGCCCGCTGCGTCCGGCTCGGTCACGGTCGGGACCGGGGACGCGGTCGCGACGGGCCACCGATCGGTGTCGTCACCCTCGGCGAGCGCCGTCGTCGCGTACGCCGTGCTCACCCCGGCCTGCGACATGAGGTTCGAGAACACGACCACCCCGGCGGCGAGCGCCATCGCCGCGAGCGCGAACACCAGGGCGGTCCGGGTGCGGATGCTCCAGGTCCGCCCCACCCGCCTCACAGCGCGTAGCCCTTGCCCGGCACCGTCCGGATCGGGTCGGGTTCGCCGAGCTTCTTGCGGAGCTTCGACATCGTGACCCGCACCGCAGCGGTGAACGGGTCGATGTTCATGTCCCACACCTTCTCGAGCAGTTCTTCGGCGGACACGATGCGCCCGTCGGCCCGGAGGAGGGTCTCGAGGACGCCGAGCTCCTTCGACGTGAGGTCGAGCGGTCGGCCGTCACGCGTGGCCATGCGTCGGTTGGTGTCCACGAGCAGCCCGGCACGCTCGAGGACGGGGGCGACCGGGGCGACACTGCGCCGGCCGAGTGCACGGACGCGTGCGACGAGTTCCGGGTACTCGAACGGCTTCGCCAGGTAGTCGTCGGCCCCGAGCTCGAGGCCGTTCACCCGGTCGGTCAGGCTGGTCGCGGCCGTGAGCATGATGATCCGGGTCAGGCTGCCACGGGCGGCGAGCCGCCGGGCGACCTCGTCCCCGTGCACCCCCGGGATGTCCCGGTCGAGCACGACGACGTCGTAGTCGTTCACCGTGAGCAGCTCGTCGGCGTGGTCGCCGCGGTAGGCGACGTCCACCGCCATGTCCTGTCGGGTGAGGCCCTTCGCGACGAGGTCGGCGAGGGCGATCTCATCGTCCACCACGAGAACTCGCATACATGTACTACATACGACGCTTCTATGAGACGGCTGGGTCGACATGGACCACCCCCGCCTGCTCGTCGATGCGGATGACGAATTCGGCGCCTCCGGGGCCGGGGACGACGGTCAGGGGGACGGTGTCGGTGCTGAGGTGGTCCATGCCCCCGAGTCTTCGCGCCCGGGTGTTTCGTCACCGTAACCGAGCGCACCGCCACCGCGGCGACTCAGGCGTCGAACGGGACCTCGCCGTCACGGCTCACACCGGCACGCTGCCGGTAGGCCAGGTGCCCGCCGAGGTACCCACCGACGCCGACGACCGCGAGTCCGGCGAACCCGAGGAGCTTGCCGGCTCCGTGGTTCCCGTGCTTCCGCTGCATCCAGGACAGCCCGTACAGCGAGATGCCCGCCCAGTTCACGGCCTGGTGCACCCACCCCGTCCGCAGCTGTTCGCGGTCCAGCTCGGACCAGTCGACGTACCCGGCCACGCTCGCGCTGCCGGAGGACACGAGCCCGACGCCGACGAGGGTCTTCGCGGCCTTCGCGTTCCCCTTCCCGCCGATCAGGTCGAGGACCGCGGCGGAGATCCACGCGCCGAGCGGGACCTGCACCATGAGCGGGTGCAACGGGTGTCCGAACGGGACCCCGTGCAGCAGCTGGCGGAGCGCCTTCGGCTTCGCGAGGGCGCGGACGACGGAGCGGTCGATGTCGACGGCCTTGTCGAGCACGCTCGCGTGTTCGACGGCGTCGGTGAGGCGACGGATCGCGCGGATCTCAGGCATGCAGTGGACGCTATGCCTGGAGGCCCGGTGCCGGTCCCAGGGACCGGCACCGGGCCTCCAGGCTGGTGCGTTCAGTGCGTCCGCTTACTCCTCGACGATCTCCGCCAGTTCGAAGGGCTCGACCGTCAGCTCGTCGCCGCCTGCGGCGACGTCGACACGGACCGTGTCGCCGTCGCGGACGTCACCCGACAGGATCGCCCGCGCGAGGCGGTCGTCGATCTGTCGCTGCATGAGCCGGCGGAGCGGCCGCGCGCCGTACACCGGGTCGTACCCGCGCTCGGCGAGCCAGGCCCGGGCGTCCGGGGTGACCGCGAGCTCGAGCCGGCGGTCCGTCAGCCGGCGCGCGAGCCGGTCGACGTACAGCGAGACGATCTGGCCGAGGTCGTCCTCGGTGAGCGCCTGGAACACGACGATGTCGTCGAGCCGGTTGATGAACTCGGGGCGGAAGGCCTGCTGCACGAGCTCCCGGACCGCCTCGTCGCGCTGCACGTCGGTGAGCGACTGGTCCGTCATGAACTGCGAACCGAGGTTCGACGTCAGGATGAGGATCGTGTTCCGGAAGTCCACCGTCCGGCCCTGCCCGTCGGTCAGACGACCGTCGTCGAGGACCTGCAGCAGCACGTCGAACACCTCGGGGTGCGCCTTCTCGATCTCGTCGAGGAGCACCACGGAGTACGGGCGCCGCCGGACGGTCTCGGTGAGCTGCCCGCCGGCCTCGTACCCGACGTACCCGGGCGGGGCGCCGATGAGCCGCGCGACGGAGTGCTTCTCGCCGTACTCGCTCATGTCGATGCGGACGAGGGCCTTCTCGTCGTCGAACAGGAACTCGGCGAGCGCCTTGGCCAGCTCGGTCTTGCCGACTCCGGTGGGGCCGAGGAACAGGAAGGAGCCCGTCGGACGGTCCGGGTCGGAGATGCCCGCGCGGGTGCGGCGGACGGCCTCGGACACGGTGCTCACGGCGGAGCGCTGCCCGATGATCCGGCGGCCCAGCTCGTTCTCGAGGTGCAGGAGCTTCTCGGTCTCACCCTGCAGCAGGCGCCCGAGCGGGATGCCCGTCCACTGCGCGATCACGGCGGCGATGTCCTCGTCGGTGACGCTGTCGTTGACCATCCGGTCGGCGGACTCGGCCTGCTCGGCAGCGGCGAGCTCCGCCTCGATGCGCGGCTTCTCGGCGTACTCGAGCCGCGACACGGTGGCGTAGTCGGCTTCGCGCTGGGCCCGCTGGCTGCGCATGTTGAGGTCGTCGAGCTGCTGCTTGAGCTCACCGATCCGGTTGAGGCTCGCGCGCTCGGCCTGCCAGCGCTGCTCGAGGGCGGCGAGGCGTTCCTCACGCGTGTGCAGCTCGTTCCGCAGGGTCTCGAGGCGGGCCTTCGAGGCGTCGTCCTTCTCCTGCTTCAGCGCGAACTCCTCGACGCGCAGCCGGTCGACGTTCCGCTTCAGTTCGTCGATCTCGACCGGGCTGGAGTCGATCTCCATGCGGAGCCGGCTCGCTGCCTCGTCGATGAGGTCGATCGCCTTGTCCGGAAGCTGCCGTCCGGAGATGTACCGGTTCGACAGGCTCGCCGCAGCCACGAGGGCGGAGTCGTTGATCGACACCTTGTGGTGCGCCTCGTACCGCTCCTTGAGCCCGCGGAGGATCGCCACGGCATCCTCGACGCTGGGCTCCCCGACGTAGACCTGTTGGAAGCGGCGCTCGAGCGCGGCGTCCTTCTCGATGTACTCGCGGTACTCGTCGAGGGTCGTCGCGCCGATGAGCCGCAGTTCGCCGCGGGCCAGCATCGGCTTGAGCATGTTGGACGCAGCGACGGAACCCTCGCCGCCGCCGGCGCCCATGAGGGTGTGCAGCTCGTCGATGAACGTGATGACCTGCCCGTCGGAGTCGTTGATCTCCTTGAGCACGGCCTTGAGCCGCTCCTCGAACTCGCCGCGGTACTTCGCGCCGGCGATGAGGGCGGAGATGTCGAGCGACACGAGTCGCTTGTCCTTGAGGGAGTCGGCGACGTCGCCCGCGACGATGCGCTGCGCGAGGCCTTCGACGACGGCGGTCTTGCCGACGCCGGGTTCCCCGATGAGCACGGGGTTGTTCTTGGTGCGGCGGGTCAGCACCTGGCTGACGCGCCGGATCTCGGCGTCGCGGCCGATCACCGGGTCGAGCTTGCCGCTCCGGGCGATCGCCGTGAGGTCGACGCCGTACTGCTCGAGGGCGGTCTTCTGTCGCTCTTGCGAGTCAGGAGCACCCTGGAGGTTCGCCATGCGTTCCGTCCTTTCGTCACGGTGTTCGTGTAGTTGAGTCTACTCCACTCAACTTCAGTTGGCAGCGCGGTATTCCGACCGCGGGTTCCGGATGCCGACGGCGCTCACGATCGCACCCGCCACGAGGAGCACCGCGATCGCGACCATCGCCCGATGGAGTCCCTCGACACTCACGGCCCCGCCCAGCACGATGCCCGCCAGGGCCACCATCACGAGTCCTGCGATCCTGGCGATCGCGTTGTTCACCGCCGACCCGACGCCCGCCTCGGACTGCGGCACCGACCCCAGGACGGCACTCGTCAGGGGCGTCACCATGAGGGCGATCCCGGCACCGATCAACACGAGGCCGGGGAGCACCGACCACCAGTACGCGTGCGGGTCGTCGCCGGCGAGCAGGAGCACGAGCGCGCCCAGCGCCGCGATCGCCGGACCGGCCGCCATGAACCACCGCGGACCCCACCGGCCGGCGAAGGCCCCGACGGTCGTCGAGAGGAGCAGGAGCATCACGGTCGGGGGCAGCGTCGCGAGTCCGGCGAGCCAGGCCGGGAAGCGCCAGACCTCCTGCAGGAAGAGCGTCACCACGAAGAAGACCATGCCGAGCGCGCCGTAGATCGACAGCGTCGCGAGGTTGCCGACCGCGAAGTTCCGCGCGCGGAAGAGCTCGAGCGGCACGAGCGGCGCACCCGACGTCCGGGTCACCCGGAGCTCCCACGGCACGAACGCCGCGAGCGCCGCGCCACCGACGACCAGTGCGGCCACGACGATCGGCGCACCCCACCCGAGCCGCTCCTGCTCGATCAACCCGAGGACCACGCCGCCGACCCCGAGGACGGCCAGCACCGCACCGACGACGTCGACCCGAGCCCGGTGCCCGGCCCGCACGTCGGCCGAGATCCGCCGCACCAACGGGATCGTCACCGCGATCGGCACCGCGGTCAGGACGAAGATCCAGCGCCACCCGATGCCGTCCACGACGAACCCGCCGACCACCGGCCCGAGGATCGTCGCGGCGCTCGACCACGCGGTCCACGTACCGATCGCCTTCGCCTGCGCCGCACCGCGGAACGCGGCCACGATGAGCGCGAGGGCGCTCGGGGTCACCAGCGCTCCGCCCACTCCCTGGAACGCCCGCGCGACGACGAGCACCTCACCGGACGGGGCGATCGCGCAGGCGACAGAGGCGATGCCGAAGACCACGAGCCCCCACGTGATGATCCGCACCCGGCCGAACAGGTCCGAGAGGCTCCCGGCGACCAGGATCAGCGACCCCAGCGTGATCAGGTACGCGTCGACCGTCCACTGCTGGACCACGAGTCCCCCGCCCAGTTCGTCACGGATCGCCGGGAGCGCCACGTTCACGACGCTCGAGTCGAGCCCGACCACGAACGACGACAGGATCGCCACGACCAGGACGACGCGTCGGTCGTCACGGAGCGGCGCGGTGGCGTGGGCAGTGGACACGTGCTCATCCTCCACCCGCTCGCGCGCCCTCGCACCACCTCGCACCGCCTCGCACCGCCTCGCACCGTGCGAGGTCTCGTCGACCGTGCGAGGCTCGCGACCTCCCACACTCGTCGGCACCTCGCACACTGGGCACGCCTGCGCTCCGCGCACGACGAAGCCCCCGCGACCGAGAGGGTCGCGGGGGCTGCCGACAGGACGGGGCTGGGTCCTAGTTGCGGTGGTCCGTGTTCGGCTGGACCGACGGGCCGGGGTTGACGACCGGCTGCGCGACGGGCGCCGCGGGCTCAGCAACAGTGCTGTTCTGCACACCGTTGTCGGTGCCCTTGGCCTTCTTGTCGTCGTCGCCCATCTCCTTCTTGAAGATGTTGATCGACTGGCCGAGGCCCTTGGCGAGTGCCGGGAGCTTGGTCGCACCGAACAGCAGGATGACGATCCCGAGGATGATCAGCAGGTGTACGCCGCCGAGGTTTCCGAGCATCATGACTCCTTGATCTGGAACTGGTCGCCGTCCTCGTGTCGTCGTCGACACGTGCGGCGGAAGTCCGTGGTCTCCCCATCGTAACTCGCACGGCCCCGGAATCCCAGGCCGGTCCCACGAACGGACACCGTTCGCACAGACAGCGCGCTGATCTGGCCCGGATCAGTACGCACCGCGGGAGCGCAGCACGGACGGGATCGTCCGGGCCAGGATCACCACGTCGTGCACGAAGGACCAGTTCTCGACGTAGTGCAGGTCGAGCCGCACGCCATCGGCCCAGTCGAGGTCGGAGCGACCGCTGACCTGCCACAGTCCCGTGATGCCCGGGGTCACCAGGAGACGTCGGTCGGCGAAGTCCTCGTACAGGGCGACCTCTCGGGGCAGTGCCGGGCGCGGCCCGACGAGGCTCATCGACCCGGTCAGCACGTTCCACAGCTGCGGGAGTTCGTCGAGCGAGGTCCGGCGCAGGAAGCTGCCCACCCGGGTCACCCGCGGGTCGTCCTTCATCTTGAAGAGCGGCCCCGCGCCCTCGTTCGACTGCGCGAGCGCTGCCATCCGGGCTTCGGCGTCGACGCACATCGTCCGGAACTTGAGGATCGAGAACTCCCGGCCACCGCGACCGACCCTGGTCTGTCGGAAGAACACCGGCCCGCGGTCGTCCGCGCGGATGACGAGCGCCAGGAGGGCGAACACCGGTGCGAGGAGCAGCAGACCGATGCCGGCGCCGATGACGTCGAGCGCCCGCTTGCCCAGTCGGCGGCTGTAGTCCGGCGTCTCGACGTGCATGAGTGGCAGGCCGTCGACGGGTCGCTCGTGCACGCGTCCGGCGGCGATGTCGGCGAGTGGCGAGGACACCACCAGCTCGACGCCCTGCGCCTCGAGTTGCCAGCCGAGCCGCCGGAGTCGTTCGTGCCCACCCGCGACAGCCCCGGCGACGACGACCGCCGAGACGCCCTCCGATCGAGCGCGGTCGAGCACGGCATCGACACCGTCGAGCACGGGCGCACTCACGACCCCGAGGTCGACGACCGACCCGCGCGCCGCACAGTCCGTGATGACGGCACGCACGCGGTACCCGGCCGACGGCGTCGCCGCGATCCGACGACCGACGTAGCGGACGTCGTCCAGGTCCCCGACGAGCAGGACGTCCTGCAACCGCTCACCCCGGGCTCGGCGGCGTGCGAGGGACCCGCGGACACCCTTCCGGCCGAGCGCGAGCAGCAGCAGCCCGACCGGGAACGCGATGGCGACGTAGCCCCGCGCGAGGTCGACCTGGAGCGCGTAGGCGACGGCAGCGGTCGAGGCCACGGCCACGAGGCTCGCCGTGACGACGCGGCGGTACTCGTCACCCCCGACGCCGACGATGCGCGGATCACGCGTCCGGAAGGCCGCCAGCAGCGCCATCCACGACGCGATCAGCACGGGGGCGACCACGAACTCGATCCACCCGGCGCCGATCGTCCCGGCGGGCAGCTCGCCCGGGAACCGGACGAGGTGCGCGACCGCGAACGCGACGAGCAGCAGCCCGAGGTCGAGCCCGGCCAGCCCCACCGCGTCGGACCGACGACGGACCACTCGTCCGGTGCCGGGAACACCGACCGCGGGTGTGCGCAGCGTGAGTGACATCGGGAACCCTCCGGGTCGACCTCCGGACGGGACACCGACCGGGTGCCGCCGTCGTTCGGGTCACGACGTGGAGCGGCACTGCAGTCAATATATCACTCTGGTGTTCTGGACATCAATGCCCGAGAATGCGGTCCAGGGTGAGGAGTGTCGGCGCCTCGACCAGCGCGGGGACGTCGGCCGCGGTCACGCCGTGCAGCCGGAACGAGACCCGCTCCCCCGGCAGCAGGGTCATGAACCCGCGGTCGACGGTGCCCTCCGGCGAGACGCGGTCCGGCTGGAGGAGCAGGTCCCGGACGAGCGAGTCGGCCTCGACGACGAGTTCGACCCCGTCGTCGCCCACCGGCTCGAACGACGTCCGGTACCGCGCCGGCTGCCAGTGCATGTCCTTGTCCGGTGCCGGCGTCCACACCGCACGGCGCCAGTCCATGTCCGCCACGACGAGCTCGTTGGTCGGGTCGTCCACCACGCCGACGGACTCGGGCAGGGACACCACGGCGACCCCGGCGGCCGAGAGGTGGACGGGGAGCGTGACCTCGGCGAGCACGCTGCCGGACAGGGAGATCCGCCGCACGCGCACCACGCTGTCCAGGCCGGGACGGGTGGAGCGGACCGCGACCTCGATCGGCGCGTTCCCGAACGCACCGGGCGACACCCCGAGGGGCTCGGCCCCCGGCACCTCGAGGGACAGCGTGTCCGACAGATCACCGGACCCGACCGTCTCGTTCTCGGAGGCCGACGACGCGGGGCGATCCGTTCCTCCAGTCCGGGAAACCGACGCCGAGAACGACGTGACCGGCCGGATCGTCAGCAGCACGTCGTCGTAGAGCCGGCGCAGCTCGTGCGCCAGCGGCTTCAGCCGCCCCGCGGAGTCGATCGCCGACCACGAGGACACGGGCCACAGGTCGTTGAGCTGCCAGACCACGACCCCGGTGTTGCGGGGCCAGTGCGTCCGCCAGTGCTCGACGCCCGTCGCGATCGCGCGTGCCTGCTGCAGCTGGGTCAGGTAGTGCCACGCGTCGAACGAGGTCGGATCCACGGAGCCGAACCGCGGCGCGATGCCCCGCGCGAGCTTCCCCATGCCGTCCGCCGCCTTCTGGTGGTGGACGACACCGGGCGAGTCCACGGCGAGGGGTGCGTCACGCACGGCGTCGCGCAGCGTGCGCCAGGCGGGCGGCGCCTGCCACCCGAACTCGGACACGAACCGCGGGACGGAGTCACGGTAGTGGTCGTCGGACAGGCGGTTCCAGACGTCCCACGAGTGGTGCGTCTCGTGGTCGACGTCGTTCGCGAACAGCGACTCGTCTCCGGACCACGGCGACGCGACCGTGTAGAAGCGGGACGGGTCCACGGCGTCGACGATCGTCGGCAGGAGGTCGAGGTAGTAGTCGAGCCCCCAGCCGCGGTCCCCGAGCTCGTCGCCCCAGTTGTCGACGCCGTGCAGCCAGATGTTCTCGTTGTTGCCGTTCCAGACCACGAGCGACGGGTGGCGGGACAGGCGTGCGACGTTGTCCCGAGCCTCGGCGATGACCTCGCTGCGGATCGGCTCGCCCTCGGGGTAGGCGGCGCAGGCGAACGGGAAGTCCTGCCAGACGAGCAGCCCGAGTTCGTCGCAGACCTCGTAGAAGTCGTTCGACTCGTAGACGCCGCCGCCCCAGACCCGCACGAGGTTGACGTTGAGGTCGACGGCTGCCCGCAGCCGTCCCGCGACCCGCGCGCGGTCGACGCGGGACACGATGACGTCGTCCGGGATCCAGTTCACGCCACGCACGTCGATGAGCGTCCCGTTGACGTGCACGTTGAACGGCTTGCCGATCTCGTCCGAGGCCGTGTCGATGCGGGTCGACCGGAAGCCGGTGCGGAACGTCGACCGGTCGAGGACCTCGCCGTCGACGGTCTGCAGCTCGACGACCACGTCGTACAGCGCCTGCTGACCGTACCCGCGCGGCCACCACCGCTGCACGTCGGGCACGCGGACGGTGACCACGGTCTCGTCGTCCTTCGGCGTCAACTGTGCACGGGAACGCTGTCGCGTCGCCGTCCCCTCGGCGGTCTCGCCGCTCACCGTCACGACGAGCACGAGGTCGTCGTCCTCGCCGTCCTGGTCGAGGTCGTTCAACCCCGAGCGCTCGACGGTGAGGTGCGCGTCGAGCACGCCCTCGCCCGCCTCGACGTCCACCAGCGGCCGGACCTCCCGCAGCCGCGCCGTCGACCAGCGCTCGATCGCGATCGGTCGCCACGGTCCGCTCGTCACCGCGGTCAGGCCCCAGTCCCAGCCGAAGTTCGACGCCATCTTCCGGATGTACGGGAACGGCTCGTCGTACGGTCCGGGCATGCTGCCGGCCTTCGCCGCCACCCGACCGGCTTCGCGGTAGGGCGACTCGAACAGGACCTCGAGCGTCTTGCTGCCGCGGCCGACCCCGCCGGTCTGGTCGCGTGCGTCGAAGCGGTAGCGCCGGTGCATGTTGCGGGTGGTGCCCACGACGACACCGTCGAGACTGAGCTCCGCCACGGTGTCGAGTCCGTCGCACACCAGGTCGACGCGTTCGAAGCCCTTCGGGTCGACGTCGACCGTCCGCCGGTACGACCAGTCCGCGCGGCCGACCCACTTGCCGGCGTCCTCGTTGCGGTCGAACGTCGGGTCGGCCAGCAGTCCCTCGCGTTCCAGGTCGGTGTGCACCTGTCCCGGCACGGTCGCCGGGATCGTGCGCCCGGCGACACCGTCCGGAGCGCCGGTTCCTCCGACCATGGTCACGGTCCAGTCGTCGCGGAGTTCCTCGCGTTCGAGGGTCATGCGGGTCCTTCTCTGGGCGGACGGGGTGTCGTCCGCCTCGGTCGGGACGCCGGCCGGTGGCCCGCCCCGTGGCCGGTTCTTCGGCCTGGAGGCGCGGCACCGGTTGGCCGGGCGTCGTCGCGTTCGCGCGCGCGAACGCGGGTGCGGTCGCGCGTGGGGGTGCTTGGCGATGCTAGTACGGCGAGCTTGCAGGGTTCCGAGTGGCAGGCTGGAACGCGTGATCACAGTTGCTCTCGCCGCGGCCCTGCGTGACGCCGGTCTCCGCTGGCACCCGACGACCGGTGACCGGTTCGTCATCGACAAGCCCGGCGTCGACGACGACGTCTACACGGTGTCGGAGATGACCGTCGAACGCCACGACTACCCGTCCGGCACCGTGCTCGGGTTCAACGGCACGACGGAGTGGGCGCTCGACTCGGTCGACGCCGCCGAGTCGTTGTGGCTCCCCCGCGAGGACCAGCTCCGCGAGCTCCTCGGCCCGGCGTTCGTGTCCCTGACCGCGGGGTACACGGTGACCGCGACGATCGCCGGCGAGACCCGGGCGTTCACCGAGTCGCTGGCCGCCGACGCGTACGGGCAGGCGCTGCTCGCGTACATCTCCGCCGCCCTGGCGTGACGCGCCCGGCTGAACGTTCCCGGAATGGCTCCTGGGGACCGTTTGGTTGCATGACACCATGACCGTTCCGAACATCACCCTGAACGACGGCAAGACCATCCCGCAGCTCGGCTTCGGCGTCTTCCAGATCGACCCCTCCGAGACGAAGGCCGCCACCCTGGCCGCGCTCGAGGTCGGCTACCGCCACATCGACACCGCCGAGATGTACGGCAACGAGAAGGAGGTGGGCGAGGCCATCGCCGAGTCCGGCATCGACCGCTCGGAGATCTTCGTCACCTCGAAGCTCAACAACGGCTTCCACGAGCCGTCGACGGCCCTCGAGAACGGCAAGAAGTCGGCCGACCTGCTCGGCGGCTACACCGACCTGTTCCTCATCCACTGGCCGCTGCCCACCGTGTCGGACTTCGTCCCCACGTGGAAGGCCCTCGAGGAGCTCTACCACGCCGGCACCTCCCGCAGCATCGGCGTCTCGAACTTCCAGGCGCACCACCTGCACCGCCTCCGCGACGAGACCACGATCACCCCGGCGGTGAACCAGATCGAGGTGCACCCGTACCTCACGCAGGAGTCGCTGCGCCAGGCGAACGCCGACCTCGGCATCGCGACCGAGGCCTGGTCCCCCATCGCCCAGGGCCTCGTGCTCGACGACGAGACCATCACGCGCATCGCGTCGGCGCACGGGAAGTCCCCGGCGCAGGTCGTGCTCCGCTGGCACATCCAGCGCGGCGACATCGTCTTCCCGAAGTCGGTCACGCGTGCCCGTGTCGAGGAGAACTTCGCGATCTTCGACTTCGAGCTCTCCGGCGAGGACATGACGGACATCTCCGGCCTCGACAAGGGCCACCGGACGGGTCCGGACCCGGACACGTTCGACTACGTCCCGGCCTGATCCTGGTCGTCTGACGCCGGGCGGGTGAACCGCTCACCCGACGACGAATGCGCACGGTCCGCCGTGCGCATTCGTCGTTTCTGCGCGCACTCCGCGCGCACCCTGTGGACAGGCCTGGACGCCGCCCGCGCTACGCCCGCCGCGACGCCGTCACGGTGAACTTCGGCGTCCGCGTCACCTCGCGCGTCGACCCGACGAGCCGCTCCAGCACGGGGCGGTACCGCAGGTGCGAGTTCCAGACGCACCACAGTTCACCGCCGGACTGGAGGATCGTGGCCGCGTTCCGGAACATCGCCTCGGCCGCGTCGGTGGTCACCGTGGTGTCCGCGTGGAAGGGCGGGTTGCAGAGCACGAGCTGCGCGGAACCCTCGGCGAGCTCGTCACCAGCGTCGGTGCGGAGGACCTCGACCCGGTCCGCCACGCCGTTCGCCTCGGCCGTCGCACGGGTCGAGGCCACCGCGATCGCGGAGACGTCCGTCGCGATCACCTTGAGCGACGGACGACGCCGGGCGATGGCCGCGGCGATGACCCCGTTGCCGCACCCGAGGTCGACTGCGACCCGGGCGGTCGGCACCGCGGCGTCCATCGCCTCGAGCAGCACCCGCGTGCCCTGGTCGAGCGAGGTCCCGGCGAACACGCCGCCGTGCGCGACGAGGGTCATCCCGAGGTCGTCGACGTGCACCGACCGAGGCCAGGGGTTCGTGGCGTCCGCCCGGGTGGCCGAGGCGCGGAGCGGGTCCTGCGCGATGAGGAGCCGCGACTTGCCACGACCCCGGGACGCGGTGACGTCGCCGAAGTACCGGCGCAGGACGTCGTTCTGGGACAGGTTCATGTGCTTCGACACCCCGCCGCAGAGCAGCACGACGTCGGGCGAGGCGAACCGTGCGACGGCGCGGGCGATCTCGTCGAGCCGGTCGTTCGACTTCGAGAGCCGCAGGAGCACGAGTCGCACGTCGCGGAACGCCTGCTCGAGCGAATCCGGGTGGTGGAAGCCGCGGCGGCCGAACGTGCCGGCGTTCGCCTCGAGCGCGCGCACGCCGACGAGGGAGTCCTGCACGACCCGGACGTCCGAGGCCCCGTGGACCGTGATGGCGCCGAGCGTCAGCACCCCGTAGCGATCGTCGACGACCGCGACCTCGCCCGGCTGCCGGAGGGCGTCGCCGTGCACGTGCGGGGCCTCGTCGAGGATGAAGCGGTCCGTGCCGTCGATCGCGATGAGGTCCGCGGCGTCGTCGTCACGGCGGCGGAAGAAGTCGGCGAAGTCCGGTGGCACGGCGCAAGCGTACCGATCAGCGGGCGGGTCGCTGTCAGCGCGGCCCGCGGTACAGCACGATCTGCGTGTTCCGCTGTGGGCGCATCCCCGCGCGCAGGGGGACAGCACCGCCAGTGGCCGAGGCGGCGAACACGCGCGCTCCCGGCCGGTTGATGAGCTGGTCGGCGAGGGCCGTCTCCAGCTCGCTCACGCGCGCTCGCAGCGCGCGGTTCTCGTTCTCGAGTTCGAGCACGCGGCGGATGCCCTCGAGCGAGACGCCCTCGGACCCGAGCCGCGCGATCTCGCGCAGCTGGGCGACGTCCCGCATCGAGTACCGGCGCGAGCCGCCGCGCGTGCGGCCCGGCACGACCAGGCCGAGCCGGTCGTACTGCCGCAGCGTCTGCGGGTGCATCTCGGCGAGCTCGGCCGCCATCGCGATCGCGAAGACGGGCGAGTTCTCGTCCATGTCGGTCATGGCGCGTTCCTTCCGTCGTCCGCGTGGTGGTGAAAACCAGCCTGGAGGCACGGCGCGCGTTCCTGACGGAGCCGCGCCGTGCCTCCAGGCCGGGTCTACTGCTGGTGGTGCGCAGCGCTAGCTGCGCGCCTTGGCGAGGAGGTCCTCGCGGGGGTTCTCGTCGGGCAGGGTCTCGGCGAGGGCCTCGACGGCCTCCCGCTGCTTGTCCGACAGGTGCGACGGCACCGCGACCTGGACGGTGGCGAGCAGGTCGCCGGTCCCGTTCTTGGTCGTGACACCACGGCCCTTGACGCGGAGGACGCGGCCCGACGGCATGCCGGGTGCGACCTTCAGCTTGACGGTGGAACCGCCGAGCGTCGGGACCTCGATCGTCGCGCCGAGCGCTGCCTCGACGAACGTCACGGGAACGTCCAGCCGGAGGTTCTGCCCGTCGCGCTCGAACACCGGGTGCTTGCGGACGGTGACGGTGACCACGAGGTCACCGGCCTCACCGCCGTCGGGCGACGGTTCGCCACGGCCACGCAGACGGATCTTCTGACCGTCGGCGACACCAGCGGGGATGCGGACGTTCACCGGGCGGCCGTTGCCCTGCGAGAGCTTGACGGTGTCGCCGGCGATCGCGGTGGTGAAGTCGAGCGTGGTCGTCGCGGAGACGTCCCGGCCCTTCGTCGGTCCACCGAAGCCGCGGTACCCGCCGGAGGACTGGCCGAAGCCACCCCCGCCGCCGAACATCCCGCCGAGGATGTCCTCGAAGCCGCCGCCGCCTGCCCCGCCCTGGCCGAAACGGACGCGCTGTCCGCCCCCGCCCTGGTTGAACATGCCGCCGAAGACGTCCTCGAAGCCGCCGCCCTGGCCCGGGCCACCCGCGGTGAAGCGGGCACCAGAGCCCATGGCGCGGACCTGGTCGTACTCCTGGCGCTGCTCCTTGTCGGAGAGCACCGAGTACGCCTCGCTGATCTCCTTGAAGCGGTTCTCCGCGGCGGCGTCCCCCGGGTTGGAGTCCGGGTGGAACTGCCGCGCGAGCTTCCGGTAGGTCTTCTTCAGCTCAGCGTCGCTCGCCGTCTTGTCGACGCCGAGGACCTTGTAGAAGTCCTTGTCGAACCAGTCCTGACTGGCCATGAATCCCTACCTCCTCCCCGCGCTCAGGCCGGGACCGCCACCGCGACCTTGGCCGCACGGAGGACGCGCTCACCGAGCTTGTAGCCCGGCTCGACGACGTCCGCCACGGTCTGGCCGGTGGCGCCCGGTGTCGGGAGCTGCACGATCGCCTCGTGGACGTTCGGGTCGAAGGACTCGCCCTTCTCGCCGATCTGCACGAGCTTGAACTTCTCGAAGCCGCCGCGGATCTTCTGACCGATGACCTGCATGGGGCCCTCGGTGAGGTCGCCGTGCGCCTCGGCGCGGGTCAGGTCGTCGAGCGCCGGGAGGAGTGCACGCACGACCTCCGCGATCGCGACCTCGCGGTTCGCCTCTCGGTCACGCTCGACGCGCTTCCGGAAGTTCACCAGCTCGGCCTGCGCACGGAGCATGTCCGCACGCATCTCGGCGACCAGGTCGCGGTCCTCGGTGCTGAGCTTGTCCTCGGCGATGCCGCGGGCGGCGTCGGCCAGGAGTGCCTCGTCCTCCGGGGAGAGGTCGGTGGCACCCCCCGCCGGCGCGTCTGTCGGGACCTCGACGTCGGGGCCTTCGGCCTCGATGAGGTCCTCCGGCTGCTCCGCGTTGGTGGCGTCCCCTTCGACCTGGGGCTCGTCCTCGTTGGGGACGTTGTCCTTGGGGTCCGTCATCTACTTCTTGTCCTTGTCGTCCTCGTCGTCCACGACCTCGGCGTCGACGATGTCCTCGTCGTCCGCCTGTGCCTGGCCGTCGGCGGTGGGCTGCTCGCCACCGGCCGCAGCACCAGCGTCCTGCTGGGCGTAGATGGCCTGGCCGAGCTTGCCCTGCGACTCGTTGAGCTTGTCGAAGGCCGTCTTCACGGCGTCCTCGTCCTCACCCGCGAGTGCCGACTTGAGCGCGTCGACGTCGGCCTGCACCTCGGACTTGACGTCCGCGGGGAGCTTCTCGTCGTTCTCCTTGATGAGCTTTTCGATCGAGTAGACGAGCTGCTCGGCCTGGTTGCGACGCTCGTTCGCCTCACGACGGGCCTTGTCCTCGGCCGCGTGCTCCTCGGCCTCGCGGACCATGCGCTCGATGTCCTCCTTCGGCAGCGACGAGCCACCGGAGATGACCATCGACTGCTCCTTGCCGGTGCCCTTGTCCTTCGCGGACACGTGCACGATGCCGTTGGCGTCGATGTCGAACGTGACCTCGACCTGCGGGACGCCACGGGGAGCCGGCGCGATGCCGGTGAGCTCGAAGGTGCCGAGCGGCTTGTTGTCGCGGGTGAACTCGCGCTCGCCCTGGAAGACCTGGATCGCGACCGACGGCTGGTTGTCGTCAGCGGTCGTGAAGGTCTCGCTCCGCTTGGTCGGGATCGCGGTGTTGCGGTCGATGAGCTTCGTCATCAGGCCGCCCTTGGTCTCGATGCCGAGCGACAGCGGCGTGACGTCGATGAGCAGGACGTCCTTGCGCTCGCCCTTCAGGACACCGGCCTGCAGCGCCGCGCCGACGGCGACGACCTCGTCCGGGTTGACGCCCTGGTTCGGGGACTTGCCACCGGTCAGCGACTTGACGACCTCGGCCACGGCAGGCATGCGGGTCGAGCCACCGACGAGCACCACGTGGGCGATGTCGTTGACCGAGACACCGGCTTCCTTGATGACGTCGTTGAACGGCTTCTTCGTGCGGTCGAGCAGGTCGGAGGTCATCTGCTCGAACTGGGCGCGCGAGATGGTCTCGTCGAGGTTGAGCGGACCGTCGGCCGTGAGCGTCAGGTACGGGAGCTGGATGCTCGCGCTGAGCTGGCTCGACAGCTCCTTCTTGGCCTGCTCGGCAGCTTCCTTGAGGCGCTGCTTCGCGATCTTGTCGGTCGAGAGGTCGACGCCGTGCTCGTCCTTGAACTTCTTGATCAGGTAGTCGACGATGCGCTGGTCCCAGTCGTCACCACCGAGGCGGTTGTCACCGGAGGTCGCGCGGACCTGGATGGTCGAGAAGTCGTCGTCCTTGCCCACCTCGAGCAGGGAGACGTCGAACGTGCCGCCACCGAGGTCGAAGACCAGGATGAGCTCGTCTTCCTTGCCCTTGTCGAGGCCGTACGCCAGCGCAGCGGCGGTCGGCTCGTTGATGATGCGGAGGACGTTGAGGCCGGCGATCTCACCGGCGTCCTTCGTGGCCTGGCGCTCGGCGTCGTTGAAGTACGCCGGCACGGTGATGACCGCGTCGGTGACGTCCTCACCGAGGTACTGCTCGGCGTCGCGCTTGAGCTTGCCGAGGATGCGCGCCGAGATCTCCTGCGGCGTGTACTTCTTCCCGTCGATGTCCGTCGTCCAGTCGGTGCCGATGTGGCGCTTGACCGAGGCGATGGTGCGGTCGACGTTCGTGACGGCCTGGCGCTTGGCGGTCTCGCCGACGAGCACCTCGCCGTCCTTGGTGAAGGCGACGATCGACGGCGTGGTGCGGAGGCCCTCGGCGTTCGCGATGACGGTGGGCTCACCGCCCTCGAGCACGCTGACGACCGAGTTGGTGGTTCCGAGGTCGATGCCTACTGCACGTCCCATGTGTGGGTGCTCCTTCTGTTGGTGCGGGTCTTGCTGAAGTCTGCGGACTTGCGTCCGATGGACTCAACTCTACTCCGGACTGGAGGCACGTCAACTCTGGGAGCTGAAAGTTGCGTCTGAACGACGCAGGTTCTCGATCGCGGCACCCTAACGCAGTTGCCCCTTTCGTTTGCAATATTTTGCATGTTAGTATTGACGTATCGGCCTGCAGCGCTCTGCCGCGTGGTCGAGACCTCCCCTCTCGATCGCACCGTCCTCCCGACACGTCTGACGACGGTGCCCTCACAGGAAGTACAACCATGCGCAAAACACTCAAGAGCGTCGGAGCGGCTGCACTCGCAGCGGCGACGGTCGTCTCGGGGCTGAGCTTCGGCTCGGCTGCGGCCGTGGCGGCCCCCGAGTCCAAGGCGAAGTCGGCCACGCAAGCGCTCGCGCCGATGCCGCTCATCTTCAAGGACGGAGGCAAGTTCTTCAGTGTGAAGGAGCGCGAGGGCGTCATCACGAACCAGTACTGGTACGCGACTCATTCGAGCGAGAGCGCAGCCATCGCTGCAGCCGCTCGGTTTACGCCGCGCGAAACGAGCGACGGCTGGTTCCAGTTCGGTGATCGTGACGAAAGATGCGTTGGACTGCACACCTCCTACGGTCCTCCACTCGTCATGCCCTACTACAACTGCGGGCTGAACGGTTCAAAGTTCAGGCTCAAGAACGGAAAGCTGCAAACGTACTCAGGATCGTTTGTCGGCGGCACAACACCATTCTCAAGCGGCAACACGACCTACTACGGCCTGACGGCGGACGCCAAGGGATGGACGATGGTCGGCGACCTGTCACCGATTAGCCCGGCGCCGAACGGCGGATTCGCCTCGGCGGGCGTCGGGTTCCCGGCGACCATCCCGGCCACCGAGCGTCGGACGGTGCACTTCGGCGCCGCGGCGAACAGCACGGTGACGTCCATGACGAACACCACGATCACGGTCGATGCGCCCAGCGGCAGCAAGTTCGCCGCTGACCAGACCAGCCTGACCGGTGAGTACAAGCCCTCCGGCGGCTCCTGGGCCAGCAGCACCTCGCTCACGATGACCGGCACGGTGAACGCGGCAGGCACGCAGTTCACGGGCCGGATGGCGACGCCGGGCTCGAGCTTCGCGCTGCACGACGGGCACCAGATCCGCTGGGGCATCGACGTCGTCGCCGGCTCCACCGCAGGCACGCAGAACATGGCGTTCTCCGGGGCGGGCACGACCAACTTCGGTGCGTTCTCGTTCTCCGGCAACACCGCCGTCACCGTCACCGCTGCGCCGGCGGAGTTCACCGCCGAGGTCAACTCCGTCGACAACGCGAAGCGTGAAGCGACCCTCGCGGGCCTCGGAACGCCGGGCTCGCAGGTCAAGGTCAACGGCACGACGATCGCCACCGTCGGCCAGGTCGGTGCATGGACAGGTGTGGTCTCCGGACTGAACGTCGGTGCGAACACCATCACCGTCGAGCAGTGGGACGGAAACACCAAGACCGACCAGGCAAACGTCGTCGTGACCATCGTCGACGTCCTCGCAGATGGGCACGGCCCCGACACCGTCCTGAACCGCGGTACGGGCACGGACGTCTTCGGGCACGTCAACGTCACCGAGGACTTCCACTCCGTGAACGGCGGCAAGGTCACGTTCACCGCACCCGAGGGCACCATCTTCACCGCGGACCAGGACGAGATCATCGGCTCGTACAAGTCGGCAACCGGGAGCTGGGTCGAGACGCAGCGGCTCAAGCTGTCCGGCGGCACGCTCTCGTCCGACGGCACGAAGTACACCTACGACTGGAGCTCGGACTCGGGCATCACGTTCCCGAAGAACGGCGAGATCCGCTGGGGCATCTCGGTGAACACGCCGACGACCGGCGACGCCATCTCGGACACCCTCCGCTACACGGTCACGGGTGACTCGAACAAGGGCACCTTCGCTGCCGGTGGCTCCACGAAGACCGCCGCACCGGCCCCGGCCGAGAACGGCGGCTTCCTCGCCGACGGCATCGGGCACCCCACCACCATCGCCCAGGGCTCCGAGGAGGACGTCGCGTTCGGCATGCAGGCCGACACGGCGACCACGCTCGAGGGCACCACGCGGGTCGTCCTCACCGCTCCTGCCGGCACGACCTTCGCCTCCGACATGACGAAGTTCACCGGCGCGTACAAGACGGCGAACGGCAGCTGGGTCACGACGCCTGGCCTCGACGTCACCGGCACGGTGTCAGATGACGGCCGGACCTTCACCGGGTCGATCGCGGCTGGTACCGCGTTCGCGGCCGACTCCGAGGCTCGCTGGACGGGCAAGCTCGACGCGGCGAAGGACGCCGCGGTCGGTACCCGCAACCTCGGCTTCACCGTCGACGGGGCGACGAACCTCGGGTCGTTCAGCGTCGTCGGCAACTCGGCGATCACCGTGGCGAAGAGCGCCGACCCGGCCGTCCCGGTCGCGGTCACCGCTCCGAAGCAGGGTGCGGTCGTCGACTCGGCTCGCCCGGTCTTCGAGGGCACCGGTGACAACGGCGCCACGATCGAGATCCGTGGCAGCTCGCGGGTCGTCGCGACCACCACCGTCACGGACGGCAAGTGGTCCGTCCCGGCGAACGTCGATCTGGCGGACGGCAAGTACAACCTCCGTGTGACGCAGACCGCCGCCAACGGTGACGTCTCGACCGCCACCGCGTCGTTCTCGATCAGCACGACGGTCAACGTCGTCCCGGTCAAGGTCGTCTCCCCGGATGCAGGCTCGATCACGGAGAACAACTACCCGACATTCACCGGAACCGGGCACGAAGGCGCGACGGTCATCGTCCGCGGCTCCGTCACTGAACTCGGCCGCGCGGTCGTGAAGGACGGCAAGTGGGAGCTGACGTCGGGCATCCGTCTGGCGAACGGTGACTACAACTTCTACGTCGACCAGATCCCAACCAAGGGCGACTCGTCCACGATCCGGCACGCAATCACCGTGAACAACCCGATTACCGCGCCGATCACGGTGACGACTCCGGAGCAGGGCGGGAGCAGCCTGACCGTCGTCGACACGCTCCGACCGGTGTTCCAGGGTACGGCGACCCCGTTCGCGGAGATCACCGTCGGCTCGGCCCGCACCACCATCGCGACGGCGACGGCTGACGCGAAGGGAAACTGGACAGCCACGACCGACCGCGACCTCGAGGCGGGCGGCACGTACAACCTCACTGCGACTCAGGCGAAGGGCGGCAAGACGAACACCACCGCGGCAGCGTTCGTCGTGTCGAGCAAGGCGTCCGCGATCAAGCCGCTCGTGCTGACCGCTCCTGAGCAGAACAGCACGGTGGATACCCTCCGCCCGGTCTTCGAGGGCACGGCGACCCCGTTCGCGAAGATCACCGTGGGTTCGTCCCGCGTGACCATCGCTGAGGGTGAAGCCGACAAGGACGGCAAGTGGACCGCGACGACGAACCGCGATCTCGAACGGGGCGGCACGTACTCCGGCCTGACGGTCCGTCAGACCACCACCGACGACCGCACGAGCACCACGACGTCCAGCTTCACGGTCGCCCGTGACGCCGGTGCCGAGCAGCTCGACCCGATCACGGTCTCGAAGCCGACGGACGGCGAGGTCGTCCAGACCGTCCGGCCGACCTTCGTCGGCAAGGCCACCCCCGGTGCCACGATCACGGTCGGCTCGTCCAAGACGACCGTCGCGACCGGCACCGCCAACCAGGACGGCGACTTCTCCCTCGAGGCCCTGATCGACCTCGCGAGGGGCGGCACCTACACCGGCCTCACGGTCAAGCAGGAGAAGAACGGCGCGACGTCGAGCACCACGGTCACCTTCTCGGTGGCTCGTGACGCCGAGGGCAGCGACAGCCTGCGACCGATCACGGTCTCGAAGCCGACGGACGGCGAGGTCGTCACGACCGTCCGGCCGACCTTCGTCGGCAAGGCCACCCCCGGTGCCACGATCACGGTCGGCTCGTCCAAGACGACCGTCGCGACCGGCACCGCCAACCAGGACGGCGACTTCTCCCTCGAGGCCCTGATCGACCTCGCGAGGGGCGGCACCTACACCGGCCTCACGGTGAAGCAGGAGAAGGACGGTCAGAAGAGCGAGATCAAGATCAACTTCTCGATCGATCGCAACGCCTCGTAACGAGTTCCTCCCGCACCACCTGAACGGCCGGTATCGCACCTCGCGATGCCGGCCGTTCGGCATCTCACGGGCATCGCATGATTGATATTTGACATGTACAATGACATCACACACGAAAGGTCATCTCATGAACTCGAAGCCCCTCATCGCCCTCATCACCGGCGCCGCCGCACTGCTCACTCTCGCCGGGTGCTCCGGCGCCCCGGACACAGAGACCACGCCGGATGGGAAGACGACGCCGACAGCGCCGATGTCCGCGAAGGACGTCCGCACACCGGAGGCCAAGGCCGACGTCGCCTGCAAGGACGGCAAGGCGACCATCGGGCAGTCGAACCACGAGGTCACCCTCGCGGGTGCGTGCGCGACCGTCGTGGTCAGCGCCAACAACGCGATCGTGCACCTCGGGGACGTCAAGGAGCTCACCGTGACCGGCGGCCTGACCAGGGTCGTCGTGGAGACCGCCGACACGGTGATCGTCTCGGGGAGCGGGAACGACGTCCTCTGGCAGGTTGAGAAGCCGGCGAACATCGACGACCGCGGCGGGCAGAACTTCGTCCAGAAGGTCGCCAAGGACTGACGTCCGCGGACAGCAACAGGGGCGTGCACCAACACGGTGCACGCCCTTTCTGTTCGCTCGGTCGTCAGCGCGCGCTGTCGACAGCTCCCCCGAACTCCCACCACAGCTCCCGGGCCCATGCGGTCGTCAGGTGCGAATGGTCGCGGAACTCCAGGACGTCACCCTGGACGGCACCGCAGCGCTCCGCATCGCAGAACCAGTCGGTGAGGTCGACGTACCCGTGACCGCGGCGCTCGGTGACGGCCCGTTCGGCAGCGATCCAGTCGGTGTCGACAGCGACATCGCGCGCAGCAGCGCACGCCGCGGTGTCGTCCAGATTCGCCGAGAGACAGCGGGGAACGCTCTCCTCGAACTGCGGCGTGTTCGCGATGACAGCGACGCGAGACGATGGAGGAAGGTCGTCGAAGAGTCGCTCCATGCCATTGCTCCACGCCGCAACCCGGGGGCCCGGCTCAGCGAACGGTAGCCGGCTCGAGTTCGAGACGAGGACGACGTCCGGACGCTCGGCTCGTAGCCGCTCGAGGGCAGCCTCCCGCCACGTCTCGCACGCCGCAAAAGGCACGCCCGCGTTCCGGATCAAGACGTCCGTCACGGGACAGCCCGCCTTCGAGTACCCAAGCAGACGGACGCCACCGCGGTGCTCTGCCCACCGTTCGAGCGCCGGGAACCAGTGTGCCGCGTGCGAGTCGCCGACGAGCGCGACGGTGAGCGCCCCGTCCGGATCGCCCATCACGCAGGCGTGGATCGTCGTGTCGTCGCGGTCGGCGACGTGGCAGCCGTTCACGTGCATCGTCGACGCCGTGCTCGCGGCGTCGCGCAGCGACGGTGCCAGGTTCTCGGGCACGTACCCGGTGAAGACGGGCGAACTTGAGGGAGTGACCGCGGAGGCGACCCGCGTGGTCGAGGTGGGGCGCGCCTCCAGGACTGGGAGCGCAGCGAGGGCGACGCCGACGACCGTCACCGATGCGAGGGCGCCGAGTGCCATGCTGCGACGACGGCCGCGGAGCACCGTCCAGCGCGCGCGGCGGAACGGCTCCTCGACGAAGCGGTGCGTCAGGACGGCGAGTCCGAGGGCGGCAGCGACCTCGAGCACGGCGACCCACGCCGGGAGCGGGTCGCGGAGGCCGACGGCCGCCTGTGGGATGACGAGGAGCGGCCAGTGCCAGAGGTACAGGGAGTAGGAGATCGTGCCGAGGAACTGCAGGGGGCGCCTGCGGAACAGGGCGACCGGCCCCCATGAGCTGCCGCCTGCTCCGCCAAGGACGAGAGCCGCTGCACCGAGGACGGGCAGGAGGGTCGCCACGCCCGGGTAGGGGGTCGACGCGTCGTACGCGAAGCCCGCGACCAGGATGCCGGCGAGTCCGACCCACGCCATGAGCGCACCGCCGGATCGAGGAACGGCGACACCGCGACGCAGGAGGACGGCCACGAGCCCGCCCACCGCGAGCTCCCACGCCCGCGTCGGGAGCGAGAAGAACGCCCACGGCTGGGACACCCCGGCGACCGCGACGCACAGTACGAACGACACGACCACGACACCGAGGACCACCCAGCCGACCCGCCGGACGGACCGGAGCACCAGCCAGCCGACGAGCAGCAACACGGGCCAGAGGACGTAGAACTGCTCCTCCACGCCCAGCGACCAGTAGTGCTGGAACGGGGACGGGGAGGTCTCGGCGAGGTAGTCGGTACCGTCGGCCGCGAGCTGAAGGTTCGGCACGTACGCGGCGACGGCGATCACCATCCGGACCAGACCGGACCCGAGGAGCGGCGGCATCAGCAGCACCGATGCGACGAAGGTGACGAGCGCGACGCCGAGCGCCGCCGGCAGGATCCGACGCATGCGTCGGCCCCAGAACGCGACGAGGTCGATGCGCCCCCGCTGCTCCAGCTCGGCGAGGACGTGCCCGGTGATGAGGAACCCGGAGATGACGAAGAAGACGTCGACGCCGACGTAGCCCCCGGTGGCCAGGAAGTGGACGTGGTCGAGGACGACGAGCGACACCGCCACGCCACGGAGGCCGTGGACGTCGTGGCGGAAGGTCGAGCGCTCGGCACTGGACGGCATCGGGTGCTCCGTTCGGTCAGGTCTCGTCCATTGTACTACAATGTGATATGTTGAGCGTCGTACACCGCAACGGTTCAGACCCGAACCCAACGACTCGAACTGATCAGGAGCGTGCAGACATGGAGCCCTCTGACCTCGTCAAGACCCTGCGCAAGGGATGGCTCGTCATCGTCACCGGCCTGCTGCTCGGTGCCGCGGCCGGCTTCGGCGCCACGGTGGCGACCGCACCCGAGTACACCTCGGCGACGAAACTCTTCGTCGCGGTCCGCACCGGCGACGCCGCATCGGCGACCGACGTCTCACAGGGCAACTCCGCCGCGCAACAGAAGGTCCGCTCGTACGCCGACATCGTCGGGACGGGCAGCGTTCTGCAGCCCGTCATCGACGAGCTCGGACTCGACACGACCGTCGCGCGACTCGCCCGCTCGGTCAGCACGACGATCTCGACGAACACCGTCGTCGTCACCATCGCGGTGAGCGGGCCGTCCGCAGCCGAGACGGCCCGCGTCGCCGACGCCGTCGGTGCGAGCTTCACGAAGGTCGTCGAGCGACTCGAGACGCCGGCCCCGGGTGCGGCGAGTCTCGTGAGCGTCTCGCCCGTGCAGCAGGCGGTCGTCCCGACTGCTCCGTCCGGACCGAACCGGAACCTCAACATGGCCGTCGGCGCCATCGTCGGGCTCA
Source organism: Curtobacterium sp. 314Chir4.1 (assembly GCF_900215175.1). Lineage (NCBI taxonomy): Bacteria > Bacillati > Actinomycetota > Actinomycetes > Micrococcales > Microbacteriaceae > Curtobacterium > Curtobacterium sp. 314Chir4.1. The sequence goes on from NZ_OCMI01000006.1 coordinate 44,177, forward strand.
TCGTCGGCTTCGGGCTCGCCGTGCTCCGGTCCGTCCTGGACACGCGAGTGCACGGTCCGCGCGAGATCGGCACGGCGACCGACGCGCCGATGCTCGGCACGATCGGCGCCGACCCGAACGTCCGGAAGGAGCCGCTCATCGTCCGAGCGGATCCCCGGAACCCGCTGGCCGAGGCCTACCGGACGCTGCGGACCAACTTGCAGTTCGTCGACCTCGCGTCGGGTGGTGGCACGTTCGTCGTCACGTCGGCGATGCCATCGGAGGGGAAGACCACCACGACCGCCAACCTGGCCGTCGCGTTGGCCGAGACCGGGGCGAAGGTGGCCCTCGTCGACGCGGACCTCCGCCGTCCACGCACCGCCGAGGTGATGGGTGTCGAGAGCGCAGTCGGCCTCACCGACCTCCTCATCGGCCGTGCGGAGCTCGACGACGTCCTGCAGCCCTGGGGTCGCACCGCACTGTCCGTCCTGCCCGCCGGGCGGATTCCCCCGAACCCGAGCGAACTGCTCGGATCACCCGCCATGCGTGCGCTGCTGGAGCTGCTGTCCGCACAGTTCGACTACGTCCTGCTCGACGCACCTCCGCTCCTCCCGGTGACGGACGCGGCCGTCCTCGCCCAGCTGACCTCCGGCGCCGTCGTCGTCGCCGCCGCCCGGCAGAGCCGCACCACCCAGCTGCGGTCGGCGCTCGACCGGCTCGAGCGGGTCGACGCGCGCGTACTCGGCATTGTCATGAGCAAAGCTCCGCTGCGGACGCGCCAGGGGTACGCGGGCGCCTACGGCCGCTACTACGGACGGGACGCAGAGGTCGTGACCGACCAGCGATCCGAACGGCGCGGACGACGGCAGCGTGACCTGGACGCGTCCGAGCCGACCGGGATCGCGGAGGCAGTCCGATGAGCTCGCCGCTCCGCGCCTTCTGGTGGTCGCCGCGCCGTGATCCCCGCACCATGCTGTCCGAACTGCGCCACAACGGCGCAGCATGGAGCCGTCTGGCACTCCCGATCGCCCGTGCCGGCACGAACCACGGGGACGAGCTCTCCGCGCTCGTCCTCGAGGAAGCGACCGGGCGCCGAGTCCAGTGGGCACCACTCGGCCGCGAGGACGTGGTCGCCGTCGGCAGCATCCTCGTGCCGTACCTCCGACACGGGGGCACCGGCCGCATCTGGGGCACAGGCGTGCACACGTCGGAGATCTCCGGACCGGACGCCGCGCGCATCGCCGGCCGGGTGCTCGCCATCCGTGGGCCGCACGCCCGAGCTGCGCTGGGGCTGCCCGACAACACGCCGCTCGGCGATCCCGGCCTGATCGTCCGCGCCGTGCCGCGGCGGCGACGCGCGCGTGCCGGCACCGTGCTCGTCACCCACTTCCTGTCCTACCGGAGCGCGAGCGAGCGCTCCCGCATCAGGGACGCTCGTGCGGCAGGCATCCGAGTGCTGCCGCCGACGCTCGCTCCACGCAACATGATCGACGAGATCGCGAGCGCCGACCACGTGCTGAGCGCGGGCATGCACGGTGTGATCCTCGCGCACGCGCTCAGGACGCCGGCGACCCTCGTCTCCCTGCGCACACCACATCCGGCGCACGTCGCCTTCAAGTACCGCGACTACCTCCACTCCGTCGGGCTGCCGGCCCGTGCCGCCTCGTGGTCGAGCGCTCTCGACCCCGCCGAGCGTCGTGCGCTCTTGGAGCGGGCCGCCACGGAGGTCGAGTGCATCGATGCCCGCGTCGACGCCCTCGTCAGCGGGCTGCTCGCGGCCGCAGCGCCACTCCGATCAGGGCACTGAGGCGGTCGCGGAGCCACGTGCCCCGCGACCGCCCTGCGTCGATCGTGCTGTGTTGATCAGGCGAGGAAGAAGCGCGAGTCGGACTCGAGTCCCGTCCGCCGCATCCACGTCGAGCTCTCCATCACCGTCTCGGCAGCGCCGAACTGCAACTTGGTCGCCCGATCGAGGCGGATCGAGTTCTCGCGGCTGACGAGTCCGCTGGGCAGGCCAGGGTTCGCGTACAGGTAGTTGTTCGTCGCACGGTCGAACGTGTTCCCCTGGATCGTGATCTGGGTGTGCACGTCGTCACGGTAGAACAGCAGGTGCGTTCCCTTGCCGAGTCGATCGGGACGCAGGTTCGCGCTCCAACTCGCGCCGGCGTCGTGGCAGTCGTTGCCCCGCACCGTGCAGGTCGACGCGTCGTTCTCCGCAGTACGCGTCCCGGTGGACCAGTACTCGAAGGACTGCATGTTCCGGTGCAGGGTGTTGCTCTCGAACACGATGTCGCGGAACGCGGAGACCTGAGCGGGGACGGGGCCCTGGATCGTGAGCCCGACGTCCCAGCAGTCCGTGATCGTGTTCCCGACGACATCGACGTCCCGGGCACCACTCCACACCTGGACCCCGTTCCCGAACCGGGACGCGCCGTCGGAGCCGTACCCGCCGCCGACCTCGGAGATCGTGCAGCCGTTGAGGGCGAACCCCTGGACGGGGACCGAGGTGGCGGTCTGCACCGCGTTGCGGCCGGTGCCGGCGAACGCGAGGTCGCGGACCGTGACCCCTGACCGTCCCTCGAGGATGGGCTCGGCCGTGGCCATCCACACCGTTCGACCGCCGGCGCTGGGGTTCTCGGGGCACTGCACGACCAGCGTGCTGCCGCTCGAGACGAACTGCCAGGGTGCCGTCAGCGCGGACGCCGTCCGCTTCCGGTCGCCGTGGATGACGCCGTCGACACGCAGGAACCCGATCTCGGTGCTCCAGGAGCTGACGTACCCGTTCCGCAGTTCGGCAGCACGGCGGAGCTGGAGGTCGAGCGACCAGCGGCCGTCACCGAGCGCATGCCAGGAAGCCGGTTGATCGACGAAGGTGTACGTGGTGACGAGGGGTGCCGTGGGGTCGTCGCCCCAGGACTCGACGGTGAGCCCGCCGATCTGACCGGGGCGCAGGATGCCGAAGTGCGTTCGACCGCGGCGGAGGCGGACCGTGTCGCCCGACGTGATCCCGCCCGCGGCGATCGCCGCGTTCACGCGCGTGAGCGTGCGCCAGGGGCGTGCGGTCGTGAGGCCGTCGCCGGTGTCGTCACCGGCGGGGTCGACGTAGAAGGAGCGGCCGGTCGCCGCGCGAGCGATCGGGACGCCCGCGCGGGACACCCCGGCGAACCCTGCGCCGGCGAGCACCAGGCCGAACGCACCGGCGAGCACCGTTCGTCGTCGTGGACGAGCGATCCCGTCGTCGGATCGGTCCGGTGGGCATTGGTCCTGCAGCGGCATCGCGGCTCCTCGGGGGCTCAGTGGAGAGGTGGTGCCTCACGCTATGGGCCGACCGAGGAGATCGCGCAGTTCTTCACATGTTGTGTTTGATCCCGGCGCGCGGGTGCTTCCGAGTGATGAGCGCGCGCACGGGAGCGAGGTCGCTCCGTCGGAGTCCGTAGAAGTCGACCGGCCGGATGCTGTGCCGTCGCCAGACCTGGACGATGTTGAGCGAGCTCGAGAGTCCGTTCCCGACCACGGTGCCGATCGCCGCACCGACAGCGCCGAGGGACGGCACGAGCAGCACCACGAGCACGAGGTTCACCACACAGGCGACGGCGAGGGAGAGGCTCCGGCGGCCCGGCGCCCCGCGTGCGCTCAGCGTGACGCCCGCGAGCGTCCCCTGTGCGCCGACCGCCGTCGCGAGGAGCAGGACGAGACAGGCGGGGAGCGCGGCCCGGAACTCCGCACCGAAGACGAGCGGCAGCCACCACGGCGCGCTCGCTGCGAGAGCGGCCGAGACGAGGACCGTCGTCACGGTCGACAACCGGGAGGCGCGGAGCATCCGTGCGTCGTCACCGTCGGCGGCGTCAGCGGAGAAGGAGACGTCGCGCACGGCGTTGCTGACGACGAGCGGGATGTCCGCGACGTTCACGGCGACCACGTACAGGCCCAGTTCCACCGCACCGGACAGCGGTGTCAGCAGCGCCTGGTCGAGCCGGGTGAGCAGGATGCCGGCGATCGACCCCACCCACACCCGCGAGCCGTAGGACACCAGCGTCCGGGTCCTCGCGCGGTCTGCCTCGGTGTCCTGCGGAGCGGCACCGGATCGCAGCGGCAGGTAGGCGAGTGCGCCGAACAGCGGCGCGACGGCCAACACGACGACCGCACTCCGGACGTCGAGACCGCCCAGAGCGGCGAGGGCCCCGAGTGCGCCGAGCCGCACCCCGGCGGTGGTCCCTCGCTCGGCGGTGACCAGGCGCCACCGGTGCGCTCCGGCCGCGACGGCTTGCAGGAGCGCCACGAGCAAGGTCGGCACGAGGGCGGCCGCAGCGAGGACCACGAGGGCACCGATGGTCGGGTCTCCCCCGGCGAAGAACCCGCGGAGGACCACGATCGCCGCCGCGACGACTGCCCCGGTCCCCGTGAGCACGAGCGCGCCACGTCGAGCGACCCGACGGGCTGCCCCGGGGAAACGCGCGACCGTGTAGGTGACGGCCGCCGGGACACCGAACGTCGCGAGCGCCGTGGCGAGCAGCAGGGGTGCTGTCGCCGCGGCGACCTCACCACGACCCGTCACCCCGAGCGCGTGGGCGAGGATCGGCGCCGTCGCGATCGATGCGAGCGGGGCGAACGCGTTGCCGACGAGGGCGATCAGAACGTTGCCGCCGCGGGAGCTCACGCCGGTTCACCGACGGGTTGCGGGGCGTGTTCGATCTGCTCCCAGTCGTCCGCGATCAGCGCACGGAGCTCATCGGCGGCGTAGACGGTCCGGATCGCCCGGTCGTTCCCGCCGCCGTGGACGTTCTGGGTCGCGAGGGCCCGACCGCTGCGTGCGAAGCGGACCGGTCGCACGGCGTCGACCGCCAGGCCGAGGACGGGCAGGACGCTGACGCGGTTGCGGAGCGCGACGTGGTGCAGCCAGACGTCGTCGGCGAACATCGCATCGGCGCAGAACCCGTCTCCGGCGTCGACGAGGTGCCGCTGCATCTGCTCCGGGTAGAGCACGCCCTTCACCCCGGTCGCGAAGTTCCGCGGTGTCGGGACGAGGTCCGCGGCACGCGCCCAACGGTCGTACGGGCAGATCTCGCCGTCGGAGACCGTGATCCGGTTCACACGGTGTGCGAGCACGGCGTGCGGGCGTTCGGAGTGCGCGAGGAGCAGCATCTCGAGCCACTCCGCCGGGTACAGCACGTCGTCGTCGCAGGTCACGAGCGGCCCGTCGACGCCGGCGCGGATCGCCGGCTGGTACTTCTTGTGCGGACCGAGGTCGTCGGTCAGACGGATCTCGAGTCCGCGCCGGGCCAGGCGACGGAGCGTCGCGGGCGGGTGCTCGAGCAGCGCTGCGTCGTCGAGCCAGAGCACGACGCGTCGGGCTCGGACGCTCCCAGCTCCCACGGACTCGATCGTGAGGTGCACCCAGCGGGCGCGTCGACCGAAGCTCGTGAGACTCACGGTCACGTCGCCGTCGCCCGTGATCGGCCGTCGGGAGAACCGGTTGCGCAGCGCCCAGGCGGTCTGGTCGACGACGGCGCGGACGAGGGTTCGGACGATGCTCATGCGAAGCGCTCCGCTCGGAGGGGGTGGAGGTGGTGGACGGCGGCGACCCGATCGGTCGGTCGCGGGACGGGCACGGCGAGGACGGGGGCGGCCAGGGCGAGGACCACGAACAACAGCGGACCGACGGCCGCGTTGGTGCTCAGCGAGTTGAAGCCCAGCACCGCGACGAGCACGCCGACCGCCGCCAGGCGCCCACCGGGCAGGCGCGTCGCGCCCGGCGCCCCGAGGGCGATGACGACGAGGGCACCGAAGAAGAGCAGCGTCGCGATCCCGCCGAAGTCGACGATGTACATGAGCACGGGGTTCTCGAACGTCGCCCCGATCAGCGCGTTGCGCGTGACCTCTTCGCTCGCGCCGAAGCCGCGCCCCACGACGACCGTCTGCTGCCAGACGGTCCCGAAGAGCTCGAGGACCTCGGCCCGCACGGAGCCGGACCCCCCGTCGTCGGCGAACCGCTCGGAGACCGTCGCACCCGCCGAGCCGAGCAGGAGCGCCGCGCCGCCGGCGAACACGCTCGCGACGGACACGACCTTGACGAACAGGTGCGCATCGGACCGGAACAGCACGACCACGGCGGACACGGCGGCGATGACGAGGCTCAGCCGCGAGCCGGTGAGCGCCACCGCCCCGACCAGGACGAGCACGACCGTGCACTGCAGCCAGGCGCGCCGGATGCTGGCGACGAACGGGACCGCGGCGGTCATCCACAGCGCTGCCACGAGGGGGTGCTCGAGCGTCCCGACCATCCGGGTGGGGTCGACGGCCCACCACCGGCTCGACTCGACGAACGTGCGCCACGGCTGCGGGACGAGGCCGGTGAACACGCCGATGACGACGAGCGCCTGGGCGACACCGACCGCGACGAGGACCCGGGCGAGCCGGTGACCGGCCCGGTGGTCCCGTGTGACGGCTGCACGGATCACCACCAGGAGGGCGAGGGGTGCGAGGACCTGCAGGACGAGCGTTCCGATGCTGCCGGTCCGGCCCGTGAGGTACGAGGTGACGAACGCGATCGCGAGGAACCCCCCGAGCGCCGACAGCACGCCCGTCATGCGCGCTGCGGTGGCCGCGACGAGGCCGGGTCGGGCGATCACCTGGACGACCACGACGGCGAGCGTGAGCAGGGTCGCCGGGTGCCAGGACGATCCGAACACCGATTGGGCCACACCGTAGGGCAGAGCGGTGGTCAGGACGAGCACCGCAGCGACCGCGGCGACCGGGCGCCGAGCGGTCAGGACGGCGATCACGGCGACCGAAGCGACGGCCAACAGCAGCAACATGGAGTCCTCAGAGAGTCAGGGCGATGCCCCCATGTTACATTTCACATAGCAGTTCGACAAGCGGTCGCGATCGATTCCCAGTCGTCCTCGACGATCGCCCGGACCTGATCCGGTGCGAGCAGCGCGGCCCGCACCCGGTCGTTCCGCCCGGCGTCGACGTTCTGCTCGAAGAGAGCTGGGGCTCGAGCGACACCACGGATGGGCGTGAACCCGCGACCGTGCAGCGCCAGCGTGGGGAGCGTGACCACTCCCGCGGCGAGTGACCGGTGGTGGAGCCAGGTGTCCGACGATCCCGGAGCGACGCCGACGAACCCGTCACCCGCGTCACGGAGGGCGTCGAGCAGCCGCGGCGGGTAGAGGACCCCCTTGATGCCGACGGCGTAGTTCCGGGGCGTGACCCGACGATCGAGCGCGCGCTCCCATGCGACGTACGGCTCGACCCGGCCCGCACGCACCGTGATCCGGTTGACCCGGTGGGCGAACACGGCATCAGGGCGGATGAGGTGATCGGCGAGCAGGGTCTCGAGCCACCGACGCGGGTAGAGCACGTCGTCGTCCGCCGTCACCATCGGCACGGTGTGGTGCGCGACCGACGACACGTACGGGAAGTACTTCTTGTGGGGTCCGTGGTCCACACAGTGCCGCAACTCGAGCCCGCGGCGCCGGAGTCGCGCCAGGGTCGGGACGGGCATCGCGACGTGGTCGAGCTCGTCCAGCCAGAGGATGATCCGTGCGGGCCGCACCCTTCCACAACCGATCGACGCGATGGTCAGGTGCGCGGACCGCAGTCGTGGATCGAAGCTCGTCAACGAGACGACGGGGCCACCCGGCGCCACGAGCGACGCACGTCCGAACCGTGCGTCGAGGCCGGCGGCGAGCATACGAACCCTCGACCAGAGGAAGGCGAGCGGGTCACGCGGGAGTCGACGCATGCATCGACCCTAGACACAAGTTGTTGCCGCACTTCAACATTTCACATGTACATCGACCTGCGAGTCCCCTCCGGATCACTCGACCCGCTACGCTCACCCTGTGCGATGGAGTCGAGTGGGTTGGCCCGCCGTCGGGTACGTCTCCCTCGAGGACGTCGACGGATACCCCGAGCACCTCGCGCGCCTGGTGACCGACGCCCCGCCCTCCGTGGCCGCGCTCGCGTCCGTCACGTGGAACGAGGCCCGCGTCCAGAGCTGGCGCATCGAGGAGGCCGGCCGTCACGGCGACGCCGGGGTCGACGCGACGCCGACCCACACCGTGCACGCCGCGTTCATCATCCGCAACGACGAGGTCCTCGACACCCCCGACGGGCTCTGGCGCCGTTGGAACCACGCACGGGTCTCGCTGCGCTTCGACCGTGCCGTCCTCGATCCGTCCGACACCGAGGCCCTCGACCTGCTCGCGGGCGACGTGCACGTCTCCCGCGGCGAGCTCGCGCACGTCGACGCCGACGTCTGGGAGCTCCGCCTGCTGGTCTCCCCCACCGGCGAGCTCGCGATCCACTTCCGCGACGTCGTGATCGAGGTGCGTCCGGTCGACGAAGAGGACTGGTCGTCCCTGGAGGCACGCCCCGCGCACGGCTGGTACGGCCTGGTCCCGGACGGCTGGGTCGAGTGGGCCACCCCCGCGGTCCGCGCGGCGGCGCACGGTGACGTCGGCGGGCTCTCGCTGGCGCTCGACGGCATCGGCACGGACCCGGCGGGCATCGACGAGGTCGACCCCCGATGGGGCTTCGCCCCGCTGCACGCCGCCGTCTGGTTCGACAACCGGGGCACGACCGAGGCCCTGCTCGAGCGCGGCGCGGACGTCCGGGTCGAGGACGCCGAGGGGCGGACCGCGATGGACATCGCCCACGAGCGCGGCGCACGCCGCGCGGAGGAGATCCTCCTGGCCTGGTTCGACCGGCCGGCCAACGACACGACGCACCAGGGCGACTGACTGGAGGCGCGGCCCGCGTGATTACGCGGGTCGCGCCTCCAGGCAGTCGCCTTCTAGACCGTGAGCGCGTTGGCGGCGGCGACCCGCCCGTACCAGCGCGCCGAGTCCTTCGGCGTCCGGGCGAACGTCACCGGATCCCACGACACGAGGCCGAAGGTCGGGCGGAAGCCCGACGCCCACTCGTAGTTGTCGAGCAGCGACCAGTGCTGGTACCCGAGGACCTCGATGCCGTCCGCGATGCAGGCGTGGATCCCCTCGAGGGCGCCCTGCGTGTAGGCGATGCGGCGGGAGTCGTCCGCGGTGGCGATGCCGTTCTCGGTGATCATCAGCGGCACGTGCCCGGAGAGCTCCCACGCGCTGCGGAGCCCGTCGGCCGAGGCGTCGGGGTAGAACTCCCAGCCCGTCAGGGTCGTCTCGACGTCGTCCGCGACGGGCAGCGGGCCGTTCGGCCCGATGAAGGTGCGGGTGTACGCCTGCACGCCGAGGAAGTCGTCGCCCGCGGCGTTCTCGAGGTACCAGTCGTCGCGCGGGTACCCGTACTCGCGGAGCATCTCGTCGGCGCCGGGCTCGCCGTTGGACCTGAAGGCCTGCGTCGCGATGGTCCAGCCGCTCTGGATGCCGTCGACCTGCGAGAGGACCTCACGAGAGCGCTTGTGCGAGGCGAGCAGCGCGTCGGCCACGCCGAGGTCCGGGTTCGGCAGCCCGTAGGCGACCAGGTTCGACGCGTCCTCACCACCGGCGAGCATCGCGGCGATGTTCGGCTCGTTGATCGTGCAGACGTAGCGGACGCCGTCCTGGACGACCGGGAGCGCGGCCTCGGTGTAGCGCGCGAACAGGTCAGCGGCGTCGGGGGCGCGCCAGAAGCCGTCGCGCTCGAACCAGCGCGGCACGGTGAAGTGCATGAGCGTGACGATCGGCTCGACACCGAACTCGTGGCACGTCTCCACCATGCGGCGGTAGTGGTCGACCTCCGCGCGGCTGACGAACCCGCGCTCGGGCTCGATGCGAGCCCACTCGATGCTGAACCGGTAGGAGTTCAGCCCGAGGTCTGCGGCGATGCGGATGTCCTCGCGGTACCGGTGGTAGCTGTCGGCGGCGTCACCGGAGGGCTCGACGATGGTCGTGTCTGGTTCGTGCTCGTGCACCCACCAGTTCGAGTTGACGTTGTTGCCCTCGATCTGGTGCGCGGCGGTGGCGGCACCCCAGAGGAAGCCCTTCGGGAAGTCGAGCGTGGTGATGACGGGGTCCTTTCAGTGGGCGTTCATGAACGTGTCGAAGACGGCGAGGGTGCCGAGCGGGTTCTCGACCTGCGGGCCGTGGTAGCTCTCCGGGATGACGGCGTACTCGGCGCCGAGCCGGGTCGCCATGTCGTGCTGCCACGGGATCGGCCAGGCGCCGTCCCAGATGCCGTGCGCGACGAGCGTCGGGAGCCCGGTGCTCGCGAGTGCGGCGGTGTCGTCGGCGGTGTCCTCGAGGATCGCGGCACCGCCGAGCACGCTGAGCACGCTCGTGTGGTCGAAGCGTTCCCGGACGAAGCGCGGGTCGTCGGGCAGTTCCTCGTCGGGGCGGCCGGCCCAGAGCGGGTTCTGCGCATCGAAGAGGGCTCGGTTGCTGCAGGTCTCGGCGACGATGCCCTTCTCGGCGAACTTGCGGTTCGCCCAGCCGTGCGGGCCGGAGCAGAACAGGGTGACGTCCCGGAAGGACGACGGCGAGGCGATCGCGGCGGCGCGGACGATCACGCCGCCGAGCGAGTGCCCGACGAGGTGCACGGGCGCGCCGTCGTCGAGCAGGGCGGCGACACGGACGACGTCGGCGGCCTCCTGCTCGAGCGTGTACGCCGCGCGGTCGTCCGGCGCTGCCGAGTCGGCCTGGCCTCGGCGGCTGATCGCCACCGCGGTCCAGCCGGCGTCGCGCAGGAGCGGCATGAAGGTGCGCCAGTCCTCCTTCGAGCCCGTGTACCCGGGGACGATGAGCACCGTCCCCTTCGACGGGCCGAACGGGACCACCCGGTAGGCGGTCAGCCGACCGACGGGCAGGTCGATGCCGACCACGTCGACCCCGTCGGGCGTCGGCTGGTGCCCGAACGCCGCGACCGACGGGAACGCGTGCAGGCTCACAGACGACCCTCCGCGAGGGCACGGCGCGGGTTCGGCACGGCGTCGAGCAGGTCGATCGTGTACGGGTCCTGCGGGTTCTGCAGCACCTCGGCCGTGCGACCGCGCTCGACCACGGCGCCGTCGTGCAGCACCATGATGTCGTCCGTGATGAGTCGGGCGCTCAGCAGGTCGTGCGTGATGTAGAGGAGCGAGACGCCCCACTGTTCGCGCAGGTCCTCGAGGAGCGCGAGCACCCCGGCACGGAGCGTCACGTCGAGCATCGACACCGGCTCGTCGGCGATGATCACCTGCGGGTCGGAGGCCAGCGCCCGTGCGATGACGACGCGCTGCCGCTGCCCGCCGGACAGCTGGTGCGGGAGCTTCTGCGCGAACTGCTCCACCGGGGTGAGTCCCACGGTGTCGAGCAGCTCGAGCACGCGCTTGCGGGCGTCGTGCCCGCGGAGCCCGGTGTAGTTCGCGATCGGGCGGGACAGCGTGTACTCCACCGTGTGCAGCGGGTTGAGCGCCGCGTACGGGTCCTGGAACACCATCTGCACCTCGGAGCGGAGGTCCTTCAACCCACGCCGCCCGAGCTTCGCCACGTCGGTGTCACCGAACCGGACGGTCCCGGTCGTCGGCTTCTCGACGCCGGTCAGCAGCTTCGCGATGGTGGACTTGCCCGAACCGGACTGGCCGACGAGGGCGAGCGACTGCCCGGGCTCGAGGGTGAACGACACGTCGCGCACCGCCTGCACGGGCTGCTCGCCGCGACGAGGTGCCGGGTAGGTCTTGACGATGTGGTCGACGACGATCGGGTTGCGGGCGGCGCTGCGCTCACGGGACCCGACCGTGCTGAAGGACGACGTGGTCTCCTGGCGGGTGGCCGCCGGGTCACGGAGCGACCGGTCGGGGAATCCGGGGAGCGAGACCACCTCGGCGCGCGGGTCGGCGTAGTGCGACAGCAGCATCTTCGTGTACTCGTCCTGCGGGTCGCGGAGGATGTCCTTCGAGCCGCCGTCCTCGACGATGCGCCCCTCGTGCATGACGAGGACGCGCTCGGTGGCCTCGAGGACGATGCCGAGGTCGTGGCTGATCAGGACGGCCGTGAAGCCCTCGGACTGCTGCAGCTCGATGATGGTGTCCATCACCGCGTGCTGCACGAGGACGTCGAGCGCCGTGGTCGGCTCGTCGAACACCATGAGCTGCGGCTCGAGCGAGAGCGCCAGGGCGATCGACACGCGCTGCCGCATGCCGCCGGAGAGCTCCCCCGGGTAGCGGGCGAGCATCGCCGTCGGGAGCTTCACCTTCTCGATGAGCTCCTTCATCCGGGCGTCCCAGCGCTCGCGCGGCACGTGGCCGTGCGCCCTGAAGACGTCCACGAAGTGGTTCCGGATGGTCCGCACCGGGTTGAGCGCGTTCATGCCGGACTGCAGGACCATGGCGAAGCCGCCCTGGCGCTGCTGCCGGAGCTCCTCGTCGCCGAGGTCGCGGATGTCGTGCCCGCCGAAGAAGATGTTCCCGCCGTTCGTGCGCGCCGGCGGCTTCTGCAACCGGGTCAGCGCGTACCCGAGGGTCGACTTGCCCGAGCCGGACTCGCCGACCAGGCCGACGAACTCGCCCTTCCGCAGCTGGAAGGACACGTGGTCGACCGCCTGGACGGCCTCCTGGCCGGCCGACTCGTACACGACCGACAGGTCGCGGACGTCGAGCAGGACGTCCTGCGTGGCGCTCGTGGCGTCGGACGGGAGGCGCGTGGCGGCGCCGTCCCGCGCCTCCAGGCCGTCTGCTGGTTGCGGTGCTCGCGACCCGCTCATGCGGTCTTCTCCTTACGGGGCCGCGCGCCCTCGCGCAGCCGCGGGTTGGACACGGCGTCGACGCCGAAGTTGATCAGGGTGAGGCTCATCGCGAGGAGTGCGATGCAGAGACCCGGGGCGAACAGCAGGATCCACTGCCCCGTGAGCAGCGCGTTGGAGTTCTGCGCCCAGTAGAGGATCGTGCCCCAGCTGACGATCGACGAGTCGCCGAGCCCCAGGAACTCGAGGCCTGCCTCGGCGAGGATCGCGCTCGTGGCCGCACCGAAGAACGAGCCGACGATGAGGCTCGTCATGTTCGGCAGGATCTCGCGGAACACGATGCGCGTCGCGCCGTCGCCGGAGAACTGTGCCGCGGTCACGAAGTCACGGCCGCGCAGGGACTGCGTCTGGCTGCGCAGGACGCGCGCGCCCCAGGCCCAGCCGGTGACCACGATCACCGCGATGATGACCGCGATGCCGCCGTTCTGCAGGTATGCGGCGATGACGATCATGAGCGGCAGGCCGGGGATGACGAGGAACAGGTTCACGATGAACCCGATGACCTCGGCGATCCAACCGCGGACGTAGCCCCAGCTCAGGCCGATCGCGACGGCGACGAGCGTGGACAACAGGCCCGCGACGGCACCGACGAGCACGGAGATCCGGGCGCCGTAGATGATCTGGGACAGGACGTCCTCGCCGGCGGCGGTCGTGCCCATCCAGTGCGCCCACGTGGCGTCGGCGCTGCGGGCGAACCCGTTCTGGCTGGCGCCGTAGGGGGCGAGGAGCGGGGCTGCGATCGCGACCACGACGAAGACCGCGAGGATGATGATGCCGATCCGGGCCTTGGTGTTGCTCCAGACGACGCCGAACTGGCGGGCTGCTGCTCGCCACTTCGACGGGGCTGTTTGTTCTTCTTGGGTCCGTACTGCGACGGTTGCGTTGCTGGTCATCGACGCGTCCTCGGGTCCAGGACGCCGTAGAGGACGTCCACGATGAAGTTGGCGATGAGCACCGACACGGTGATCATCAGGAAGAGGGCCTGCATGAGCGGGTAGTCCTGCCCGATCACGGCGTTGAACAGCAGGTAGCCGATGCCCGGGTAGCCGAACACCTGCTCGACCAGGACCGAACCGCCGACCACGCCACCGAGCGCCAGACCGAAGCCGGTCAGGTTCGGCAGGATCGCGTTGCGGGCCGCGTACCGGATCGCCACGGTGCGACCGCGGAGACCGTTTGCCTCGGCGAAGGTCACGTAGTCGTCACCGAGGGTGTTGATCATCGCGTTGCGCATTCCGATGATCCAGCCGCCGAGGCTCGTCACGAGGATGGTGACCGCCGGCAGCACCGCGTGCTGCAGGGCGTCCCCGATGAACGCGCCGCTCAGGCCCGGTGTCGTGGTCGCCGAGTAGGCGCCCGTGGTCGGGAACCAGTGGGCCACGTAGCCGAGGAAGAAGAGCAGCAGGAGCGCCGTCCAGAAGTACGGGAACGTCGACATGAACGAGCCCGACAGCGTCGGGAGCGAGTCCAGCCAGGTGCCGCGCTTCCACGCCGCGCCGACACCGATCAGGGTGCCGAGCACGAAGGCGAGGATCGTCACCACGCCGACCAGGATCAGCGTGTACGGCAGGGCCCGGGCGACGAGGTCGCCGACCGGCTGCGGGTAGAACGTGTAGCTCGTGCCGAAGTCGAGCGTCACGACCTGGTGCAGGTAGCTGACGTACTGGTCCCAGAGGTTGCCGGTCGGGACGCCGAGCTGCGCCTCGATGGCCTTCTTGGTGGCGTCGGTGACCGGGCCGTTCTGGCTGAGCTTCGCCAGGGCGGCGTCGGTCGGGCTGCCCGGCATGAGTCGCGGGAGCACGAAGTTCAGCGTGACCGCGGCCCAGAGGGTCAGGACGAAGAGGACGAGTTTCTGGAGGATGTACTTCACTTCTGGTCCTCCGTCTGCTTCGCGTCCCGCTGTTCCTGCAGGATCTTCTTGCCCGCCGCGCTGTCGCGGAGCCGGAGCTTCGAGAAGATGAGCAGGGGTGCCGAGTCGTAGTTCTGCGGCGCCATGTAGGGGTCCTCCGCGCTGGGCCACCCGACGAACTTGCCGGTGTTGAAGAGGCCCCAGAGGCCGCCGTAGTACATGCCGATCACCGGCAGGTCGTTGTACACGACCTCCTGCAGCTGGTCGAGGATCTCCTGCTGCTTGGCCGTGTCCGTCGTCGCCTTGTACTCGTCGAGGAGCTGCTGCGTGTCGGCGTTCCTGTACCGCTCGTAGTTGTTCACCGTCGACTTGCCGACCGGCTGGTAGAAGTCGCTGCTGAGCAGGGAGTTGAACGCCTGGTAGACGTCGCCGTTGCCCATGCCGCCCATCGCCATGTCGAACGTGCCGTTGTTGATGTTCTGCTGGTACCCGGCGGGCTGCGGTGCCTGGATCGTCACCTTGATGCCGATGGCGGTCAGGTTGCGGCGGACCTCCTGCGCGGCGCGGAGCCAGTCGGAGTAGCCGTTCGCCGTCATGATCTTGATCTCGAGCTGCTTGCCGTCCTTGACGATCTTGCCGTCCTGGACCGTGTAGCCGGACTTCTCGAAGCTGGCGACGGCCGCCTTCGTGTCCTGCGTGACGACACCCTTGTTCGGGATGTCCTCGTTCACGTACTGCTCCTGGTTCGGCAGGATCAGGCCGGTCTGCGCCGCGGCCTTCAGGTTGCCCTCGGTCGCGGTCTCGGCGATGTCGTCACGGTCGAGCGCGAGCGAGATGCCCCGGCGGACGTTGACGTCGTTGTACGGCGCCTTCGTGAGGTTCGGGATCAGGCCGATCACACCGCCCGGCGGGAACCAGTACGTGTTCGTCTTCGAGGCGGCGCCCCAGGTGCCCTTGACGTCGGAGATGAACGAGTACGCCCAGTCGTAGCCGCGCGTGACGGTGTCGAGCTGGGTGTTCGTCGCCGGCAGGATGAGGTGCTTGATGGCGATCTTGTCGGCCTGCCAGTACTTCGGGTTCTTGTCCATCGAGTACTGCTGGTCGGTGTAGTTGCCGAGCACGAACGGGCCGGTGCCGACGGGGTTCGGGTCCCTCCAGGTGGTGGGGTCCTTCACCTTGCCCCAGTGGTTCTCGCCGAGGATGTACGTCTGGCCGATGATCGTCAGGCTCGGGACATCCTCCGACTTGAGGTGGAAGACGACGTGGTCGCCCTTCCGCTCGATCGTGTCGATGTGCTGCCACGCGCCCTTGATGTCCATCGCGGGGAACTTCTTCAGCAGGTCGAACGTGAAGACGACGTCCTTCGCGGTGAACGGGTCGCCGTTGGACCACTCGACACCGCTGCGGATCGTCATGTCGATCGTCTTCGCATCCGGCTGCGTCCACGAGCTCGCGAGCCACGGGTTCCGCTTGCCGTCGAGGGGGTTCACCTCGATGAGCGGCTCGTACATCCACTTGCTCGCGGTGCGGGCGTTCGCGATGTACGGGTTGAAGTTGCGGTCGAACAAGGGGTTGCCGTGGTCCGCGTTGATGAGCATCGTGTCCTTGCCGATGCTCGGGTCCGGTTGGGACCGGACCTGGATGCTGCAGCCGGTGGCCGCGAGGGCCACGACCGCGATGCCGGCGATGGCCGCGATGAGACGGCCACGCCGTCCCCGGCGGGTGCCCGGGGTGCGCGGCTCTTGTTGCCCGCGCGTGCGCTGTGGGGGAAGCGTCATTGCTCGGTCGACCTCCGTGTCGAGTCGGTACGGAGACAATGTATGCGCTTACATCGCGTCGCGCAACCGCGGCTTTGATTGCCGGGGCGGTACGGGTCGCGCGGTCGCGGGCGGGGCGGGATCGCAGGGTCGGGACGCGCGGGTCGGTCGCGCGCGGATCGGTCGCGCGCGGATCGGGATCGCAGTATGCGAGGTTCCGTCCTGCGTGCGAGGGCCCGAGCCCCGCACACTGCGCGGGACCTCGCACACTGGCGCGGCGGGCGCGAAGCGACCTCGCACCGTGCGAGGGCGCGCGGGCGCGCGGGCGCGCGGGCGCGCGGCGTGCGGGTCGGGACGTGCGGGTCGGGATCGCAGGCTCGGGATCGCAGTGTGCGAGGTTCCGTCCTGCGTGCGAGGGTCCGAGCCCCGCACACTGCGCGGGACCTCGCACACTGGCGCAGCCAACGCGACAGGCGCGCGGCACGACCCCGCACCGTGCGAGGGCGCGCGAGCGAGCGCGCGGCGCGCGACTACAGCGCCGGCGGGCAGCTCTCGCGCAGGAGCACCTCGACCGGCAGACGCACCGCCCGCGGCGGCCCCTCACGTCGCTCCAACCGATCCACGATCGCCCGGACGGCAGCGCGCCCGAGCTCCCCCATCGGCTGGTGCACGGTCGTCAGGCGGGGCACCGAGAACCGCCCCGCGTCGATGCCGTCGAACCCGGTGACGACGAGGTCCTCCGGCACCCGCACACCCCGTGCCACCGCAGCGTCGAGGACCCCGAGCGCGGACTGGTCGTTCGAGCACACGATCGCCCGGGGGACGGCCTCCCCGTCGAGCAGCTGCGCCGCGAGCTCCCGCGCCCGGACCCGACCGAAGTCGCCGTGCACGACCCGGACCGCCGACGCCGGCACCCCGTGGTCGTCGAGCGCCTGCCGGAACCCCGCCGAACGCTCGATGTCGTCCGGGGAGTCGATCGGTCCCGCCAGGTACACGAGCGACGACCGGATGCCGAGCCGACCGATGACGTGCGAGCCGAGCGTCCGCATCCCCGCGGCGTTGTCGACGCTCACGGAGTCGAAGCCGTGCGAGCGACGGTCGTCGGCGAGCACGACGACCGGGATCCGTCGGGCGACGTGCTCGAGCAGGTCGTCCGGCACGGTCTGCGCCAGCACCGCGAGGCCGTCCACCCGGCCGGCGACGTCGTTGACGATGACGTCCCGGGAGGATCCGCGCCCCGCCGCCACCATGAGCGCCAGACCGCGCTGCCACGCCTCGGTCTCGGCGCCGCGCAGGACCTCGTCGAAGTACAGGTTGGACGAGAACGGCTGCGTCACGTGCCGTCGGTCGTCGACCACGCGGACGCCGCCGTCGGTCACGAGGTCGGGTCGTTCGTCCGGCACGACGTCGAACCCGGGCAGCAGCAGTCCGACCACGCCGGTGCGCTTGCCCGCGAGGGCCCGGGCGTTGCCGGACGGCACGTAGCCGAGGGTGCGGATCGCCGCCTGCACCCGGTCTCGTGTGCCCTCGCGGACCGCGTCGGGCGTGCGCAGCACGCGCGACACCGTGGCGATCGAGACACCGGCGGCGGAGGCCACGTCGTAGACCGTGGGAGGTGCGGTGCGCTGCTCGGCCAAGCCGTGCCTCCCGTCCGACATCCGCTGCTTCCGTGCCGCGAGCCGTGCGGCCGGACCATCCTAGGCATGGTGCACGCCGGGACTTTTCCCCACGTGACCGGAATCCCTTGCGCAGTGGCGGTGCTGACCGCACACTGGTGCGACCTCAGTACGTCCCGTGAGGAAGCGCACCGCGAACGGTGCCCACACACACAGGAGAAGAAAACGATGTCCCAGTCGACACGGTCCGGCAGCAAGAACGCGATCAAGCTCACCACCGACGAGGCCGAGGTGCGCGACGCACTGCTCGACCACACCGACGGCGGGAACGCCTGGATCTTCGACCAGATCGACGCGGCTGAGGACACCGCGACGAAACCGTAGCCACCGGCCAGGAGGCACGGTGCGGGTCCGCCCCGCACCGCGCCTTCTGCAGATCGGTCGCCTCCAGGGCACGCGGCGCGCGTGAGCCGGTCAGCGCTCGGTGCTGCCCACGATCGCCATGCCCGCGCCACGCAGACGGCGACGCTCCTGCGCGATCCACGCGAGCAGGCGGTCGTTCGTCCCGGCGACGTGGGCCGCGAGCAGCTCGGCCGCGCGGTCGCCGTCTCCGGCGCGCACGGCGTCGATGATGGCGCTGTGCTCCTCCCACGCGGCGTCGCGGGCCTCGGGCGTACGGACCTCGATCCAGCGCGTGCGCTCCAGGCGGGTGAGGGCGTCGGCGATGGCGTCGGTGATGAACCGGTTGCCGCCGAGCGCGGCGAGGTCGAGGTGGAAGGTCGAGCCCATCCGGATGCCGGCCTGCTGGTCGGGCGTCGGCCGGAGCGTGTCGAGGTGTGCGCGGACCTCGGCGAGCTGCTCCTCGGAGGCACGACCGACGGCGAGCCGGGCGGCGGCGGGTTCGAGCACGCCACGGAGCTCCGCGAGTGAGGCGATCTCGTCGAGGTCGATCGGGGTCACCGTCCACGAGCGACCCTCGTGCAGGATGAGCCCCTCGCGCTCGAGCCGCGACAACGCTGCGCGCACCGGTGTGCGCGAGGCGTGGAACCGCGCCTCGAGGCCACGCTCGGAGATGCGCTCCCCCGGCGCGATCTCGAGGGTCAGGATCGCGGCACGCAGGTTGTCGTAGAGCTGACTCGTCTGCGACACCGGCGCTGCATCGGTCGTCTCGGTCACGGCGATCCAGCCTAGTAGCGGAGCGGCCCGGATGGTATACCGTTTTGGTATACCAATCAGTTCCGCAACGAAACGATGCTCGTGACAACCACCTCCCGCGCCTGGACGATGCTCGCCCTCGGCGTCGCCGCCCAGGCCGCCGGCACCCTCGTGGTGTCCGCCCCGGCGCTGCTCATCCCGTACCTGCACGCCCAGGGCGCGTCGCTCACCCAGGCGGGACTGCTCGCCGCGGCACCGACCTTCGGCATGGTCCTCACGCTCATCGCCTGGGGAGCCGTCACGGACCGCTTCGGCGAGCGCGTCGTCATCGCGGGCGGTCTGGTGCTCACCACCCTGGCGGTCGTCGGGGCCTGGGCCGCGGCGGGGAACCCGGTGCTGCTCGGGCTGGCGTTCCTCGCGGGTGGCATGACGAGCGCCTCGACGAACGCCGCCAGCGGTCGGGTCGTGGTGGGCTGGTTCCCGAAGGAGCGGCGGGGCCTCGCGATGGGCATCCGGCAGATGTCGCAGCCGCTCGGGGTGACGCTCGCGGCGGTCACGGTGCCGCAGCTCGCCGAGGCGGCCGGCATCCGCTCGGCCCTGGTGCTGCCGATCGTCCTGTGCGCCGTGCTCGCCGTGCTGTGCGCGATCGGCATCGCGAACCCGCCCCGGCCGGCCCGTGCGGACGCCCCGGTGGAGCACGTGGCGAACCCGTACCGGGCGAACGGGTTCCTCTGGCGGATCCACGCGGTGTCGATCCTGCTGGTGGTGCCGCAGTTCACGCTGTCGACGTACGGCCTGGTGTGGCTCGTCGGCCTCGGCTGGTCGACCCCTGCGGCGGGGCTGCTCGTCGGGGCGTCGCAGTTCGTCGGCGCGATCGGCCGGATCCTCGTCGGCGCCTGGAGCGACCGCGCCGGGTCACGGGTCGGGCCGCTCCGCATCGTCGCGGTGAGTGCCGCCGTCGTGATGGGACTGCTGGCGCTGGTCGACACGACGCACCTCGCCGCCGCAGCGGTGTTCCTCGTCGTCGCGACGAGCGTCACGGTGGCCGACAACGGTCTCACGTACACGTCGGTGGCCGAGGCGGCGGGGCCGTTCTGGTCCGGCCGGGCCCTCGGCGCGCAGAACACCGGGCAGTTCATCGCGGCGAGCGCCGTCGGTCCCGGGGTCGGCGCGCTCGTGGGGGCGCTCGGGTTCGCGGCGTCGTTCTCGATCGTCGGGGTCCTGCCGTTGCTGGCGCTCCCCCTGGTCCCCCGCCGCGATCGGACGCTGCACGACTGAAACGTCCCAGAACGCCCGCGATGGAACGCGGAAACGGGCGTACCTGGTCGAAAGGATCGACCAGGTACGCCCGTTTCGACCAGGTACGCCCGAGCAGCCCAGGCTCAGGCGGGCACGGCGGGACCCACGGGCCAGCGCAGGAGCGCGGCCGCAGCCACTCCGCCGGGCAAGGACGCGGCGTTCACGAGCTGGAGCTCGGCGTCCGTGAGCACCGCGGCACGCACGAGCGCGCACACGGCGGGGACCGGTCCGATCACGGGCGTCCCCGCCGCCTGCTCCGGCGCGGTCGCCACCCACGGAGCCCCGGCGAGTGCGAGGAGCGTCCGGTCCCCGATCGCCACGGCGTCGAGCGCGACGACCGCTCCCTGCGCCTGCTGCAGCGCGGCGACGACGGAGCCGAGGCCGGTCACCGCGAGGTTGTCGCCCCGGCCGACGTGGGTGCGGAGCAGGTCCTCGAGGTCGTGCCGACGGGTGGCGACGACACGGGCGAGCGCGGTCTCGACGTGTTCGACGAACGCCTGCTTCGACGAGGCGTCCGATCGCGGGTCCCCGGGGAACACGGAGGTCAGGGCATGGCTCTCGCTCGACAGCGCCTTCACGAGCAGCTCGCGTGCGGTGACGTCACCGGCGACGACGACGAGCCCGGGCCGCATCGTGCGGACGGCCTCGTCCACGGCGGCGGCGGTCTCCGACGAGTTCTGCTTCCAGATCTCCTCGGTGTGCTGCTGCCAGTGCGGCTGCTTCCAGCCGGTCCCGGCCTTCGCGTAGTGCAGGGTGTCGTTGCGCCCCTGGACCTGCTGCTCGTCGAGCGCGACGGGCGCGTGCCCGAGCCGGTACGCGCGGAAGGCACCGCCCTCCTTGCCTGCGTGCACGACCAGGAACGGCAGGTCGACCGGGCGGTGGGCGACGAGCGGCACGAGGTCCGGCACGGCACCGACGCCGACGGACTCCACGCCGTGCAGGTGGCCGGGCAGCACCTCGCTCAGGACGACGGCGCCGTCGTGGACGAGCACGTAGCGGGTGACGGGCGAGGGGACCCCTGGCTCCTGTTCGAACTCGCCGGCGATGACGTCGACGACCTCGTCCGATGCGCCCTGCGCGCGCAGTGCCTCCTCGACCCCGCGGAGCTTGAGCGCCGCCTGTCGTCGTGGGTCCTCGACGTTGCCGGAGACGTCGGCGTAGGCCCACGCCCACGTGCCACCGCCCTCCAGCCGCTCTCCCAGGATCCCGTGCAGTTCGCTCGTCGCGTTGGTCGACGTCATGGCAGCTCCTCTCGGACGGTCGCCGAGGCTGTCACGGACCCCGACGTTTCGTGTTGGCCCACACTCCACCCACGCAGGGCACGGTGTTCCACGTCCGGAGGGAACGTCCAGAGTCTGCGCGAAAGTACAGCCGCGCTCGGTTTTGTGGTTGGCTGGACGCCATCCCGCTCGACGACGAACCGGAGTCCAGGCAATGACGCCACAACCGAACCGACGCCCCGTATCGAGACGACAGCTGTTGGGCTTCGGCCTCGGCACGGCTGCCGCCGGACTCCTCGCCGGGTGTGCAGTGCCCGGCTCGACGAACGTCAACAAGGCCGCGCTCGTGCCCGCAGCCGCGAGCGGCCAGAAGGTCGAACTGACCTACTGGGCCT
This sequence comes from Curtobacterium sp. 314Chir4.1, assembly GCF_900215175.1. Taxonomy (NCBI): domain Bacteria; kingdom Bacillati; phylum Actinomycetota; class Actinomycetes; order Micrococcales; family Microbacteriaceae; genus Curtobacterium; species Curtobacterium sp. 314Chir4.1. Next base: position 66,143 of record NZ_OCMI01000006.1, read on the forward strand.
GGCTGAAGGACCTGCAGAAGGTCTGCGACGTGTGGAACGAGACGCACCCGGACATCCAGGTGAACGCGAACTGGATCCCCGGCGGCAACAGCGGCGGCTACCAGAAGATGTACTCGGCGCTGGCCGCCGGCGGTGGCCCGGACATCGGGCAGGTCGAGCTCCGGCAGATCCCGGAGTTCATGCTCGCCAACGGCCTGGTCGACCTCGCCCGCTACGGCGCGAAGGACCACGAGGCGAAGTACGACGACGCCGCTTGGGCCCAGGTCTCGTTCGTGGACGGCATCTACGGCATCCCCCAGGACACCGGCCCCATGGGCTTCTACTACCAGACCGCGCTGCTCGAGCAGGCCGGCGGTGAACCCCCGACGACGTGGGACGAGTGGCGCGACCTCGCCGAGAAGGTCCGGAAGACGGGTGCGCAGAACTACCTCGAGGTCTTCCCGGTCTCCGACGCCTCGCCCTTCGCCGCGTACGCGCAGCAGGCCGGCGCCCGTTGGTTCAAGGTCGACGGTGACGAGTGGGTCGTCGACATGACCGACGACAAGACCCTCATGGTCGCGGAGTTCTTCGACGGCGTCATCGACGACAAGCTCGTCGACACGAGCGCCGGCGCGTACTCCCCCGGCTGGTACGCCGCGGCGGCGAGCGGCAAGATCGCGGCCGTCACGAGCGCGAGCTGGGGTGACGCCCTCATCGAGTCCGTGCAGGGCGGCGAGGGCAAGTGGAAGGTCGCGCCGATGCAGAAGTGGGGCGACACCGGCTTCGGCTCGAGCGCGATCGGCGGTTCGACGGCAGCGGTGCTCGCCAACTCGAAGCACCCGAAGGAGGCGCTCGAGTTCATCACCTGGATGACCACCTCGAAGGAGGGCATCGACGCGATGATCAAGCACTGCGGCATCGGGTGGTCCCCCGCGAAGGACTACATCGGGGCGCAGCGCGAGCAGCCGAGCAAGTGGTTCTCCGGGCAGAACTACAACGAGGACGTCTTCGTCCCCGCCGCCAAGGAGCAGAACGTCGACTGGTCGTGGTCCCCGGTCACGCAGTCGGCCTTCACGAGCCTGCAGAACCAGTTCCGCCGCAAGCTCACCAGCGGCCTGAAGCTCACCGACGCGGTCGAGCTCGCCCAGAAGGAGATCGTCCAGTCCTTCAAGGACAAGGGCCTCAGCGTGAGGACGGCACGATGACCACGACACAGCCGAAGAACGGCTTCCGCACGAGCACGAAGGCCACGGTCGCCCAGAAGCGCGCCCCGTGGATCCTGCTCGCACCCTTCCTCGCCCTGTTCGTGCTGACGTTCATCATCCCGATCATCAGCGCGCTGTTCCAGAGCTTCACCACGGTGGACCGGCAGGGGCTCTTCGGCGAGGACGGCGTCACCGGCCGGTTCGCCGGGTTCGACAACTACGTCACGGCGTTGAACGACGCCGGCTTCGTCGCCTCGATCGGCCGCATGCTGCTGTTCGGCATCGTGCAGGTCCCCGTGATGATCATCGCCTGCACGATCCTCGCGCTGCTGCTCGAGTCGGCGAGCGCCCGCTGGCCCGGGTTCTTCCGCGCGATCTACTTCATGCCGTACGGCGTCCCCGGCGTCATCGCGACGATCCTCTGGTCGTTCCTGTACGTGCCCGGCCTGTCCCCGATCGTGTCCCTGCTGCAGTCCGTCGGGCTCCAGCCGGACTTCCTCGGCGCGAACAGCGTGCTCTGGTCGATCGCGAACATCGTCACGTGGACGTACACCGGCTACAACATGCTCATCATCGTGGCGCAGCTGAAGTCCATCCCCGGCGAGGTCTACGAGGCCGCCAAGGTCGACGGCGCGAACGCGTTCCAGGTCGCGTGGCGGATCCAGATCCCGCTCATCGCCCCGGCCCTCGTCCTCACGACGGTGTTCTCGATCATCGGCACGCTGCAGCTCTTCGCCGAGCCGCAGATCCTGTCCACGGTCGCCCCGGCGATCGACACCGAGTACACGCCGAACTACGCCGCCTACACGAACGCGTTCGCGTTCAACGAGTACGGCGTCGCGAGTGCGCAGGCGGTCATCATCGCGCTGGCCGCGTTCATCCTGTCGTTCGCGTTCCTCGCGCTGACGAACCGTCCGCCGAAGGACGAACGGGATCGCCGCAAGCGGGCGAAGCGGGACGGCCTGGAGGCGCAGCGCGCGCTCGAGACGCGCGCATCCGCCCGACAGGTGGTCACCACCCAAGCCGCACCGAGCCTCCAGGGCGGGTCCGGTCTGCAGAACGGAACGAAGGGGGCGGACGCATGACCAGCGAAGCCATCGAAGCGCCGGCCACCCGCGTCAACGCGGAACGGCTCGACACCACGTCGATCTCGGCGCACCAGCGCCGCAAGCTCGACCGCTCCGGGAAGTCCCAGATCGTCGTGACGGGCATCCTCGTCATCGTCGCGATCTACTTCCTCGTCCCGTTGTACTGGGTGATCATCGCCGCGACGAAGACCACCGGGGCGCTGTTCGCCACGAACGGGTTCTGGTTCGGCGGCGACTTCGCGCTGTTCAGCAACCTCCAGCAGGTGTTCACGTACGACGGCGGCATCTTCGTCCGGTGGATCGCGAACAGCATCCTGTACTCGGGCGTCGGCGCCGTGCTGGCGACGTACTTCGCGGCCGCGGGTGGCTACGCGCTCGCGAAGTACGAGTTCCGGGGTCGGCAGCTCGTGTTCGGGACGATCCTCGGCGGCGTGCTCGTGCCGGGGACCGCGACGGCCCTGCCGCTGTTCCTGCTGTTCTCGACGCTCGGGCTCACCGACACGTACTGGAGCGTGCTCATCCCGAGCCTCGTCTCCCCGTTCGGCCTGTTCCTCTGCCGCGTGTACGCCGCGGCGTCGGTGGACACCGCACTCCTCGAGCAGGCCCGCATCGACGGTGCCGGCGAGCTCCGGATCTTCCACACCATCGTGCTCCGCCAGATGACCCCGGCGCTCGTCACCGTGTTCCTGTTCCAGGTCGTCGGCATCTGGAACAACTTCTTCCTGCCGCTCATCATGCTGGCCGACCAGAAGCTGTACCCGATCACACTGGGACTCAACAACTGGCGATCGCAGGTCGACCGGCTGCCGGAGTTCTACCAGCTCACCACCGGCGGGGTGCTCGTCTCGGTGATCCCGCTCGTCATCGCCATCATCGTCCTGCAGCGCTTCTGGCGCGGGGGCCTCACGGAAGGATCGGTCAAGGGTTGACCATCGCCGCACTCTCCTCCACGTCCCCGGGTTCCGACGCCCGACTGTCCCCACGAGCCTGGTTGCACACCGACGCCCCGTCCCTGTCACTGAACGGGGAGTGGGACTTCCGGTGGTCGCCGGTGGCGGACGTTCCGGAACCCGGGCCGGAGGACGAGTGGGGCACCCTCCCGGTGCCGGCGCACTGGGTACTGCACGGCCACGGCGCACCGAGCTACACGAACCTCCAGTACCCGTTCCCGATCGATCCGCCGCACCCGCCGGAGGAGAACCCGACCGGGGACTACCGGCGCACGTTCTCCTTGCCGACGTCCTTCGACGCGGCTGCCCGGGTGCTGCTGCGATTCGACGGCGTGGAGTCGCACTTCCGGGTGTGGGTGAACGGCTCGCTGGTGGGGTGGAGCACGGGATCGCGGCTCGCGACGGAGTTCGACGTGACGGACGTGCTGCGGTCGGGGTCGAACGAGGTGCGGGTCCGAGTGCACCAGTGGTCTGCGGCCTCGTACCTGGAGGACCAGGACCAGTGGTGGCTGCCCGGCATCTTCCGCGACGTCACGCTGCTCGCCCGGCCCACCGCCCCGGTCGACGACGTGTTCGTGCGCGCCGGCTGGACCGCTGCGCTGGGGAGCGCCGCGACCGCCGGGACCGCTGCGTCCGGCCGGCCGTCGACCGGCACCGGGACGATCACGTTCCCGACGCTCGACGCCGTGTTCCCGGTGCGCTTCGCCGTGCCGTCGCTCGGCGTCGACGTGGTGTGGGCGGGTCCGGACGACGTCGCCCCGATCGAGGTCGAGGGCGTCGAACCGTGGAGCGCCGAGCTCCCGAAGCTGTACGACGCGACGGTGTCCACGGGGACCGCAGCCGGTGGGAGCGCGGGCGGCGAGACCGTCTCGTTGCGGCTCGGCTTCCGGACCGTGACGATCGAGGGCGACCGGTTCCTCGTCAACGGCGAGCGCGTGGTCTTCCACGGGGTGAACCGTCACGAGACCCACCCGGAGCGCGGTCGGGTGTTCGACGAAGCCCACGCCCGGGCCGACATGGCCCTCATGAAGCGCAACAACGTCAACGCCATCCGGACCTCGCACTACCCGCCGCACCCGCGCGTGCTCGACCTCGCGGACGAGCTGGGGTTCTGGGTGATCCTGGAGTGCGACCTCGAGACGCACGGGTTCGTCTTCACCGACTGGGTCGGCAACCCCTCGGACGACCCCGACTGGCGCGACGCCTACCTCGACCGGATCGCGCGGACGGTCGAGCGGGACAAGAACCACGCCTCGATCGTGATGTGGTCCCTCGGCAACGAGTCGGGCACGGGCCGGAACCTCGCGGCGATGGCGCAGTGGGTGCACGACCGCGACGCCGAGCGTCCCGTCCACTACGAGGGCGACTACACGGGCGAGTACACCGACGTGTACTCGCGGATGTACCCGACGCTGCAGGAGACCGAGTCGATCGGCGGCGGTCCGGCCACACCCCTGCTCGGCTGCGGTCCGGCGGAGGCCGCTCGCCAGCGGTCGAAGCCGTTCATCCACTGCGAGTACGTGCACGCGATGGGCAACGGCCCCGGGCAGATCGCCGAGTACGAGGCCCTGGTCGACAGGTACCCGCGCCTGCACGGCGGGTTCGTCTGGGAGTGGCGGGACCACGGACTGCTCGCCCACACGGCCGACGGCACGCCGTACTACGCGTACGGCGGTGACTTCCACGAGGTGGTCCACGACGGCAACTTCGTGATGGACGGCCTCGTCCTGCCCGACGACTCCCCCACCCCGGGCCTCGCCGAGTTCGCGGCCGTGGTCGCCCCGATCCGGTTCGCCGTCTCGGACCGCACGGTGCTCATCGAGAACCGCTTCCACTCCGCGTCGACCGCCGGGCTCCGGTTCCACTGGACGCTCGCACGGAACGGCGTCGTCGAGCACGAGGGCCGATTCGCTCCCGGTGTCGTCGCCGCGCGTGGGTCGGCGACCGTGCCGGTGCCGGACGAGGTGCTCGAGGCCACGACCGCGACGCTCGCCCCCGGCGACGAGCTGTGGTTCGACGTCACGGCCGAACTTGCCGGGCCGACCTCGTGGGCGGACACCGGCCACGTCCTGGCACGCACCCAGACGCTCGTCGCATCACGCGTGGCGGACGCACCACGGGCCTCCAGTCAGGGGTGGGACGGCGACCGACTCGGCGACGGGACGTTCTCGGCCCGCGGTGACCTGGTGTCCTGGAAGGGGCACGAGGTGGCCGGGCCGCGGCTCGAGCTGTGGCGCGCACCGACCGACAACGACAGTCTCGCGTCGCAGGGTGGCTACGAGACGGCCGACCCGGTGCTGACCCACGGCGTCGGCGACCCGTCCGCTCCCGCGTCGGCGACACGCTGGCGGGAGCGCGGCCTCGACCGGCTGACGCACCGACTCGTGTCGGTGTCCCGGACCGACCACGGCCTGGAGCAGCGCGTCCGCGTCGCGGCGGCGAACAGCGGGTGGGGCGTCGACGTCACGCACCGCTGGACCCTGACGGACGCCGGGCTGCAGCTGCAGACCGACGCGGTGCCGTTCGGCGCCTGGGACGTCACGTGGCCCCGCATCGGTGTGCGGTTCGACCTGCCGGCGTCCTTCGCCGACGGTGACGCGTCGTGGTTCGGGACGGGGCCGCTGGAGTCCTACGCGGACTCGTCGCACGCTGCCCGGGTCGGACGCTTCACGGCTCCGGTGCGGTCGCTCGGGGTCGAGTACTCGGTGCCGCAGGAGACCGGACACCGCCCGGACGTGCGGGAGTTGTCGGTGGGCGACCTGACCGTGTCGACCGTGGGGTCGCACCGTGCGGGCTTCACGCTCTCGCCGTGGACCGCGCAGCAGATCGGCCGCGCGATGCACCCGTACGAGCTGCCCGTGTCGGAGCACCTGTACCTGTACCTCGACGCTGCGCAGCACGGGCTCGGCTCGCGTGCGTGCGGCCTCGACGTGCTGCCGGAGCACCAGCTCTGGCCGCAGGCGTTCTCGTGGAGCGTGGTGCTCGCGTAGGCGGCGGCGCGCCGCCGCGGCGGCGCGCCGGCGCGGACGCCGGCCTCGCACAACCAAAGTCGCCCCGAACCGCGCATCTGCGTGGTTCGGGGCGACTTTGGTTGTGCGCCAGCAGCTCGCGCTACTCAGCGGACTCCGCCGACAGCGCGGGCAGCGCCTCGGGGTCGGACGCGTTCAGGAACTCCGTCAGGCGCTCGGGCTCGCCCGGCTCCTCGATCGCCGACGCCGCGCGGCGCAGGGCGAACAGGGCCCGCAGCACGCCACGGTTCGGCTCGTGCGACCACGGCACCGGCCCGGCCCCGCGCCACCCCGCCTTGCGGAGCGCGTCGAGGCCGCGGTGGTACCCCACCCGGGCGTACGCGTAGGACTCGAGGGTGGCCCCGCGCGCCCAGGCCTCGTCGGCGAGGAGCGCCCACGCCAGGCTCGACGACGGGTGCGACACCACGACGCTCGCGACCGGGGTGTCGGCGGCGAGCGCGGCGGTCACCTCCGGCTCGGCGGGGAGCAGCGTCTCGGGGTTCGCGGTCGGGTTCGGCAGCAGGTTCTCCGGCATGCCCCCAGCCTGTCACCTCTTGCGTGTCCGCGGGACGCGGGCGTAGCGTGGTGCCACCTCGTCGTCATCACGAGGCTCCCGGGGCGGGACGACCGACCGGCAGCACGGATGGCGGACACGGGGGTCCCCCGACGGAAGAGACGCCTTGCTGGCCATCACCGGTTCTGCTCAGCCCACGCGCTGACACCGTGATGACGCGCCCCGTCGGGCGCACCACCGCCTCGGCGGTGGGTCCGGTGTCGAGCGCCCAGCTTCGACAACCGGGGAGGCACCGCCATGCCCATCAGTCCGTCCGTCGTCCTGAACGACGTCAGTTTCACCTGGCCCGACGGCACCGTCGCGCTCAGTCACCTCACCACCGCCTTCGGCCGTGGCCGCACCGGCCTGGTCGGGAGGAACGGGGCCGGGAAGTCCACGCTCGTCCGGCTGGTCACCGGTCGGCTCCACCCCACGTCGGGCACCGTCACGACGTCGGGTCCCGTCGACCACCTGCCGCAGCGCCTGCAGACGGGTGACGACGCCGCGGTCGCCGACCTGCTCGGCATCCGACCGACGCTCACCGCGCTGCGGGCGATCCTCGGCGGGGACGCCTCGCCGGAGCACTTCGACGCGGTCGGTGACGCGTGGGACCTCGAGGAGCGGGCAGCCGCGGCGCTCGACGCCATCGGCTTGTCCGGCACCACGGCCGATCTCGAGCGCCCGGCGAGCACCCTCTCCGGCGGGCAGGCCGTGCTCGTCGCGGTCGCGGGCATCCGCCTGCGCGGTCGACCGATCGCGTTCCTCGACGAGCCGACGAACAACCTCGACCGCCGCGCCCGCGGGGTGCTGCTCGACATGGTCGACGACTGGCACGGCACCCTCGTGGTCGTCAGCCACGACCGGGAGCTCCTCGAGCACGTCGACGAGACCTGCGAGCTCCGGGCCGGGAGCATGACGGTGTTCGGTGGGACCTTCAGCGCCTTCGAGGAGCACCTCGCCGTGCAGCAGGCCGCCGTCGAACGCGAGGTCCGGGTCGCCGAGCAGCGGCACCGCACCGAGAAGCGGCAGCGGATCGAGGCGGAGACGAAGATCGCGCGCCGGGCTCGCTCTGGCGTCAAGGCGGCAGAGGGCATGCCGAAGATCTTCGCGAACGAGATGCGGAAGCGTGGGGAGCAGACCGCCGGGCGGCTCCGTACCGGGTACGCCGACGACGAGGCCGCAGCGCTCGACGCCAAGCGGGAGGCACAACTCCGGCTCCGCACCGACGAGTCGATCCACGTGACGCTGCCGGACCCGGACGTCCCGGCCGCCCGGCAGATCGCGACGATCACGGTCCGGGGCCGCGAGACGATCGTGCAGGGGCCGGAGCGGATCGCCATCTCCGGGGACAACGGCGTCGGCAAGACCACGTTGCTCGAACAGCTCGTCGGTGTGCCCGACGCCCGCGAGCACCCGCTGCCGGACACCCGTGCCGTCCCGCACGTCGACCGGATCGCGTACCTGCCGCAGCGGAAGGACACCCTCGACGACACCGCCACGGTGCTCGACAACGTCCGACGGGACGCACCCCACGTCCCGCCGGCCGAGGTCCGCAACCGACTCGCGCGGTTCCTGGTGCGCGGGGACACGGTCGACCGCCCGGCCGGAGCGCTGTCCGGCGGGGAGCGGTTCCGGGTGGCGCTGGCGAGCCTGGTGCTCGCGGACCCGCCGCCGCAGCTCCTGGTGCTCGACGAGCCGACGAACGACCTCGACCTGACGAGTGTCGACCAGCTCGTGGACGCGCTCCGCGCCTACCGCGGGGCCCTCGTCGTGGTGAGCCACGACGAGGCGTTCCTCGAGCGCCTCGACCTCACGACGAGGATCGAGCTGTCGTAGGAGGACTCAGCGTCGCCGCGTCGGCCGGATCGCCAACGACTCGATCGTGCCCCGCTCGGGCAGGTCGACGACGGTCCGGACGGCGTCCGCCACGTCCGAGGGGGCGAGGTAGTAGTCCGTGTTGTAGTCCTCGCCGAGCTTCTCGGTCAGGGCGCGCTGCATGTCCGAGTCCGTCCGTCCCGGGTGCACGCTCGACACCCGCACGCCGTTCGCCCGTTCCTCTTCGCGCAGGGCGTCCGCGAAGGCACGGAGCGCGAACTTCGACGCCGCGTACACGCCACCGCCGGGGCCGGAGTGGAACCCCGACCCGCTGTTGATCGGCACGACGATCCCCCGCGCTGCCCGGAGCGCGGGGAGCGCCACCCGGGTGAGTTCGGCGACCGCGAAGAGGTTCGTGGCGAACACCTGCTCCCACACGTCGCGCGGGGTGTCCGCGACCGTGGTGCCCTGCTCGACGCCCGCGGAGTGCACGAGCACGTCGAGCCGGTCCGGCAGCGCCGGCAGGTCCCCCGCGCCGAGGTCCCCGACGAAGGGCGCCGCACTCGGCAGCTCGGCGACGACCGCGGCGACGGCGTCCGCGCTGCGGCCGCCGACGAGCACGTGGTGCGTCCGTCCCAGGTCGAGCGCGATGGCCCGGCCGATCCCACGGGTCGCGCCCGTGACGAGAGCGGTCGGACGGGCTGGAGGCGCGGTGTCGGTCATGCGCACCAGCCTACGGAGGCGGCGGGGCGGGGCTGCACCGCGCCTCCAGGCCCTGTCTCGCTGGTTCCTGACGCCGTGCGCCGCGCGACACGACGCATCCACACCGAGACACCGCCCGATCCGGCGGCGTCTCGCGCCCGACGCGGCGTCTCGCGCCCGAGGCGGCGCCTCGCGCCCGACGCGGCGTCTCGCGCCCGACGCGGCGTCTCGCGCCCGGCGCGGCGCCTCGTCTCAGCGAGACGAGACGCCGCCTCCGGCGCCGGCGCGTGCACGACCGGCCCGCCGGCGCACCGACCAGACCACGGCCCCGGCGGCGAGGAGCAGCGCGACGAGCGCGACCACGCCCCACGGCGACCCCGCGACGGTGGCGACGACGGCCCAGAACAGGGCGATCCCCACGGTCGCGTACACGAACGCCCACGCCACGCACCCCGGCACCATCGCGATCGTGTACCGCCACCACGGCACCCGGGCGACCCCGGCAGCCGCGTTCATGATCGTCTGCAGTCCCACGGTCAGGAAGCTCACCGTGACGACCGGCAGCCCCCAGCGGTCGAGCAGCGCCGAGCCGCGGCGGACGGCAGCCGAGTCGAGCCAGCGGCCCCACCGCGACCGTGAGGCCCCGGCGACCGCACCGCGCGCCAGCCAGTAGGTGGCCTGCGCACGGCAGAACACCACGGCGAAGAGCGCGAGGACGAGCCACCAGAACGGGAGCCCCTCGAGGAAGGACGGCACGGGCCGAACCGTAGCGGCGCCGGCCGGGAACCAGCCGTCAGCGGCGGTCGGCGCCCTCGCGGATCTTGATGCCGTCGAGGACGTCCTGCGCCCGCTTCTCGTCCTGCTTCTCGATCTGTCGGGTGTCGCGTTCGGGGAGCTGGATGTCCTCCTCGGCGCGGATCCCCGCCTGCAGCTGGCGGCCGCGTTCGAGCTCGGCGTCGAACTCCGCGCCGAACAGCAGCGCGTTGTTCGTGATCCAGATCCACAGCAGGAAGACGATCACCCCACCGAGGGAGCCGTACGTTGCGTTGTAGTTCGAGAAGTTCCCGACGTAGAACCCGAACCCGACGCTGGCGACGATGAAGATCAGGATCGCCAGGATCGAGCCGCCGCTCACCCACCGGAAGTTCGGCTGCTGCACGTTGGGCGCCCAGTAGTACAGGACGGCGACGACGATGATCGCGATCACGAGCAGGATCGGCCACTGCACGATGCTCAGCACCGTGACCGCGACGTCGCCGAGGCCGATCACGTCACCGAAGCTGCGGGCGAGCGGGCCGGACACGAGGACGAGCAGGCCGACCACGAGCAGGATCACCGTGAAGAGCGTCACGCCGAGCATGGTCGGGCGGAGCTTCCAGATCGGTCGACCCTCGCGGACGTTGTAGATCCGGTTCATCGCCCGGCCGAAGGCACCGACGTACCCGGAGGCCGACCACACCGCACCGACGACACCGACGATGAACGTGACCGGCGCGGCGGGCGACCGGACGAGCCCCTCGATCGGACCCTCCAACAGCTTGACGACTTCCTGCGAGCCGATGTTGCCGATGATGTCGAGCAGCGTCTTGATCGTGTTGTCCGCCTGGCCGACGAGGCCCAGGATCGACACCACGGCCAGCAGCCCGGGGAAGAGCGCGAGGACGGAGTAGTACGTCAGGCTCGCGGCGAGGTCGGTGCACTGGTCGCTGGAGAACTCGCGGAGGGTCTTCTTCAGCGTGTAGACGACAGTCGGCTTCGTCAGGTCGGCCGGGCTGTCCGGCTTCCGGGAGTCGTCGGGGGCGGGCTTGCCGTGGTCGGATGCCATCGTCTCAGCCCTTCGCCGCGGCCTTCACGGCCTGCTTCGACCGCTTCACCGCAGCCTTGCGGTTCTTGTCGGCACGGCGCTGCACGGCTGCGATGCCGGCGCGCTGCTTCACCCGTGCCTTGTGCACCGGGTCGCGCTCGAGTGCTTCCTCGGCCGCCTTCGCCCGCGCCTTCCGGCCCTTCCGGCCGGGCTGCGCCTGCTCCTTGGCGGAGGGTCCGTCGCCGCGTGCCCCGAACGGCAGCAGCGCCGTGAACGCCGAGGTCACCGGCGGCTCGGCCAGGTGCCCGGCGGGCTTGTTGCGGATCGCGATGCCGACGACGATCGCCGCGACACCGGCCGCAGCGGTCACGCCCATCGCCACGAGCGGAGTGGGGTCGCGGTGCCAGCGCTGCTTGGTCTTCGCGATCGCCAGACGGGTGCGCGCGGGGATGTCCGCACGACGACGGATCTCGGTCACGGTGTCCGTGATGCCCTCTCGCGTGCGGACGTTCGCGAGTTCGAGCTCGGGGAGACTGTCCTTGGCCATTCCCCATTTCGTACACGGCTCAGCCGGGATCGGTGTCCAGGTCGACGCGCATACCGTGCGCGTCATGCTGTTCCGAGACATCGCCGAGGGCATCCACCGGCTGGAGATCGCACACACGAACACGTACCTCGTCGAGACCGGCGACCAGCTGGTGGTGGTCGACGCAGGCCTGCCCGCCGCCTGGCCGCACCTGCTGCTCGCCGTGCACGATCTCGGGTACTCGCCGGCGCGCGTGGAGGGCCTCCTGCTGACCCACGGGCACTTCGACCACGTCGGCACCGCGGCACGGATGCACCGGGAGTGGGGCACGTCCGTGTACGTCCACCCCGGCGACCGACATCTGGCTGCGCACCCCTACTCCTACCGGCCGCAGACGAACCGGTTCGGGTTCGTGGCCGTGCACCCGGGCGGCCTCGCTCCTCTCGGGCGGATGCTCCTCGCGGGAGCGGCGACGGTGACGGGCATCGTGGACACCCGCCTGCTGGAGTCCCGCGCTGACGTGCCCGGGTCGCCGTGGATCATCGAGACGCCTGGGCACACCGACGGGCACGTCGCGCTGCACTTCGCGGATCGGGACGCCGTGATCGTGGGCGACGCGCTCGTGACGTTCGACCCGTACACCGGCGGCATCGGGCCCCGTGTGGTGGCACCGGCTGCGACGGCGGACGTGGACACGGCGGTGGCGTCGCTGTCCCGGCTCGAGGACACCGAGGCTCGGCACGTCCTGCCCGGGCACGGGCCCGCGTGGTCGCTCGGGGTGCGCGGGGCGGTCGCGCAGGCGCGGCGCGCCGCGGGCGCCGCGTAGCGCGCGGGCGCGTGCCGGCGCGGGCGACTCTGCCGCGAAAGCGACTCGTTGCCGCGAACGTTCCGCGCGGTTCTGTCGCTTTCGCGGGTCCGGAACCGGGGCGGTGTCGGACGGGAGGCACGGGGCGGCCCGGCACCGCGCCTCCAGTCCGTTGCCCGGTCGTTCCCACGACGCACGCGATGGCAAGCGAGAGCGGGCGTACCTGGTCGGATAAACCGACCAGGTACGCCCGTTTCCGCTCAGTACGCCCTGCGCCACGCCGCCGGGCGCCGCAGGCGGCGCCGCACGCCGCGCGTCAGGACGGGACGACGACGTCCTCCGGACGGCCGGAGGCCGCCGAGCGGCCCGCCGCCTCCATGAGCGCGAGGCTCCGCAGGTTGTCGCGGCCGCTCGTCGCCGGCGCGGGACCGCCCGCCACCGAGTGCGCGAACGCCTGCAGCCCGCCCTGCCGGTCGGTGTGCGGCATCGTCGGCAGCTCGACGACCTCGGCCTCGTCGTCCTGGGTGCGGCGCACGGTGACGCGGTCACCGTCGACGGCGTTCGGCGACCCGTCGCGGCTCGTGAACCACAGCTCGCCGTCCTCGCCCTGGATGCTCCACTCCCCGGCCCAGGCGGTCCGGGGGCCGCGGGAGAGCCAGCTGCCGCGGTAGCTGACCACGAGTCCGTCCTCGAGCTCGATGATCATCGACGCGACGGCCTCGTCCTGGTACTTGCTGTACGACGGGTACGACGCCTTCGCGAAGACGCGAACGGCCTCCTGTCCGGTGACCATCCGGATGAGGTCGAAGTGGTGGATGGCCATGTCGTTGATCATGGCGTGGGGGAACCGGTAGTGCGGGTGCTCCTCGAACGCGAGGTCGTTGTCCCACTGCCGGAAGTCGATGTTGATCGCCGACAGCTCGCCGAGCGTGCCCGCCGCCAGCAGCTCCTGCGCGACCCGGGGTGCCGGGTACCAGCGGTAGTTCTGGCTGACCTGCAGCACGAGCCCGAGTTCCTCCGCACGGCGCACGGCGGTGACGGCCTCGTCGGTGGTGTTGGCGAACGGCTTCTCGACGAGGACGTGCTTGCCGGCCTCGAGCGCTTCGAGCGCGAGCGGGACGTGCGTCACGGCGGGCGCGGTGATGACGACGGCGTCGGCCTCGACCCCGGCGAGCGCCTCGGTGAGGGACGCGAACGCCGCCGACTCCGGCAGGCCGAGGTCCGTGCGCACGGCGTCCAGCGTCGCGGGGACCGGGTCGACGATCCCGACCACCTCCACTTCGGTGACCTCCGGGATCGCGGTGCGGGCCCAGTTGCCGCCCCACCCTCCGAGACCGACGTGGATGATCCGGACCGTCATGCGTGCACTCCCTCGTGGCTGGCGCGCCACGACAGCCGCGGCGCATGCGTCCAGTCTGTCAGTGCGTGAACGCGTACGCGATGAGTGCCATCGTGACGATGAACCCGGCGAGGTAGTTGATCCAGAGGAACCGCTTCCAGCCGGCGTTGGCCGACTCGGCGCCGTCGTCGGTGACGTTCCACCACGGCAGCACGTTCAGGGCGTACGGCACGACGACGACCGCGGCGATCGGTCCGGGGAACGCCGAGAACAGGAGCGCGACACCGGCGACCAGGTACGCCACGAACGCCAGGCGGACGGTGGCCCTGGCCCCGATGACGGTCGCCACGGAGCCGATCCCGCCTGCACGGTCGGCCAGGACGTCCTGCACGGCACCGAACGCGTGCGAGGCCACACCCCACAGGAAGAACGCCACGCACACGGCGACGAGCTGCCCGGTCCAGTGTGGCCCGGCCAGCGCCAGACCGTAGATCGCCGGCGACACGAAGTGCGTCGACGAGGTCAGGGAGTCGAGGAACGGCTTCTCCTTGAAGCGCAGCCCCGGCGCCGAGTACGCGATGACCGCGAACACGCTGATCGCGAGGACCAGCCAGGACCACGGCCCGTTCCCGGACACCGCCCCGAGCACGACGAGCGCGACGAGGAACGGCACGTTCGTGACGACGACGGCCCAGAGGGTCGTGCGGTGCACGCTCTTGTCGAGCAGGGCACCCTCGACCCCGCCCTTCCGCGGGTTCCGCAGGTCGGACTCGTAGTCGAAGACGTCGTTGATGCCGTACATCGCCAGGTTGTAGGGCACGAGGAAGTACACGACGCCGACGAGGAACGCCACGAGCGAGAACCCGCCGCCGCCCTCGACTCCGACGCCGCTGCCGAGCAGGTACGCGGCGCCGAACGGGTACGCGGTGTTCACCCAGCTGATCGGTCGGGACGACACGAACAGGGCGCGCAGGGTCGACGGCCTGGAGGCAGTGCTCGCGTTCACGGGGTCTCCTCCGGTGGTGCGGTGGTCGGGTCGGGCGCGGGGCGCGCGCCGGTGCGGTCCCGCGCACCGGTCCGGTCGAACAGGACCCACAGGCTGGGCAGCAGCACGATCGCGGCGATCGAGTACGCCAGGTCCTCGACGGGGATCGCCCCGATCTTCGCACCGCTGATGAGCGCCGGGTCGTAGGCGACGATCCGCAGCGTCACGATGACGTTGTCGAACACGATCGTCATGACGAGCAGGGCGGTGCCGGCGACGAGCGCGGTCACGAGCGCGATCCGTCGGCCCGTCGGCGCGCGGCGGCCCCGAGCACGCGCGCGTCGTGCGGCGACGATCCCGGCGGCGACCGCGACCACGGCCACCGCGGCGAAGAACGGCACGGCGAGCAGGGCGTACGCGCCCGACCCGGTCACGGCCGCCTCCGCTCGGACCGGCGCAGCCCACGTGCGACCAGGGGCTGCACGAAGCCGACCAGGTTCATGGTGGTGTAGCAGAGCAGCAGCAGGAAGAAGAGTTCCTCGAGCGGGACGTCCGGCGCGAGGAGCACCCCGGTCAGCAGGTCCTGCGGCCCGATGAAGAAGATGCCGAGGGCGACACCGAGGGCGTCCCAGAACAGGAAGAACGCCACGCCGACGACCATCACGGCCGCCGCACGCCACGGCGCCCGCCAGAAGAACAGCCGGAACCGGGCGTCGAGTACGGTCATGCCGACGAGCGACACGACCAGCCCGGCGAGGTACAGCCCGGGCATCAGACGCCGTCGACCGACGCGGACCCGAGCGGCGTCGGCAGCGGTTCGGTCGTGGTGTCCCCGTGGATGCGCTTGAGGAGGACCTCGGCGCTGATCAGGCACATCGGCAACCCGATGCCGGGGATCGTCGAGGCCCCCGCGTAGTACAGCCCCTCGACCTTGCGGGAGGCGTTCTTCTCGCGGAAGAACGCACTCTGCTTGAGGGTGTGCGCCGGGCCGAGCATCGACCCGTTCCAGGCGTTGTAGTCGTCGGCGAAGTCGCGCGGGCCGATCGTCCGGCGGACCCGGATGCGCTCCCGCAGGTCTGGTACGCCGGCACGCTCCGCGACGATGTCGATGGCGCGGTCGGCGATCCGTTCGACCTCGTAGTCTCCGGCGCCGTCGATCCCGCCCTTGCCGATGGACAGGTCGGCCGGCAGGGGCACGAGGACGAACAGGTTGCTCGATCCGGGCGGCGCGACCGACGCGTCGGTCTCCGAGGGTGCGCAGACGTAGATCGACGCTGGGTCCGGGACGTGCCGGTCGTGGCCGAAGATCGCGCCGAAGTTCGCCTTCCAGTCCTCGGTGAACACGAGCGTGTGGTGCAGGAGTCCGGGCACCGGGCCGTCGACCCCGAGGTACACGAGCACGGCGCTCGGCCCCGGGTCACGCTTCGCCCAGTGCGCGGCCGGGTAGGTTCGGTGCTCCTTGTCGAGCAGCTGCAGCTCGGTGTGCCGGAGGTCGGCGGCGCTCACGACGAGGTCGGCCGGTGCGGTGTGCTGCACGCCCCGCCGGTCCCGGTGCACGACGCCGGTGACGTGGCCGTCCTCGACGACGATCCGCTCGACCTTCGCCCCGGCGATGATCTTCGCGCCCTCGCGACGGCCGACGCGCTCGACCGCGGTGATGACCTCGGTGATGCCGCCCTTCGGGTAGAGCACCCCGTCGGCCAGGTCGAGGTGGCTCATCAGGTGGTACATGCTCGGCGCCGCGTACGGGCTGGTGCCGAGGAACACCGCCGGGTAGCCGAGGACCTGCCAGAGCCGGCGGTCCTTCACGGCGGACTCGGCGAACGTGGACAGCGGCTCGATGAGCAGGCGTGCGAGCTTCGGCAGCCGACGCAGGACGTCGGGGGCGGCGAGCCCGCGGAGGTCCTGGAACGTCGTGTACAGGAACCGGCGGATCGCCATGGCGTAGGTGTCCTCGGCGGAGGCCAGGTACTTCCGGATCCGCTTGCCGGCACCGGGTTCGATCGACTCGAACAGGGCGATGTTCGCCTCGCGGTCGGCGCGGAGGTCGATCGGCTCGTCGTGGCCCTCGCTGTAGACGCGGTAGCCGGGGTCGAGCTTCTCGAGGTCGAGTTCGGCGTCCGCCGAGGTGCCGAGCAACTGGAAGAAGTGGTCGAACACCTCGGGCATGAGGTACCAGGACGGCCCGGTGTCGAACCGGAAGCCGTCCTGCTCCCACGATCCGGCCCGGCCGCCGAGCTGCTTGCGCTGCTCGAGGACGGTCACCGAGAAGCCGTCCCGCGCGAGCAGGGCGGCGGACGCGAGTCCGCTGATGCCACCGCCGATGACGACGGCGCGACGGGCGGGCACCTTGCGCTTGGACGTGGGGGCCTTCTTCCTGGAGGCGCGGGGCGGGGTCATGCCGTGCCTCCAGTCCGGTGGTGGGTCGCGTGCGACCGCAGCGGCGCACGTCCGGCGAGCACCTGCGCGGCCAGGCGCGCCTTCACCGGGTTCGGGACGCGCACGCGCGTCGTGATGAGGCGGTGCGCCGGCGTGACCGCGATGCGGTCGTTGAGCTCCTGGAAGAGCGCGTGCGCGAGGCCGACCGCGTTCCTCGCGTCGGCGGGCAGCAGCCGGACGGTCGTGGCGGCGCGGTCGAGGTCCGCCTGGACGTCGGCGACGAGCCGGTCCTTCGTCGCCTCGTCGAACGTGCGGAGGTCCACACCAGGGAAGTACGAGCGGCCGAGGACCTCGAAGTCGGCGTGCAGGTCGCGGAGGAAGTTCACCTTCTGGAACGCGGCACCGAGCGCGCGGGCACCGTCGACGAGCACGGCGTCGTCGAAGGTCGGCCGACCGGCGCGGTACACGAAGGCGCGCAGGCACATCAGGCCGACGACCTCGGCGGAGCCGTACACGTAGCGGTCGAAGGACTCCTGGTCGTGCTCGGTCCGGTCGAGGTCCATCCGCATCGAGGCGAAGAACGGCCGCGTGAGTTCGGGACCGAAGCCCGTGACGCGGGCGGTGCGGGCGAACGCGTGCACCACCGGGTTCACCGAGAAGCCGAGGGCGATGGCACGCTCGGTGTCCGACTCGAGCTCGTCGAGGACGGTGCGGGCGAGCTCGTGGTCCAGTCCGGCCTCGGTCGCGGGGCCGTCGACGACCTCGTCGGCCACCCGGACGAGGGCGTAGACGTTGCGGATGTGCTCACGGGTGTGCTTCGTGAGCAGCCGGCTCGCGAGCCCGAAGGACGTCGAGTAGCGCTCGATGACGACCCCCGATGCGGCCTCGGCCGTGGCGTCGTACAGGGGCAGACGCGACGGTGCGGTCTGGTTCACCGGGCGCGTTCCACGAGTTCGGTCACGAGGCCCTCCAGGCGGTCGGCGAGGTCGTACGGCAGTCCGGCGAGCTCGGCACGGGCGAGTGCTGCGTGGTCGGCGATCCGCGACTCGGCGGCGGCGCGGGCACCACAGGTGACCAGGTTCGCACGGAGTTCGGCCGCGCGCTCCTCGGTGAGGTCCGGGTCGCCGAGGTAGGGCGCGATGTCGGGCCAGCAGTCGGTGGTCGCCGCGTGGGCGATGAGCATGGTGCGCTTGCCCTCTCGCAGGTCCCCGAGCACGGTCTTGCCGGTCGTGCCCTCGTCCCCGAACACCCCGAGCAGGTCGTCCACGATCTGGTAGGCGATGCCGATCTCCCGCCCGAAGGCACCGAGGGCGGCGACGACGGACTCGTCGGCACCGGCGAGCACGGCTCCGGACTGCAGCGGCGCCTCGAACGAGTACACGCTCGTCTTCGCCCGCTCCATCTGGAGGACCTCGTCGACGGTCGGCATCACCCCGAGCGCGAGGTCGACGTCGGTCATCTCCCCGGCGGCGCTGGCGAACACGGCCTCGTCGAGGAGTTCGAGCAGCCGGGCGCGTCGCTCCCCCGTGACCCCGGAGGACTCGATGAACCGCGGTGCCGCGGCGAGGGCGAGGTCCCCGGCGATCACCGCGGCGCTCATCCCCCGGTGCTCGGCGGTGGGCAGCGGCAGACCACCGGTCGTCCCGGTGTCGCGGAAGGACCCGGCGACGTTCGGCTGCCCACGGCGGGACCAGTCGCGATCGATGACGTCGTCGTGCACGACCAGCGCGGTGTGCAGGAGTTCGTAGGCGGCGGCGACGTTCGCGGCGGCGTGCACGTCCTCCCCGCCGAGGCCGGCGTAGGCGGTGAGGACCATGCGCGGACGGAAGCGCTTCCCGCCCATGCTCGCCTTGCGGAGCACCCGCCAGAGTTCCTCGGAAGGACGTCCGTAGCGCTCGGCACGCGCCGACGACACGACGAAGAAGCGCTCGAGGCAGTCGTCGACGAGCGCGAGGTCGATGTGCGCCACGGTGGCCGCTTCCTCGCTCATTGGCCTAACCTATCGATGCAGATGAGCGCATTCCCGGAAACCGTGGTGCTTCTGGCCGACGACCGTACCCCGATCGGCACAGCGGACAAGTTCACGGTGCACACAGACCACACGCCCCTCCACCTGGCCTTCTCGTGCCACGTGCGGAACACCGACGGCGACGTCCTGGTGACCCGTCGTGCGCTCTCGAAGAAGACGTGGCCGGGGGTGTGGACGAACACCTTCTGCGGCCACCCCGGCCCGGACGAGACCTTCGAGGACGCCATCGCCCGCCGGGCGTCGCGCGAGCTCGGCATCACCGTCCGTGACGTCGAACTCGTCCTGCCCGACTTCCGGTACCGCGCGGTGGACGCCTCTGGAATCGTCGAGAACGAGGTCTGCCCGGTGTACCGCGCGGTCACCGACGACGTCCCCGCCCCCGCGGACGACGAGGTCGCCGAGTACGCCTGGGTCTCCGAGGACGCCCTGCGGGAGTCCGTCGCCGGGGCGCCGTTCGCGTGGAGCCCGTGGCTCGGGTGGCAGCTCGCCGAGCTGACCTCGGCCGGCCTGCACATCACGCGCTGACCGCCGCCGTCGCGCTGTCCCGCTGTCGCGCTCTCCCGAGTCTCGGGCCGAGCGACACTTCTCGTGCCCGCGGGCACGAGAACGGTCGCCCACGCCGAGACTCGGGCGTGCGCGGCCGAGACTCGGTACGATCGGCTGCCGCTGGGCAGCCCGTCCCCAGACGCGTCGTCGACAATGGTCGGCATGACCACGACGGAACGCGCGGTCGCACCGCGCGCTGGAGCCGAGGCCGTACTCGACGCGCTGCGGGACGACCCGGTGATCGCGAGCATCAAGGACGCGTCCGCGTTGGACGAGGTCCTGGCATCGGACCGAGGGGTCGTGTTCGTGCTCTTCGGCAGCGTGCTCGACATCGCGGACATCGTCGACCGGGCGAAGGACGCCGGCAAGACCGTACTGGTGGACGTCGACCTGCTCGACGGGCTCGCCGCGCGGGACGTCGTCGTGACCTGGCTCGCCGAGCACACCCGCGCCGACGGGGTGCTCTCCACGAAGTCGAACCTCGTCCGGGCCGCCAAGCGCGCGGGGCTCGTCGCCGTGCAGCGCTTCTTCCTCGTCGACTCGTTCTCGTACCACCAGCTCCCCCGCGTGGTCGAGCAGGCCGGTCCGGACGCCATCGAGATCCTGCCCGGCTGCATGCCCCGCGTGATCACCTGGCTGCGGGACGACACCTCGGTGCCGATCATCGCCGGTGGCCTGGTGTGCGACAAGGCCGACGTCATGGCCGCCCTCGGTGCCGGGGCCGTCGCGGTCGCGTCGTCGAACCACGACGTCTGGGGCATGTGAACGCCCTCTCACTTGGCGCCCGCGCGGCGGCGGAGTATGGTCGGACGTCGGCCACGGGTGTGGCCACGAGGCTGCGGACCGCGGCCACGACGGACCAGAAGGGCAGGTGAGGCGCGATGTCGGGTGACCATCCTCGATCGGGCCGGCCGCCCCTGACGGTCGTCGCCGTGCCCGTTCGCTGAGCCACGCCTGCCCCCGGGACCACTCCGGGGTGACTTCGCGCCTGCCTGCTCCCGAGAGGAGCACAGCATGGCACTGATCGACAACGCGGTCTACGTCGAGGGACGTCGCGTCGAGTCACCGTCGACCCTGTCGCTCGCCACGCGGGGCGACCTGGCGTGGATCGGGCTGCTCCGGCCCGACGACGCCGAGCTCGAGGCGGTCGCGACCGAGTTCGACCTGCACGAGAACGCGGTGGAGGACGCCCGCAAGGGACACCAGCGCGCGAAGCTCGAGCGGTACGGCGACACCCTCTTCCTGGTGCTGCGACCCGCGTGGTTCGACGCCCGCGCCGAGACCGTCGAGTTCGGTGAGGTGCACCTGTTCGTCGGCGACCGCTTCGTGGTGAGCGTCCGGCACGCCGAGCGACCCGACCTGGCGGCGCTCCGTGCCCGGGTCGAGGGGGATCCGGAGTTCCTCGCGCGGGGCTC
Organism: Curtobacterium sp. 314Chir4.1; assembly: GCF_900215175.1. Taxonomy (NCBI): domain Bacteria; kingdom Bacillati; phylum Actinomycetota; class Actinomycetes; order Micrococcales; family Microbacteriaceae; genus Curtobacterium; species Curtobacterium sp. 314Chir4.1. Next base: position 87,271 of record NZ_OCMI01000006.1, read on the forward strand.
CGAGGCCGTCACGGCCGCCGTGCTCGACGAGGTCGTCGACGGCTACGCCCCGGTCGTCGAGATCCTGCAGGACCACATCGACGCCATCGAGGACCAGCTGTTCGCCGGCCAGGTCGACCCCGGCGTCTCGAAGCGCATCTACCAGCTCCTCAGCGAGGTCCTGGCGTTCCAGCGCGCCACGAAGCCGGTGCCCGCGATGGTGAAGGGGCTGCTCCGCGGCGCCGACAAGTACGGCGTCGACGACGAGGTCCAGCACCGTCTGCGGAACGTGCTCGACCACGCGCTGCGCGTCACCGAACGGGTGGACTCGTTCCGCGCCCTGCTCGAGAACGCCCTGACCCTGCACGCGACCCTCGTGTCGCAGGAACAGAACGAGGCGATGCGCCGCATGACGAGCGCCAGCCTGGCGCAGGGCGAGGAGAGCCGACAGCTCGCACGCGCCGCGCACCGGCAGGGCGAGGAGGTGAAGAAGATCTCCTCGTGGGCGGCGATCCTCTTCGCGCCTGGACTCATCGCGGGGGTCTACGGGATGAACTTCGACCACATGCCCGAGCTGCACTGGCGCTACGGCTACCCGGTCGCGATCCTCGGGATGCTCGCCCTCATGGGCGTGCTCTGGGCCATCTTCCGCAAGCGCAACTGGCTGTAGGACCTCAGGGCCTCGGCGGCCACACACCGTCGTCCGCCCGAGACGCCGGCCAGGGCACGAGACACCGCCGGATCTCACGGCGTCTCGCGCCTTCGGCGGCGCCTCGCACCGCGGACGGCGTCTCGTCTCGTCGAGACGAGACAAGACGAGACGAGACGAGACGAGACACCGTCAGCCGACGATCGCCGCCGTCCGCCGGTAGACCTCGTCGGTGTGCACCGTCACGTCCGCGTGCACCGCACGCAGCGCGTCGTAGACCGCCGCGGTCGACGGGTCCGGCGTGAACCGGTCCCGCTCGACGACCATCGCCGCTGCCGCAGCCTCGAACGACGGGTGCACTCCGGTCGCGACGGCAGCGCAGATCGCCGCCCCGCGCCCCGCGGCGCTGTCGCCGACCATGCGGATGGTCGGCGTCTGGAACACGTCCGCCATGACCTGCATCACGAGGTCCGAGGACGAGCCGCCGCCGGACACGACCACCCGCGCGTACGCCGTCCCGAGCTCGGCGGCCATGGCGTCGCCACGGTCGCGCATCGTCATCGCGATGCCCTCGAGGATCGACCGGTACACGTGCGCTCGGCCCTGCCGCCCGTCGAACCCGAGGATCGACCCCTTCCGGAACACCGCGTCGGCCGGCGCGAGCCAGTCCAGCACCGTCAGCAGTCCGTCCGAGCCGGCCGGCACGGCGGCGGCCTCGCGGTTGAGGCGGTCCTCGGGGCGTTCACCAGCCGCCTCCGCCGCTGCGGCGAAGTCCGGCCCGAGCAGGTCCCGGAACCAGCTCACGGTCCACATCCCGCGACGGATGCCGCCGGACTCGTACAGGTAGCGGCCGGGCTCGGACCCGAAGTTGGTCCAGAAGTCGGTCGCGCCGGCGATGTTCCGCTCTCCGACGGACATGCCCGCGATGTAGGTGCCGAGCGACACGAGGAGCGTCGTCGATTCCAGGAGCCCGCACCCGAGCGCCTCCACGGCCTTGTCGTTGGCCGTCGCGACCACCGGGAGGCCGACCGGGAGGCCCGTGGCCGCAGCCGCAGCGTCGGTCACGGTGCCGAGGACCTCGCCGGGCGCGACGAGTTCGAACAGCTGGTCCGGTCGCATGCCGGTTGCGGCGTACGCGGCCTCGTCCGCACTCCAGCGCCAGGTGTCGGTGTCGATCGGCCACACGCCCTGGTAGTTCGCCGCCGTGTCCCGGAAGGCACCGGTGAGCCGGTGCGTGACGTACCCGGAGGACGTCGTGACGTACGCCACGTCGTCGTGCTCCGCGACGAAGGGAGCACCGACACGGGCGTCCATCCAGCTCAGGACCGGCTGCGCGAGCGACCCGTCGGCGCGGAGCACCGCCCGGCAGAACCGGATCGTGCAGAGCCCGACGCCGACGATCTCGGACGGGTCGCCCGGGAACGCGTCCATCGCGATCCGGCACGCCGCCGCGATCGAGTCCCAGAGATCGTCGTCCGGGTGTTCGACCACACCAGGAGCAGGCGTGTGGTTCGGTCGCAGCGGGACACGCCCCTCGGCGACGACCCCGCCCCGCTCGTCGAAGACCGTGACCTTCGACGACTGCGAGCCGTTGTCGATGCCGACGAGGTACCTGGTCATGCGCGCGGTGCCGAGAACTGCGTGTCGGGGTCGGCGGCGGCGGGCTGGATCGCGCCCGGTTCCGGGAAGATCGTGCCCTTGTTCATGATGCCCTTCGGGTCGAACTGCGCCTTGAGTCCCCGCATGATCGCGAACGCCGAGCCGTGCTCCTCCTCGACCCACGGCGTGCGGTACTTGCCGACGCCGTGGTGGTGGACCATCGAGCCGCCGTGGCGCAGCGCTTCCTCGACGATGATCGCGTTGAGGGGGATGTGGTACTTCTCGATCTCCTCCTCCGGCGAGCAGTCGATGCGGTAGTCGTACACGAAGTACATGTTCGTGCCGGTCTGGTAGCTGTGCGACGAGTGGCCCCCGAGCATCGTCAGGTCTCCGGCGTGCGGGTACTCGTCACGGATGCGGCGCATGACCGCGTCGTACACGTCGCCGACGGCCGACCAGTCCGCCGACACCTCGGTGGTGTAGCCGAGCTGCTGGTCGCGCAGCATGACGGCCTTCTCGGCGTCGATCTTGTCCTGGCCCCAGTTGAGGTTGTCGAACCACGCCTCGATGAGCGCCGGGTCGACCTTCTCGTGCTGGTGCTGGTCGATGACGCGCTGGATCTCCTCCGAGGTGGCGCGGACGATGCCTGCCGGACCCTCGGCGACGAACACCACGACGCACTTGCCCTTCGAGAAGTGCGAGAAGTGCTGGTTGGCGTCCTCCGGCGAGTACAGGCGCACGACCGAGGGGTGGAAGCCGTTCGTGATGACCTCGCGCAGGATCGCGATGCCCGTACGCATGTCGTCGACGAGCGCGCCGTGGAACTCGTTGTTCTCCGGCTGGTACTTGAAGACCTTGACCGTGACCTCGGTGATGACGCAGAGCGCCCCCTCGTTGCCGATGACGACGTGGCGGATGTCCGGACCGGCCGAGCGGCGCGGGACGGACTTGATGCGACGGACCTGCCCGCCGGGGAACACGGCCTCGAGTCCGACGACCATGTCCTCGATCGCGCCGTACAGGGTGGAGAACTGGCCGATCGAACGGGTCGCGACGAGGCCGCCGTACTGGGCGAGGGGCTTCGACTGCGGCGAGTGGCCGGTGGTGAGCCCCTGCAGGCGGAGCTCGTCCTCGAGGCGCTGGAGCGGGACGCCGGCCTGCACCGTGACCTGCATGTTCTCCGGGTCGACCTTGAGGACGGCGTCCATCCGGGAGCAGTCGAGCACGATCGTGTCGACGACGCTCGTCTCGAGGCCGCCCTCCGTGCCGGTGCGGCCCGTGCGCGGGACGATGTTGATCAGGTTGTCGTTCGCGAACGCCAGGATCGCGGCGACGTCCTCGGTGGACTCGGCGTTGACGATCGCGACCGGGGTGGGGGCGTCGTAGATGCCGTGCACCGACTGGTACTTCTTGAAGCGGTCGACGCTCGCGTCGAGCAGGTGCTGCTCGTCCGTGTCGATCTGTTCGGGGCGGACGATGCCGGCGAGACGCTGCAGGATCTCGGCCCGGTCGATGGTGGCGATCGAGTCGATCATGGTGGTGAGCCCTTCGTTGGTGTGTTTCGTTGCTCTGGTCTGGTGGTCTGCTGCCTGGAGGCGCGTGGCGGCGCCGCCACGCGCCTCCAGGCCGTCAGGGGGTCGCGTCCGCGATCAGCGGACGAGGTACCCGCCGTCGACGGTGAGGGTGTGCCCGTTCACGTAGTCGGATGCGCGGGAGGCGAGGAACACCGTCGCGCCCATGAGGTCGGCGACGTCGCCCCAGCGCCCGGCAGGGATGTGGTCGAGCACGCGCTGGTTCGTCTCCGGGTTCGAGCGGGTCTGCTCGGTGATCTTCGTGGCGAAGTACCCGGGAGCGATCGCGTTCACCTGCACGTTGTGCTGCGCCAGCTCGTCGCAGTAGGCCTTCGTGAAGCCGACGATCCCGTGCTTGGTCGCGGCGTACGCGGGCGACCACTGTCCGCCGAGGAACGCGAACAGCGACGCGATGTTGATGATCTTGCCCGAGCCCTGCGCGACGAACCGCTTCGCGACGGCGTGCCCGAGCGCGAACGGCGCGGTGAGGTTCACGGCGATCATCGGGTCCCACTTCGCGCGGTCGAACGCCTCGACGTCGTCGAGCAGGCAGATGCCCGCGGAGTTGACGAGGACGTCGACCCCGCCGAGCCGTTCCGTGCAGGCGTCGACGATGCGCGTCGGGGCGTCGGCGGCGGTGAGGTCGACCTCGAGGAACTCGTACCGGCGGCCTTCGCCCTCGACGAGCGCCCGGGTCGTGCCGTCGTCGTCGACCACGCTCGGCACGAACACGTCGGCGCCGGCCTTGGCGAGGGCGAGCGAGAACGCCTGGCCGAGGCCGGAGTTGCCGCCGGTGACGATCGCACGCTTGCCGGCGAGCGAGAACAGGTCCATCGAGAAGTCGCGGATGTCCATGGGGTGAGGGTCCTTTCGTGGTGGGTCAGGCGGCGACGGCGACGTCGGGCGCCTGGCGGTTCCGCAGTTCGCGTGCACGGACGCGCATGGTGAGGGTGGTGAGCAGGAAGCCGAGGACGGCTGCGCCGAGGAGGACGGCGAACATGGTCGTGTAGCCACCGCCCTGCGCGGGCACGCCGTTCGCGGGGTCACCGACCCACCACGCGCCGAGGGCGGGGAGGAAGGCGTCCGGCAGGTAGGCGATGCCCGAGGCGAGGCCGATCAGGCCGCCCCGCTGGGCGAGCGGGACCTCGACCTCGCCGACCTGCGCCCAGTAGATGCCGCGTGAGGTGAACACCGCGAGGCACATCACGATCATCAGCACGACGGCGATCCACACGAGGGCGGGGTCGTGCGGCAGGAGCAGGAAGCCGACGGCGCTGATGGCGGCGACGACGAATGCCCAGCGGAGGAACGCCGGCGACGACTTCGTCCAACGGTCGACGAGCACGCCGCCGACCGGACCGCCGACGATCTGGAAGACGTACGTGCGGACGACACCGATCGCCCCGAGGAGCACGACGGGCACCGCGTAGCCGTCCTGCAGCAGCGGCGTGAGGTAGCCGAGCAGCGTGTAGAAGCAGTACATCATCATGATCGAGAACCCGATCAGCCAGGTGTACTTGTTGCGGGCGGCGGCGCCGAGCTCCCGGAGCGACACGGCCTGGCGTTCGACCTGACCGAGGGCGTCCCGGTCGGTGCGGACCACGACCAGGACGAGCACGGCGAACACCAGGCAGAGCACGCCGTAGATGCGCATCACCCAGAGGACCCCGCCAGTGTCGGCGATCGCGGCGGCGACGATCCCGGCACCGATGAAGCCCACGACGGTCGACGTGATGCCGCGGACGCCCTCGAGCCAGCCGAAGAGCTTGCCCTGCTCGTCGGCGGTCCCGAGCATCGAGATGAGCTTGACGAGCGACGACCAGTAGAGCCCCATGCCGAGCACGGCCATGAGCACGTGGGCGATCAGGACGCCGGTCTCGTCGGGCACCGTGGACAGCCAGAGGTCGACGACACCCATCCCGACGAGGGCGATCACGATCAGGGCCTTCGGCGAGAACTTGTCGGAGAACCATCCGCCGCAGAAGTACATGAGCACGGCGACGGCGCCGAAGACCGACGTGACCTCGCCGTAGCGCTGGATGGTGAGGTCGAGCGCGTGCGCGGTGTCGGCGAGGAAGACGAACCGGATGTACGCGACCTGGAAGATCGCGCCGCCGGTCATCGACAGGACGATGAAGCTCGTCAGTCTGCGGGACTTGGTCAAGACCACTCCTTCGTGGTGGGTGGGGACAGCGGGGGTTCGGGCACAAAAAAAGAACAGCGACACCCCAGCGCTGGTGCGCTGCGGGTGTCGCTGTTCTCTGAGGTCTGGAGCGACTGCCGTCCTTCGGGGGACGGCCGATCTGCAGTTGTGCGTTCCGGTGCGGGCGATATGCCGGATACGACGTGAACCGTACCCCATCCGTCTCCGAATCGACAACTCAGGTGGCGTCGATCCCCGAGGTGTGCATAATGATCTGGCTCGGAATGTGAACGTGCACATCGGCGTGCTTCGGCCCCGGGCGAGAAACGAGTAGCAATGGCGTCGACGCGGACACAGCAACCGCGATCGCCCAGCATCCGCGACGTCGCGCGGATCGCCGGGGTCTCCCACCAGACCGTCTCGCGCGTGCTCAACAACTCGGACGCCATCCGGGCGGAGACACGGGACCGCGTCCTCGCGGCGATGGAGCAGCTGCAGTACCGGCCGAACCGGGCCGCTCGGGCACTGGTCACCAGCCGCACGCACACCATCGGCGTGCTCACCGCCCGTCGTGCGCACTACGGCCCGGCGGTCGCACTGCAGGCCATCGAGGACGCCGCGGTGACCCGCGGGTTCAACGTCACCACCTCGACCCTCACCGAGACGACGGACGAAGCGGTCCGGGAGAGCATCCAGCGGCTGCTCGACCTCGACGTCGAGGGCATCGTGGTGATCGCGCCCCAGCAGAAGGTGTTCGACCTCATCGAGGAGCTCGGCATCCGCACGCCGTACGTCACGATGCGGTCGAGCGTGGGCGAGGACCCGACGGCGCTCTGGGTCGACCAGATGGAGGGCGCCCGACTCGCGACGGCGCACCTCCTCGACCTCGGACACGAGTACGTCCGGCACATCGCGGGACCCCAGGACTGGATCGAGGCGGACGCCCGCATGCAGGGCTTCCTGCGCGAGATGTCCGACCGCGACATGCCCGTGGTGCCGCCGATCCTCGGGGACTGGACCGCGGACTTCGGCTACCACGCCGGCCGGGAGCTCCTGCGGTGGCGGGACTGCACCGCCGTCTTCTGCTCGAACGACCAGATGGCGCTCGGGGTCATGCACGCGGCGCGCTCGTACGGCCTCGACGTCCCGGGCGACCTGTCCGTCGTGGGCTACGACGACATCCCCGAGGCGAAGCACTTCTGGCCACCGCTGACCACGGTGCAGGTCGACTTCGCCGAACTCGGCCGGCGGTGCGTGGACCTGCTCCTGCCCGGCGAGGACGACGCCGTGCTGCGCCCGATCGACATCGTTCCCCAGCTCGTGGTGCGCGGCTCCACGAGCGCACCCCGGAAGCGCTGACTCGCCGCGCCGCGCTGCGCTTCGTGAGCAGGAACGGTCGGGTCCCGTCCGTGCTCACCATGCGGGGGTGGGCGCGCCCACTGACGGCCTGGAGGCGCGGGGCGGCCCCGCCCCGCGCCTCCAGGCAGGTGGGCGGCCGGCTCCACGGCGGTGTCTGGCCGGAACGAGACGCCTCACCACCCGCAGAACTCCCCTTCCGGGGCGAGACGCCGCCGCATCCGGCGGCGTCTCGGCGCGCGGGCGGCGTCTCGCCGCACGGGCGGCGTCTCGCCGCACGGGCGGCGTCTCGCCGCACGGGCGGCGTCTCGACGCACGCGGCGCACCGCCCCGGTCCCGCGGCGCGCCGCCCCGGGTACCCCAACGTGGGGGCCGTGAGCGGACGAGTTCCGCCGGATCACGCGGGCCGTTACCGAACCGCGACCAATCCGAATTGACAGCCGCGCCGATCCCGTGCGTAGTATTACCTCCGTTCCGCCGATGTGAACGGTCACATGGACCGTCACACGACAGGACACCGGACGCGACAACGAAGTCCACGCAGGCCTCCTGTGCCCTTCGTTGCCGCAAGCAGAACCACCCGAAGGACTGCCGCATCGCAGCGGCAGAAGGAGATGCACCGTGGCGTCAACCCCGATCGACACCGGCCTCGAGACCCGGTCGATCACCGCACCCGAGACGATCCTCGAGATGCGCTCGATCACCAAGGAGTTCCCTGGTGTGAAGGCGCTGTCCGACGTCTCGCTCAGCGTCCGTGCCGGCGAGATCCACGCGATCTGCGGCGAGAACGGCGCCGGCAAGTCGACCCTCATGAAGGTCCTGTCCGGCGTCTACCCGTACGGCACCTACGAGGGCGAGATCGTCTTCGAGGGCGAAGAGGTCCGGTTCAAGGACATCAAGCAGTCCGAGCAGTCGGGCATCGTGATCATCCACCAGGAGCTCGCGCTCATCCCCGAGCTGTCGATCACCGAGAACCTGTTCCTCGGCAACGAACCAGGCAAGTTCGGCGTCATCGACTGGACGACCGCGCAGCTCCGCGCCCAGGACCTGCTCGCCCGCGTCGGCCTGAGCGACGACCCCGACACGCAGATCAAGAGCATCGGCGTCGGCAAGCAGCAGCTCGTCGAGATCGCCAAGGCCCTGCACAAGGACGTCAAGCTCCTCATCCTCGACGAGCCGACCGCGGCCCTGAACGAGAACGACTCGCAGCACCTCCTCGACCTCATCGTCGGGCTGAAGGCCAAGGGCATCTCGAGCATCATCATCAGCCACAAGCTGAACGAGATCGAGCAGATCGCCGACGAGATCACGATCATCCGCGACGGCAAGACCATCGAGACGCTGAACGTCAAGGGCGACGGCGTCAACGAGGACCGCATCATCCGCGGCATGGTCGGTCGTTCGCTCGAGTCGCGCTTCCCGGACCGCACGCCGAAGATCGGCGAGACGTTCTTCGAGGTCCGCGACTGGACCGTGCAGCACCCGCTCGACTCGTCGCGCCTGGTCTGCAAGGGCTCGAACTTCCACGTCAAGCGCGGCGAGATCGTCGGCTTCGCCGGACTGATGGGCGCCGGTCGCACCGAGCTCGCGATGAGCATCTTCGGTCGCTCGTACGGCACCTGGCTCGGCGGGCAGATCTTCAAGGACGGCGAGGAGATCAAGGTCACCAACGTCCAGCAGGCGATCGAGCACGGCATCGGCTACGTGTCCGAGGACCGCAAGGCGCTCGGCCTCAACCTGCTCGACTCGGTGAAGCGGTCCACGGTGTCCGCCGACCTGCAGAAGATCTCGAAGGCCGGCGTCGTCGACTCCCTCGAGGAGTACGACGTCGCCGAGAAGTACCGCAAGATGCTCCGCACCAAGGTGCCCAGCGTCGAGGAGAACGTCGGGAAGCTCTCCGGCGGGAACCAGCAGAAGGTCGTCCTGTCCAAGTGGATGTTCACCGACCCGGACATCCTCATCCTCGACGAACCGACCCGCGGCATCGACGTGGGCGCGAAGTTCGAGATCTACGGCATCATCCAGCAGCTCGCAGCACAGGGGAAGGGCATCATCCTGATCTCCTCCGAGCTGCCCGAACTCCTCGGCCTCTCCGACCGGATCTACACGATCTTCGAGGGCCAGATCACGGCTGACGTCCCCGCGGACCAGGCCGATCCAGAAACGCTCATGCGCAGCATGACCTCCGCGCGGAAGGGCGCTCCCGTCTCATGAAGAACCTGAAACTGCTCTTCGGCAAGGGCAACTCGATCGGCCAGTACGGCATGATCATCGCGTTGATCGCGATCCTGATCATCTTCTCGATCGCGACGAACGGGCTCATCCTCGAGCCCACGAACATCATCAACGTGTTCCTGCAGTACTCCTACATCCTCATCCTCGCGCTGGGGATGGTCATGGTGATCATCGCGGGCCACATCGACCTGTCGGTCGGATCGGTCGCGGCGTTCACGGGCATCATCGTGGCGCAGTCGATGTCGCAGTGGAACTTCCCGGCCTGGCTCGCGATCGTCCTCGGCCTCGCCGTGGGTGCCGCGGTCGGCGCCTGGCAGGGCTTCTGGGTGGCGTTCGTGAAGGTCCCGGCCTTCATCGTGACGCTCGCCGGTCAGCTCATCTTCCGCGGTGCGAACCAGATCATCGGCAACTCGACGTCCGTCCCGACGCCGGACGACTACAACACCATCGGCAACGGGTTCCTCCCCGACTTCGGCCCGGCAACGCCGTTCTCCAACGGCACCGTCCTGCTCGGGATCGTGACGTGCCTCGTGCTGATCTTCCTCGAGTTCCGCGGACGCCAGCGCCGCAAGAAGATGCAGGCCGAGGTCGTTCCGCTCTGGGTGTCGATCGTCCGCACCGGCGTGCTCGTGGTCGTCACCCTCGTCGCCACGTACCTGTTCGCCGCCGGCCCCGTCGGCACGTCGATCCCGATCGTCGCGATCATCCTCGGCGTCCTGACGATCGTCTACGGCTTCGTCACCAAGAACACGATCTTCGGCCGCCAGGTCTACGCCGTCGGTGGCAACGCGAACGCCGCGGTCCTGTCCGGCGTCAGCGCCCGCAAGGTCAACTTCTTCGTCATGATGAACATGTCGGTCCTCGCCGCGGTCGCCGGCATGGTGTTCGTCGGCTACTCCGGCGCCTCGGGCCCCGCGGACGGCACCGGCTGGGAGCTCGACGCGATCGCCGCCGTGTTCGTCGGTGGCGCCGCGGTCGCGGGTGGCATCGGCACGATCTCCGGCTCGATCATCGGTGGTCTCGTCATGGCCCTGCTCTCCAACGGTCTGTCGCTGATCGGCCTCGAGTCGAACCGCGTCCAGATCATCCGCGGTCTGGTCCTGCTCGTGGCCGTCGCCTTCGACGTCTACTCGAAGTCGCAGGGTCGTCCATCGCTCATCGGCGGCATGATGCGGCAGTTCCAGCGGAAGGACACGGAGCAGAACACCGTGGCCGCCCAGCAGCCGCAGTCCATCCAGGACCAGCCGGAGAAGGTCAACACCCAGTAACGACGTGGCGCCCCGGGCGACCGGGGCGCACGAACCCCTCACCACAGCACCAACCCCTCAACGAAGAGAAAGCAATCACATGCGCAAGAAGCTCATCGCCGGCATCGGCCTGGCGCTCGTCGCGGGCCTCGCCCTCAGCGGCTGCTCGGCTCGCGGCACCTCCGGCTCGGACTCGGGCTCGGGGATCAAGAAGGGCGACCTCATCGGTGTCGCCCTCCCGGCGAAGACCTCGCAGAACTGGGTGCTCGCTGGCGCCGCGTTCAAGAAGTCGATCGAGGACGCCGGCTTCAAGGCCGACATCCAGTACGCGAACGCCGGCAACCCGGTTCCGGACCAGCAGGGCCAGATCCAGTCCATGGTCACCAAGGGCGCGAAGGCGATCATCGTCGGTGCGGCCGACGGTTCGCAGCTCGGCACGCAGGTCTCCGCGGCGAAGAAGTCCGGCGCGACCGTCATCGCCTGGGACCGCAACATCCTGAACACGAAGAACGTCGACTACTACGTGGCGTTCAACAACTTCAAGGTCGGTCAGCTGCAGGCCCAGGCCCTCCTGGACGGCATGAAGGCCAAGAAGTCGAGCGGCCCGTACAACATCGAGCTCTTCGCCGGTTCGCCGGACGACGCCAACGCCTCCGTGTTCTTCAACGGTGCGATGGACGTCCTGCAGCCGAAGATCGACGACGGCACCGTGAAGGTCGTCTCCGGTCAGACCTCGTTCTCGAAGGTCACCACGCAGGGCTGGCTCGCGCAGAACGCGCAGTCCCGCATGACCGACATCCTGACGAAGTCGTACACGAGCACCGAGCTCGACGGGGTCCTCTCGCCGAACGACACGCTCGCCCGTGCGATCCTCACCGCGACGAAGGCGGCCGGCAAGCCGAACCCCATCGTCACCGGTCAGGACTCGGAGACCGCGTCGATCCCGCTCATCATGAACGGCACGCAGTACTCGACGATCTACAAGAACACCACGGAAGAGGCCCAGGCGGCCATCGACCTGGTGTCCGACCTCGCCGACGGCAAGACGCCGAAGACGACGAAGGACAAGAACAACGACAACGGCGTGAAGGTGGTCCCGGCGGTCGAGCTGACCCCGATCCTCGTCACGAAGGAGAACGCGGTCGAGGCCTACAAGGGCAACGACACCCTCGAGGCACTCGCCAAGAAGGGCTGATCTCCCCCCGCACCACGGACGGCCCCGTATCGCCTCGGCGAGACGGGGCCGTCTCGCGTACGCGAGACGCCGTGGCCGGCGCGAGACGCGCTCGCTCCCGCGAGACACCGCGGGACCCGGCGGCGTCTCGCGTCAGCCGGGGCGTCTCCGGGACGGTGCGGTGTCCCGGCCCGGCCAGGCGCCGCCATGGGGCCGGCCGACCACCGGACTGGAGGCACGGGTCGGCCCCGCACCGCGCCTCCAGTCCGGAACGCGGTACGCCGGCGCGACACCGCCTCCGGTCTCGGACACCGGCACGTCAGCGAGACGCCGCCGGTTCGAGCGGTGTCTCGCGACCGCGAGGTCGTCTCGCCCGCCCGGCGGCGTCTCGTCTCGCCCGCCCGGCGGCGTCTCGTCTCGCCCGCCCGGCGGCGTCTCGTCTCGATGAGACGAGACGCCGCCGCGCCGCCGCGCCGCCGCCGGTCAGGCGTGCGCCGCACGCAGGCGGCGGACCGCCTCGCACAGGGAGGGCACGTCGACGCGCGCCGTCCCGAACACCACCGCGGGCGTGGTGTCGAAGTAGCGCCGGGTCAGGCGCTCCCCCAACAGGGAAACCCGCGACCACGGGATGCCCGGCTCCGCGGACGTCACCGCGCTCGGGAGCATCCGCACCGCCTCACCGATCTCGACGAGTCGTATCCGGACCGCGTCGTACACCAGGTCCTCCGGAAGCGCGTCGTCGTCGACGTACCGGCGGATCACCCCGCACGCCCGGATGACGTCGTCGAGCCGGTCCCCGACGTCGCGGCTCACAGGGGCACCGCGTCCTGGACGGCGTCAGCGCCCATCCCCGCTGCATCGACGACGTCGACCCGGACGCCGAGGAGCTGCTCGGCGGCGTCCTGGATCCGCATGAGCGCGAAGATCCCGAGGCCAGGCTCGAGGTCCACCATGAGGTCGACGTCACTGCTCGGACCGTCCTCGCCGCGGGCGACGCTGCCGAACAACCGTGGGTCGCGTCCGCCGTACCGGTGCACGATCGCGGTGAGCTCCTGGCGGACCGCGGTCACCCGGTCACGGAGCGGCTGCGGCTCCTCGATCGGACGCAGGTCGATCACCGTCGTGAACCCGGCGGCGAGCAGCAGCCGCTGGAGCGCCACGAGGGACGGCTCACGCCGACCGTTCTCGTAGGTGCTGATGACGCTCTGCGTGACCCCGGCACGGACGGCGAGCTGCACCTGGGTCAGCTCGGCGCGCAGTCGGGCGTCGCGGATGAGCTCGGCCGCCGACACTGGTGGCGCGGGTCTGGGGAGAACTGCGGACATGCTGTCACGATACACAGCATGCGACATTTCGTATCGCAATCCTCCCGCGGCTGCGGCGTGCTACGGGCGGCGGGACACGTCCGTCCGCAGGAAGTTCTGCGCCGAGCGGGACGGTGTCGGCCCGCGCTGCCCCTGGTAGCGCGACTGGTACTCGGCGGAGCCGTAGGGCTTGTCGGCGGGACTCGACAGCTGGAAGAAGCAGAGCTGGCCGATCTTCATGCCCGGCCAGAGCTTGATCGGCAGGGTCGCCACGTTCGACAGCTCGAGGGTCACGTGCCCCGAGAAGCCCGGGTCGATGAAGCCGGCGGTCGAGTGCGTCAGGAGGCCGAGGCGTCCGAGCGAGCTCTTGCCCTCGAGCCGGGCCGCGATGTCGTCGGGGAGCGTGACGACCTCGTACGTCGAGCCGAGGACGAACTCCCCCGGGTGCAGCACGAACGCCTCGTCGGGGTCGGTCTCCACCAGACGGGTCAGGTCCGGCTGGTCCACCGCGGGGTCGATGTGCGGGTACTTGTGGTTGTCGAACAGCCGGAAGAACTTGTCGAGCCGGACGTCGATGCTCGAGGGCTGGACGAGCGAGGCGTCGTACGGGTCGAGCCCGATCCGGCCTTCGGCGAGCTGGGCGGTGATGTCGCGGTCGGAGAGCAGCACGCGCAGAAGCCTAGCGGCCTCGCGGCCGGCTCGATATGCTGCGAGGCTGCCCAGTGTCGGGCGGCGTCACACTGCCGGGAGGAACCGACATGACCGCGTACGCCGTGCACGAACTCGACGTGCCCGCCACGATGGACGACGACCCCGCGACGGTACGGGCGTTCCGCGAGTGGCTCGCGGTGTCGGATGCGGCCGAGGTCGCCGTGCACGGACTGACCGAGCTGTCGTGGAAGCCGGAGGAGTACCTCCCGATGTGCCACGATCCCGAGGCGCCGAGCCGGCTGTTCGTCGTCCGGGACGCCGAAGGCACGGTCGTGGCCGCGGGCTCGTACGACACCAAGCAGGCCCCGGGGACCCCGAACTGCTGGATCGCGATCGGCGTCGCCCCCGAGCACCAGCGCCGCGGCGTCGGCACGCTGCTCGCCGACCACCTCGAGCAGCTCGCCCACGCCGAGGGCCGTACGCAGTGGAAGACGTACGCGGTGTCCCGGCAGGTCGGACCGGCGTCGGGGCACGGCTTCGTCGCCGCACCCACCGGGTTCGGCGCGGTCCCCGCCGACGAGGCCGGCGTGCGGTTCCTCACCGGCCGCGGCTGGCGCTTCGGGCAGGTCAACCGGATCAGCCGACTCGGTCTGCCGACCGACCACTCGGTCGTCCGGGAGCTCCACGACCGCGCGGTCGCCGCCGCCGGTCCGGACTACCGCGTGCACTCGTGGACCGGTCGGACGCCCGAGCACTGGCTCGACGGACTCGCACTCCTCGAGACACGGATGAGCACGGACGCGCCGAACGGCGACATGGACGAACCGGAGGACGTCTGGACCGCCGACCGTCTCCGGGAGCACGAGGCGGAGCTCGCCCGGGCGCCGCGGACCATGCTCACGGTCGCGGTCGAACACGTTCCGAGTACCACCCTGGCCGGTTTCACGCAGCTGGCGGTGCCGGACGACCCGGCTCGCGCGGTCATGCAGTGGGACACCCTCGTGCTGCGGGAGCACCGCGGGCACCGGCTCGGCTGGCTCCTCAAGGTGGCCGGCATCGAGCACGTCGAGCGGGACTTCCCGGGCCGGCCCTCGATCATCACGTTCAACGCCGAGGAGAACCGGCCGATGCTCGACGTCAACGAGGCGGTCGGGTTCGTGGGGGTCGGCAGCGAGGGGATCTGGGAGCGCCGCGTCTGACGACGCGACCCTGAGGCGGACCGCAGCCGGATCCGGCGACTCTCCCCACCGGCACGGCCTGACCGCCGCTGGCGCGTCGCTCAGGAACCGGCGGCGTGGGCCCAGCCGAGACGCCTACCATTGGACGGTCATGACCGTCACGTCACCCGAAACCCAGCCTGGAGGCGCGGCGCCGGAATCCGCGCCCGTCACCGCGCGCACGTCCACCGTCGCGACGGTCCTCGTCATCGCGATCCCGCTCGCGGTCGCGTGCTCGATCCTCGGACTGACGCTCACGGGAGCGTTCACCGCGAACCAGCAGCTGGTGTCCGCGGGCGACCTCGTCGAGTACGGCCTGCCCGTCGCGCGGGTCGTGCACGACACGATGGCGGCGCTGACGATCGGGCTCCTGGTCGTCGGGGCGTTCGCGCTGCCGGCGCAGAAGAAGGACCACGGCGCGATGTCGAGCGTGCAGCACCGGGCGTCGCGCTGGGCGGCTGCGACCGGTGCGGTGTGGTTCCTCGCGGCGGTCGTGAGCATCGTCTTCACGGGGGCGAACACCCTCGGCGTCCCGCTCACCAGCCCGGTGTTCGCGCGGAACTTCATGCTCTTCGCGTTCCAGGTCGAGATCGGCCAGGCACTCGTCGTCTCCGCCGTGGCGATCCTCGTCGCGACCGTCGTCGCCGCCTTCGCCACCCGCGTCACCACCCTGGCCGTGGCCACGGTCGCGGGCCTCTTCGCACTGCTCCCCCTCGCGCTCTCCGGGCACGCGGCCGGTTCGCTCGAGCACGCGAACGCGGTGAACTCGCTCGCGGTGCACCTCGTCGCGGTGTGCGTCTGGGCGGGCGGCCTCGTCGCCGTGCTGGTCCTGCGCACCCGGACGAAGGGTGCCACCGGGCGGGTCGCGTCCCGCTACTCGACGCTCGCCGGGTGGGCTTTCGCGGCCGTCGCGTTCTCGGGCATCGTGAACGCCTCGCTCCGGCTGACCGGCCCGCTCGACCTCTTCACGACGACGTACGGGTGGCTCATCACGGTGAAGGCCGTGATCCTCGTGCTGCTCGGGCTCGCCGGGGTGGTACAGCGTCGCCGACTCGTCCCCGCCCTGCTCCGTTCCCCGCTCGACCGGCGGTCGTTCACCCGGTTCGCCCTGGCCGAGGTCGTCTTCATGGCCGTGGCCATCGGCGTCTCCGTCGCGGTGTCGCGCTCGCAGCCGCCGATCCCGCAGACGCCCGAGACCGGTGAGGACACCCGTTCCGGCCTGATCGGGTTCCCGTACCCGCCGGCCCAGACCGTGCACACGTACCTGACGCAGTGGCACGTCGACTGGGTGTGGCTCGCGCTCGCGGTCGTCGGTGCCGGCTGGTACCTGCTCGCCGTCCGCAAGCTCCGGAAGCGCGGCGACAAGTGGCCCGTCGGCCGCACGATCGCATGGCTGCTCGGCTGCGCGCTGTTCATCTGGACGACCTCGGCGGGACCAGCGGTCTACGGGATGATCCACTTCTCGTCGCACATGCTCCAGCACATGCTGCTGATGATGTTCGTGCCGCTGCCGCTCGTGCTCGGTGGACCGGTGCTCCTCGCGCTGCGGACCCTGCCGGTGCGGAACGACGGATCGCGCGGTGCCCGCGAGTGGCTCATGCTGTTCACGCACTCGCGGTACATGCAGTTCCTGGCGCGGCCGGCCGTCGCGGGTGTCATCTTCGCGGGCTCCCTCGTGGTGTTCTACTTCACGCCGGCGTACCAGTACGCCATGCAGTCGCACGAGTGGCACGTCGCGATGGTCGTGCACTTCGTGTTCAGCGGGTACCTGTTCTTCTGGGTGTTCGTGGGCGTCGACCCGGGCCCGGCGCGGCCCCAGTACCCGATCCTCATCATCGCCCTGCTCGCGACCCTGGCCTTCCACGCGTTCTTCGGCGTCGCGGTGATGACCTCGCAGTCGGTGTTCGCGCTCGACTGGTTCCACGCGCTCGGACAGACCAACGACGCGGCACTCCTCGACGATCAGCACACGGGCGGCGGGATCGCGTGGGGGGCGTCCGAGCTCCCGATGGTGTTCGTCGCGCTGCTCGTGGTGCGGAACTGGGTGAAGTCGGACTCCCGCGACGCGAAGCGCCTGGACCGCAAGGCCGACCGCGACGGGGACGCCGACCTCAGGGCGTACAACGAGCGGCTCGCCGCGATGCACGACCGCGACTGACACGGCAGCGGGGTCCCGGGGTACCGGGGTCGCGGTGGTCGCACCGTGCGAGGTCACGCCACGTCCCCGCCCGCAGTGTGCGAGGTTCCGCGCGCGGTGCGAGGCAGATCGGCTCGCACGCTGCGCGGGACCTCGCACACTGCGCAGCGCCGGACGCAGAACCGCGCACCGTGCGAGGGTCGCACGGTGCGCGGTTCGTGGGACTGTGCCCGGTCGGTTACTCCGCGGACTCCGCGGACTCCCGGGCAGCGCGGGTCCGACAGACCATCAGCAGCACCAGTCCGGCCAAGAGCAGGGCTGCGGCGAGACCGATGCCCGTGCCCATCGCGAGCGGCGAGCCGGTGAACGCGAGCTCCCCCGCGCTCGGCGTGTCGCCGGTGGCCGACGGGGCGTGCGACGGCGTCGCCGAGGACGACGGGTCGGCCGGGGTCGTCGGGTCGTCGGTCGGGTCGGTGCCCGGGTCCACGACGGGTGCAGCGTCGACGACGACCTCGAGCGAGGTGCTCGACGCCGCGAACGACGCGTCCCCGCTGTACGCGACCGTCACGGTGTTCGTGCCGACCGGCAGCGCGTCGGTCTCGCAGTCGGTCTCCGGCAGCGTGGCCGTGCACAGGACCGTGCCGTCTGCCGCGGTGAACGTCACCGTGCCGGTCGCACCCGCCGGCAGGCCGGAGGCGCTCAGACGCACCTTCTTCCCGACGACCGTGTGGGCGGTGTCCGTGGAGGCCACGAGCTCGGTCGGCTGCGCGGTCACGACCAGGTCGAAGGGCTCGCCCTCGGCCGGCTCGTAGTTGTCGTCACCGCTGTACTTCGCGTGCACGCGGTACTTCCCACCGGCGAGGTCCGACGGGACCGCGCACGTGGTGTCCGGCAGGGTCGCGGTGCAGAGGACCGTGCCGTCGTCCGCGACGTAGTCGATGGTGCCGGTGGCGTCCTTCGGGACCTTCGGGGTGTCGAGCGTGGTCGTCTCGCCGTGCGTGACCGTCACCGTGGTGTCCGACGGGTCGGACGGGTCCGACGGTCCTGACGGGTCCGTCGGGTCGGACGGGTCGGAGGGAGCAGGCGTCAGCGTGGTCGACGCCTTGCGCACCGCGAGGTCCACGGCCACCGCGGTCGACGCCGCGTACCGACTGTCACCCGAGTAGACCGCCGTGACGGAGTGCTTCCCGGCGGACAGACCCGTGACGTCGCAGCTCGTGTCCGGGAGCGTCGCCGTGCAGAGGACCGTGTCGCCCTCGCGGAACTCGACGGTGCCGGTCGGCGCGGCCAGCGTGCCGTCCTGGCCCTCGAGTCCGTCGACGCCGAGCGTCACGGTCTCGCCGTACGCCGCCGACTCGGGGTCGGACGTCAGCGCGATCTCGGTCGGGATCTCCGAGACGACGAGCGAACCGGTGCCGCTGGCCGCGGTGTGGTCCGAGTCACCCGAGTAGGTGGCGGTGATGCCCTTCGTCCCGACCTCGGAGGTGGCGACGGTGCAGGACGCGACCCCCGACGCGATCGTCGCGGAGCACAGCGTCGCACCGGTCGTCGTGTCGGTGAAGGTGACGGTGCCGATCGGCGTGGTGCCGCCCTGCGCCGCACCCGAGGCCACGGTCGCGCTCAGGGTGGCGCGGTCGCCCACGGTCGCGGACGCCTCGGACACCGTGACGGTGCTCGGCTGCGGCTCGACGGTGACGGCTCGGGTGATGGTGATCGCCTCGGCGTCCGTCGACGCGACGACGGTCGACACGGTGGCGGTGCGCGCGGCGCCGGACACCGTGTACGGGATCGTCAGCTGCGGGAGGACGGTCCCCGGGGTGCGGTCCGCGGCGGCCTGGTCGCACGTGACGACCTGGCCGGACGCGGAGCAGGTCCAGCCGTCACCGGTCGCGGCAGCGGCCGCGGGCGTGAAGCCCGCGGGGAAGGTGGTCGTGGTGCGGACGAGCTGCGACTCCGACCCGCCGTCGGCGGACACGGTCGGGGTGACCGTGTACGTGCCGGAGCCGGCGTGCGCGACGCTGGACGTGCCTCCAGGCTGGGCGGTCAGCACCGGCACCGGACCGGCGGCCGTCGTCGTCTTGAGGTAGTTGACCTCGTGCACGTCGTTCTGTCCGCCCGTGCCCGCGACCCAGCCGTAGGTGAGCTTGTAGGGGTAGCCGGTCGCAGGGTCGATCCACGACGAGTCGATGTTCGCGGCGTTCGACGACGTCCCGAGCTTGGGCAGCGCGCCGGTCACGACCTGCTGCGTCCCACCGATGGAGGTGAAGATGACCGCGTACTGACCGGCCGGGACGGACACGGACGTGTTCTCCTGCGCGGTCAGCATCGACGAGGTCGGGTTGATGACGATCTCGACCGGGACCTTCGCCTGCGCGCGGTCGGTGACGTTCGTCTTGTTGAGGGAGCCGGTCACCAGCGTCTTCGACTGCACGCAGTACCCGGTGGAGCCGTCGCCCGGGCCGCGCACCGTCACGGCGTTCGCGTACAGGGTGCCGTTCGTCCCCGCGTCGGCGTCACATCCGGTGCCACCGAACTGGCGGTTCGCGAAGTTGCCGAACCGGTCGAGGCCGATGCCGAGGTACGCGTGCGACAGCCCCTGCGCGTTGTTCGCGGTGCTGGCGCTGTAGCCGAGCGACCCGCCGAGGTACCCGATCTTCGCCGGGACGGTCGGGTTGTACGGGTCGGTCGCGGCGAGGTAGAACACGATGCCGTCGGCCGAGGTGCCGTTGTACTGGTAGCTGTTGAAGACCGCGTCGATGCCCTTGGTGATCGGCACCGACTGCTTCGCACCGACACCACCGGACTGGTTGTTCACGTTCGAGGTCAGGCGCAGTGCACCCGACCCGTCGGCGTCCGTCGTACCCGAACAGGTCGGGATCGACCCGGTGTTCGTGCCGGACGACGGGCGCGCGGTGAGGCACGCGACGTTCCCGCCGGACGCGGTCGTCGTCGGCAGGATGTAGCCGGTGCCGGCGGACGCGCCCGTGAAGCCCTCCTGCACGAAGGTGGTCTGCGCCGGAGCGGCGGCCGACGCGGTGGTCGCGCCCGCCCCGAGGACTGCAAGACCGGCGAGACCGGCGACGACGAAGCCGGCGAGGATGCTGCGAGCGCGCGCGACGGCACGCTTCTGGGGTTGTGTACGCACTGGAGCCCTGTTCAGTGAGAAGAGCGGTGCCGACGAGGAGCGTGCGCGCCCGGCTCGTCGGCTCGGGTGTTCACACCGTAGAGCCGGATCGGGTACTCGCGGGTCTCGAAACCGGCGTTCGCACCACAACTGGGGACACGCGCGGGCTGCGCCGAGCCACGCAGCGCGTCGCGGAAGGTCCCGGAACGCGCCGCGTACGGTCCCAGGCACGTGCAACCGCCTCGCACCGTGCGACGCTCCGCCTCCGACGGTGCGAGGTTCCGCCTTCGGTGCGAGGCCGATCGGGTCGCACGCTGGACGAAAGCTCGCACACTGCGCAGCGCGGCGCGCACGCCGCGCTGCGACGGTCAGTCGCCGTGCACGATGCAGACCGCGTCGAGGTCCAACGCGGCCTCGAGCGCAGCCGAGATGCCGGACTCGCCGTCCGCCCCCGCCGGGGTCACCGTGTCCACCCACCACAACGGCGTGGACAGGGCTGGAGCGTCGGGCAGGATCCGTTCGACCTCGTCGAGGGAGTCCACCCGCCGCACCCCGAGCACGGTGATGACCGGGTGCGTGGCGTCCCGGCAGACCTGCATCATCGGGCCGTCGTCGAGCGCGCGGACACCCCAGGTCTCGTCGTGCAGGAGCAGGGCTTCGGCGACGTCGCGCGTCTCCACTGCTTCCCGGCAGAGCAGGGTGACGTCACGGGGCACTGTGACCGCCGAACGCGTGCGAACCAGAACCGCCGTGGCCCGGACCACCAGCTCCGCTGACGTGTCCGTCGAGCGTGCCCTCGTCGTGCGCCGGGTCGAGCGGTGCGCCGCCGACGAGCTGCAGGAAGCGGTCCTCGTCGATGCGGTCCAGGAACGCCTCGAGCGCCTCCCAGCCGTCGTCGAACCGCACCACGAGCCCGCCGCCGCCGAACGTCGACGTGGTGGTGCGCGGTGGCGGCCAGACGCCGTCGCGGTCGAGGAACTGCGAGGCCTCCGGTCCGACGACGACCGCGAGCGGCGTGGGTTCGCCGTGCGACACCGCGCGGACGAGGTGGTCGACGTCTCCGCGTCGCTGCATCACCACGCCGAAGACCGGTTCGACGTCGTCCGCGACGCGGTGCACGGCGTCCAGCAGCTTCGTCGCGAGGGCCGGGTCTGCCCCGTCCTCGGGGATGGTCAGCACGGCGGACATCGTCTCGACGACGACCCCGTCGAGCAGGTGCGCGGTCATGGTCGCCGAGAACCCCTCGCCCACGGCGTACGAGGTCGAGATCGCCGGCGCTTCGTGCTTGGCGTACTGCGTGACGACCCAGCGGTCCCACGGCACGGTGAGCGGTTCCGCGGTGCCCCAACGCGTCGGGCAGGTGCCGACCGTCTCGCACAGTGCCTCGATCGCGGAGCCGATGTCGATCGCCCGCTCGGAGTGGTGCCGGAGCGTCAGGTCGATGCTGATCTGCCGGACGGAGTCGGCGGCGACCGGGTGCCCGGCTGCGGGCGTCCCGACGAGCTCGGGCCCGCGCTGGACGAAGTCCTCGATGCCGGAAGCAGCGACCCCCGTGCGTCCGTCGCGCAACGTGCCGTCGGCGGCGACCACGGCCCACGCAGCCCCGTGCGCTCCCAACGCGTGTCGCAGGGCGGGGGTGATCGCGGAGTTCAGGCCGGTGCGGAGCACGACCATGCGTCCGGACTCGGATGCACGTCGGAGGAGGGAGGCGAGCGCTTCGGTCAGCCACACCACCGGCGAAGCGGACTCGACCACGATGGCGGGGCCGACCACGTCGTCGATGAGGGGATGTCTGACCATCCGGGCCTCCTCGGGTTCGCGGGTCGCTCGATCCACCTGGACGGTACACACGCGCACGACACCTGTCCGTCAGGCGGGCGGGCTCACAGCGGAGACACGGGTGCGCCCGGCTCGCGTCCGCGGGGTGCCGCGGCAGACGGCCTGGAGGCACGGATCGCGTCCGCCACGCGGCGCACCGTGGGCGCTCGGCTGGCGTCCAGCGGAGAATCCGCTAGGCTTGCGACGTCCCGCTGAGCGGGGCGCGCGAGTGTAGTTCAATGGTAGAACTCCAGCTTCCCAAGCTGGTAGCGCGGGTTCGATTCCCGTCACTCGCTCTCTTCTGCGGAGCCGGTCTCCACGTGCAACACGCCGGGCTCGTGCACTTCCCCGATGCCACGCGGGTCGTCGTTCCCGGCGCGGGTCCAGGCACCCGCGGCAGGGTGCCCCCATGCGCCACTCCACCGCCATGGTCGCCAGCGGCGTCGTCGTCGCACTCGCACTCGCCGGTTGCGGCACCGGCACCGGCACCGCGGCACCGACCGCGACCGGATCCAGCGCGACACCGGCGGTCAGCGGACCAGACCGCGCCGCCGTTGCGCGGTCCCTCGCCGCCCTCGAGCGGGAGTACGACGCAACGGTCGGCGTCGTCGCGACCGACACGACGACCGGCGCGACGATCTCGTACAACGGCGACCGTCGCTTCGGGTACGCGTCGACGCTCAAGGCGTTCGCAGCGGCGCAGTTCCTGCGGTCGGTGCACGGCGCCGCCCGTGTCGAACGCGTGCACTGGACCGCGGCCGACGTCACGGCGGCGGGGCACTCCCCCGTGACCGAGCAGCACATCCCCGACGGACTGACGTACACCGAACTCGTCGATGCGGCGGTCCGACAGAGCGACAACACGGCGCTGAACCTCGTCCTCACGCGGATCGGCGGACCGAAGGGACTCGACGACGCCCTCGCTGCGCTCGGCGACACCACGACCGAGGTGGTCAACGACGAGCCGGACCTCAACACGATCGAACCCGGCAGCACCGAGGACACGACCACCCCCGCCGCGTTCACCGCGGACCTGGCGAGGGTGTTCGACGGGCACACGCTGAACGCCTCCGACACCGCGCAGCTCCGGGACTGGATGAGCGGCAACGCCACCGGCGACACCCTCATCCGCGCCGGCGCACCGACGGGGTGGGCGGTGGCGGACAAGTCCGGCGGCGCCGGCGGCATCCGCAACGACATCGCCCGCGTCACGACGACCGACGGCAACGAGATCACCATCTCGGTCCTGACGACGAAGCACGACCCGGCAGCGGCGTACGACGACGCCCTGGTCGCGAGGTCCGCCGCGGCGGTCCTGCGGGCGTTCACGACCGAGGACTGAACGTCGCACGACGTCATCGACGACACCTGTCGGAAACGACCCGGTACTACGATCGCGACGTGTCCTCCCCCACCATCGTCATCGGCGCCGGGGTCGTCGGTGCCGCGACCGCGTACGCCCTGACCGCCCGCGGCGAGCGTGTGCTCCTGGTCGAGCAGCACGAACGCGGACACCACCACGGGTCCTCGCACGGTGCGACGCGGATCTTCCGGCAGGGGTACGCCGACGCCGAGTACGTCGCACTGACCACCCGCGCACTGGAACTGTGGGAAGCGCTCGAGGCCGCGGGCGACACGACCCTGATCGACCGGACCGGCGCAGTGGACCACGGTCGCGTCGAGGTCGTCGACGCCATCGCCGCCGCGCTCACCGACGCGGGCATCCCGCACGAGACCCTCACCCCGGACGAAGCGGCAGCCCGCTGGCCCGGCATCGCGTTCGAGGGACACGTCCTCACGCACGCCACGGCAGGGCGCATCCACTCCGCCGAAGCGATCGAGCTCTTCCTCACCCTGGCCGAGCGCACGGGGCTCGCCGACCTCCGGTTCGACACCCGGGTCACCCGCGTGGAGGACCACGGCGACGCCGTGACCGTCACCCTGACGGCCGCCGACGGCGGCACCGAGGCGGTCCGCACCGCGTCCGTGGTGGCCGCGGTGGGCTCGTGGGCCCCGACGCTGATCGGTGACCTGCTCGCGGAACGCGGGGCGCGCCTCCCGGCCATCCGCGTCACCCAGGAGCAGCCCGCCCACTTCCCCAGCCACCTGCCGGACGAGGCCTGGCCGAGCTTCGTGCACTGGGCCGACGGCGACGACGTCTACGGCCTGCTCACCCCGGGCGAGGGCGTCAAGGTCGGGTTCCACGGGACCGGACCGGTCGTCGACCCGGACCACCGGGACTTCACGCCCGTGCCCGCCGAGGCCGCGCGGCTGCAGGCGTACGTGGAGCGGTTCGTGCCGGGTGTCGACGCGTCGAAGCCGACGTTCATCAGCTGCCTGTACGACAACTCCCCCGACGAGGACTTCGTCATCGACCGTCGGGGCCCGATCACCGTCGCCACCGGGTTCTCCGGCCACGGCTTCAAGTTCGCACCGCTGCTCGGTGACATGATCGCCGACCTCGCGACCGGCGGGGCACCCCATCCCCGCTTCTCCCTCTGACGCCCTGACCTGTCTCGTCCACACCGGGCCCGGACCGGCTCGTCAGACCAGTCGCAACACCGCCAGCACCGCCGCGACCGCCCACGCCTGCGGCCGAGCCGCCTGCCGGTACGCCACGGGCACCGGGAACGCCGACCGCTCGATGCCGCCGAACAGCTCCGGCAGGGTCCCGCCACAGGCCTCCGCCGCCGCGAGCAGCCCCTCGGCGAGCACCCGGGCTGCCGCGTCGTGCCCGTACGAGGCCATCCCCACGGCGGCGAGCGCGGTGTCGTGGGGCCACACCGAGCCGTTGTGGTACGACAGCGGGGCGTACCGGGCACTCCCGGCGGCGAGGGTCCGGAGCCCCCAGCCGGAGAACACATCGTCCGCGAGCAACCGGTCCGTCACGACCCGGGCGTCGTGCGGCCACAGGATGCCCGACCAGAGCAGGTGCCCGATGTTCGACGACACCACCTCGACCCGGGCGCCGTCGCCGTCGAGCGCCAGGACGGGGACGTCGATGCGGTCGCTCCAGAACGCGTCACGGAAGCGGGTGCGCAACGCGGCGGCCTCGCCCTCGAGCGTGGCGGCGTAGTCAGGGTCGCCCCAGACCTCGCGCGCGAGTGCCGCCGTGTCGACGAGCGCGCGCCACGCGTAGCCCTGCACCTCGCACAGTGCGATCGCGCCGGAGTCGACGACACGTCCGTCGGCGTGGGCGACGGCGTCCTCGGAGTCCTTCCACCCCTGGTGGATCAGCCCCGCGGGGTCGGGGGTGTACCGGAGGAAACCGTGTTCGCCGAGTCCGCCCGCACTGCGCATCCACTCGACGGCGGCACGTGCGGCGGGTTCGAGTTCGCGCGCGACGTCGTCCGGTGCCTGCCCGAGACCGATCAGGAACAGCGGGGTGACGTCGACGGACCCGTGGTAGTGCCGGTAGGGCACCTCGTCGAGGACGGCCAGCTCGTCGATGCGGAGCTCGTGCGGCAGCTTCCCGGGCTCGGCGACGCGGGCAGCGTCGAACGAGGTCGCCTGTTCCGCGGCGAGCGCCCGCAGCACCGGGACGAGCAGGTCCGGTGCGTCGTCGGCGGCGAGCAGCGCGGTCAGCAGCGAGTCGCGTCCGAACAGGGTGAGGAACCAGGGCACGCCCGCCCCGACGACGTGGTCGCCGCTGTCGGCCGGGAGGCCCGGGGCCGGCATCCGGAGCGCCTGCAGGTCGTCCTGTGCTCGGCTCCACAGATCGTGGGGCTCGACGACGTCGGGTCGCGCCGGCCAGGCGGGGACCGGTGCGGGGCTCGCGGAACCGACCGTGTCCGCGTCTGCGACGCGCGTGCGGAAGGCGATCCGCGCCTCCTGGCCGGCGGCGACCGTGACACGACGGACGAGGCGGGCGCTGGTGTCCTGCTCGCTGACGGTCACCTCGGCGAGGGGGCCGTCGCTCTCGGTGCGGAACGCGATCGCGTACGCGCGGCGGCGGTGTGCGACGGTGACGCCGCGGTCGTCCGGGATGATCGTGCGGACGGCGTCCGAGCGGTCGAAGGTCCGCTTGTCGGAGCGGAGCGCGAACGGGTCGGCGGCGTCGACGGCGACCTCGAGGGCGACCTCGACCTCGCGGTCCTCGTGCGCGGCGTTGCGGACGGTGACCCACTCGTCGAGGCAGTCCGCGCCGACCCGCTGTGTCAGGACGACGAGCACGTCGCTCGACTCGTTGCGGGCGCCGCGCGGCAGGAGCACCACGGACCGCACGCTGCGGCTGATCGTGCTCGCGGCGACGTCGAGCGGACGTCCGTCCACCAGGAGGGCGCGTGCGGAGAGTGCGCGGCAGTCGCGGAGGAACAGCCCGCGTGCCGGGTCGTCGGGGAGCTGGCGGACGCCGCCGTCCTCGTCGGACCGGAGCATCGCGCCGCCGCCGACGAGGACGGTCGCCTCGGTCACGACCGTCGTCCGTGCAGGACGTCGAGCGCGAGCGCCGCGGTCCACGAGAACCGGCGGGTGCCGTGCGGGGTGCCGTCGGCCGGCCCGACGTACTCGGGGTGGTCCCCGGGGGCGGCGAGGTCGACGATCGCTCGGCGCAGGCCGTCGGCGATGTCCGGGCGACCCTGGACGCAGGTGCCCTCGGCGACGAGCCACGAGGTGTTGAACCAGGCCGGTCCGCGCCAGTACAGGCGCGGGTCGTAGGCGTCCGCGGTGACCGCCGTGCTCGGGACGAGGCGTGCGCCGGAGCCGAGGAACCCGGGGCCGGTGAGGGTCTCGACGAGTCGGTCGGCGTGCCGGATCCCCGGCAGCACGAGGGGCACGAGGCCGTTGACGGTCGCGACGGGGACGAGTTCGCCGGTGCGGGTGTCCGCGGCGGTGTGGATGCCCAGGTCGTCGTGCCAGAGCTGGTCGAGCGCGGCGGTCAGGTCGGCGGCCCGGGCACGATGGGGTGCCGGGTCGGCGCCGATGTGCCCGGCGATGTCGGCGAGCGCGAGCTCGGACCGGGCGAGGAGGGCGTTCGACAGCGGGTCCTCGACGAGGAACGGGTAGGCGTCGTCGTGGTCGTCGCAGTCGTGGTCGCGGTAGCGCTCGGCGAGCCAGTAGTACCGGCCGTAGTCACGGTCCGAGGGGCGTTCGCCGTCGCCGGCGTGTGCGAGGTCGGGGCGGTCGAACGGGTCGCGCGGGGTGTCCGGCACGGTGGCGAGGACGGTGTCCCAGAGCGGGGAGTTGTCCGTGCCCGGCTCCCAGGGGTGCACGATGCTGATCAGTCCACGACCACCGCGGTCGCGACGTTCGGCGAGGTACGCGTGCCAGGCGACGAGCCGCGGGTAGGCGCGCTCGAGGAACCGGGCGCGGTCCGACCCCGACGGATCGGACTCGTGCACGGCGAGCGCCGCCCAGGCGTGCACGGCTGGCTGGACGAACCCGGCCGTGGAGGCGACGGGCGACGACCCCGGGATCTCGGACGAGCGCCAGAACGACGGCCCCGGGGAGTACTCGGCGCCCTTGGCGGGATCGAACACGATCTGCGGCAGGCGTCCGTCGGTCCACTGCGCGCCGAGCAGGGTCTCCAGCTCGAGGCGGGCACGACGCGGGGAGACGTGCCGGAGTCCGAACGCGATGAAGGCCGAGTCCCACGACCACTGGTGCGGGTAGAGCCCGGCGGCTGGCACGGTGTGGTCGCCGCGCCAGTTCGCGAGCAGGACCTCGGTCGCGGCGGCGCGCGCGGACGTGGCGCCTGCGGTCCGCGCCGTCGCGGTCTGCCGCGTCACAGGTACCTCTGCAGGAGCGGGGGGACGGTCGGCAGGACCTCGGCGGCCGGCCCGGAGAGCCGCGACTCGATGGCGATGCTGCCGGTGTAGCCGATCGCCTGCACGGTCGCACCGAACAGGGCCCAGTCGACGTGCCCGGCCCCGGGTTCGAGGCGGTTCGAGTCGCTGGCCTGCACGTGCCCGATCAGGTCGGCGACGTCGAGGAGCGCCTGCGCCGGGTCCGATTCCTCGATGTTCATGTGGTAGGTGTCGGCCACGATCCGGACGCCGTCGGAACCGACCTCGCGGATGAGCGACGCGGCGTCGGCGAGCCGGTTCACCATGTGGTCCTCGTAGCGGTTGAGCGGCTCGAGGAACAGCGTGACGCCCTCGGCCACGGCGTGCTCCCCGAGCTGCCCGAGCGCGTCCACGAGCACGGCACGGTCGTCGGCCTCGGAACGGGGCGGCTCGAACGGTGGCAGGCGACGGGAGAACATGCCGTAGGACGCCGGCGTCATCACCCCGACGCCGCCGATCTCCGCCATCACGCTGAGCTGCGACCGCATCTGCACGATCGCGTCGGCACGCAGGTCGGCGTCGAACGCTCCGATGAAGTGCGACATCTCGACGCACGTGGTGGGCATGTACACCCCGGCGGCAGCGGCGCGCTTGAGCGCGGGCAGGCGTGCGGCGAACCCGAGGTCACCGGCACTGCGGAGTTCGAGGCCGTCGAAGCCCCAGCTCCGGGCGGTGTCGGCCTTCTGCTCGAGCGAGGCACCGGGGACGTGCTGCTCCTGGACGGTCAGGCGGTTCACGGCAGCTCCAGGACGACCTGCAGCGCAGCCGACGGGTCGGTGTCGAGCATCTCGTACGCGGTCGCGGCGTCGGCCAGCGGGTAGCGGTGGCTGACCAGCGGACGCGGGTCGAGCTTGCCGGACGCCATCGCGTCGACGACCGCACGCTGCAGGCGCGGCACGTCCCAGCGGGCGCGGAGCCGTGTGGGGGCCGCACCGATCTGCGAGGCGATGACCTGCACGCGGTTGTGGTGGAACTCCTCGCCGAGGCGGACCGGCTGTGCGGCGCCCTGGTAGAACCCGGACGCGACGACCGTGCCGTCGACGCCGACCGTGCGGATGGCGTCGTGCAGGGCGTGGTAGTTGCCGCTCAGCTCGATGGCGACGTCGGCACCGGCACCGTCCGTGAGCTCACGGACGCGCAGCGCGAGCTCGGCGCCGGGCTCGAGGGCGTGCGACGCCCCCATCGCCAGCGCCTGCTCCCGACGCGACGCGATGCCGTCCACGGCGATGACGGTCGCGCCGTTGAGCACTGCCAGGCGGGTGGCGAGCAGGCCGATGACGCCCTGGCCGAACACCACCACGGTCGAGCCGACGCCGAGGTCGGCCGCGAGCACGCCGTTCAGGGCGATCGCACCGACTCGGACGAACGAGCCGGACAGCGGGTCGAGCCCCTCGGGCAGGGTGTGGCCGACGAGCTTGTCGACGGGCAGGACGCCCTCGGCGCGGTGCCCCCAGATGCCCCAGACGACGTCGCCGACCTCGGGTGCGCCGTCCGGCAGGGTGCCGTCCGCGAACGGGGCGACCTCGATGACCTCGCCAACCTCGGAGTAACCCCAGCCGTCGAGCGGGTAGGCGGGCGGACGCTGCTCGTCGGCGGCGCGGAAGAGCCGGATGTCCGGGTCCCACTCGCTCGTGAGGTAGGGGTTCGTCCCCCGGTACGCGGTCATCTCGGTACCGGCGGAGATCCCGGTGACGAGCGTGCGGACGCGCACCTCGCCTGGATGGAGTTCGGCGCTCGGTACGTCGACGATCTCGACTCGTCGCGGCGCTGCGAAGCGGAGTACTGCGGTCACTGGTCCCGTCCTCGTTGTCGTGGTCGCCGAGACATTAGCACTTCTCCTGAGCAACTTCTGCTTAGACAATGCGCAGAAGTTGGGTTACAGTCCATCCGCCCCCACATCGGAAGGAGCCGCGATGACGACGTCGCGTCCCGGACGGATCACGGCTGCTGCAGCGCTGCTGCTGACCGCGACCGTCGCACTCACCGCCTGCTCGGCGTCCCCCAAGGACGGCAGTGGCGGTGACTCGAAGACCATCACCGTCTGGTCCGAGGAGAACCAGCCCGACCGCGTCGCCGAGACGAAGCGGATCATCGCCGGGTTCACCGACGAGACCGGCATCCGCGTGAAGCTCGTGCCGGTCGACGAGAACCAGGTCCCGCAGCTCACCGCGTCCGCCGCGATCTCGGGCGACCTGCCCGACGTCATGGGCGCGATCCCGCTGTCGCTCGTGCGGCAGTTCGACACGCAGGACCTGCTCGACACCGCGGCCTCGGCGAACATCGTGCGATCGCTCGGCGCGGACACGTTCGTCGACTCGGCGCTCGCCCTCGACCAGGACGGCGACCGCCAGCTCGCCGTGCCGGACTCGTCGTACGCGCAGATCCTCGTGTACCGGAAGGACCTGTTCGAGCAGGCGGGCCTCGCGCCGCCCACGACGTACTCGGCGATCAAGAAGGCCGCCGACGTCCTGACGAAGCGGGGGCAGTACGGCATCACGCTCGCGACCGACCCGGCCGACGTCTTCACGCAGCAGACCTTCGAGTCGCTCGCGCTCGGGAACGACTGCCAGCTCGTGCGGTCGTCCGGCAAGGTGGCGCTCGAGAGCACGGCATGTCAGGCCACCTGGGACCTCTACGGACACCTCACCGCGAAGGACTCGCCGCAGGGCACCCAGACCGTCGACACCACCCGCGCCGCGTACTTCGCCGGCCAGGCGGCGATGGTCGACTGGTCCACGTACATCCTCGACGAGCTCGGCGGCCTGCGGAACGACGCGCTCCCGACCTGCCCGCGGTGCCGCGACGACCGGAAGTGGCTCGCCGAGCACAGCGGCGTCGTCACGGCGATCAGCGGGCCCGACGGCTCGGACCCCGCGACCTACGGCGAGGCGACGAGCTGGGCGGTGATGCACGGCGCGAACCGCTCCGCCAGCGAGCAGTTCGTGCAGTACATGATGTCCACCGGCTACGAGCAGTGGCTCGGTATGGCACCGGAGGGGAAGATCCCGCTCCGGACCGGCACCGCGTCCGAGCCCGACCGCTACCAGCAGGCCTGGCTGCGGATGAAGGCCGGGGTCGACCGCAAGGAACGCCTCGACGACATCTACGACGCGTCGACGATGCGGGCGCTCGAATCGGTGCCGAAGTCCATCCGCCGCTGGGCCATCCCGCAGGGTCAGGGTGCCCTGCTCGGCCCGTTCAACGCACAGCTGCCGGTCGGCAAGTCCGTCGCCGACCTGGCGTCCGGTTCCACCACCCCGCGCGACGCGGCGAAGACGGCGCAGGACGCCGTCGAGGAGATCGAGGCGAAGACACGATGACCACCGCAGCACCCCGCGCCCCGCGCCTCCCGAGACGGCGCGACACGATCACGGCCCGGGACAACCGCGCCGGACTCTGGATGGTGATGCCGACGACGGTGATCGTCCTGGCGATCGTCATCGTGCCGGTCGTCTGGAACCTCGTCATGGCGTTCCAGAAGGCGAGCTTCATCGACATCGCCGACAACGGGCTCCTCAACCCGCTCACGCTGCAGAACTTCGCCGACGTCTTCACCGATCGTTCGTTCTGGGCGTCGCTGTGGACCACCGTCGTGTTCTCCGTCCTGAGCACCGGCGGCTCGATCGCGCTCGGCCTCGTCGCCGCGCTGGCCTTCCGGTCGGCCTTCCCCGGCCGCGGGCTCGCACGCTCGCTCATGCTCCTGCCCTACGTCGCACCCGTCGTCGCGGTGACCTTCGTGTGGCAGATCATGCTCAACCCGCAGTTCGGCATCGTCAACTGGGTCGGCCAGAACTGGTTCGGCTGGGACCACCCGATCGACTTCCTCGGCCGCGCCCCGTACGCCCTGATCACGGTGATCGTGTTCGAGATCTGGCGCTACTTCCCGTTCGCGTTCATGTTCATCACCGCCCGGCTGACGGCGCTCCCCGGCGACATCGAGGAGGCCGCACTGGTCGACGGCGTCACCCCGCTGCAGAACTTCCGACTCGTGGTGCTCCCGCAGCTCATGCCGGTGCTGTCCCTGCTCGCGGTCCTGCGCCTGATCATGACGTTCAACAAGTTCGACGACATCTACCTGCTCACGGGTGGTGCGGCCGGCACCGAGGTGTCCGCCGTCCGGGTCTACGACCAGCTCATGGGCAGCTTCGACATCGGCGGCGCCGCGGCGAACGCGTTCGTGCTGTCCGCGATCCTCGCCGTTTCCCTGTTCGTGTACATGAAGTTCTTCGCGGGTCGCGAGGAGGAGGACTGATGCGCGCCTACGCCATCCAGACGCGGCTGTTCCGCGTGCTCCGTTGGGTCGTCATCGGGCTGCTCGTGCTCGCCTGCGTCTTCCCCTTCTACTACATGCTCGAACTGAGCTTCGTGCCGATCGAGCAGCTGCTGCTCGACCCGGCGCGACTCTGGGTCCCGCTGCAGGAGCTGACGCTGCAGACGTACCAGAACGTGCTCGCCCCGGAGAGCCAGGGCGGCCAGGGCTTCGGCCACTTCATGCTGAACTCGGCCATCGTGTCGATCGTCACCGCGATCCTGACGCTCGGGGTGTCGATCGCCGGTGCCTACGCCGTCGCCCGCCTGGACTTCTTCGGCCGCCGCCAGGTCTCCGCGCTGTTCCTCACGGTGTACCTGTTCCCGGTGATCATCATCGCGATCCCGCTGTTCGTCGGGTTCTCGGCGATGGGCATCCGCGAGTCGCTGTTCGGCCTCGTGATCGTCTACATCGCGCAGACCATCCCGGTGTCGATCCACATGCTGCGCTCGTACCTGAAGTCCATCCCGGACTCCATCGAGGAGGCCGCCGCGATCGACGGTGCCGGCCGTGGCCGCATCCTCTGGCAGATCGTCGTGCCGCTCGCGATGCCGTCGATCATGTCGACCGGCCTGTACGTGTTCATGATCGCGTGGAACGAGTTCCTGTTCGCGCTGCTGTTCCTCACGGCGAACCGCGACCTGTGGACGGTGTCCCTCGGCCTCTCGCAGCTGTCGAACGGCATCGAGGTGTCGAAGACGGTGCTGATGGCCGGATCGGTGCTGCTCACCGTCCCGATCGTGGTCCTGTACGGTATCGCCGAGCGGTCCCTGACAGAGGGGCTGACGAGCGGCGCGGACAAGGGATGAGCGTGGGATCAGGGCCCGGTGACGTCCTCGCACTCGTCCGACGCGGGGTCGCCAACACCCGGCGCGACCTGCAGGAGGTCACCGGCCTGTCGCGGATGACGGTGGCGCAACGGGTCGACGCGCTGATCGACGCCGGCCTCGTCCACGAGACCGGCACGGGCACCGCGACAGGGGGCCGTCGGCCCTCGACCCTGCAGTTCGACGTGTCGCGCAGCGTGTTCGCGGTCGCCACCGTCGACACGGCGCACTCGCGCACCGCGATCACCGACCGTGCGGGCCGGATCCTGTCGAGCGAGATCGTCGAGGTGCACATCGAGGCCGGCCCGCTGGTGGTCCTCGCCCGGATCCGCGACTCGCTCCAGGGACTGCTCGACGAGCAGGACGGCACGCTCGAGGGCGTCGGTGTCTCCGTCCCCGGGCCGATCGACCCTGAGACCCGTCGGCCGTCCGAGCCGCCGATCATGCCCGGCTGGGACGCCTTCCCGATCGCCGAACACCTGCAGGAGACGTTCCCCGTGCCGGTCTCGGTGGCGAACGACGCCGACGCGATGGCGTTCGGCGAGCAGGCCACGAACCACCCCGACTCCCCCTCGCTCTGCCTCGTGAAGGTGTCGACGGGCATCGGCGCCGGACTCGTGATCCGGGGCGACGTGTACCGCGGCTCGGACGGCGGAGCGGGTGACCTCGGACACATCCGGCTCGCCGGCGAGGACGCACTCTGCCAGTGCGGCTCCCGCGGCTGCCTGGCCGCCGTCGCCTCCGGCGGCGCCGTCGCCCGGGAGCTCCGCGCACGAGGCCGCGACGCGACATCCGGCCGTGACGTCCGGGCGCTGCTCGCCGCCGGCGACGTCGAGGCGCTCGCACTGGTCCACGAGGCCGGCCGCCGCATCGGCGAGGTCATGGCCACGGTCGTCACGATGGTCAACCCGCGGGCGCTCGTGGTGAGCGGCGACCTCGCCTCCGCCCAGCTCCTGGCCGGGCTGCGCGAGACCCTCTACCCGCGCACGCTGGCGCGAGCGACGCGACACCTCGACGTGACCCTGTCGGCCCTCGGCGAGGACGCCGGGGTCGTCGGCAACGCCCGGCTGGTCGCCGAGATGCTCTACTCCGCCGACGCGGTCAACGGTCGGCTCGCGTGATGCCCGAGGTCGGTCCGCAGCAGCCTGGGCCCACGCCGCCGGTTCCGGACCGACGCGCCAGCGGCGGCCCGGCCGTGCCGGTGGGGAGAGGCGCGGTGCGGGTCGGTCTCGCCGGCGCGGGGCAGTGGGCGGCCGGCATGCACGCCCCACTCCACTCCGCGGGCGCCGAGACCGAGCTCGTCGGCATCTGGTCCCACACACCGGCGCGCGCGGCCGAGCTGGCGGCACGCCACGGCGTGCCCGCCTTCGAGCACTTCGAGGACCTGGTCGCCGCGAGCGAGGCCGTCGACTTCGCCGTCCCACCCGCCGTCCAGGCGGACCTCGCCGTGACCGCAGCACGCGCCGGACGCGCGCTCATGCTCGAGAAGCCGCTGGGTGCCTCCAGGCTGGACGGTGAGCGCCTGCACGACGCGGCCGTGACGGCGGGCGTCCCCACGCTGGTGGCCTTCACCCGGCGGTACTCCGCCGGCCTGCGCGACTTCCTGTCCTCCATCGCCGACCGCCCCGGCCCCACCGTCGTCAGCGGACGGTACGCCCACGGCGGACTGCTGCCCGGCGGGTTCGTCGGCGAACGCGAACGCACCGGCTGGCGGGCGGACGGCGGCGTCCTGCTCGACCTGGGGCCGCACCTGCTCGACGCCGTGGACGCCGCGGCCGGACCGGTCGTGGCGCTCCGTGCGTCCGAGGTGCCGGGCGAGGCCGTCCTGCTCGAGACGGAACACGTCGGCGGCGCCCGCGGTCAGCTCGTCGCCTCCGGCCGGTTCGGCGGCGACGGATCGGTGTTCGAGATCGACCTGTTCGGCCACGAACCGCGCGCCCGGTTCGTCGGTTCCGTGATCGATCCCGACGCGGTCTGGGCGCGCATCCGGGCCGAGTTCGCCGCCGCTGTCCGCAACGGCACGCCCCCGACGGTGGACGTCACACGGGGCCTGCACGTGCAACGCTTGCTGGACGCCGCGCTGCGTTCGCTCGCGGACGGCAACCGCTTCCAGGAGGTCAACGCATGCGTGTCGTGATCGCGCCGGACTCGTTCAAGGGCACCGCGACCGCGGCTTCCGTCGCCGAGGCGATCCGGGACGGCTGGCTGTCCGCGCGACCGGACGACACCGTGACGCTCGCGCCGATGGCCGACGGCGGCGAGGGCACGCTCGACGCCTTCGAGACCGCCGTCCCCGGTGCCGTGCGCGTCCCGATCACCGTCACCGGACCGGACGGCTCCCCCGTCGACACGTCCTGGCTCCGGCTGCCCGACGGGCGGGCCGTGGTCGAGCTCGCGGCGACGAGTGGACTCCCGCTGCTCGGCGGGGAGCTGCTGCCGGACACCGCGACCTCGCGCGGGTTCGGTGAGGCGATCGCCGCCGCGCTGTCCTCCGGGGTGAGGGGCCTGGTGCTCGGCATCGGCGGCAGTGCGTCGACCGACGGCGGCGAGTCGGTCCTGGACGTCATCGGTGACCGGCCGCTCCCGCCCGACGGGGTCGTGGTGCTCACCGACGTCACGTCGCCGTTGCTCGGACCGGCCGGAGCCGCCGCGGTGTTCGGGCCGCAGAAGGGCATCACGCCCGATCGCGTCGCGGAGTTCGACGACCGACTGGCCGCGTTCGCGGGACGCTACCCCGATGTCGACCCGTCCACGCCGGGTGCCGGTGCCGCCGGCGGGGTGGGGTTCGGGCTCCTGGTTTGGGGTGCGACGCTCGCTCGAGGGGCCTCGGCGGTCGCGGACGTCCTGCGGCTCCCGGCGCTGCTTGAAGGGGCCGACGTGGTGATCACCGGCGAGGGTCGGTACGACGGGCAGAGCGCCGCGGGCAAGGTGCCGTCGGTGGTGCAGGCCCTGACGGCGTCGCACGCTCCCGGTGCTCGGTCGATGCTCGTCGCGGGTGCGATCGATGCCCCGCTGGACGACTACGACGCCGCCGCGTCGTTGACGGTGCTGGCGACGCAGACGACCGGAGAACCCGACGACGCCCTGGCCGACCCGCTGCGGTTCGCGGCGATCGCGGGGCAGCGGTTGGCGAGGCTCGACTGAGGGCTTCAGCGGATCCACTTGTCGGAGGCTGTCGCCCGGATCCCGGACCTTCTCCCTCGAGCAGCCGGTCGGGCGCAGACCAGCCTGCGTTGCCCTCGTTCTGGGGATCGACCCTGTGACACGCATCAGTATCCGGACTCGATGAGCACTGCGCCGGGCTGGTACGACGACCCACAAGACCCGACCATCGTGCGGTACTTCGACGGTCTGGGCTGGACACCTCACACGCAGTACAAGCCAAACGGGAGCGTCCCGGCCCGCCCAGCGACCCGACTCGCTCAGAAGCGAGACGTTCCGCTTCGATCACGACGTGAGTTGCGAGCGCAGCAAGCTGGTGCCGAACCGGCTGTGCCCGGAGCAGCGTCCCAGAAGCGAGAGCGGTTGTCGAAGAACGAGGCACGTGCACGGCTCGCTGCGGCTGAGGAGACCATCGCGCGCCACGGGCTCCGACGATTCGAAGAGATCGACTCGTACCGAGAGTCGGTAGAGGCCGAGCTCGCAGCCGAGCGGCAGGCCGCGCTCGAGGAGTCCGCGTCGCTCCGCAAGGAGGCGTCGGAAACACTCGACGAGAGCCGACGGCTCGTTGCCGAACAACAGTCACGAGCCTCGCGCGAAGCACTCGAGCGTCGAACCCAGAGCGAGCAGCAACTCAATCAGCTCCTCGCCGACCTTCGTCTCGCACGCGCGGAATTGGAGGAGGTCTCCCGCACACTCGTCGGGTCCCGGACGGCCGCGGAACTGCAGTCCGTAGGGCTCTTCGACTACGAGCACCCGGCTGAGTCGTCAGCGGCGCTCGCGACGTCGCTCGAGGCGCTCCGGAGCCGCATCAAGAACGCGGTACGAGACAAGGTCGCCGTGTCGTCGACGATGAACTTCACGTTCAACAACTCCGCGGCGCAGGGCAGGAAGTTCGTGAACGACATGACGAAAGTCCTGCTCCGTGCTTACAACGCAGAAGCCGAGAACGCCGTCAAGGCGACACGAGCCGGGAACCTGCACACCGCACAGGCCCGATTGTCGCGCGCCGCCGAACAGATCGCGAAGAGCGGTCAGATGATCAGTCTCCGCATCACCGATTCTTACCACCGGATGCGTCTCGAAGAACTGGAACTCGCTGCGCGTCACCTGCAGGCCGTGCAGGCAGAGAGGGAACTCGAGCGAGAGCGACGCGCAGAGCTTCGCGAGCAGCGGAAGGCAGAACAGGAACTGCAGGTCGAGCGCGACCGCCTCGAGAAGGAACGCGGCCACTACCTGGCGACACTCGCAGCACTGGAAGCGAACGGAGATCTGGACGGTGCCGCTCGGATCCGCTCGAAGCTCGAGGACGTCGATCGCGCAGTCGCCGACGTGGACTACCGTGCTGCGAACGTGCGAGCCGGGTACGTCTACGTCATTTCCAACGTCGGAGCCTTCGGCGAGCGCATGGTCAAGATCGGTATGACGCGACGACTCGAACCCATGGACCGGGTGAACGAGCTCGGCGACGCTTCCGTCCCGTTCCGGTTCGACGTGCATGCCCTGTTCTTCGCCGACGATGCGGTCGGCATCGAGACGATGCTCCACCAGCACTTCGCCGAGCAGCGGGTCAACCGCGTGAACCTGCGACGAGAGTTCTTCTACACGACACCCGAGGCAGTCCTCGCTGCGCTGAAGGATCACCACGTCGAGATCGTGAGCTTCGCGGTGGAGCCTGAAGCACCGGAGTACCGGACCAGCCTGAACATGGTTGAGGAGGCCGCCAGCGTTCGCTGACGAGCGACGGTCGCCGAGCAGTCTGCGGCCAGCCGCCTTGCATTCCTCCCCAGGGGTGTCCCATCCGTACCTCCCACGCTGTGGCGCGCTCCACCAGACTGGAGCAGGACCGGATCCGGTCCTGAAGCAACCCCACGAGGAGACCATTGCGCACCGTCAACGCGTACGCGGCCCCGTCCGCCACGGAACCGCTCGTCAAGACCACCATCACCCGTCGTGACCTCGGCCCGAACGACGTCGAGATCGACATCGCCTACGCCGGCATCTGCCACTCGGACATCCACACCGTCCGCGGCGAGTGGGGCGAGATCCAGTACCCCCAGGTCGTCGGCCACGAGATCGTCGGCCACGTCGCCTCCGTCGGCGAGAACGTCACCAAGCACAAGGTCGGCGACCGCGTCGGCGTCGGCTGCATGGTGAACTCCTGCGGCGAGTGCGAGAACTGCCTGAAGGGCGAAGAGCAGTACTGCCTCAAGGGCAACATCCAGACCTACGCGGGCGTCGACCCCGCCGACGGCAGCATCACCCAGGGCGGCTACTCGCAGGCCGTCGTGGTGAACGAGGACTTCGTGCTGCGCGTCCCCGAGTCGCTCGACATCGAGAAGGTCGCGCCGCTGCTCTGCGCCGGCATCACCCTGTACTCGCCGCTGCACCACTGGAAGGCCGGCCCCGGCAAGAAGGTCGCGATCGTCGGCCTCGGCGGACTCGGACACATGGGCGTGAAGATCGCTGCCGCGCTCGGCGCCGAGGTCACCGTCCTGTCGCAGACCACCGCCAAGCAGGAGGACTCGCTGCGCTTCGGTGCCGTCGCCCACTACGCGACGAAGGACCCGGAGACGTTCGAGAAGCTCGCGAACTCCTTCGACCTCATCATCAACACGGTGTCGGCGAAGATCCCGATGGGTGCCTACCTGGGCCTGCTCGCGGTCGACGGCACGATCGTCAACGTCGGTGCCCCGTCGGAGCCGCTCGAGGTCCCCGCCTTCGCCCTGATCGGCTCGCGTCGCAGCTGGGCCGGTTCGGCCATCGGTGGCATCCGCGAGACCCAGGAGATGCTCGACTTCTGCGCCGAGCACGGGATCCTGCCGGAGACCGAGCTCATCAGCGCCGACTACATCAACGAAGCGTACGAGCGCGTCCTGTCGTCGGACGTCCGGTACCGCTTCGTGATCGACGCGGCGACGCTGGCGTAGCGACCCGCGTCCTGGACGCGACCAGCAGACGGACTGGAGGCGCGGTGCCGGCCGGCACCGCGCCTCCAGTCCGTCTCCACACCACGTCAGCCGCGGCGCGCACTCAGGCAGGACAGGGCGGTTGCCCCGTCCGGCCCGTCCAGGTCCTGGTTCGGCAGATCGGCCGCGACGATCCGTGCTTCGAGCCGATCAAGGCCGTGTCGGCGCGAGGCCTCGGCGACGAGCGCAGCTGCCCGCACGGGCTCCGGTTGCGGTATGGAGCAACGGACGAGGTCCGCCGACGACATCCCGTGGGCGTCGACGGGCTGTTCGCAGTACGGCGGCTTCCAGCCCTCGCCCACGTGACGTGTCAGGGCCTCGAACACCGCCGATCCGGCGTACTGGATCGACCCGGCGAACCAGTTCAGCCACCATTGATCGTCGGTCGGCATCTCGGGCGGGTACCTCCGGACGGACCCGTCTGGGTCGTGCGCCACGGCCCCGATCCGGTGGAGGACCAATCCCTCGACGTGGTTTGTGAGCCCCTCGGCGGTCTCACGGCACTCGAGCGTCGTGATCAGGTCCGGCCGCAGGGTCCTTCGGTGCTCACGGATCGCCAGGAACGTCTCGAGCGCCACTGGCCGGGCGTCGGCCTCGGCGAGGACCAGTTGCTCGAGCCACGCGAGCGCGGCGATGTGCGCGTCGTCGGCCGGGTACCGGAACGAGTAGTCCCAGGCCTCCCATCCGGGCGCGGGCGCCGGCCCGGTCGGGTGGAGCTGGTGGACGTACTCGTGCCAGAAGACCGCGGTGCCGCGCCAGTCGTCGACTGCGCACCCCTCGGGATCGAGGTGGTCGGGGACGACGCCGTAGCACGTGACACCGTCGTAGCGGAGTTCACCGCACGACCACTCCCGGTTCTCGAACCCGTCGAGGACCACTGCGAGCACCTCCGGGTCGCGACAGATCTGCACCGAGCCGATGTCCCAGCTCGGCGGCGCGGCACACGACGCACCGCCCGGGACCGCCGTGGGGAACCCGAGGAAGTACGCCGCGGTCAACGGCGCCGAGGCCGCGGTCCGGTCGAGGAGGACGACCGGGTCCGGCGTGACCCGGTCAACCGGCAGCACCCCGCCCGCTCGGGTCACGCCCCTGACGCGTGCGACCTGGTAGATCATCTTGCGGATGCCGCCGGGGATGGCCCGCCAGGTCGGATCCGTCCACTCGGCACCGTCGAGGACGGGCGTCCCGTCCTCGTGCGCCGTGCTCGCGCGGGCGCGACCGGGCGGCGCGCCTGCGGTCGCGGACAGCGCCGTGACGGCAGCCGCCGCGCCGAGGAACGTCCGTCGGTCGAACAGCGGACGGGAGCGTCCGGGGAGGGGCAGGTCTCGTTCATCGTGCATGCCGCCCATCTGACGACAGCGGGTGTTTCGCCGGCGCAACCAGCAGCCGGCAGCGGGTCCGACGCCGGCCGGCACCGCGCCTCCGTCAGTCCGACACGCGCAACACGCGCACGCGGACGTCCCGGGCACGGCAGGCTGGCCGCATGACCCCCACGGCTCACGAGGGCGCAGCGCCCCTGGTGTCCGTCGCCGGCACGGACACCGATGCCGCCGTCACCGATCTCTCCGGCATGTACGCCGGCCGGTCGTGGCGCTCCGACCGCACCGACGGCTCGTACTGGTACCGCTACGTGGGCGTCGGCGACGACCGGATGAGCATCCGCCGGTCGCAGATGCAGGGGTCGCTCCGCGGCGACGCAGCGGTCGAGGGCGAGGTCGTGGTCCAGTGGATCGACGACGGTGTCGCCGCGATCGACGCCGGCCGCGACGAGGTCCGGATGCGACCGGGGGTCCCGACGCTCTTCCCGATCGAGCAGCGGTTCAGCATCGACTACACGAACTGGGACCAGCGGCTCGTGCACCTCGACCGCGGGCTCGTGCTCGACGTCGCGTCCGAGCGGTACCTCGTCGACGGGTCGGTCGACTTCGACCGGAACGCCACCCCGACGGCCGAGTCGATGGCCCGGTGGCGCACCGCGGTCGCGTCGTCGATCCGGGCCCTCCGGGAGCAGGGTGCGGAGTCGCTCGCGTGGCACGAGTCCCAGCGCGATACCGCCAGGGCGCTCCTCGACATGTACCGATTCCGCGCCGAGGTGGCACCGATCGGCTGGGGCGAGCACCGGAACGCCCGGATCCGCACCGCCGTCGAGCACATCCACGCGCACGCGCACGAGCCCCTGACGGTGTCGGACCTCGCCCGGGTCGCCGACCTCAGCGTCCGTGGCCTGCAGGAGGCCTTCCACCGCACGCTCGACCGGTCACCGATGCAGTACCTGCGCGAGGTCCGGCTGCGCCGTGCCCACGAGGACCTGCTCCGCGCCTCACCCGCCCAGGTCGCCGTCGCGGACGTCGCGGCACGGTGGGGCTTCACGCACATGGGCCGGTTCTCGGGCGAGTACCTCCGCCGGTTCGGCGAGTACCCGAAGGTGACGCTCCGGCGCTAGCCGACCTCGTCGCCCGACGGCAACGCCGCGCACCAGTCCACGGACCCCGCGTCGATGCTCGCCTCGAGCGCTCCCGAGGTCGCGTCGACGATGCTCACGAGCTCGCTCGTCGCCGACTTCGTCGCGACGGCGACGAACTGCCCGTTCGGGGACGGGCAGACCGCGGTGACGCTCGCGTCCTCGGGGACGGGCACGGGCAGCCTGGAGGCGCGGCTCCCCTCCACCCGCACGATCCGTTGCGAGATGGTCCCGTCCGACCGCACGTCCCCCACCACGCGCAGGTAGCTGTCGTCCGTCAACTGGGCGATGCGCCCGAGGTAGGCGGCGTCGGTGCTGGCGGCGGGGGCCTGCAGCGCGGTGCGCTCGCCGTCCGTGAGGTCGAGGCGCACGATGCCGGTCCCGGTCTCGACCACGGCGGTGGTGCCGGTGCCGACGAAGCCGTGCAGGTACGTGGCGCTCCCGAGGCGGACGGCGTCGGTCCGGCCGCTCATGTCGACGAGCACGAGGTCGTCGCTGCCGGTCCGGACCAGGGCGCTCTCGGTCCGTGGCACGTACGCCCACTGCCCCACGGTCATCGGTGTGGCGCCGGTCTCCGGTTTCCCGCTCGCGTCGATCGCGGTGGGCAGGTGCGTGCCGGTCATGTCCACGACGTACAGCCCGACGTTGCGGGACCGTCCGGTCGAGGTGTCGGCGTACTCGAACCCGAACGAGGCGCCGTCGTCCGCGGCGTGCAGGGCGGTGACGCGG
Source organism: Curtobacterium sp. 314Chir4.1 (assembly GCF_900215175.1). Taxonomy (NCBI): domain Bacteria; kingdom Bacillati; phylum Actinomycetota; class Actinomycetes; order Micrococcales; family Microbacteriaceae; genus Curtobacterium; species Curtobacterium sp. 314Chir4.1. Next base: position 129,712 of record NZ_OCMI01000006.1, read on the forward strand.
CCCTCGGCGGTCGGCAGGGTGAGGTGCTCGACGGGGGCGTCCTCGTCCTGCACCCCGCCCGCGAGCGGCACGATGTCGACGGAGGACCCTGCGTCCGTCCCGCTCACCACGACGAGCGACCGGCCCAGGCGGACGTACTCCGCGATGCCGGTGGCCTCGTACACGGTGGTCGCTCCCCCGGCGTCGAGGGACCGACGGACGATCCGGTCCTTCGCGCCGGTTCCGCCCGGGACGAGCGCGAGGACGTCGGTGCTCCCGGTCCGGATCGTCGCGCGGAGGTCCGAGGTCGCACGCTGTCCTGGTGCCCGGACCCCGTCGACGGTGACCGTGTAGTCGCGGTCGTAAGCCAGGGGGCCGGCGAACTCCACGGCGATCGTGTTGCCGCTCGAGGTCACGGTGTGCGCGGCCGCCGGGCTCACCCGGACGTCGGCGGCGGAGACCTTCTGCAGCGCCTGGTTCGCAGTGAGGATCACCCGCTGGGCCGGACGGGACACCAGCCCGGTGGCGTCGTACGTGACGTCGCGGAGCCGGGGCCCCTGCTGCGACCCGACGACCGCGGCGGCCGTGCCGACGACGACGAACACCAGGACCGTGGCGACGAGCCGGCGGCGGAAGCGGTTCCGAGGCCGGCGACGCGTCGGTGCGTCAGTACTCATACGGGTCCTTCGGCTGCGCGATCTTCTTGACCGTCGCTGCCTTGATGACGATCCGGGCGTCCGCCGCCTGGTCCGGGTTGGCGGCGAGGGCTCCCGTCACGGTGACCCACTGGTCCTCGTCGGGGACGGTTCCGTCGGTGACGACCCCGAGGCCGACGGGCTGGGCGTCCACCGCGCAGCAGCTGATCACGAACCGGGTCAGGGTGAACGAGCCGTCCGACCCGGGCACGACGAACCCCGAGAGCCGCACCTGCTTGCCGACGAGCGACGTGGTGTCCGTGGTCTGTCGGATGAGGGCGGCCCAGTCCTTCACGCCGTACTCCGACGTGTCGACCGCGCCGCTGCCGAGCAGGGACACCGCCGCTTCCGATCCGGTGGCGTTCGACAGGGTCGCCGAGTCCACGCTCCGCTGCTGTGCGGTCCGTGCGGAGAGCGTCGTCGGGGGCAGGACGAGCATGGCGGCGGTGACCCCGATCGTGACGAGCGCAGCCACCCCACCGAGCACGATCCGTGGGAGACGACCCGCGCCTCTCCCCACCGGCACGGCCGGCCCGCCGCTGGCGCGTCGGTCCGGAACCGGCGGCGTGGGCCCAGGCCGGTGCTCGTGCTCCTCGTCGTCGTGCACGTGCTCGTGCCCGCGCGCCACGACCACCAGGCCGGCGATCGACGCGGGCACCGCGACCGCCCCGAGGACGATCGTGAACACCGAGTACCGCGGGTTGATGTACAGGTCGAGGTGCCCGGCGAGGGCGAGCCACAGCGTGCAGAGCGCCACCGCGAGGACCGACCCGAGGCCGAGGTACGCGGGCAGGCGCGACTCAGACGAGGACATTCATCACCAACCCGACGGTCGCGGCGAACAGGACGCAGACGACGGCGAGCAGCACCAGGAAGCGTGCACGGAACGTCGTCCGGAGCAGGGCGATCATCTTCACGTCGATGATCGGCCCGATGATGAGGAACGCGGTGATCGACCCTGGCAGGAACGTCGACGCGAACGACAGCGCGAAGAAGGCGTCCACGTTCGAGCACAGCGACACCGTCATCGCGAGGAGCATCATCGCGGCGACGGACAGCACCGGGTTCGCGCCGATCGACACGAGCGTGGACCGGGGCACGGCGACCTGGATCGCGGCGGCCAGCCCGGCGCCGACGAACAGCGCTGGCATCATCGTCGCGGTCTCGCCACCGAACTGCGCGGCGCTCTCCCGCCAGCGGTTCCGGGACCGCGGGGCACCGATCGCCGCACGGCAGCGGGCCTCGAACGCGGGCAGCAGCAGGTCGGCCGGACGGCGGTGCGCGGCGACGATCCAGCCGACGAGGTTGGCGATCACGAAGCCACCGACGATGCGGACCGGCAGGATCCAGCCGGACCAGCCGAACGCCTGCGCGGTGCTGATGATCACGAGCGGGTTGAGGATCGGGGCGGCGACGAGGAACGTCACGGCCTCGGCCGGGGTGAACCCGCGCATCATGAGGCCACGGGCGAGCGGCACGTTCCCGCACTCGCACACCGGGAAGAGCATGCCGATCAGGGAGATGACCGCCCGGCGCGGGATCGGGCGCTGCGGCAGGACCCTCTCGAGCGCACCGACGGGCACCCAGACCTCGACGACGATGGACAGCACGATGCCGAGCACCACGAACGGCAGGGACTCGACGACGACGCTGATCGCCAGGGTGAGGAAGTCCTGCACGACGTTCGGCAGCCCCGCGGTGCCGACGGCCGGGGAGAGCAGGCGGACCGCGAGCAGCACGACGACCGCGAGCAGCACGAGCCCGGGGCCGGTCAGGGCCCGCGATCGGGAGTCAGCGCGCTGCGGCGGCCGGGTGGTCGTCGTCACCGGGCAAGGATAGGCGACGAGCGTCGCCCGGAGGACTCGCACCGCGCGAGGCGCGCGCAGTGTGCGAGGTTCCGGTCACCGTGGGACGCCGCGAGCCCCACACGATGCACGGAACCTCGCACCGTGCCCACGAGACCTCGCGCCGTGCGAGCCCCGCAAGCCCCGCAAGCCCCACGAGCCCCCGCGGCGCCGCCCGGCGCCCCGCGTCAGCCCCCGGCGACCCCGTCGAGGTGCCGGTCGAGCACGTCGATCGCCCAGTCGCCGGACTCCCCCGGCGCGAGCCGCACGACGTGCATCGCGAGCCCGTCGATCAACGCGTGCAGCCGTCGGGCCTCGTACTCACGATCGGCGGCGGGCACCCCGACGAGCCCGAGGATCTCCTCGCTCCACTCCCGCATCTCGTCGACGACGCGGTCGAGCGCCGGCCGGAGCTCGGCATCGGTCAGCGCGGCGTTCCCGAGCGCGAGGTAGACGTCGAGCTCGATGACCCGCTCCTCGTCGAGGGGCAGCAGCTCGAGGACGATCCGGTGCGCACGTTCACGACCCGACCGGTCCGCCGGGATCGCCGCGATCCGCTCCCGCGTGCGGTCGAACACGAGCGTGATGGTGTGCTCGCGCATGCTCGACTGCGTCGGGAACACGTAGCGAACGGTGCTCGGCGGCAGGCCGGCCTCGGCGGCGACGTTCCGGACGCTCAGCGCCCCGAGGCCGTCCCGCGCGAGGACCCGGCACGCTGCCTCGGACACCGTGCGGCGCCGTTCCTCGACGTCGATGCTCCTCGTCATGCACCCATACTCGCACAACTGTGCTACTTTCGTACTCGCACACTCGTACGACTCATGGAAGGAGATCGTCATGGCATGGGTGATCCTCGTCCTGTCCGGCGTCCTCGAGGCCGTGTGGGCCACCGCCCTCGGCGCCTCGAACGGCTTCAAGAAGGTCGTCCCGACGATCGTGTTCGTCGCCGGGATGGCCCTGAGCATGGTCGGCCTGGCGTTCGCGATGAAGGAGATCCCGGTCGGCACCGCCTACGCCGTCTGGGTCGGCATCGGCGCATCGCTCACGGTGATCGTCGCGATCCTGCGCAAGCAGGAGGCAGCGTCGGTCGCCCGCGTCGCCCTCGTGCTCGGTCTCGTCGCCTGCGTCGTCGGCCTCAAGGTGGTGAGCTGAGATGCCGTGGATCGTCCTGTTCGTCAGCGCCGCGCTCGAGACCGTCTGGGCCACCGCCCTCGGCGAGAGCGACGGGTTCACCGTCCCCGGCCCGACGATCGTGTTCGCGATCACCATCGTGGTGAGCCTCGTCGCGTTCGGCTACGTCCTGAAGCACATCCCGATCAGCACGGCGTACGCGGTGTGGACGGGGACCGGTGCCGCGCTCACCGTGCTGTGGGGCATGGCCACCGGCGCCGAGCCCGTGACGGTGCTGCGCGTGCTGTTCATCGCCGGCATCGTCGGCTGCGTGGTCGGCCTCAAGCTGGTCCCCGCCCGCCCGGCCACCCCGGCTGCCCCGGCCGCCCCGGCTGCCCTGGAACGAGACTCGGCCTGAGCGACGGGACTCGCGCCTCGGCGCCCGAGAACCGTCGCCAGGCGCGAGTCTCGGGACGCGCGCCGTGACGGGCCTGAGCGACGGGACTCGCGCCTCGGCGCCCGAGAACCGTCGCCAGGCGCGAGTCTCGGAACGCGCGCCGTGACGGCCTGGAGGCGCGGTGCCAGCCCGCACCGCGCCTCCAGGCCGTCGGTGGTCGCGCCCACCCCGCATGGTGAGCAGCAATGGTCGGGTCGCCTTTCGGGACCCGACCATTGCCGCTCACGAAGCGAGCGCTGCGCGCGCTGTACGTGCCGTGCGCGCCGTGCGCGTCAGACCGACGCGCCCGTCCACTCGTCCTCGGCGGCGACGTGGTCGCTGCCCGCCGTGCCGGCGGCCAGCGCCGCGGCCGCACGAGCGGCGTGCGACGGCGGGTCGGACGGCACGTCCGCCGGGCGCCCCTCGTCGTTGATCGTGCGGAGGGCCGGCACGATGTCCTCGGCCAGGATGTCGATCTGCTCGAGCACCGTCTTGAGCGGCAGTCCCGCGTGGTCAACGAGGAACAGCTGGCGCTGGTAGTGCCCGACGCTGTCCTTCATCGCGGCGTACCGGTCGATGACCTGCTGCGGGGAGCCCACGGTGAGCGGGGTCTGGTGGGTGAAGTCCTCCATCGAGGGGCCGTGTCCGTACACCGGCGCGTTGTCGAAGTACGGCCGGAACTCGTCGATCGCGTCCTGCGAGTTCTTCCGCGCGAAGAACTGCCCGCCGAGGCCCACGATCGCCTGGTCGGCACGCCCGTGCCCGTAGTGCTCGAAGCGCTGCCGGTAGAGCCCGACCATCTGCGCGGTGTGCTCGATCGGCCAGAAGATGTTGTTGTGGAAGAAGCCGTCGCCGTAGTACGCGGCCTGCTCGGCGATCTCCGGCGTCCGGATGGAGCCGTGCCACACGAACGGCGGGACGCCGTCGAGCGGACGCGGGGTCGAGGTGAAGCCCTGCAGCGGCGTGCGGAACTTGCCCTGCCAGTTGACGACGTCGTTCTCCCAGAGCTGGCGGACGAGCGCGTAGTTCTCGATCGCCAGGTTGACGCCCTGGCGGATGTCCTGCCCGAACCAGGGGTACACGGGGCCGGTGTTGCCGCGGCCCATCATGAGGTCCATGCGACCGTCGGAGATGACCTGGAGCATCGCGTACTCCTCGGCGATCCGCACCGGGTCGTTCGTGGTGATCAGGGTCGTCGAGGTCGACAGCGTGATGTTCTTCGTGCGCCCGGCGAGGTAGCCGAGCATGGTGGTCGGCGACGACGCGACGAACGGCGGGTTGTGGTGCTCGCCGGTGGCGAAGACGTCGAGGCCGGCCTGGTCGGCGTGCTCGGCGATCGTCAGGATGTCCCGGACCCGCTGGGTGTCGTCGGGGGTGTGCCCGGTGGTGGGGTCGGTCGTGACGTCACTGACCGTGAAGATGCCGAACTGCATGATGCGCCGCCTTCCGCGATTTCGATGCGTTTGCATCGACTTGCTGGGTACAACGTAGCGCAGCCGCCGGCATTCCCGCCAGGAGGAACTACGCGGCCTCGTCCTCCAGGACCCGCCCGCGCAGCACCTTCGACTCCCGCCAGAGCATGTACGCGCCGGTCCACACGAACATGATCGCGACGAGCGCCAGACACGGGAAGAGGAACACGAAGTCGAGCGTCGTCCCGATGGGGGGCGCCCCCGGCATCGCGGACCGCAGCGCCGGGAACGACAGCAGGGTGGCGCTCAGCCAGATGACGTTCGCGAACTCGAGCTTCCGGCGGAGGATCGCCGCTCCGATGGTCACGACGGCCATCAGGGTCGTGAACAGGATCGCGAGGATGTAGAACGACACGATCACGACGCTCAGGGTGTCGCGGTGCCCGTCGATCTGCATCGGGACGAGCGTGCGGCCGTCCGCTTGCTCACCGGCACTCCGCTCGGCGTTCATCACCCACGGGCGCGCCGAGTTCGACATGTCCACCTCGAACGGCACGGCGGCGCTGGTGTCGTCGTTCTGCACGCTCAGCTGGAAGTTCGTGAACGGCTGGTCGAACGGGTACGAGGTGTCGCCGCGGTCCAGGGTCAGCGTCAGCGAGGTCGCGTCGACCACCGACTGCCCCGGGAACGTCACGACGCTCGTCGTCACGCCGCCGCTCGAGACCTCGATGCGGAGCGGCTTCGAGATCTCACCGGCCTTCTCGCCCTCGAACGAGCCGTGCGGGATCGGCAGCACGTTCGCCTGCATCACCCGGTTCGACAGGTCGACGTCCTGCACGCTCATCCGCAGGGTCATGTAGTTCCCCGTCGGGTTGTTCGACCCGGTCACCGGTACCGCGGTCGTCGTCTTGAGCGCCCCGGAGAGCCCGATCACGACGTAGTACACCGCGAGGAGCACCACCGCGACGAGCAGGATGATCGGCGCGGGGTTCCTGCGGGTGCGCTGCTCGGTGGGGGCGTCGGTCGTCTGCGTCATCGGTTGCTCCCGGACGGTGGGTCGGTGGTGGGACGGGGACTGGTCGGACTGGAGGCACGGCTCGGCTCCGGCGGGCCGGATCCGGTCGGCGGCGTGGTCGCCGCTGCGGCGGGGCCGGACGCGGCGCGTCTGCCAGCGACGGTCGCGGCGAGCGCGAAGAGCAGCATCGCGAGGAGCGGCACCATCGCGCCGGGGAACTCCGTGACGTTGAACGTGGTGATCTGGTCGGCGAGCTGCGAGGCCTCGGTCTCGGCCTTCGCCACCGCGGTGGTCACGGTGATCGCGTTGGCCTGCGACGCCCGGTTCGACGCGAGGGAGATCTGCTGCACCGCGGTGTCCGGCGCGTTCACGGGGTCGGCGTACACCCGGACGTCGACGTCGGCCTGCTGCCCGGGGTCGAGCGGGATCATGCACGAGAACGAGGTCGTGGCGACGGTGCAGTCGAGCGGCTGGTCGTCCACCTCGACGTCCACGTTCCGGTAGACCATGCCGGTCGACATCCGGGCCTGGAAGGTGATGGCGACCGTCGCCCCCGAGGCGTTCGGGCCGAGGGTGCCGCGCATGTCGGCGGCCGTGCCGGGCAGGATGCGCTGGGTGCCGAAGCGGAGGTCCATCGCCATCGGACCGTCGTTCGTCCCGGCGGCGTCGGGACCGCCGGCTCCGGACCCGCCGGTGCTGCCTGCGCCGTTGCCGCCGCCGGAGCCGTTGCCGGGCGCGGGGGTGGACGGGGAGTTCGGGGAGCTCGGGTTCGTCGGGGACGCCGACGGCGACTGGCCGGCGTTGCCGGTGTCACCGGTGCCGGCACTGCCGGAGCCGCCCGGGGCAGTGCCACCGGGACCACCCGCGGAACCGCCGCCGGTGCCGGGGACGGGAGCGGTGCCTCCAGGCGGTGTGGCCGGTGCGCGCACCGTGAAGGTGGTCCCGCCCTCCGGGCCCGTGATGCCGCCGAACGTGTCGGTGACGCGCAGCGTGACCGAGCCGACCGGCAGATCGGCGGTCGGCACGCAGGACCAGTACCCACCGCCGTCACCCGTGGCGGTGCAGACGGTCTGGTTGCCGCGGAGGACCTCGACGGACGCTCGGTGGGGCACGTTGTTGCCGGCGATGGTCGGGCGACGCTCGGTGGTGGTGGAGCCCGCTGCCGGACTCGTCACCCCTGGACGACCGGGCCCGGCCACCGCGAGGGTCGTGCTGACCTCGTGGGTCCCCGTCGTGTCGACCGGCGACGACACGGTGGCGGTGAGCGGCCACCGGGTGCCAGCGGCCGTCCCGGACGGGACCACGCCCCGGATGGTCACCGTCCGCGTCTGCCCCGCGCCGATGGTGCCCAGCGACACGGGGTCACCGCTCAGCAGTTCCTCGCACGTCGGCTGCGTCTCGAGCCCGGACACGCTGCAGGACCGCGCCGGGAACCCGTTCGGGTCGTCGATCCGGATCGTCGACGGACCCGACGTGTCCGGCCCGGTCCCCTCGACGGTGAACGTCTTCTGCACCGGCGCCGTCGGCAGCGCGGAGTTCGGGCCCTCGGCCGTGACGGTGAGCGCGGACCGGACGGCTGGGAAGGTCACGGCTGCCGTGTCGGACGCCTTGACCCGCGCGTAAGTGTCGTTCGCGGAACTCGCGAGCGTCGACGTGAGGGTCAGGGTGCGCGGGTCCGCGTCGAGCGGGAGGGTCACGGTGGCCTCGGCGGTCTGCGTGCAGGCGCCTTCCGGGTCGAGCGGTCCGGTCGACCCGAGCAGGTGGCCGGTGGGAAGGGCATCTCCGGGCAGGGCGCAGGCCGTGGACGACGCGGACACCTGCCGGATCGCATCGAGCGTCCCACCCGCCGCCTCGACCCGCGTCCTCAGGTCGGAGCGCACGGTCGGGAAGAGCGTCATGTCCGTCGTCCCCGCGGTGTTCCGGACGCTGGTCGACACGGGGACGGTGTACGTGACCGTCGTGTTCCCCTGCGCGTCCTGCTGCACGTCGGTCGGGGTCGCCGTGGCGTCCGGCGTGTCCACCGTCCCGCTCTGGCAGCCCAGGGGCGGCGTGACGAGGAACCCGCCGTCGGCGGGGGTCGCGCTGCCGTTGCCGGAGACCCGGAAGGTGAGGGTCGAGACCGGCTGGTCGAACCAGACGTCGACCGCCTTCTGCGGGACGTTGTCGACCGTTCCCGCGGGCTGGTTCGCTCCGGCGATGCGCGCCGTGGTCCCGACGGTCTGCACCGTGGCCGACCCGGCACTCGTGCTCTTCGCGGCGCTCTGGGCGGGCACGGCTGCCCCGCCGGGTCCGGCACCGCTCACGTCCAGGCCGGACGGGGCGTCGATCCCGCCGATGGTGAACTGCACCCGCTGCGGGTACGGCATCGTGACCGTCAGGGTGCCCTGCGCGCCGCCGTCGATCGAGCTGAAGCCGATGCCGTTCGCGCCCGAGTAGTACGTCGTGGACCCGTACCCCTCCTGCCCGAAGGAGCCGTAGCCGAAGGAACCCGTGGGGTTCGAGACGTTGCTGAAGACCCCGGGCTGCATCGGGTAGGCGGAGACGGCGGAGTCGAATGGCATCGTCGCGCCGTTCGTGACGGCGCCCGATCCGCCGGCCTTGCTGAACACGGGCGACGACGTGGTCGCGTAGTCGCCCACCGCGATGCAGCCGAGGCGGTCCTGGAACGGCACGGTGATGGTGTCCGCCGCGGCGCTCGTGGCCGCCACCACCGACGCGGCGCCGATGAGCGACAGCGCCAGGACAGCGGCGATCGCTCCACGTGCCCGGCGACGTCGCGCCACGGTGTGCTGCACCCGCATGGTTCCCCGTCCGCAGCGGGTCCCTACTCCGCCGACGCAGGCAACGGTAGTCGTCTTGCCGTCCGGGGTCCGGACGCGTTACAGGGCTGTAACCCTCGCACCCGCGATGCTCACCGCGCGGACGGGATCTCCTCGGTGTCGGTGCGTGCCGCGTGGTGCATGCCGTCCGCGATCCACACGATGGTCACGACGGCGAGGACGCTCGCGCTCGACGCCATCCGCCCCGCGACGAGGATCGCCGCGTGGTCGTGTGCGCCGCCGGTCACGCCGTACACGAGGGCGGCGAGCCCGACCAGGAACGTCACGCCGGTCGCGACGACGAGGATCCCGGTCACGATGCGCCGCGGTCCTCGACGACCGTCCCGGTCACCGCGCTCACCCCGGTCCACCCGCGGCCCGAACGCCCGGACGGCCCCGAGCCAGAAGAGTGCGATGGCACACGCCCCGACGATGTCGCTCACCCGGTGCCAGCCGTAGACGACGGTCTGGTTGGCGACGAACACCGCGTACGCCGCACCGACGAGCGTGACGACGGGCCGGAAGCGCCGCGGAGTGACCATCAGCACGGCGAACAGTGCGGCGAGGGCGATCGTCGCGTGACCGGACGGGAACGAGTTGGGCGTCGTCGACTGGGCGATCTCCGGGCGCTCGGCGATACGCTTGACGAGCGTCGAGGTGGCCGCCGCCGCGAGCACGACGACGCCGGCCCCGAGCCCCACCGCGAGCCGACGTCGAGCGAACGCGACGGCAGCGATCACGACCACGAGCAACAGGATCACCGGCACCGAGATGACGTTGAGTGCAGTGTCCGACCCGAACAGGTCGGACTCCCGGACCCCGCCCAGCGCGGCGTCCTCGACCCGCTGCCCCACCGGCGTCAACACCGCCGCCGCGTAGACGAGAGGCACGATCACGAACCCCAGAGCCGCCAACAGCCCCCACCGCAACCGTCGCGAGACACTCGGTCCACGCGATTCCGGTGCGTTGCGTTCGGGCGTTCGGGTCACCGGACTGGTCCTCCTCGGGGTGCTGGTCGTCGGCCTCGTCACGCGCCTGGCGACGCGCGTGCGATTCGGACGGTCGGGGTCCGACACGATACCGTTGGAGCGCCGGTCGGAGGCTGGGAACGCACCGATCGGTCTCGCGCGGGTGAACGCACCGGCGCACATCGCCGGACCGACGTACACCGCGTCGGCTGCGTACGAGGAGGAAACCGAAGTGGCCATCAAGGAACCGAGCATCACCGCTTCCCCGAACCGCGGACTCGCTCTGACGGTCGGCGCGATCCTCTTCGTGTGGGGCATCCTCGGCTTCTTCTTCGCGGCCGACGGCGACCCCGGGTTCTTCAGCCGCCAGGGCGGGATGCTCTGGAACGCGTTCGGCGTCAACCCGCCGCTCGCCCTGATCTGGGTCATGCTGGCCGCGGTCCTCCTGATCGTCGGCCTCGGCAACACGATCGGGTCCCGCAACGGCAACATCCTGGTCGGTGCCGTGCTCGTCGTCCTCGCCGTGTACGGATTCGTGTTCGTGAACACCTCGGCCAACATCTTCGCGCTCAACACCACGGACAACGTGTTCCACGCGATCGTCGGCGTGATCCTGCTCCTGACGGCGTTCGGTGCCGACAAGGAGAACCTCCGCGCACTGCGGGCCGACGCCGCTCGCGCCTGAGCCCTCGCGTCGACGACGCCCCGCCCGCCCTCGTGGCCGGCGGGGCGTCCTGCGTCCGGGCGCCCTGCCCGCCGAGGTCGCGCGACTCGCCATGTGCTCGCCGCCGAGGTCTCACGCGCTGCCGCTCACTCGGCGCTCCGGCGGCACTTCTTGCGACCTCGAGAGCCCGCGAGCCGTCCGGGTGTCAGTCGTCGTCGGGCTCCGGCGCCTTCGGGGCCTCGAGTTCCGTCGCCACCACGCGCGGCGCCTCGGACATGAAGCGCCGGACGTCGAGGTCCACGATGATGTCCTGCGGCCGCAGCGGCCGGGTGAGGTAGAGCCCCTCGAGCGAGGTCAGGCGCGACAACGCGACGTACGTCTGCCCCGCGCTGAACACCCGGTTGCCGAGATCCACCACGGCCCGGTCGTACGTGCTGCCCTGCGACTTGTGGATCGTCACCGCCCACGCCAGGCGCAGCGGGAACTGCTGGAACTCCCCCACGGTGTCCTTCTTGAGTTCCTTCTTGTCCGGGTCGTAGGAGTACTTGAACTTCTCCCACACCGACGGCTGGACCTCGAAGGACTCCCCGTCGACGTCGACCCACACGGTGTCCCGGATGGTCTGCACGATCCCGAGCGTGCCGTTCACCCAGCGCTGGTCGGGGTCATTGCGCAGGAACATCACGTGCGCGCCGGGCTTGAGCTCGAGGGCTTCGTCGGCCGGGAAGTTCCGCCCGCCGAAGTCCCCGTTGACATCGGCCCGCGCCGTCCTCAGCTTGCCCGGCAGCCGGTCGAGCGCGGCCTTGTTGATGCGCGCCACGGTGTCGTTGCGCGTGGCCAGGGTGATCGCGTCGTCCGGGGCGGGTCGCGCCCCGGCGGCGTTGAGCTGGCCGGCCACGTCAGCCGTGACCCGCCCGTGCCGCACCGCCGTGAGCATCGCCGCGAAGGCGTCGTCGCGCTGCCGGTGGACGGTCGCGAGTTCGACGATGTGCAGCTCGGCCTCGAGCCACACCTTGGCGTCGAAGAACCACATCGAGCGGTAGTGGTCGGTGAAGTACGCGCGCTCGTCCCCGTCGCCGGGCACCGGTGGCAGCTGGTACGGGTCCCCGAACATGACCACCTGCACCCCGCCGAACGCCTCGAACTGGCGGCCGCGGGCCTTGCGAAGCGAGCGGTCCATGGCGTCGAGCAGGTCGGCGTTCACCATCGAGACCTCGTCGATCACGAGGGTGTCGATGGTGTTGAGGAGCTTGCGGGTTTCCGGACCCTGTCGGAGCTCGGCGTCGGCGATGAGGCCGATCGGCAGGCGGAACAGCGAGTGGATGGTCTGGCCGCCGACGTTCAGCGCTGCGACACCGGTCGGCGCACAGATGACGACCTGCTTCTCAGTGTTCCACGACAGGTGGTTGAGGAGCGTCGACTTGCCCGTCCCCGCACGCCCGGTGATGAACACGTGGTCACGGGTGTGCTCGATGTACTCGAAGACCGCGCGCTGCTCGGCGCTGAGTTCGACGCTCATCGGGCGTCCATCCCGGCGTGGTGCTCGCGCCGCACGCGGACGAGCACCACCCCGACGACGGTCACGAGCACTGCGGCACCGGCGACGACGAGCAGGACCCCGGCACGAGCCTGGTCGACGAGCGGGGCCGGTCCCCACGTCCTGCCCATCGCGCCGAACCACGACGCCTGCAGGAGCCCGAGCGGCCCGCGCATCGCGATGCCGAGCGAGACCAGTCCGGCCGCGACGACGACCGCACCGGCGATCCGGACGAGTGCAGCGGGCACCGACGCCCGTCGTGCACCGGCCGCGACGGGCGTGAGCAGGCTCGGGACGGCGAGCAGTCCGACGAGCAGGAACACGACGTCGATCACGGTGCGCCCGGTGGAGTCGCTGACGGACCAGCGGAGCGCGTCGGTCGCGAAGAACGCCCACCACACGGCGGCGAGGAACACGAACGCCGGGAACGGCTGCACGAGGTACCGCACCGCGGCGTTGTCGAGCAGCACGGTGGTCCACTCGCGCACGCCGGTGCTGTCGTCGTCACGCGGGTGCACGGCCGCGCGGATCAGGCTCACCGGCGCCGCGGCCCAGAGCAGCGCCGGGACGACGAGCCCGAGGAGCAGGTGGGCGCCGACGTTCGCCGACACCAGGAACCGGTCGTACGTGTGGAGCGAGCCGGAGGTCGCCACGACGAGCGACACGAGCGCGATGCCGAGCGCCACCGTGCGGCGGACGGGCCAGTGCTCGCCGCGTCGTCGGAGCCGGACGACCCCGGCCGCGTACGTCGCCGCGACGAGCACGGCCGCCATCAGCCAGAACAGGTCGACGTTCCACGCCGTCAGCCAGCCCCAGGCCCCGGGGGCGTGCGGCAGGGTGTCGTCCGTCAGCAGCTCGGCCGGTGACGGGTCGGTGGTCTTGCTCAGCGCGATCTGGTCGACCGGGGTCGCGGTGCGACCGAGTGCCGCGGCGAACCCGCTCGCGACGCCCATGACGGCGAGTTCGACGACGATCAGCAGCCAGAACGGACGACGATGTCCGGGCGCGACGGTGAGGGAGCGGATGGCGCGCTGCCGCTGCACGGCACCGAGGACGCCGATCGCGACGATGGCCCCGGTCTTGACGAGCACCAGCACCCCGTAGGCGGTGAACAGGTTCGAGAACGCGCCGACGCGGATCTGCGCCGAGGCCACCCCGGACACGGCGACGAGCACGAAGCAGCCGAGGGCGATGCTCGAGTACCGGCCGACGACCACGGCCAGACGAGCGCCGTCGATCACGGGCCGGAGCAGCACGAGCATCAGGAGCCCGCCGACCCACAGCGCGGCGCCCACCAGGTGCAGGCCGAGCGCGGTGACCGCGGCGTCGTGGCTGGCCGTGCCCGCGGCGTGCCCCTGCTGCGCGAGCGGGATGAGCCCGATCATCGAGACACCGGCGGTCAGGGCGACCATCCCCCGCGAGCGCACGGCGAAGCACAGCACCGTGACGGCAGCCGCGACGAGGACGGTCACGAGCCAGGCGAGCCCGAGGTCGGTGCCGGTGAGGAACACGCCCATCGACTGGCCGAACTGCTCGTCGAGGCTGACCTTCGAGCCGGCGACGCTGAGGAAGGTGAAGAACGTCGTGACGGCGGACGCCACGGTCCAGATGCCCGCGGCGCCGGCGGCGACGTCGATCGCGCGGTTCCACTCCGGAGCCGTGCGGGACAGCCCGACGGTCGCGAGGGCCAGTCCGCCGATCGTGGCCGCGGCGGAGAGGTCGACGACCAGCCGGGCGATCGGGAGGCCGAAGCGCACCACGGCACCCGGATCGGCGATGAGCGCGGCGTTCGCCCCGCCCCCGAGGACGAGGGCGACCAGGAGGGAGACGAACCCGACGAGCAGCAGCACGGCGGGGCCGGCGATGCGCGCGATCCGGTTCACCCGTCAAGCCTAGGCGCTGCCCCACCCGGCCACGGAATCGGGCGGGCCGACCTGTGGGCGGCGATCCGTGCCTCCAGGCTGTGGAGGAGCAACCACGCAGCGGACGCGCACCCGAGCACCGACGCTGCCCGGGAACGACGAAAGGGACGGCCGAGGCCGTCCCTTCCAACGCGGAAGCAGTCTTACTTGACCGCAGCCTTCAGCTTCGAGCCGGCGCTGACCTTGACCGAGTCGCTCGCGGCGATCTCGATGGCCTCACCCGTCTGCGGGTTGCGGCCGGTGCGAGCGGCGCGGTGGGTCTTCTCGAAGGCGATCCAACCGGGGATCGTGACCTTGGTGCCGTCGGCAACCGAGCCAGAGACGACGGAGAAGAGTGCGTCGACGACGCCGTTGACGGTGGCCTGGCTCTGGCCGGACTCCTGCGCGACGGCAGCGACGAGCTCGGTGCGGTTCAGTGACTTGTCAGCCATGGATGTCCTCCTCGGACTTCTTGCAGTATCGGTCGGACGACTTCTCGTCCGGCGCCCGGAGCGGGTGCCCCGTGCCGCGGGACCGCAGGCGTGCTGCCCGGCGGAACCGGAGTCGAACGTACCAGCCACCTGGGACGAAACCCGCCGACTCGCCCGGATTTCCGGGGTTGTCGGGGTATCAACGGGGCTGGAGTGACCGATGTGACGAAGATGTCCCCCGAAACGGGTCGGGAACGGCGAACGCCCCGCCACCACTGGGGTGACGGGGCGTTCGCGGAAGCAGGTGCTTACCAGGAGCTCTTCGTGATGCCCGGCAGCTCGCCACGGTGGGCCATGTCGCGGAAGCGGACACGGCTGATGCCGAACTCACCGAGGTGGCCACGGGGGCGGCCGTCGATGGCGTCGCGGTTGCGGTAGCGCACCGGCGACGCGTCGCGCGGGAGCTTCTGCAGGCCGACGCGGGCGGCCTCACGCGACTCGTCGGAGCCGTTCGGGTCCACGAGGGCCTTCTTCAACTCGAGACGACGCTCGGCGTAGCGCGCGATGATCTCGGCACGCTGGTTGTTCTTCGCGATCTTGCTCTTCTTCGCCATGCTTAGCGCTCCTCACGGAAGTCGACGTGCTTGCGGATCACCGGGTCGTACTTCTTGAGCACGAGACGGTCCGGGTTGTTGCGACGGTTCTTCTTGGTCACGTAGGTGAACCCGGTGCCCGCCGTGGAGCGGAGCTTGATGATCGGACGAACGTCCTGACCCTTCTTGGCCATCAGATCTTCTCCCCACGGGCGAGGAGATCCTTGACGACGGACTCGATGCCGCGTGCGTCGATCACCTTGATGCCCTTCGCGCTGAGCGTGAGCGTGACGTTACGACGAAGCGAGGGCACGTAGTACGTCTTCTTCTGCACGTTCGGGTCGAAGCGACGCTTCGTCCGGCGGTGCGAGTGCGAGATGTTGTGTCCGAAGCCGGGGGTGGCTCCGGTCACCTGGCACACTGCTGCCATGGTTTCCTCCTGAGGTACCGTGCGGCTGACTGCCGCACCCAAGTTCACTTGCCTGGCACGCACGCGCTGCGGCTCGGTCGGTGACCGGGCTGTCTGCGAGGGGGTTGTGCGCGCCGCCCAGGCCCGCTGACCCTGTCGAAGGGCCGGTGAGCACCGCGCGACCGCGGCGTTCGCGACGGTCGGAGGGCTTGGAACAACTGGGCTCGCCGCGCGGACGCGGAGAACCAAGGGTCAAGCGTACGCGACGACCGGGCGTGTCGCAAACCGCTGGGGTCGCGGCTGCGTCGTCGGTCGTTGGACGTCGGTC
Organism: Curtobacterium sp. 314Chir4.1; assembly: GCF_900215175.1. Taxonomy (NCBI): domain Bacteria; kingdom Bacillati; phylum Actinomycetota; class Actinomycetes; order Micrococcales; family Microbacteriaceae; genus Curtobacterium; species Curtobacterium sp. 314Chir4.1. The sequence continues at coordinate 145,853 of NZ_OCMI01000006.1, forward strand.
GTCGGTCGTCGGCCTGGAGGCGCGCCCCACGTCCGGCGGGTGCGTCCAGTCAGCAGAAATGGTCGGGTCACGTGCCGCCACCCGACGGTTCCTGCTCAGTGGATGCGCGGACGCCCGCCCGCGAGCGCGGACGCGCTACGGCGCCGCGGTCGGCGCTGGCGCCAACGCCTGCACCATGAGCTCGCCGAGCTCCTGCGGCGCCGTGAACATCGGCCAGTGCCCCGTCTCGAGCCCGACGATCGAGAGCTCCTCGGTCGCCACGAGTTCCGCCGCCCAGGTCTGGTGGTCGGCCACCATCGTCGCGAGGTCCGTCGCCGGGATCTCGCACGTGATCACCGTCGCCGGGATCGTGTGCCGCGCAGCGTCGGAGTAGTGGAACCGATCGGACGGCACCGCGGCGGGCTCCGGGATCGCCCGGTGCTCGAAGGCCTCCCGCAGCTCGGCCGTCATGCCCCGCACGGTCGCCGGCTCCCAGACGTCCCACGAGGGCAACGGCACGACGCCGTCCGCCACGGGCAGCTCGTCGTTGACGCAACCGCCCTCCGGCCCGGGGAACGTGTCGACGTAGAGCAGGTGCGCGACGAGCGACGGCCGCTGGTCCGCGGCCATGTACGCGATCGGCCCCGCCCCCGAATGCCCCGCGAGCACCACGGGCTCGGAAGGCGTGGCGACGTCGTCGAGCTTCTCGACCAGTGCGGCGACCTGCTCGTCGAGCGTGTCGCCGTCGCGGGTGACCGCCTCGACCGAGTGGCCGGCGGCGCGCAGCACCGGGGCCACCTCGTCCCAGGCGCTCGCGTCGAGCCAGAATCCGGGAACCAGGATCACGTGCATGACGCGGAGACTACGCGCCGGTGCGCGCTGCCGTGCACGATGCGCACTCGCCGAAGATGTCCACAACGTGGCTGGCGTTCGTGAAGCCGTTCGCCGAGGCGACCTCCTGCGCCCACCGCTCCACCGGGTCCGCCTCGATCTCGACGGTGCGGCCGCAGTTCCGGCAGATCAGGTGGTGGTGGTGCGCGTCGGTCGTGCAGGCGCGGTACAGCGACTCGCCGTCCTGCTGCAGGGAGTCGGCGTCACCCTCGGTCGCCAGGTCGGACAGCGCCCGGTACACGGTCGCCAGTCCGATCGTGGATCCGTCGTCCCGCAGGTGCTGGTGGAGCGCCTGGGCGCTCACGAACCCCTCGGTGCTGGAGAGCGCGGTGCGCACGGCCTCGCGCTGCCAGGTGTTCCGCTTCGGCTTCTGCACGGCGTTCATGCGGTGACTCCTTCCTTGCGGCTCGCGTCCGAGGACGCGTCCGGCGTTCCGGCCTGGAGGCGCGGTGCGCCCCCGCCACGCTGGTCCCGGCCCGTGATCCGGTCGCGTCCACGGCGGTCCTTGCGTCCGCCGACGATGCGGCAGACCACCCAGATCGCGAACGAGATCGTCGTGACGTAGGGGCTGATCGGCAGTCCGCCGCCGAGGGCGAGCAGGATCCCGCCCACGACCGACACGACCGCGAACACGGTCGACAGGATCGGCACGACCACCGGGTGCGAGCTGAGGCGAAGGGCCGCGGCCGCCGGGGTGACGAGCAGGGAGAGCACGAGGAGCGCGCCGACGATCTGCACGGACACCGCGGTCGCGAGGCCGAGGGCGAGCATGAACACGATCGCCAGGGTCCGCACCGGGATGCCGGCCGCCGCCGCGACGTCGGGGTCGACGGACGCGAACATCAGCGGACGCCAGATCACGAGCAGCGTCGCCACGACGATCGCCGCGATGACGATGAGGAACGTCAGCTGCGGGTTGTCCACCGAGACGATCTGACCGGTGAGCAGCCCGAACTTGTTCGCCGCCCGACCCTTGTAGAGCGCCAGGCAGAGGATGCCGAGCCCGAGCCCGAACGGCATGAGCACGGCGATGATCGAGTTGCGGTCGCGGGCCTTCGAGCCGAGCAGTCCGATGAGGAGCGCCGCGATGACCGACCCGACGAGCGACCCCGTGACGACGTTGACGCCGAGCAGCAGGGACGCGCTCGCGCCCGCGAACGAGAGCTCCGAGATGCCGTGCACCGCGAAGGGCATGTTCCGGGCGACCACGAACGGCCCGATCAGACCACCGACGATGCCGAGCACCGCACCCGCCCAGATGGAGTTCTGCACGAGCACGACGAGCTCGCCGTAGTCCTGGAACGAGAAGATCGTCGACCAGACGTCCATCAGATCCGCCCTTCGTCCGGCGCCGGAGCGTGCGGGTCCGGGTCGCAGTGGTGGTCGTGGGCGTCGTTGGCGCCGACGATGACGATCCGCCCCATCGTGCGGACCACGTCGACGGGGGTGCCGTACAGGTCGGAGAGCACGTCGGTGCGCAGGACCTCGTCCGGCGAGCCGATCCGGAACCGCCCGCCGGCGATGTAGAGCACCCGGTCCACCACGTCGAGGATGGGGTTCACGTCGTGCGTGACGAACAGCACGGCTGCGTCCCGCTGTCGGCGCTGCCGGTCGATGAGCTCGGTGACGCCGCGCTGGTGGCGGAGGTCGAGCGAGATGAGCGGTTCGTCGCACAGCAGCAGTGCGGGGTCGGCGGCGATGGCCTGCCCGACGCGGGTGCGCTGCTGCTCCCCGCCGGACAGCTCGGCGACCGGGGCGTCCGCGAACGCCGTCGCGCCGACCTCGTCGAGGATGCGGTCGACCCGGGCGCGCTCGGCACGGCTCGCGGGCAGGATCCCCCACCGCGACCCGGTGACGCCCTGCGCGATCATGTCCCGTGCGCGGAGCGGCGTGCCGGGGTCCATCAGTCGCTGCTGCGGGATGTACCCGATCTTGCGGTGCCCGCGACGGACCGGCTGGCCGAGGAACGACATCGTGCCCGAGGTCAGCCGCTGCTGGCCCAGGACGGTCCGCAGCAGTGAGGTCTTGCCGGCACCGTTCGGCCCGAGCACGGCGACGAACTCACCCGGCGCCAGGTCGAGGTCGAGGTGCGACCAGAGCCGGCGCGCACCGTAGGAGAGCTCGGCGTCCCGCAGCGCGAGCACGGCGGAACCGCCACTGCCGGCGGCAGTGACGGTTCGCGAGGGAGTCTGGAGGGTGGTCACTTCTGGAGCGCCGCCTGCACCGCGTCGATGTTCGCCTGCTGCCACGAGACGTAATCCTCCCCCTTCGGGAGCGTCTCCGTGACACCGACGACCGGGATCCCGTTGTCCTCGGCGGCCTTCTTGACCTGTTCGGTCTCCGGGCTGGAGGTCTGGTCGTTGTACGCCAGGACCTTCACGGTCTTGTTCGTGAACAGCTTGAGGGTGTCGTTGAGCGCGGCCGGCGGGACGTCGTCGCCTTCCTCGATCGCCTCGGAGAAGGCCTCGGGCGTGACGTTGTCGAGCCCGATCGCGTCGAACAGGTAGCCGGGCACGGGCTCGGTGTAGGAGACCTTCTCGCCCGCGTACGTCTTCTTCAGGTCGGCGGTCGTCGACTCGAGCCCCTCGAGCTTCGTCGTCAGCGCGTCGGCGTTCTTCGCGAACTCGCTCTTGTCCGCGCTGTCGAGCTCACCGAGGCGCTTCGACACGTCGGCGACGAGCTTCACCATCGTCGGGTAGCTGTAGAACACGTGCTCGTTGAACTCGGCGTCCCCGCCCTTGTCGAGGCCGGACAGCTGCACGACGTTGATCGTGTCGGCCTTGGTGCTCGACGCGTCGGCGAGCGTGGTCATGAAGTCGTCGTAGCCGCCGCCGTTCTCGATGAGCAGGTCGGCCTTCGACACGGCGAGCTGCGTCTTCGCGCTCGACTCGAACGAGTGCGGGTCCTGCGACGGGTCGTTCAGGATGCTCGTGACGGAGACGTGGTCGCCGCCGATCTCCTCGACGATCGAGCCGTAGACGTTCGTGGAGGCGACGACCCGGACGGTGTCGTCGCCCGAGGCGTCACCGGAGGCAGAAGACGTCGCGCACCCGGTCAGGGCGAGCGCGGCGGCGCCGGCGACGAGCGGCAGGGCGAGGAGACGGTTGTGCATGTCCTCGAGCGTAGGGCTAGTTGATAACGGTTGTCAAAACCAGTATCAACCGGATGACGGACAGGAGGCGCGGCGCCAGCTGGCACCGCGCCTCCGGTCCCTCAGATGGTGACGTCTACGGCTTCGTGGCCGCGTCGATCGTGTTCTCCGCGATCGTGTCGTCCTCACGCCCCGGCGTGCGGAGGTTCCACTTCTTGATCACGAAGCTGAACAGGAAGTAGTAGACCACCGCGTACCCGAGGCCGATCGGGATGAGCCAGATCGCCCCGTCGGCCTTGCCGAAGTTCAGGACGTAGTCGATCGCACCGGCCGAGAACGAGAACCCGTCGTGGATCCCGAGCGCGTTCACGAGGGCGAGCGACGTGCCCGTCAGGACCGCGTGGATGACGTAGAGCGGGAACGCCACGAACATGAACGAGTACTCGAGGGGCTCGGTGATGCCGGTCACGAACGAGGTGAGCGCGGCCGAGAGCATGATGCCGCCGACGAGCTTGCGGTTCTGCGGCTTGGCGTTGCGCCAGATGGCGAGGGCACCCGCGGGCAGCGCGAACATCATGATCGGGAAGAAGCCGGTCTGGAAGATGCCAGCGGTCGGGTCGCCGTTGAGGAAGCGGGCGATGTCACCGTGCCAGATCGTGCCACCGGCGTTGAAGCTGCCGAGCTGGAACCACGGGAAGAAGTTCAGCAGCTGGTGCAGGCCGACCGGGATGAGCATGCGGTTCGCGAACCCGAAGATGCCGCCACCGATGACGGCGTTGTCCGCCACGGCGGTACCGGCAGCGGTGAGCGCGATGTCGAAGTAGCGGTACACGAACGACATGAGCACGGCGATGACGAGGGCCGCTGCTGCCGTCAGGATCGGGACGAGACGACGTCCCGAGAAGAAGCCGAGGAAGTCGGGCATCTTCGTGCGGTGGAAACGTGTCCACAACCCTGCGGACACCAGACCCATGACGATGCCGCCGAGGACACCGAAGTTGATCGTGGCCTGGTCTCCGTTCGCGTCCTTCACACCCGCCAGGACGATCGGCGACATGACGGCGAAGACCTGGTACATGACCATGTAACCGACGACGGCGGCGAGGGCCGTGGTGCCGTCCGACTTCTTCGCCCACCCGATGGCGATGCCGACGGCGAAGAGCAGGGGGAGCCAGGTGAACACGGCCTGCCCGGCGGCGGAGATGACGCTGGCGCCCGTCTCGAAGCCGGGGATGGCGCCGAGGAGGTCGGGCTGACCGATGCGGTTCAGGATGCCCGCCGCCGGCATGACCGCGATCGGGAGCAGCAGGCTGCGTCCGAGTCGCTGGGCGTTCGCGAAGACCTTGGACTGCTTCTTCGGCTTCTTCTCCGGCACGTCCGTGGCAGTGGTGGTGCTCATCGGAAGTCCTCTCGTCATTGGGTGGAGCTGTCGGGGTGAGTTGAGTCGTGCAGCCAGCGCAGGTAACCTCGGCGGTATCACCAGGTCCGGTCCTGTCCGGTCATGACCAGTTCCGTAGTCTGAACCGAGACCGGGCGCATGTCAACCTGGCGCTCACACCCTGAACGAGGAGGAACCGATGGCTGACATCAAGGCCGCTGACATCATCGCCGCGCTGGGCGGGGTGGAGAACATCGAAGAGGTCGAGGGCTGCATCACGCGCCTCCGCGTCGAGGTGGAGGACGGAGACCTCGTCGACAAGGCCGCACTGCAGGCCGCCGGCGCCCAGGCCGTCGTCGGTGGCGGCACCGGCTGGCAGGTCATCGTCGGCACGGTCGCCGACAACCTCGCGCAGGACATCCAGGACGAACTGTGACGAGCGTCCGGACCCCGTTCGCGGGCCCGGTCGTCGCACTCGCCGACGTGCCCGACCCGGTGTTCGCCGGGCAGCTCGTCGGCGCCGGCGTCGCGGTGGACCCGACCGGCGTCGAGGGCGCGGTCACCGCGGTGGCGCCCGTCGACGGCACCATCGTGAAGCTGCACCCGCACGCGTTCGCCCTGCAGGGTTCGGCGGGGACCGACGTCCTCGTGCACGTCGGCATCGACACCGTGAAGCTCTCGGGCGAGGGCTTCGAGCTCCTCGCGACGGAGGGCGACACCGTCTCCGCCGGTGACCCCGTCGTCCGGTTCACCCCCTCGGTGATCTCGGCGGCCGGCTACTCGCCGATCTGCCCCGTCGTGGTGCTCGGCTCCGCGCCGGACTCGATCGCGCAGGGCACCGTCGGCACGACCGTCCGCGAGGGCGACGCCCTCTACGAGGCGTAGTCGCCCGACGGGCGCACCACGCGCCTCCAGGCCCGACCCTCGCCAAAGCGACAGTGTGCTGCCGGAAGCCGGCAGCACACTGTCGCTTTCGCGCACCTGACGCATTCGTGCGCCGGCAGACTGTCGCTTTCGCGTACCCCGGACCGGCGTGAACCCGCGCGGACCGGCGCAGACCGGCGCGGCGCTACGCGACCACCTGCGGCGCCGTCGCCGTGACCTCCATCTGCACGCGGTACCGGTCCGACCGGTACCACGAGCGGGTGTGCTCCACGGGGCGCTCCCCCGTGTACGACACCCGGTCGAACTCCAGCACCGGCGCACCCGTCTTCGTCCCGAGCAGGGTCGCCACGTCGTCCGCCGCGGGGTTCGCCGCGACGGTCTGCTGCGCCCGGTCGATGGGCGTGCCGTACTCGGTCGCGATGATCGAGTAGACGGACCCGGACAGGTCGTGGTCGAGCAACCCGGGGAACGCGTCCGCCACGAGCCAGGCGTCGTCGATCGACACCGGGGCACCGTCGGCCATCCGCAGACGCTTCACGTGGAAGGCCGGGACGTCCGGGTCCAGGCGCAGCGCGGCGGCGGTGTCCTTCGGTGGGATCCGCTCCTCGCGCACGAGCACGACCGTCGTGGGCACGTGCCCCATCGCACGCATCTCCTCGGTGAAGGACGCCAGGTGCAGCGTGGACTGCACGGGACGGTGCGCCACGAAGGTGCCCTTGCCGCGGACGCGCTCCAGGTAGCCCTCGTTGACGAGCTGCCCGAGGGCCTCACGCACGGTGATCCGCGAGACGCCGTACTCGGCGATGAGCTGCCGTTCGGAGGGGATCGCGGCGCCGGGCGCGAGGCGCGAGGTGGCGAGCTCGAGGAGGATGCGCCGCAGCTGCTGGTGCTTCGGCTCGGCGCCCTCGGTGATGCGGCTCGTCATGCGTCCCTCGTGCTCCGTCGCTGGTCGTCTTGGTGGTCATGCGCGGACATGACCAGTTCGCATCACAGTAGCGAGTCCCTCTCCGAACGCCAACGTGCATGACAAGATGACGGCCGTGACAACCGTGGTGATCGTCGACGACGAAACGCTCGTCCGCTACGGCTTCGAGCTGATCCTCGGAGCCGCGCCGGACATCGACGTCGTGGCCACGACCGGCGACGTCGAGGCCGTGCAGGTCATCCGGACGCACGCGCCCGACGTCGTGCTGCTCGACGTGCGGATGCCGCGGGTGAACGGCCTCGAGGTCCTCCGCGAGCTGCAGACGCTCGCGGATCCCCCGGCGGTCGCGATGCTGACGACGTTCGACACGGACGAGTACGTCGGCCAGGCGATGGAGCTCGGGGCCGCGGGGTTCCTGCTCAAGGACACCGACCCCGAGGCGCTGGCCGAGTACGTCCGGGTCCTCGCCCGGGGCGGCGTGGTCCTCGCACCGGGTGTCGACCGGTCGCGGCTCTTCGCCCCACGCCTGCCCGGGCACGTGCCGCCGTCGCTGTCCGACCGCGAGCGCGCCGTGCTCCGGCTGGTCGCCGACGGCGCGAGCAACCCGGACATCGGCCAACGCCTCGGCGTGAGCACCGGCACCGTCAAGGAGGACGTCCGCGGCCTCCTCGCCGCGTTCGGCGTCCCGACCCGGGTCCAGCTCGCACTGCGTGCGGCCGAGGCAGGACTGCTGGATGGCTGAGCAGCCGACGGCCACCCGCCTCCGTCGGGTCCTCACCGCGACCGACGGGAGGCTCGACCGCCTCGTCGACGCCGGCCTGCGTTGGGTGCGCACCCACCGGGCACCCTGGTGGCTGGTCGACGCGTTCTTCGTCGCGGCCGCCGTCGCCGACGCCGTGCTCGACATCTCCGGAGCCACGACGGTCGAGACGTGGCTGTCGCTGCTCGCCGCAGCGGCGCTGCTGATCCGCCGCCGCTTCCCGGTGCTCGCGTTCGCCCTGACGATGCCCGGGCTGTTCGTCGGGTCCGCGGTGGTCGCCGCCAGCATCGCGCTGTTCACGCTCGGGGAGCGCACGGACCGCCGGTGGCTCATGCTCCTCGCCGCGCTCGTGCAGTTCGTCGGGTTCGGCGGGTTCGTCGGGCCGCCGCAGACCCTCGACGAGATCGTCGTGTCCGTCGTCTACGCCCTCATCTTCGCGCTCGGGCCCCTGGCCGTCGGACTGCTCGTGCAGACCCGTGCGCGCCTGACCGAGCAGCTCGCCGAGGTCCACCGCGCCCGCGAGGACGAACGCCGACAGGCCGCCGCCGTGGCGCTCTCCCGCGAACGGGCGCTGCTCGCGCGGGAGATGCACGACGTCGTCTCGCACCAGGTCACCCTCATCGCCGTGCAGGCCGGGGCGATGCAGATGGCCGGGCGGGACGAGGCCGAGCGCGGGTTCGCCCGCACGATCCGGCAGCTGTGCGTCGTGACCCTGCAGGAACTGCGCGAGATGGTGCAGGTGCTCCGGGCCTCCGGTGGCACCGACCGCGAGATCGCCCCGCAGCCCGTGCTCGCCGACCTGCCGCGGCTCGTCGCCGAGAGCGGCCTGGAGACCAGCACGACCGTCGACCTGCCGGACACCCTCGCGCAACCGCTCCAGCGCGCCGTGTACCGGTTCGTCCAGGAGGGGCTGACGAACGTCCGGAAGCACGCCCCGGACGCGACCGTCCGGGTGAGCGGCCGGATCCACGCCGGACAGGTGCTCGTGGACGTCGTGAACGGGCCGGCGCGGGCGGACCGGCTCGAGCTACCAGGGTCCGGGCTCGGGCTGATCGGCCTCGGTGAGCGTGCGTCGCTCCTCGGCGGGAGCATGGAGTCCGGTCCGCAGCCGGACGACGGGTTCGCGCTGCACCTGCGGCTCCCCGTCGAGCACGTGCCGGCGGTCCGCACCGTCTGACGGTCATCCTCCGAGCCAGCCGGGATGGCCGATCGGCCATCGTGGTTCACACCGCGGAGCGATGACGCGACGACCGCGACCGGCTGGGATGAGATCGTGGCCCCTCAAGCTCTGCTCGGACGACTCAGTCGCTTCCCGGTCTCCGTCGTCGTGACCGTCGTGGCGGGCGTCCTCGTCGTCTCCGCCCGGATGGCCCACGCGGAGCCGGACTTCCCGCACCACCCGCCCGTCGCCTGCCTGGCGCTCGTCGCGGTGGCACTCACGACGGTCCTCGCCGAACGCTCCCTCGGTTCCCTCCGGACCCTCGTGATCGGCGTCGGCGCACCTGCGCTCGCCGTGCTCGGGACGCTGGCGACGGTGTCGATCGGCGCCGCGTTCGGTGAGGCGCACGCCGAGTTCGCCGTCGGGCAGCCCCTCTTCGCGCCCTCGATCGTGGCCGCGGCGCTGCTCGGTGCCGCCACCGCCGCGATGCCGACGCAGCACCGGTGGCGGACCCGGACCGCCCTGTGGACCGTGGTGCTGACGCTCGTCCTGTTCGCCGGCCACGGGTCGGACCTGGCGCGTGCCCTGGCGACCCTGCTCGGGACCGCAGCCGGCGTGGTCGTCGTGCGCCGCGCCTCCAGTCCGGAAACCCGCACCACCCGCGATGCCGTGCGCGCACGCACGCTCGTCGTGAGCGCGCTCATCGCGCTCGGCGCGGGGACGCTCGTGACCCTCGTCGTGCCGGACCCCGACGGCGTGCTGTCCGTCTTCGTGGACGCGATGAGCGACCGGTCGGTCGTCGTCGTCGGCGTCCTGCTCCTCTGCGCGGCCTGGCTTGTGCACCGAGGCCGGCCCGCCGGGTTCGCCCTGGCGACCGGCGTCCTCGTCGTCCTGACCGTGGTGCTCGTCGACGTGTTCGTCATCGAGCCGATGCGCTCCGACGCCGTCCACTGGCAGGGGCTCGGGCTCGACGCGCTGGAGTGGCAGGTGACGCTCCTCGGTGCGTGGCTCGTGCCCGCCGCCGTCCTGCTCGCCGTCCTCGGGCTGCACGGACGGCTCGTCCGCAAGCGGTTCCGCGCGGCGGGCCCCTGCCGCGACGACCTCGTCGAGATGCTCCGCGACGGCGACGCCGGGACCCTCGGGCACATGGGCACCTGGCGCGGGAACGCGACCTGGACGCACCCCGGCGGACTCGGCGCGGTCGCGTACCGTGTGCGCGGCGACGTCGCCCTGACCGTGTCCGACCCGGCGTGCGCCGCGGCCGACCGCGCCGCAGTGCTGGCGGCGTTCACGGCGTTCTGCGAGCGGAACGGCTGGGTGCCCGCGTTCACGAGTGTGCACGAGCCGGTGCGGGAGATCCTCGTCGCCGAGGGCTGGTCCGCCCTGCCCGTCGGGGTCGAGTCCGTGCTCGACGTCACCGCGTTCGACCTGCGCGGGAAGAAGCGTCAGGACCTCCGGACGGCGTCGAACCGGGCAGACCGGGAAGGCGTCCGCGACGAGTGGACCACGTTCGGCGCACTCGACGACACCCGTCGCGCCGAGGTCGAGGCGATCTGCACCCGCTGGGCCGCCGACCGTCGACTGCCCGAGATGGGGTTCACCCTCGGCGGCTTCCGCGAGCTCGACGACCCGGACGTCCGACTCATGCTCGCCGTCGCGCCGGACGGCCACGTGACGGCCGTCACGAGCTGGCTGCCGGTGTACGAGCACGGCACGCTGACCGGGTACACACTCGACGTCATGCGCCGCGGCGAGGACGGGATGCCCGGCGTGATGGAGTTCCTCATCGCCCGCACGGCACTCCGGGCCCGAGACGCCGGCCTCACCACGATCAGCCTCTCCGGCACACCGCTGGCCGCCCACGCCGGCGCCGGGTCGTTGGTCGCCCGCGGGTCGATGCTCCTCGCCCGCGTGCTCGAGCCCGTGTACGGGTTCCGGTCGCTGCAGCGCTTCAAGGAGAAGTTCGGCGCACGACACGAGCCGCTCTGGATCGTCGTCCCCACGGCCCTGCACGTGCCGCGGGTGGCCCGGGCGCTGGCGTCGGCGTACGTCCCGGGGCTCCGGCCGAAGCACCTGTGGGCGCTGCGGCAGGCGCACCGCGGCACTGCGGCGTCGCGCTCGTGAGCCCGACCGAGTGGCTGCTCGCGACGCAGCTGCAGGCACCGTCGAAGCTCGTCCCGATCGACGTCGCCTTCACGGTGCTCGCGGTCGTCGTGCTGCTGCCGGTCGTCAGGTCGTGGCGGGATCGCCGTGCGTGGCGGTCCGTCGGGCTCCGTGGCGCGATCGCCGTCGCGGCAGCCCTCGTCGTGCTCGTCCTCTGCTGGATCGTGAGCGACGTCCTCAACGTGTTCGGGGTCGCGCTCAGTCCGGTCACCCGGATGTGGATCGCGATCGCGGCGGCCGGTCTCGCCCTGGCGGTCACGGGCATCGTGCAGGGCGGGCGCTGGCGCCGGGTGCTCGCCGTGGTGCTCGTGCCGGCAGCGCTCCTCGTCCCCGCACTCGGGGTGAACGTCGAGTTCGCCAAGTACCCGACGCTCGGGACCGTCGTGCAGAGCGACCCCTACCCGTCGCTCGACCTGCACGCGGCGCCGGCGAGGGCCCTGCCCTCCGTCGGCGAGGTCCGCACCGTCGACATCCCCGGCGCACGCTCCGGCTTCCCCGCCCGTCCCGCGATCGTCTACCTGCCGCCGGCCGCCCTCGTCCGCGATCCCGCTCCGCTGCCCGTCGTGCTCGCGTTCGCCGGCCAGCCCGGAGCCCCGAGCGACATGTTCACCGCCGGGCAGATGGGCACCGTGCTCGATGCCTACGCCGCTGCGCACCACGGCCGCGCGCCGATCGTCGTGTCCGTCGACCAGCTCTCGGCGCCAGGGCTGAACACCATGTGCGTCGACTCGCGACTCGGGAGGTCGGCGACCTACGTCACCGAGGACGTCCCCCGATGGCTCACCGCCCACCTGCCCGTCACACCAGACCGCCGGGCCTGGGGCCTCGTCGGCTTCTCGCAGGGAGCGACCTGCGCCATGCAGTTCCTCACCGGAGCGCCCGACCGGTTCGGGGCGGCCCTCGCGATCTCGAGCGAGCTGCAGCCCATCGACCAGAGCCCGCAGCACAGCGCCGACCAGGCGTTCGGCGGCTCGGTGGCGGCGTGGAAGGCGGCTGCCCCGATCGCACAGATGCGGGCGCACGGGCTGGGCGGACACACCGTCTGGCTGACGGCGGGGTCCTCCGACCACGCGTTCAGTCGGAACGCCCGCGCGCTCGGGACCGCTGCACGGAAGGCCGGGGCGCACTGCGACGTCGCGTTCGCGCCCGGCAGCGGCCACGACTGGAACACGGTGCAGTGGTCGCTGCGCACGGAGTTGCCGCGCGAGGCCGACGTGCTGTTCGGGGCGCTGCGGTGAGCCACGTCGTGCTCGGTGTGGTCGCCCTCGTCGCGATCGTCCTGCTCACCGTCGGTCCGGCCGAGGTCGCACCGCTCGCCGGGGTGCTCCTGGTGATCAGCGCGATCACTGCCGCTGCGACGGCCCCGCGTCGGTCGACCGGGGACTCAGGCGTTGGCGACGAGCCAGGCCCGCTGCGTCCGTGAGAGCGCCCGGTCTGCCCACACCTGACGCTCGACACCGGTCGGCAGCGTGGCGGACGTCGATCCCTGCCACACGAGCGACAACCCCGCCCGCTCGAGCACCGCGGCCGACGCCGGGTTGTTCGTGAGCACCCGACCCGTGATCGGGACGTCGGGTGCGACCTCGTGCGCAGCACTGACGGCGGCGCGGGCGATCTCCGTCGCGTAGCCGTTGCCCCACGCCGACGGTGCCAGCCGGTACCCGAGGTTCCACACCCCGGCGGCGGTCATGTCGACACCGCCGACCCCGAGGAACGCGTGGTCCGCAGCCGAGCGCACCGCCCACGACCCGAGGCCGTGACGAGCGCGACCACCGATCTTGCGCTGGACGAGGTCCACGGTCGACGCCCGCACCGTGTGCCGACCGGCGGGCAGGTGGGTCCACGTCCGGGCGTCGGAGAACACGTCGTGCACGTCGTCGATGTCGGCGGGGGTCAGCGGGGTGAGCAGGAGGCGATCCGTTCGGATCTCCTGCGGGGGCATCAGGAGCTGGTGGACCATGCGTCGATCATCCCGCCGCCCACCGACATCCGGGTGAACGGCGCGCGAACGGGCGCGAGTCGTGCGGAGGACTGCGTCCGGTCAGTCGAGCAGCAGCGCCGGCTCCTCGAGCACCGACGCCACGTCGTGCACGAAGCGCGACGCCACGTCCCCGTCGACGACCCGGTGGTCGAACGAGGCACCGATCGTGGTCACCATGCGGGACCGGACCTCGCCGTCGACGACCCACGGCTTCGGCTTGATCGTGCCCATCGCCACGATCGCGACCTCGCCCGGGTTGAGGATCGGGGTCCCGGTGTCCATGCCGAACACGCCGATGTTCGTGATCGACACCGTGCCGTTCGCCATCTGCGCCGGGGTGGTCTTGCCGTCGCGGGCGGTCAGGGTGAGCTGCTCGAGGGCCTGGGCCAGCTCGAGCAGGGACATGTCCTGCGCGTCCTTGATGTTCGGCACGATGAGCCCACGCGGGGTGGCCGCGGCGATGCCGAGGTTCACGAAGTGGTGCACGATGATCTCGCGGTCGGTCCACGTCGAGTTCACCGAGCGGTTGCGGCGGACGGCCCAGATCACGGCCTTCGCGACGAGGAGCAGCGGCGAGACCTTCACGCCGGCGAACGTCGGCGAGGACTTCAGGCGCTTGACGAACTCCATCGTGCGGGTCGCGTCGACGTCGACGAACAGCGAGACGTGCGGCGCGGTGAACGCCGACGTCGTCATCGCGGTCGCGATCGCCTTGCGGACGCCCTTGACCGGGATCGTCTCGCTGCGGACGTCGCCCCACTCGGGCGTCTCGATGTTGCGGAAGACGCTGGCCTGCTTCGCGTGCCGGATGACGTCGTCTCGGGTGACCTCACCCGCGAGACCGGTCGCGACGATCTCGGTCAGCTCGACGCCGAGGTCCTTCGCGAGCTTCCGGATCGGCGGCTTCGCGAGGACGTTGGTCGCGGTGGTCTGCTTGCGCCCGGACCCCGAGCCGAGCGCGCTGATCGCCTCGGCGGTGCTCTCCTCTCCGGGATCGGTGGCGGCTTCGGCCGCTGCTGCGGCATCCGCACTGGAGGCACGGCTCGCCTCGGCCGCGAGGGCTGCGGCCCGGCGGGCACCCGGCTTCCGACGGGACGGGGACGAGGTCGCGGAGCCGTAGCCGACGAGGACGGCGCCGGACGACTCGTCGGTACCGACGACGGAGGCGCCGTCGGCGACCGGCTGCGCTGGCGCGGGGGCGGCTGCCGCAGGCGCTGCGGCCGGCGCCGGAGCGGCGACCGGCGCGGGCGCTGCCGGGGTCTGCGCGACCGGAGCCGCGGGTGCGGGCGGTGCCGGCGGGGTGGCCGTGACGTCCGGCGAGGCCGGGACGCTGTCCGCGACGGGAGCCGCGCCTCCAGGCTGGGTCGACGGGACCGGCGCACCGGAGGCGACCGACGCGTCGGAGTCGACCCGGATGATCGGCTTGCCGACCTCGACGGTGTCGCCCTCGGACACGAGGAGCCCGGTGACGGTGCCGGCGAACGGCGACGGCAGCTCCACCAGGGACTTCGCGGTCTCGATCTCGACGAGCACCTGGTCGACGGCGATCTCGTCCCCGATCGCGACGCGCCACTGCACGATCTCGGCCTCGGTCAGGCCTTCGCCCACGTCGGGCAGGGGGAATTCGGCGGCGGCCACGTCGGCTCCTTCGGCGTTCGGGTCGTGCTCGGTCAGGGTGTCAGTAGGCGAGGGCGCGGTCGACGGCCTCGAGGACGCGGTCGGCGTCCGGCAGGTGCAGGTGCTCCAGCTTGGAGACCGGGAACGGGATGTCGAACCCGGAGACCCGGAGCGGCGGCGCCTGCATCGTGTAGAACGCCTTCTCGGCGACCGTCGCGGCGATCTCGCTGCCGACGCTCACGAAGCCGGAGGCCTCCTGCGCGATGACGAGCCGACCGGTCTTCCGGACGGACGCCAGCAGCGGCTCCCAGTCGATCGGGGAGATCGAGCGGAGGTCGATGACCTCGCAGCTGGTGCCCTCGGACTCGGCGAGCTCGGCGGCCTGCATGAGCGTGGCGACCATCGCGCCGTGGCCGACGAGGGTGACCTCGGTGCCGGTGCGGGCGACGCGCGTCGTGTGCATCGGGACGTGGCCGTCGACCAGGTCCACCTGGCCCTTCGGCCAGTAGCGGGACTTCGGCTCGAGGAAGACCACCGGGTCCTTCGAGGCGATCGCCTCCTGGATCATCCAGTAGGCGTCGTTCGGCGTGCTCGGGCTCACCACGCGGAGGCCCGGGGTGTGCGCGAAGTACGCCTCCGGGGACTCCTGGTGGTGCTCCACGGCGCCGATGTGACCGCCGTAGGGGATGCGGATGACGACCGGCAGTGACATGTGCGCCGGCAGCCGGTTCGCCATCTTCGCGAGCTGCGAGGTGATCTGGTCGAAGCCCGGCCAGACGAACCCGTCGAACTGGATCTCGACGACCGGACGGTAGCCGCGCAGGGCGAGGCCGATCGCGGTGCCGATGATGCCGGCCTCGGCGAGCGGGGTGTCCCGCACGCGCTCGGGGCCGAAGCGGTCCTGCAGGCCCTCGGTGATGCGGAAGACACCGCCGAGCTGGCCGATGTCCTCGCCCATCAGCAGGACCTTGTCGTCCGCCTGCATCGCGGCCGCGAGCCCGGCGTTGAGTGCCTTGGCCATCGGGAGGGTCGGGGTGGGGTCGCTCGGGACCTCGCCGGCGCCCGGGTGGGAGCGCAGCGTGTAGTCGAAGAGCTGCTCGGTGGTGCTCATGCGTGGGCGCCCCCTTCGTAGCCGGCCTCGTACCGTTCGAGCCATGCCTTCTGCTCGGCGATCAGCGGATGCGGCTCGCGGTACACGTTGTCGAACATGACGTCCACCGACGGTGCCGTCAGGGCCACCGTGCGGCGACGGACGTCGGCGGCGATGTCCTCGCCCTCCTCGTCGAACGTGGCGAGCTGCTCGTCGGTGACGCCCTTGCTGCGCAGGTACGCGGCGGACCGGGTGATCGGGTCGCGGCGGACCCACTCGTCGAGCTCGTCGTCGCCGCGGTACCGACTCGGGTCGTCCGAGCTGGTGTGCGCACCGATGCGGTACGTGTCCGCCTCGATGAACGCCGGACCCTGGCCGCTGCGGGCGTGGTCGGTGGCGACGACGGATGCCGTGTACGACGCGAGGACGTCGTTGCCGTCGATGAGGACGCTCGGGATGCCGAAGCCGCGGGGGCGGTCGACGAGCGGCGTCGGCGACTGCACGGCCACGGGGACCGAGATCGCCCAGTGGTTGTTCTGCAGGAAGAAGACGACAGGCGCCTTGGTCGAGGCCGAGAACACGTACGCCTCGTTCACGTCGCCCTGGCTGGTCGCGCCGTCGCCGAAGTACACGATCGAGCACGCGTCGCGGTCCGGGTCGCCCGTGCCGACGTCGCCGTCGAGCTTCTGCCCGAGGGCGTAGCCGGTGGCGTGCAGCGTCTGCGAGCCGATCACGAGGGTGGAGATGTGCGTGTTGCCGCGCTCGTCCGGGTCCCAGCCGCCGTGCGTCTGCCCGCGGTACATCGCGATGATCTCCATCGGCTCGACGCCGCGGTGCATCGTGACCGCGTGCTCGCGGTAGGACGGGAAGACGTGGTCCTGCGCGCGCAGGGCGAACACGGAGCCGGTCTGCGCGGCTTCCTGTCCGTGGCTCGGGACCCAGAGGCCGAGCTGCCCGGTGCGCTGGAGGTTGTGACCGGCGTGGTCGAACCGACGGGTGAGGACCATGCGGCGGTGCATCGCCAGCAGGGTCTCGTCCGGGATCGCCCGCGCGGCGGCGGCGAACTCGGCGTTCTCGTCGGTCTCCACGAACCGGCCCTCGGTGTCGAGGAGCCGGATGGTGGTCGTCGCGGGGGCCGCGGCGCGGAATGACATGCGGGCCAGCGTAGCGGCAGCGACTACTCGGCTGCCTGGAGGTCCCCCACAAGCGAGCCCGCCGTTTCGAGGAGCGTTCCCACAGCCTCGTGCTCACCGATGGAGATGCGGATGCCCTCGTTCCCGAAGGCGCGGACGATGATGCCGGCCTGCTCGAAGCGCTCCGTCGCGTGCGCGGTCAGCTCGCCCGTGGGCAGCCACACGAAGTTGCCCTGCGCGTCGGGCACGTCCCAGCCCTGCTCCCGCAGCGACGTGACGATGCGGTCGCGGAGTGCGGCGATCTCCGACACGCGCGCGAGCAGCTCGGACTCGCGTTCGAGGCTGGCGAGCGCCGCGGCCTGCCCCTGCGCCGTGACCGACAGGGGGATCGCGCAGGCACGGACGGCGTCGAGCACGTACGCCGGACCGAGGGCGTACCCGACGCGGAGGCCGGCCAGCCCGTACGCCTTCGAGAACGTGCGGAGGACGACGAGGTTCGGGTACCGCTCGAGCAGCGGGGCACCACGGACGGCGGTGGGTTCGGTGACGAACTCGGCGTAGGCCTCGTCGAGGACGACCAGCACCGAGGACGGCACCCGTGCCATGAGCGCCTCGAACTCGGCGCCCGTGACGACCGGTCCGGTCGGGTTGTTCGGCGTGCAGACGATCACCATGCGGGTGCGCTCGGTGACGGCCGCGGCCATCGCGTCGAGGTCGTGGCCGCCGTCGGCGCGGTTCGGCACCTGCACGCTGGTGGCACCGGCGACCGTGACGACGCCCGGGTACGCCTCGAAGGAGCGCCAGGCGTAGACGATCTCGTCGCCGGGACCGGACGTGGCCTTCGCGAGCTCGTGCAGGATCGCCACGCTGCCCGGGGCGACGTGCACCTCGTCGACGGTGGTGCCGAAACGGTTCGCGAGCACGGCGCGCACGGCGAGGGCGGTCGCGTCGGGGTAGCGGTTGAACGCCGTCTGCGCCTGCACGGCCTCGACCACGCCGGGCAACGGCGGGAACGGGTTCTCGTTGCTCGACAGCTTGAAGGCGTCGGCCGCGGCCTGGCGTCCCTGCTTGTAGGCGGGGAGCACCGCGATCTCGGGCCGGATGTGCACGCGCTCGTCAGTCACGAGGACAGGCTACCGGCCCGTCCCCGCGCACCATCGGCCCGTCCCCGGCCACCGGAGGGCATCATGGGTGCATGCGATTCCTCGTCCGCCTCGTCGTCAACGCCGTTGCGCTCTGGCTCACCACGCTCATCGTCAGCGGCGTCTCCGTCACCCCGTTCGGCGACGGCGGCACCACGGCCACCGTGCTGACCTACCTGCTGGTGGCGTTCGTGTTCGGCCTCGTCAACGCGGTGATCGGCACGCTCATCCGGATCGTGGCGTTCCCGATCTACATCCTGACCCTCGGGCTCATCTCGTTCGTCGTCAACGCGATCCTGCTGCTCATCGTCGCCGGGATCTCGGACGCGTTCGGGTTCGGGCTGAACGTGGAGTCGTTCGGGTGGGGCATCGTCGGCGCCTTCGTGCTCGCCGTCTTCGCCTGGCTGATCGGGCTCTTCGTGCGCCCGGTGCTCAACCGCCAGCGCGCGTGACGCGGGCCGACGACGCGACCGGCACCGCGCCTCCCGGCACGACGACGAACGCGACGCCCGTCGCGGACGCGACGTCCCTGCGTCATGATGTCCCCATGACCACGGACGCCGGAGCCCCCTTCCGGGTCTCGTTCGTCTGCAGCGGCAACATCTGCCGCTCCCCCATGGCCGGCATCGTCTTCGCCCAGCTGGCGGCCGACGCCGGCATGTCCGACCGCTTCCAGGTCGAGTCCGCCGGCACCGGCGACTGGCACGTCGGCGAACCTGCCGACGAGCGCACGATCGCAGCCCTCGCCGCGCGCGGATACGATGGCAGCAGGCATCGCGCCCGTCAGTTCGACCCGGACCGGTTCCCGGACCTCGACCTGGTGGTCGCACTCGACCGCTCCCACGAACGCATCCTGCGCTCGTGGGCACCGACCATGGACGACGCCGCGAAGGTGACGCTCCTGTTGCGGTACGACGACGCCTGGCCCCAGCAGACCGACGTACCGGATCCGTACTACGCGGACCGGCACGAGTTCGACCGAGTGCTCTCGACCGTCGAACGGGCCTGCCGGGCGCTCTTCCGCCAACTCGAGCCGGCAGTCCGTCAGGGAGCCCCATGACCCCCCTTCCCCCGCAGCCGATCAGCCCGCTCGACGGGCGCTACTACCCGATCGTGCACACGGTGGGCGAGCACCTCTCCGAGGCCGGCCTCAACCGCGCACGCATCGTGGTCGAGGTCGAGTGGCTCATCTTCTTGACCGACCACGCGATGTTCACCACGTCGCCGCTCAGCGTCGACGACAAGGCCGCGCTCCGGCAGGTCGTCGAGACCTTCGGGCAGACGCAGATCGCCGAGCTCGCCGAGATCGAGGCCACGACCCGTCACGACGTCAAGGCGGTCGAGTACTTCGTGCGCCGCCGCCTGTCGGAGCTCGGGCTCGACTCCATCGCCGAGCTCACCCACTTCGCCGCGACGAGCGAGGACGTCAACAACCTGTCGTACGCGCTCACCGTGCGCGACACCGTCGACCAGGTCTGGCTGCCGGCGTTCAAGGCCGTCCTGACGGTGCTGCGTGGGATGGCCGAGGAGCTCAAGAGCGTCCCGATGCTGTCACACACGCACGGCCAGCCGGCGACCCCGACGACGCTCGGCAAGGAGCTCGCGGTGGTCGTGTACCGCCTCGAGCGCGTGCTGGCGCAGATCGAGGGCGGCGAGTACCTCGGCAAGTTCTCCGGTGCGACCGGCACCTTCTCGGCGCACCTCGCGGCCGACCCCGAGGCGGACTGGCCGGCACTGTCGAAGGAGTTCGTCGAGGGACTCGGGCTCACCTGGAACCCGCTCACCACGCAGATCGAGTCGCACGACTGGCAGGCCGAGCTGTACGACCGGGTGCGCCACGCGAACCGGATCCTGCACAACCTCGCGACCGACGTGTGGACCTACATCTCGATGGGGTACTTCACGCAGATCCCGGTCGCGGGGGCCACGGGTTCGTCGACGATGCCGCACAAGATCAACCCGATCCGGTTCGAGAACGCCGAGGCGAACCTCGAGATCTCGTCGGCACTGTTCTCCACGCTCTCCGAGACCCTCGTTACGAGCCGGCTGCAGCGTGACCTCACCGACTCCACCACGCAGCGGAACATCGGCGTCGCGTTCGGGCACTCGCTGCTCGCGCTCGACAACCTGCGCCGCGGCCTGGGCGAGATCGCCGTGAACGAGGCGCGCCTCGCCGAGGACCTCGACCACAACTGGGAGGTGCTCGCCGAGGCCATCCAGACGGTCATCCGTGCCGAGGTCACCGCGGGCCAGTCGAACATCGAGGACCCGTACGCGATGCTCAAGGAGCTCACGCGCGGCAAGCGCATCGGGCAGGCGGAACTCGTCGCGTTCGTGAACGGTCTGGACATCTCGTCCGGTGCGAAGGCGCGACTGACGAACCTCACGCCGGCCACCTACACGGGCCTCGCGGACGAGCTGGTCGACCACCTCGACGTCTGACGCGGCGTCTCGCCGGCCGACGGGCGTCTCGTCTCACTGAGACGAGACGCCGCGCCCGGCGCGAGACGCCGCGCGACGTGTGGGACAACGCGCGATGCGGCGGCGTCTCGCGGCCGGGACGGCGTCTCGCGGTCATGACGGCGTCTCGCCGGACTGGAGGCGCGGGTCGCGCCCCGCGCGTCGGCCCGCCACCTCAGGTGGTGACGTCCAGGGCCTCGGCGACCAGCGCCTCCAGGACGGTACGGACCGCAGGACGGACCGCACGGTCCGGACGGACGAGCGCCTCGATCCGGCGACCCGCGCGGACGTCCGCGAGCTCCGCCAGGTGGAAGCGCCCCGGCGCACGCGTGCCCGAGGTGTACCGCGGCACGAGCGCGACGCCGTGCCCCGCGGCCACGAGGTTCTCGATCACCGGCAGGTGGATCGTGCGGAACCCGACGCTCGGCGGGGTGTCCGTCGCCGCCGCCATGGCCGTGAGCACCCGGTCGATCGGGTAGCCCGCGGGCACCCCGATCCACGACTCCCCCACGACGTCGTCGATCCGGACGCGTTCGCGGGACGCCAGCCGGTGGTCGAGCGGGAGCGCGACGTCGAGTGGTTCGCGCAGGAGTGGGACGGTCTCGAGCGCTTCCCGTCCCGCGGGCGGGGCGCCGTCCGGCCGGTGGCCGATGACGACGTCGTGGTCGGCGGCGAGCGGGCCGAACTCGTCCTCGCTGACGTCCACGTCCACCAGCACGAGCTCGATGCCGGGGTGCTCGCGCATCCGGGTGAGGAGTCCGGGGAGCAGGAGCTCGGCGGCTGACGGGAACACGGCGAGGTCGACGCGACCACCCGCGCCGCCGAGGTGTTCCCGCCAGGCGGCGTCCACGGTGGCGATCGCCGTCGCGACCCCGCCGGCCAGGCCCGCGAGCACCCGCCCGTGCTCGGTCAGCCGGACACCACGGCCGACGCGTTCGACCAGGACGACACCGACCTGGCGCTGGAGGGTCTGGAGCTGCTGCGACACGGCGCTCGGTGTCCGGTGGGTGGCCTCGGCGACGGCGGTGACACTGCCGCGTTCGTCGAGTTCGCGGAGGACGGCGAGCAGCTGTACGTCGAAGTCGACCATGCAGGGACCCTACAACGTCGCTTCGGAACTCTTCGCTGGTGCTGCACGGTTCTGGTGCGTCACGATCGACCCGTGCGTACCCGTGACCGTCTCCTCGCCGTGGTCGTCGCCGTCGTGTGGGGGCTCAACTTCCCCGCGACGGCACTGGCGCTCGAGCACTTCCCGCCGTTCCTGCTCGCGGCGCTGCGGTTCACCCTGCTCGCCGTGCCGACCGTGCTGCTCGTCCCGCGTCCGAGGATCCCGTTCGGCCGCCTGCTGCTCGTCGGCTTCGGGCTCGGAGTGCTGCAGTTCGCGTTCCTCTACCTCAGCATGGCGTCGGGCATGCCGTCCGGGCTCGCCTCGCTCGTGCTGCAGGCGTCGGCGCCGTTCACGGTCGTGCTCGCCGGGGTGTTCCTGCGCGAGCGACTCACCGGGCGGCAGGTGATCGGGGTGACGATCGCGGTGTGCGCCCTCGCCGCGATCGCCGTGCACCGGGCCCAGGCGGCGGCACTCCTGCCCGTCGTGCTCGCGCTCTGCGGCGCGCTCGGCTGGGCGATCGGCAACGTCGCCACCCGGCGTGCCGGAGCGCCGAACCCGCTGCACCTGACGCTCTGGTGGTCGATCGTCCCGCCGATCCCGATGGCCGTGCTGTCGTTCGTCGTCGAGGGGCCCTCGCGCATCGGGAACGCGCTCGGGACGGCGTTCACCGCTGAGGCCCTGCCTGCCGACCTCGGACTGCTCTACATCGTGCTCGTCGCCACCCTGGTGGGCTACGGCATCTGGTCACGGCTGATGGCGACGTACCCGTCGAGCACCGTCGCGCCGTTCTCGATGCTCGTGCCCGTGGTGGGCGTGCTCGCGTCGTGGGCGGCGTTCGGCGAGGTACCGGACGTCGTGGAGATCGCCGCCGGCGCGGTGGTCGTCGCGGCCGTGCTCTGGTCGTCGCGCGCGGCCCGACCGCGGGCGCTGCCGGTCACCACCGCCGGTCTCCCGGTCCCGGTGCTCAGCCCCGGTGCTGGCGACGCTCCGCGATGATCCCGGCGAGCGCCCCGCGGAGGTGCGGGTAGCGGAACTCGTACCCTGCCTCGACGAGGCGCGTCGGCACCACCCACCGGCTCTTCAGCACGAGCTCGGTCTCCGTGCGGATCGCGAACGACCCGATCTCGAGCATCCACCGCCAGGTCGGGATCCCGAACCGGCGCCCGACGGCGTCCCGGATGGTGGCCATCACGGTGCGGTTGTCCGACGGGTTCGGGCTGGAGACGTTCACGGCGCCGTCGATGTCCTCGTGGTCGCGCACGAACCGGATCGCCCCGAGGACGTCGGCGATGTGCACCCAGCTGAACCGCTGCCGGCCACGGGTGTGCCGGTCGTGGTGGTAGGTGCCCGCACGGAGCCGGGAGCGCGTCGGGAACCACGGGCCGTCGTACTGCGGGCCACCGAGCCCGGCCTGCGCCAGGCGGAGCAGGGGGACGAGGGCGCTCCCGTCACCGAACACGATCGCCATCCGGAGCGCGACGCGTCGGGTGCCCGGGAGGTCCACCGCGTAGAGAGCGTCCTCCCATGCCTTGGCCACGGACACCGAGAACCCCTCGCCGAGCTCGCCCGTCGCTTCGTCCTGCGGGCGGTCGTCGGCGTGCCGGTAGATCGTCGCGGTGGAGGCGTTGAGCCAGAGCGGCGGCGGGTGTTCGCTCGTGCGGATCGCCTCGGCGAGTTCGAGGGTGGTGTCGACCCGGGACCGGATGATCTCCGCCCGGTTCCGACGCCCGTACCGGCAGTTGACGCTCTTGCCGGCCATGTTCACGACGAGTGCTGCTCCGTCCACGAGCTCGCGGATCCGCATGGTGTTGCCCCACACGGCGTCGCCGGTGCGGCCGATCGTGACGACCTCGTAGCCCTCGTCGCGGAAGGCGTCCTGCAGGTACTGCCCGACGAAGCCGCTCGCCCCCGCGATCACGGCGCGGCCCTTCTGGTCGCTCATCTCATCCCCGTTCTGTGTCCGGCGCGATCTCGTACCGGAACGCCCCCTCGTACCGGTACAGCGTGCCGACGACCGGTGCCGAGAGCACCAGGGACACGCGCTGCAGATCGGCATCGTCATCGAATCGTTCCGTGAGCGTCACACGCGGTGCGATCAGGGCCGGGAGGCACCACTCCCGTCCCAGCGCACGGAACGTCACGCGCGTGGAGACCAGGCGCAGGGCGCCCGCGTCCGGACCGGTCCCGTCGACCTCCGTCCGGAGCAGGGCGCTGACGCGCCCACGGCGACCGAGGTGGTCGACGAGCCCCTCGGGTTCGGCGGTGATGGCGTCCACCATCGTGCGGGCGCCGGAGCGGAACCGGAAGGTGCGGTGCGCGCGGACGGCGACGCGGGCCTCCAGGCTGGTTCCCGACCCGCGGTGGACGCGAGCCGGACGGTTCTCGACCGTGAACGGGACGTCCCGCTCCCAGACCGGGAACACGACGGCGTCGCGGGCGAACCAGGCGAGCAGCGGCCAGAGCCAGCGCCGGGGCGTGCCGACGACGTCGAAGACACCCTCGCCACGGCCGACGTGACCGGGCGGGACCGGACCGAAGTACGTCCGCAGCCGCGGGTGCAGCCGGGCGAGGACGTCGGGCGGCGTGCTCAGCTCGTACGGCGACCGGGTCACGCTCCCGATCCTGGCACGTCGTCGGTGCAGGTCCCTACGATGTTGCGCATGGGACACGACCACGGGCACGGGCACGCGTCCGAGCGCGCCCTGCTCATCGCCTTCTGCATCTCGGCGGGGATCCTGCTCGCCGAGGTGATCGGCGCGGTCGTCACCGGATCGCTCGCGCTGCTCGTCGACGCGGGCCACATGGTCGTCGACACCGGCGGTCTCGGCATCGGCCTCGTCGCCACACGGCTCGCCCGACGCAGTCCGACAGCGCAGCGCACGTGGGGCTTCCAGCGGGCCGAGGTCCTCGGGGCCACGGCGCAGGCGGCCATCCTGCTGGCGGTCGGCGTCTACGTGATCATCTCGGCGGTCCAGCGCCTGTTCGTGCCGGCCGAGATCCACTCCGGGCCCCTGCTCGTCTTCGGGATCATCGGGCTCGTCGGCAACCTCGTGGCGTACGCGGTACTGCTGCGGGCCTCCGGCGAGGGCTTCACGTCTCGGGCTGCTCGACTCGAGGTCCTGAACGACACGCTCGGCTCGGTCGCCGTCATCGCCGCGGCCGTCGTCCTCATGCTGACCGGGTGGGAACGGGCGGACTCCGTCGCGGCGATCCTCATCGGGTTGCTCATCCTGCCGCGTGCGATCCGGCTCCTGCGCGAGACCGCCAACGTCCTGCTCGAGTCGACGCCGCCCGGGCTCGACCTCGACGCCGTGCGGGGGCACATCCTCGAGCTCGACCACGTCATCGCCGTGCACGACCTGCACGCGACGCTCGTGGCCACGGGTGTCCCGAACCTCACGGCGCACGTGGTGGTCGACGACGAGTGCTTCTCGACCGCGCACGCGCCGAGGATCCTCGACGACCTGCAGCAGTGCGTGGCGGAGCACTTCGACGTCCCCGTGGAGCACTCGACGTTCCAGCTCGAGCCCGCGTCCCACCGTCGGCACGAGCACGAGGTGCACGCGTAAGTCGGTCGACCCGGAACGACATCCCCGATGTCGTACGACGTCGGGGGTGTCGTACTGCGTCGGCGGCGGGCCGGAGCCCCGGTCAGCAGCCGTCGTCGCGCGTCGGGTAGGCGGTGATGACGCGGTCCGTGGTGGACGACACGATGACCTTCACGAACGGTTCGGCACCCGGACGCGAGCCGTCGTCGAACTGCACGGGTGCCGAGTAGCAGACCTTGCCGTCGCCGGCGTCCTGCGGGTACCCGGTGCGCGGTGTCTCGAGGACGGTCTGCACGGCGGTGAGCATCGCGTCGTCCCAGTCGCGGGAGCCGTGGCCCGTGACGACGTCCTGCCAGTCCCGGGTGTGCCGGACGCGGATGTGCTCGTAGCCCTGCCCGGAGTTCCCGCACTGCAGGACCACGGTGCCGAGCGCAGCGGTGTCGTACTGCGCGACGGTCTGCCGGCTGCTCGTGTCGCAGCGATCGAGGACGGCGTCGCCCGGCAGGTCCGGCCCCGTGCGGGTGATCGTCACGGTGCCGTCGGTTGCCGTGCCCTCGCCGGCCGTGGCGCTGGGCGTGATGGTGACGCCCGCGCCGCCGATCACCGGGTCGTCGGCGCCGCGCTGCGCGGTCAGCGCGACGCCGCCCGCGACGAGGCCGGCGGCCAGGACGGCGGCGACCCCCGCGATGACGGAACGGTTGCGCTTCTGGGACACGCGCCCAGTATGCCGGACGGGTGTCGTGCCTCCAGGCGGTCGCCGCCCCCACGGCACTTCGTGAGCGGAAGTGGGCGGCGCGTCCTACGCGCGTGCGGCCAGGCGGTTCCCGGCGACGACCGCCAGAGCGATCACGAGCACGACGTAGCCGAGCAGCACCGGCAGGGTCGGCAGCACGAGGAGCGCAGCACCGACCGCCACGACGGGCACCGTCAGTCCGGCGTAGGCGATGAGGAACGTCGCGGCGAGGACGCCACCGCGACGAGAGGGCTCGACGAGCGCTCCGGCGCTGCCGATCGCGGCGCGGAACAGCAGTCCGACACCAGCTCCGGCGATCACCCCGCCTCCGATGAACCCGGCGACCTGCAGCAGCACGGCCGCCGCGGCGAGGATCACGAGCCCGCCGACGAGCAGCACCATGCCGAGCCGGATCTGCGCGCGCTGCGTGAGCCGGGCGAACACGATCTGCGACACCGCACTCGCGGCGAACACCCCGAACGTCGTCGCTCCGGCTGCCAGCCGGTCCGTCACGTGGAAGGTCGTCCCGAGGAACGTCGGCGCGACCGAGGTGAACAGGCCCTGCACCGCCAGCGCGGCGAACGCGGCGGTCCCGGCGGCCCAGAACGCGGCGCCCTTGCCCTCCGGTGCCTGCAGTCGCTGCGGCCGGTAGGCGACCGGCGCCGACGGCCGGTCGACGGTCTCGGGCGCCGCGAGCACCACGACGAACGCAACCGCGAGGGCGACGACGAACACGACGTACGGCACCATGAGCGGCTGCCCGACGAACTCCGCCAGGGCACCGCCGACGAGCGCGCCGAGCGACAGCCCACCGAGGTTCACGACCCCCGCGACCACCCCTGCGCCGGAGGCCGACGAAGCCGACCCGGTCGCCCGGACCCGGAGCTCGCCGAGGTGCGCGGTCGCCGTGGCCGTCAGCAGCCCGACGCCGAGGCCGGTGACGAGCCGAGCGACGATGAGCCCGCTGACGTCGTTCCAGAGCAGGAACAGCACGGCCGCGACGAGCTCGAGCGCGATCGAAACCAGGATGAGCGGTCGTCGGCCGTGCACGTCGCTGAGGTGTCCGGCGAGGTACAGCGCCGCGACGACGCCCACTCCGTAGGCGGCGAACACCACGGTCGTCGTGAACGTCGGGAAGCCGTCCCGCGCCTGGTAGATCACGTAGAGCGGCGCGGGGACGGTCGCGAAGGCCATCACCGCGAGGAACGCGAACGCCACGGCCCAGAAGCCGAAGCCGTGCCGACGACGGGTGTGCTGACGGCGGCCGCGGGGAGCCTCGACCACGGGTTCGACGGTGTGGGACGGGGCGGTGAGAGTGGACATGCTCCGATGGTGCAGCCGACGCGCCATCGAGTCCAACGGATCTCCTTGATGACGACCATCGAGCGGGTCGATACTCGAGGGATGGAGACCCGCCTGCTCGAACAGTTCGTGACCGTCGCGGCGGAGGGCAGCGTGACCCGCGCTGCCGAACGGCTCTGGGCGGCGCAGTCGACCGTGTCGGCCGGCATCGCGTCGCTCGAGCGGAGCCTCGGCGTCCGGCTGTTCGACCGCACCGGGCGACACCTCGTGCTCACCACCGCCGGCGAGGACCTCCTGCCGCACGCCCGTGCAGTGCTGGAGTCCATCGACCGGATGCGCGACCTCGCGACCGTCTCCGACGCCGAGCTCCGCGGCCGGGTCCGGCTCGGGATCTTCACGAGCATGGACATCGTCGACCTCACCGGGGTCCTCCGACGGTTCCGGCAGCGGCACCCGCTCGTCGCGGTCGAGCTCATGACGTCGCCGTCCGGGACGACCGGACTCGTGCAGGACCTGGTCGCCGGGCGGCTCGACATCGCCTACACGGGCCTGCCGGGCATCCCGACGGGCGTGGTGGTCGAGCCGCTGCGGGAGATGCCGTTCCGGGTGTTCCTGTCCGCCGACCACGCCCTTGCCGATCGGGGTTCGGTGTCGCTGGCCGACCTCGCCGAGGAACCCTTCATCGACACGGCCCACGGCTTCGGGAACCGGATCATCCTCGACACGGCACTCGAACGGCTCGGCATCCGGCGGCGGATCGTCGCCGAGATGAACGACATGCCCGCGGTCGTCCGGTTCGCCTCGGCCGGTCTCGGGGTCGGGGTGGTCCCGGACTCGGGCGTCCGGCACGACGGCGTGGTGCTCGAACTCGAGGACACCGTGGAGCCGCTGCGGATCGGCCTCGCGACACGGACGAGTCCGGAGCCGAACCGCGCGGTCCGGACGCTGGCCCGCGACATCGTCGCGGCCCGCGTCGTGTGAGGTTCCCCACCGACGGACTGGAGGCACGGGTCGTCCCCGCCACGCGCCTCCAGGCCGTCAGTCCCCCCAGATCTCCCCCACCACGGCGTCGAGCAGGCCGTTGGTCGGGAAGTTGGCTTGCCGGATCACGACGAACGTGTCGCCGCGGATGAAGACCGTCGTCGTCTGGTCGACCGGGTACGGCTCCGCAGGGACGGTCAGCTGGCACATCCGACCACCGTCGCGTTCCTGGCAGTCCCACGAACTCTCCGCGAGCCGCTCGTCCGCCTCGGGACCGGTGGTCCCGATGTCCATCGTGAGGCCGGTGACGTCGGCGCTGGGATCGGCCCACACACACGTGATCGCCGCGGAACCACCCGTCCAGAGGATGTCCGGCGAGTCCGTCCCCGTCGATTCCTGCGTCTGGTCGATCTCCGTCAACGGGGTGGACCCGAAGAAGCGGTCGTAGTCGTCGGACGGGACGGTCCCGCGGCAGGTCGTCGGGATCGTCGCGACAGCGCTTCGGGTCGGCGTCGCCGTCGGCGTGATCGGTGCGGACGTCGGCGTCGTCGCGGACGGCGCCGGCTCGGGCTGCTGGGTCTGCGTCGGCGCCGCGGTCGGCTGCTCCTGCTGCGACAGGGACAGGGCGACGGCACCCGTCGCGGTCCCGATGGCCAGCAGTCCGACGACACCGATCGCGATGCCCGGACGGACACGACGCCGCTTCGGACGCGGGGTGGCGCGCTCGAGGACGTTCTGCTTCATCGAGACGAGCATGCGGTGCAGGTCGTCTCCCTCGGGAGGTTCAGTGTTCATCGTGCATCACCACCTTCTTGAGTCGGCGTCGGTTGCGGGAGACCCGCTGGGTGACCGCCCCGACGCTCAGGCCGAGCGCCTCGGCGGCCTCGGCGTACGAGCGGCCCTCGAGCAGGCACAGCTCGCAGATGCGTCGGTCGGTCTCGGGGAGCGCGGCGATCTCGTCGCGGACCCAGCGGAGCCGTTCACGGGCCTCGCTGTGGTCCTCGGGGGCGGGGAGGTTCTCGGGGAGTTCGTCGCCGCGGTGCTTGGTCCGCTTGCGACCGGCGTTCAGTGCGTGGTTCCGGCAGACGACGAGCAGCCACGGGAGCATCGTGTCCGCGGGGAGCTCGAGTGTCGCGGCACGCTGCCAGAGGGTGAGGAAGGCGTCCTGGACGATCTCCTCGACGTCCATCCGGTCGTCGGCGAGGGCCCAGGCGTACCGCGTGAGCGTCGCCGCGTAGCGATCGAACGCCCGTGCGAGCGCGCCTTTGTCGCCCTGCGCCATCGCACGGATGATCGCTTCGTCCGACTCGGTCGTCACGCCCACTTCCCACCTCCTTCACCCTGAGGTGTCGGCCGTGGGCGCGATCCTGACAGGGCCGCGCCGAATCCGTGCTCCCGGGCGTGTCGCTCGGTGTCGAGACGCCCCGTCTCCGTCGAGACGCCGCCGGATTCGGCGGTGTCTCGTGCGCGCGGAGGCGTCTCGCCCCGCCCGGGCGTCAGTCCTGGAGCAGGTGCGCGATGCCCTCGACCGAGCGCTTCGCCGTCGCGGTCGTGGAGAGGAAGCCGACGACGATGATGCCCGCGCCGATCCCGACCACGATCCACCACATGGCGTGCGTGGCCACCGCGAACCCGGCGCCGACGCTCGCCACCGCGCTCGCGCCCGTGACCGTCCCCGCGAGGGCGACCCCGAGCGAGACGCCGGTCTGCCGACTCGTCGACGCGACCGCCGCGGCCGAGCCGGACTGCGCGCGGGGCATGCCCGACACCGCAGTGTTCGTGATCGGCGCGTTGACCATCCCGAACCCGAACCCGAACAGCACGAAGGCCACGACGAGCACCCACATCGGGGTGTGGGCGTCGATGGTGGTGAGGATCGCACCGGCGCCCCCGACACCGATGCCGGCGAGGACGAGCGGGATCCGCGTGCCCACCGACCCGACGAGGCGCCCGGACAGCGGGGACACCACCATCGTCGCGACCGCGGCCGGCAGGGTCCACAGGCCGGCCTCGAACGGGGACATCCCCCGGACCTCCTGCAGGTAGAGCGCGTTGAGGAACAGGAACGCCCCGTTCGCACCGAACGCCGCGATGGCCGTCACCACGGCGGACGAGAACGGGATGCTCCGGAAGAAACGGACGTCGACGAGCGGTTCACGGCGACGACGCTCGACGGCGACGAGCACGACCAGGGAGGCCGCCGCGACGACGAACAGGCCGAGGGCCGCCGGGGACGTCCAACCGAGCCGCGGACCCTCGATGAGCCCGCCGACGAGGGTGGCGAGGAGCACGATGACGAGCACCTGCCCGACCGGGTCGAGCCGCCGGGGCTTCGGCGACTTCGACTCGGGGACGAACAGGAACGTCAGGACGATCGCCGCGATGCCGATCGGCACGTTGATCCAGAAGATCGCGCGCCACCCGACGGTGTCCGTGAGCGCCCCGCCGACGAGCGGCCCGAGCCCCATCGACACCCCGACCACCGCACCCCACACGCCCACCGCGCGGGCGCGTTCCTTCGCGTCGTCGAACGTGGCGGTGATGATCGACATCGCGACCGGGTTCATCATCGACCCGCCGACCGCCTGGACCATCCGGAAGACCACGAGCCACCCGACGCCCGGCGCGATCGAGCAGAGGAGCGACCCGACCGTGAACAGCGCGAGGCCGATCTGGAACGTCCGTCGGCGGCCGATCCGGTCAGCGGTCGAGCCCGACAGCAGGAGGAGGCTCGCCAGGACCAGTGTGTAGGCGTCGATCGTCCACTGCAGACCGGAGATGGTGCTGTCGAGCTCCCGGCCGATCGACGGCAGTGCGACGTTCACCACCGTGGCGTCCATCGACACGATGAACAGGCTCATGCAGCAGACCGCGAGGATCAGGTACCGGTGTCGGTAGCGCTGCGGCAGGTCCGGATCGCCCTGGAACGGCCGACGTGACGGCAGCGCCCGGACGGCAGGAGACTCAGTGGAAGTCGTCGCCGTCTCCTTCACCCGGGGTCTTGTGACCGCCGAGCATGTCGTTGTCGTCCTGGTCGCTCGACGACGCGAGCTGCAGCATCGCGAGCACGACCACGACGACGATGAACGCCACGCCGAGGAAGATCACGGCGAGCTGGAGTTCCCGCGTCGAGAACAGCACGACGAGTCCGGTGAAGACCGCGACGATCGCGGAGATCCCGAGGAGCTCGACCGGGCGCAGGCGGTCGCGACGGCTGGGGGTGGTCATGCGTGTGGTGCTCCGTCCGGGGCGGCTGCCGGAGCGGCCGTTCCCCACTTGTGCGAGAGTCCGGCGATCACGTGGAAGACCGCCGTGACGGCGAGGTACGCGCCGAGCAGGCCGACGAGGACGATCGACGCGTCCAGTGTGCCGGTGACCTGCTCGACGCCGCCGAGCTGTTGTGTGTAGTCGGGGGGCGTCACCAGGAAGGCGACTGCGAGCAGCAGCGTGAGGCCGCCGACGGTTGTCCAGTCACGGGCGAACGGCGAGCGACGGCGGGCACGGAGGCCCTGCGTCAGCTCGAGGGCCCCGGTCAGCACCGCGAAGGCGACGATCACGGCGATGAACGCCGGGAGCCCGAGTCCGTTGCACGCGAAGGCGGCGACCGCGGCGAGCAGCGTGACGACCGCCTGCACGAGGGTCGTGCGCCGCGACCGGTCGTCCGCGCTGAGGCGGGTGAGCCCCGCGAGCAGGAGCACGAGCCCGTCGACGACCGCGAACCCGCCGAACAGCAGCAGGCCGTAGCCCGCTGCGTGGTTGGACGAGAAGGTGATGACGAGGGCCACGATCGCGGCTGGGACGGCCCGGAGGACGGGGATCGGCCAGTACCGCGCGCGCTGGCCGGAGTCGTCCACGGAGTCGGACACGAGACCTCTTTCGGGCATGCGGATCGTGGTTCGATCCTACCGCCGGAGCGTGGTGCGGCCGACCGCGGTGGCGGTCCCGCCGCTGAGGATGCTCGAACCCGGACGGTTCCGGGTCGAACGGTCGGCGGAGCAGCACCGTTCCGGGTGCTCCGCCGACCCGTGACCGTCACGTGCTCGGTGCGTCCTCCGCCGCTGCCCGTGCCCGGCGTCGACGCGCGAGCCACCAGCAGGTACCGCCAGCCGCCACGGCCACGCCGGCGATCGCCGCGAGCAGTCCGAGGTCCTCGGCGCCCGTGTACGCGAGCGCACCCGTCCCGTTCACGGCGCGACCGCCCGGCTCCGGCGCCCGGGCGTCGTCCTGACCGCCGTCGTCGCCCGGTCCGTCGTCGCCCGGACCGCCGTCGCCGGGGCCGCCGTCATCCGGCCCGCCGTCGTCCGGGTCGACCACGCCGATGCCCACCTCGGGCGAGGGCCGCCCGCCGTCGGGGTCCGTCGGAGAGGTGGCCGTCGCGACGTTGACCACGTCGGACCCGTCGCCCTCGTACCCGGGGTCGAGTGCCGCGCGGATCCGGAAGGCGATCGACTCCCCGGCCGCGAGCGAACGCCCCGAGGAGCAGGTCACCACCTGACCGGAGGCGGTGCACCCGTCGTCCGACCCGACGAACCGCATCGCCGTCGGGAGTTCGTCCACGGCACCGACCTGTTCGGCCGGCTCCGGTCCGACGTTCCGCGCGGTGACGGTGTACTCGACCTCGTCACCGGGGGCGATGCCGGTCGACGGCTCGACGGACTTGTCGGTCTCCACGTGCGCCACCGGCTCGGCTCCGACCTCGATCGTCGCGCTCGCGGCGGAGACGTTGTCGGACTCGTCGACGTCCGCCAGGGAGGGCGCAGTGCGGATCGTCGCGACGCTGTCGAGGCCGCCGGTCGTCCCGGCCGGGAGCTCCCCGCGCACCGTGACGGTGGCCACTCCGTCACGCGGGAGGTCGACCTCGGTCGAGACGTCGCCCGTGCCGGACGGCGACCCGCACGAGGACCCGGCGTCGGCGGAACACGACCACGTCACGTCCTGCAACACGTCGGGGACGTCGACGTCGAGGGCGCTCGGAGCCGACCCGTTGGGGCCGACGTTGCGTGCGACCACGTCGTACTCGACCACGTCGCCGGCCGTCGCGGTCGGCGCGAGGTCGTGCTCCACGGCGAGGTCGGCGGGCTGCCACACGCGCAGGGCGTCGATCTCGTGCGCGTTCACGTGGGACCCGGTCGCTGCGGAGAACCCGAGACGGAGCGTGCGCGGGAGCGGTGCCTGTCCGTCGCCGTGCAGGGGCACCCGGTCGAGTACCGTCCGCATCGCACCGGAGGCCTCGAGCCGCACGGTGACGGAGAGCTCGCCCGCAGACCCGGGCAGGAGGGTCACCCGCACCTTCCGGGGTCGCGGGCCCTCGGTCTCCACGTCGCCGGGTGCGCTGACTCCGTCGACGTAGCGGTAGCCGTCCAGACCGTTGCCCGACCCGCGGATCACCACGGACTCGGCCTGTGGGCCCGGGCCCGACTGGTTGAGCGGTTGGGAGAAGTTGCCGTACTGGTCGAGCGCGATCCCGGCGAAGGCACCGGGGAGTCCCGGCAGGTCGCAGGGGAACTCGCCGCCCTGGCTCTGCTCGTGCCGGCAGGAGTAGCCGAGGGCCGCGCCGAACGCTCCGACGCCCTGCGGTGCGGCGCCGTCCGCGAGGGAGAGCACCAGGCCGTCCGCCCCGGGATCGCCCACGTCGTTCCACATGGCGTACTCGAACTCGATCTCGAGCCCGAGGTCGGACGGGAACGTGTCGTCGGTCGACCACGCTCCGGCCTGCTTCTGGACGTCGTCGGTGAGCCGCAGTCGGCCGTCGGCGATCACGGCGTGCCCGTCGGGGGTGCCACCCGCGGCGGAGTCGAAGTGGTTCGTGTACGGGAAGGCGAGCTCGTCGGCGGACGACGCGGCGGTGCTGAACGCGGGCGCGGCGAGGACGCCGAGCGCGGTGACCGCGCTCGCGACGGCCACGGCGAGCCGGACGGGACGGGACCGGGCGGCCGCACGGCCGCTCGTCGGGGTGTTGGGATCTCTCATGCCCCGATGGTCGCGACCGGGTGGTGACCAGCAGGCGGACGTCGGACGATCTGTGGATCGCCACCCCGTGCCTCCAGGCTGTGGAGGAGGATCCTCGGGTCAGGCGAGCCAGACCGTCGCCTCACCCGGCAGCGCACCGTCCGTCAGCGGTCCGGACGACACCACGACCGACCCGGCGGGCAGGGCGACCGGCTCCGTGCCGAAGTTCGTGACCGACCGCCACCCGTCGTGGCGTGCGAACGCGACGACGCCGTCGCCCGCGTCGATCCACTCGAGCAATTCACCCCGCTGCAGCTGCCGCCGGGCGGCGAGTGCCGCACGGTACAGCGACAGCGTCGACGACTCGTCGCCCGACTCCGCCTCGACCGACGACGCCCCGAAGTCGGCGGGCTGCGGCAGGTGGGGCGCCACCGCTCCGAAGCCGAACGAGGGCCCCGACGTCGTCCAGGGGATCGGCACACGGCAGCCGTCCCGGCCCTTCACGGTGTGGCCGGTGCGGATCCACTTCGGATCCTGCAGCAGGTCGTGCGGGATCGCCGCGGCCTCCTGCAGCCCGAGCTCCTCGCCCTGGTAGACGTACGACGACCCCGGCAGCGCCAGCACGAGGAGCGTCGCCGCGCGCGCCCGACGGAGCCCCCGCTCGCGGTCGAGCGTCGGCTGCGTGCCGTCGGTCATCAGCCAGGCGTCGGTGTCGGTGCCGTCCGGCAGCCCGTACCGGGTCGCGTGCCGCACGACGTCGTGGTTCGACAGCACCCACGTGCTGGATGCCCCGGATTCACGCGAAGCAGCGAGGTTCCTGTCGATGACCGTCCGGAACGCCGACGCGTCGAAGGGCGCCTCGAGCAGGTCGAAGTTGAACGCCTGACCGAGTTCGGTCGGCCGCGCGTAGAGCACCCTGCGGGGCGCGGGGGCCCAGGCCTCGGCGACCGCGGCACGGGGCGGGTCGTACTCGTCCAGGACGGTCCGCCACGACTCGAAGATCGCGTGCACCTCGTCGCGGTCGTAGAGCGGGTCCGAGCCGTCGAGCGGCAGCGCGTGCTCGTTCGACGGGCGGTACGGCGTCGAGAGGTCCTTCGCCAGCCCGTGGGCGACGTCCACCCGGAAGCCGTCGACGCCGCGGTCGGACCAGAAGCGCAGGGTGTCCTCGAAGTCGCTCCGGACCGACGGGTTCGACCAGTCCAGGTCGGGCTGCTCCGGGGCGAACAGGTGCAGGTACCACTGGCCGTCCGGGACCCTGGTCCACGCACTCCCGCCGAAGTTCGACACCCAGTCGCTCGGCGGCTGCTCGCCCGAGGGACCGGCGCCGTCGCGGAACACGTAGCGCGCCCGTTCGGGTGACCCGGGCGCAGCGGCGAGCGCCGCCTGGAACCAGACGTGGGAGGACGAGGTGTGGTTCGGCACGACGTCGACGATGACCCGCACGTCGTGCTCGTGCGCCGCCCGGACCAGTGCGTCGAAGTCGTCGAGCGTCCCGAGTCGAGGGTCGACGGCACGGTAGTCGGCGACGTCGTAGCCGCCGTCGGCCAGGGGTGACGGGAAGAACGGCGAGAGCCAGATCGCGTCGACGCCGAGCGACGCCAGGTACGGCACGCGACTCGTGATCCCGGCGACGTCACCCAGCCCGTCGCCGTCCGCGTCGGCGAAGCTGCGTGGGTAGACCTGGTAGACGACGGCGTTCCGCCACCAGTCCGGGTCGGTCGTGCGCGGTGTGCTGGCCGGCGTCCGAAGCGTGCTCACGTCGTCAACCTACACAGACGGGAATACCCCGGTGGTCGGATGCTTTGGTTGTCGGTGACACCTTTCCGCTCCAGAACGAACAGGATCCCCATGACGAACGTCCTCGCCCTCGTCGGCAGCCTCCGCGCCGACTCGATCAACCGCAAGCTCGCCGAGGCGGCAGTCCACCACGCGCCGGAGGGCATCGAGGTCACCACGTTCGACGGCATCGTCGACCTGCCCTTCTACAACGAGGACATCGACGGCGAGACCCCGCCCGCCTCCGCCGTCGCGTTCCGCGCCGCCATCGACGCTGCCGACGCCGTCCTGCTCGTCACGCCCGAGTACAACGGCACGATCCCGGCCGTCCTGAAGAACGCGCTCGACTGGGCCTCCCGTCCGTTCGGCGCCTCCCCGATCTCGGGCAAGCCCCTCGCCGCGATCGGTTCGGCGTTCGGCCAGTACGGCGGTGTCTGGGCGCACGACGACGCCCGCAAGGTCGCCGGCATCGCCGGTGCGAAGGTCCTGGAGGACGTCAAGGTCGCCATCCCGCAGTCGGTCGTCCGCTTCGCGGAGACCCACCCGCGCGAGGACGCCGAGGTCACCGAGCTCGTGCAGGGCGCGCTGACCGCGCTCGCCGACGCGTCGGCCGAGCAGGTCGCCGCCTGACGCGACCGGATCACGCGCGACCACGTCGCGTCCTGGAGGCGCGGTGCAGGCTGGCACCGTGCCTCCAGTCCGTCAGCGGGGTGCGGAAGAGCGCATCCCGTGAGGTCCCTAGACAGCCTGACAACGAGACGGGCTAACCTGAACCGCATGGCCACGCAGGAGATGACGGAGCCGTCCGGGTACTGGTTCCCCGACGACGACGCGACGCAGCGCGGCGTCGCCGTCCTGAACGCCCTGCGCCGCTACCGTGCCGCCGAGACGGCCATGCGCCGCCGGACCCGTGACTCGATGGGCATGGGCGAGACCGACCTGCTCGCCGTCCGCTTCCTGCTCCAGGCCCAGCGGTCCGGCCGGTCGGTCAGCCCGAAGGACCTCGCCGCCTACCTCAAGATCTCCTCGGCGTCGACGACGATCCTCATCGACCGCCTCGTCAAGTCGAACCACGTCCGCCGCGACCCGCACCCGACCGACCGTCGCGCGCTCGTCATCACGCCGACGACCGAGACCGACGACGAGGTCCGCGCCACCCTCGGGATCATGCACCGCCGGATGATGTCGATCGCCGAGGGCCTGTCCGCCGACGACGCCCGGGTCGTCGCCGTGTTCCTCGAGCAGATGCGCTCCGCCGTCGACCAGGTCGACCCCGTCGTCTCGCACTGATCGTCCGCGGGGGACGCCGTTCTGAGCGGACGTCCTGCCGCACCGCGTAGACCGGTCTGGTACCGGCCACCAACGCGGAAGGAACCGATCATGCACGCATCGGACAAGCTCGCCAAGAACCTCCAGGCGGTCCTCGTGGACCTCATCGACCTGCACGTCCAGGGCAAGCAGGCCCACTGGAACATCCTCGGGACGAACTTCCGGGACCTCCACCTCCAGCTCGACGAGATCGTCGACGCGGCCCGTGAGTTCGCCGACGACACCGCGGAGCGCATGCGTGCGCTCTACGCCGTGCCGGACGGCCGCTCGAGCACGGTCGCCGCGACCAGCCACCTCGACCAGTTCCCCGAGGGCGAGATCACGACGCACGACGCGATCGACCAGGTCACGCTGCGCCTCTACCAGGCCACCGGGACCATGCGCGACGTCCACGACGAGGTCGACGAGGAGGACCCGACGACCGCGGACCTGCTCCACGGCTTCATCGAGCGCCTCGAGCAGCTCGCGTGGATGGTCTCCGCGGAGAACCGCGCACCGAGCACCCCGCTCGCATCGGCGACCACGCCGGCCGTGGCCGACGCCTCGGCACACGCGTAGAGCGGAGCGCACGTGGACCTCGGCATCCAGGGGAAGACCGCGCTCGTCTTCGGCGGTGACTCCGGCATCGGTTGGAACACGGCCCGCATCCTCCTCGCAGAGGGCGCGACGGTCGTGGTCAGCGACCTCGACCAGGCGCAGCTCGACAACAGCGCCGACCAGCTCGAGGCGCCGCAGGGCAAGCTCCACGCCTTCGCGGCCGACGTCCGGAGCGCCGCGAGCCTCGCCGACCTGCACACGAAGGTGCGCGACGCCGTCGGGGAGATCGACATCCTCGTACAGTCGTCCGGTGTCACCGGCGCGCAGGGCATGTTCCACGAGATCGACGAAGCCGGCTGGGCGGAGACGATCGACATCGACCTGATGGGCCCGGTCCGCATCACGCGCGAGTTCATCGGCGATCTGCGGAACGGCGGCTGGGGTCGCATCGTCTACCTGGTGTCCGAGGACGCCACCCAGCCCTACGACGACGAGCTCCCCTACTGCGCTGCCAAGGCCGGGGTGCTGTCGTTCGCGAAGGGGCTCTCGCGCAGTTACGCGAAGGAGGGTCTGCTCGTGAACACGGTGTCGCCGGCGTTCATCCACACGCCGATGACGGACGCGATGATGGACAAGCGCTCGAAGGAACTCGGCACGTCCTTCGACCACGCGATCGAGTCCTTCCTCGACGAGGAACGTCCGTACATGGAGCTGGGACGCCGCGGCGAGCCGGAGGAGGTCGCGAACGTCGTCGCGTTTCTCTGCTCCGACCTCGCCAGCTTCGTGAACGGCTCGAACTACCGGGTCGACTCCGGCTCGGTCGCGACGATCTAGGAGACGCCTTGACCGACTACCGCTACCTCATCGTCGGCGGCGGGATGGTCGCGGACGCCGCAGCACGGGGCGTCCGCGAACTCGACGCCGACGGCTC
Organism: Curtobacterium sp. 314Chir4.1; assembly: GCF_900215175.1. Lineage (NCBI taxonomy): Bacteria > Bacillati > Actinomycetota > Actinomycetes > Micrococcales > Microbacteriaceae > Curtobacterium > Curtobacterium sp. 314Chir4.1. Next base: position 184,701 of record NZ_OCMI01000006.1, read on the forward strand.
GATCGGCATCATCAGCGAGGACGTCGACCGGCCCTACGCCCGGCCGGCGCTCTCGAAGAAGCTGTGGACCGACCCCGACTTCAGCTGGGACGAGAAGGTCGACCTGCACACCGAGGAGACCGGGGCGTCCTTCGTGCTCGGCACCGCGGTCACGGCGATCGACCGTGCCGCGAAGACCGTAACGACGGCCGACGGCGACACCCACGGCTACGAGCGCCTGCTCATCGCCACGGGTGGCAAGCCGCGGGGCCTGCCCGGCCTCGAGCCGTCGGAGCGGGTGCTCGACTACCGGAGCGCCGCCGACTACCGACGGCTCCGTGAGCTCGCCGACGCCGGGGCCCACGTGGCCGTCGTCGGCGGCGGGTACATCGGCACCGAGATCGCGGCGGGCATCGTGCAGAACGGCGCCCGCGTCACGCTCGTCGACCCGGACGAGGTCGTCGGCGGCCGGATGTTCCCGGACGACCTCGCGCAGGCGTTCCAGCAGCGGTTCACGGACCACGGCGTCACCCTCCGCACCGGCCGACGGGTGGAGCAGGGCAGCGAGCACGAGGGCGGGGTCACCCTGACCCTCGACGACGGCTCCACGGTCGAGGCCGACGCGGTCGTCGTCGGACTCGGCATCGAACCGGCCACGAAGCTCGCTGCCGACGCGGGACTGACCGTGCGGGACGGCATCCTCGTCTCCTCGACGCTGCTGACCGACGACGACTCGGTCTTCGCCGCGGGGGACGTCGCCGAGTACCCCGACCGGATCCTCGGCACCCGCCGCGTCGAACACGTCGACAACGCGCAGCAGCAGGGTCGGCAGGCCGGCCGGAACCTCGCCGACGCGGACGAGACGTACGACCACACGCCGATGTTCTACTCCGACGTCTTCGACATGGGGTACGAGGCCGTCGGGCAGGTGACGACGAAGCTCCGCACCGTCGAGGACTGGCAGGAACCGACGGTCACCGGCGTCGTCTACTACCTCGACGACGACGACACCGTGCGCGGTGTGCTGCTCTGGAACGTCTGGGACAAGACGGACGAGGCCCGCAAGGTGCTCGCCGAGGCGCACGCGCTGACGCGCGACATGCTGCCGGGCCGCATCACGCCCTGACGCGCGTCCCGCGCTCTGGAGGTGACGACCTGGAGGCGCGGTGCCGGTTCTCGAGACCGGCACCGCGCCTCCAGGCGGTCCAGCCCACTGCGTCGCTTCAGCCGGCGTCGCGCATCTCGGGGGCGACCGTGTCGACGACCTCCCGGCGGTCCTCCGGATCGACGGGCAGGTCGTCGCCGTCGGCCATCGCGACCGCGTGCGCGGACTTCGCCGCCTCGAGCGTCTCGTCGTCGTTCCTCGCCATCCCGAACAGCTCGACGAACCGCGACTTCACGAGCAGCCAGGCCTCGCGCGGGCCGAGCCGGGAGAGGTCCGACGCCGTCGAGTCGTCCCGCACCCGCTGCAGCGAGGAGACCCCCCGGTCCGGGAGCCGACCCGCGACGTGGTCCACGGCGAGCCGAGCCACCGCGTCCGCCTGGGCGTGCATCACCGAGTGGGCACCGTCCACGACCTCGCGCAGGACCGCGTAGGGGAACACCCGAGCCAAGCGGCGCACCCAGTCCCGCGGGACCATCGCGTCGTACTCGCCGCGGACGATGAGCGTGTGTGCCTGCACGTGTGCGGCGCGCTCCTCGATCGGGAACGCGATCATCCGCGGCAGCACCTTCGAGAACCAGTGCCAACCGCAGAGCGCGTACGCCGTGATGCCGTGCCACCGGACCGCCGCCGGCTCGTGCAGCGTCGACCGGAGGAACCGGAACGCCGACTGCCGGACCGTGCGGGCGTGCGAGTCGACCACCGGGCTGATGAGCACCAGGTCGGAGATCTCCGGCCGCCGGGCAGCGACCTCCGTCACCACCTGCGTCCCCATCGAGTGTCCGACGAGCACCGGGTCGACCAGACCGAGGTCGTCGATGACCTTCTCGACGGCGTCGGCGTACCGCTCGATCGAGACCCTGCCACGGAACCGCGGGACGCCCGCGAACCCCGGGAGGTCCAGGGCGTGCACCGGCCCGTTCTCGTTGAGGTGCGGGGCGAGCCGCTCGTAGTAGGTCGCAGCGATCCCGAGTCCGGCCACGAGCAGGAACGCCCGCTCGCCCGGCTCGCCGATCGAGCTCACCCGGACGTAGGTGCCGTCGACGGCGACCCGGTCGACCTCCACGGTGACGTCCGCGTTCTCGGCCCGTGCGAGGTCGCTCGCCGGGTCCGGGGTGGCTGCCGTGTGGTCGTCGTGCACTTCGGTCTCCTCGGGTCGGGCGAGCGCCCACGATACCCGCCGTCCCACCGGGAGTCCTGGTCACCGGGGCCGCGCGCCCGTCAGCCGCTGAACGTGTTCGCGGGGAACCCGTGCACCCGGGTCGGCACCGCGAAGACCGCGCCCGAGTGCGGATGCGCGTCGAGCTGCTCCTCGGTGAGGTTCTCCCGCGCCGTGGCGACGAACAGGGTCGACATGTCCGGGCCGCCGAACGCGACCGAGGTGACGTTCGGTGCGGCGAGCTCGACGGTCTCGAGGTGCGACCCGTCCGCGCCGTACCGCTCGACACGGCCCCCGCCGTAGATCGCGCTCCAGAAGCACCCCTCGTCGTCGCGGACGAGTCCGTCGTGCGCCTGGCCGACGACGAACGGCTCGAGTTCGCCGAGCTCGCCGTCGGGGCCGTACGGGGCGCGGTAGATCGTCGAGGCGCTCGTGTCCGTGACGTACATCGTGGTGTCGCCGTCCGACCACTCGATCCCGTTCGTCACCCCGAAGCCGCCCCGGAGCAGCCGCGTCGCGCCGTCCGCCTCGACCGAGTAGAGCGCTCCGTCCGGCTCCCCCGTCGTCAGGTCCATGCTGCCGACCAGGAACCGGCCGAACGGGTCGCACTTGCCCTCGTTGAAGCGGTGCCCCGGACCGGCGTGCTGCACGCGGGCGATCTCCCGCTCGACGGTGCCCTCGGCGTCGGTCACCACCACCACGTCCCCGAGCGCCGCGACGAACCCGCCGGCGGCTCGGGGTTGGAAGCTCGCGAGCGGGGGCGGCAGCGGCACGCTCGACTCGAGCGAGCCGCGGGCGTCGGCCGTGTTCAGCGTCCCGAGCGTGATGTCGGTCCAGCGCAGCCGCTGCCCTGCCGGGTCCCACACGATGCTCTCGGCGAGGACCGCTCGGGCGTCGGAGAAGACGGTCACGGGTCCGGTCGTCGCGGTGGCGCTCATGCCCCCGGTCTACCGGTGACGCCTCCGTTCGTCCCCAGCGGAGGAGGGCCGAGACTCGGCCTGGGCGACAGTTCTCGGGCCGTTCGCCGCGAGCCCTGTCGCCCACGACGAGACTCGGCCGGGGCCCGTGCGTCAGAGCCGGGCGTAGCGGGCGCGGAAGAAGCTGTACACGCCGAAGGCCAGGAACCCGATGCCGATCGCCACCAGGACGAACACACCCCCGGGCATGCTCCGGAGCGCGTCGAAGGCCCCGTCGAGCCCGGTGGCCTGGTCGGGGTTGCTGCGGATGCCCGCGACCGCGATGAGCACGCCGACGATCACGACCGCGAGGCCCTTGAGCACGTAACCGACCACGCCGAGCACCGTCACGACCCGCTCGACCGACTGCGGCGGGTGCACGAGCTGCTTCCAGAACGAGCGTCGGCAACCGATCACGATCAGCCCGATCCCGATCGCGATCGCGATCGCCGCGACGAGGAGCAGGAGGAACACCCCGCCCGGTGTCGCGAGCGCCTTCGCCGCCGCACTCCGGCTCGAGCCGCTCGAGCTCTTCCCCGCCCCCACCGCGTACGACGCGGCCGAGTACGCGATGATCCAGTAGACGATGGCCTTGCCGACGTTCTTGAGTCGGTTGCCCCAGGCGCGGGCGCTGTCGGTGCGTCCGCCGACCACGGCCTCGACGACGAGCCGGACGGCCAGCGCCGCGGTGGCGACGGCGACGAGCCAGAGCAGCACGACGCCGCCGGGGACCGCCGCGATCTGCTGCAGTGCGCCGGACTGGTCGGTCTCGCTGCCGGACGACCCGTTCCCGACGCCGAGCAGGATCGCGAGGTAGCCGATGAGCAGGTGGACGATGCCGCTGCCGACGAACCCTGCGCGTGCGGTCACCTCGAACCAGCGGCTGTCCGCGACCCGCTTCGCTTCACGGCCGGTCTTCCGGGCCGCCTGTTCCGTCTGCTCACTCACCCCACTGAGCGTGCCTGACGGAACGGCCCGTGTCCGGAAGGGGCGGTGGGTCCCAGCCACCTGCCGGGCTGGAGGCGCGGGGCTGGCCCGCCCCGCGCCTCCAGTCCGACCATGGGTCGCGACGTCAGTCGCCCTTCACGTTGACGACCTGGCGCAGCGTGTGCCGGACCGACACGAGCTCCGCCGCGTCGGCCATCACCTGGTCGATGGGCTTGTACGCCGCGGGGATCTCGTCGAGGAACGCATCGGTGTCGCGGTACTCGATGCCGACCATCGCTGCCCGGAGCTCGTCGTGCGTGAAGGTCTTCCGGGCTGCAGAGCGCGAGTACAGCCGACCGGCACCGTGCGGCGACGACTCGAGCGACGGCTTGTTGCCGAGGCCTTCGACGACGTACGACGCGGTGCCCATCGATCCGGGGATGAGCCCGGGCTGCCCGGCCTTCGCCTGGATCGCGCCCTTCCGGGACACCCACACCGACTTCCCCCAGTGCGTCTCACGCTGGGTGAAGTTGTGGTGGCAGTTGATCCGCTCCTGCTCGTCGACCGGCTGCCCGAGGACCTCGGACAGCTGCCGCACGACCCGGTCCATCATCTCCTCGCGGTTGAGGAGCGCGAAGTGCTGGGCCCACCGCAGCTCGGCGATGTACCGGTCGAACTCCGGGGTGCCCTCGACCAGGTACGCCAGGTCGGGGTCCGGGAGCTCGATCCACCAGCGCTGCATCATCCGCTTGGCGACCCTGATGTGCCGCTGGGCGATCTTGTTGCCGACGCCCCGGGACCCGGAGTGCAGGAACAGCCAGACCCGGTCCACCTCGTCGAGGGAGACCTCGATGAAGTGGTTGCCGGACCCGAGGGTCCCGAGCTGGTTCCGCCAACCGCCGTGCGCGCCCGCGGGGTCGAACCCGGCGGCGGCCGCCATCGTCTCGAGTTCCGCGATCCGGGGCGCGGCGGTGGCGACGATCTTCCGGTTCGACGCGCCGGCCGACAGCGGGATGGCCCGCTCGATCTGCTCGCGGAGCTCCTGCAGGTCGTCGGGCAGGTCGCCCTTCGTGAACTGGGTCCGGACCGCGATCATGCCGCAGCCGATGTCCACGCCGACGGCTGCCGGCATCACTGCGCCGAGGGTCGGGATGACCGATCCGACGGTGGCGCCGAGGCCGAGGTGGGCGTCCGGCATGAGTGCCAGGTGCGGGAACACGAACGGCATGCGAGCGGTGGTGCGCGCCTGCTGCTCGGTGTTCTCCTCGAGCATCGAGGCCCAGCTCAGCAGCCGGTCGTTGATCTTCTTCATCGCTTCGTCTCGCTTTCGTGACGGTCGTCGACGACGGTCGTCGGCGACGTCTTCGGTGACGGTCCGAGGCGGACTCCGGCTGCCGTTCCGGGTCACGACGTGTGACGTTCGGAGGGCAGCGCCGTGGAGAGGACGCCCCGGGCCGGGTGGGCACGGGGCGTCGGGTGACGTCGCGTGCCTACGCGGGATAGCGGTCGGACTGCTGCTCGTTGCGCTGTTCGGGCAGCACGAGGAGCGTGTCGAGCTGGAGCTCGACTCGCTGTTCGTGGTGCTGCACGGCGCGCATGCGCGGTCCTTCCGGTGGTGCCCGGGACGGGCGGTCCTGCCGATGGGCAGGAGCACGACAGTAGTGCGACACGCCCGGGGTGCACAAGTCACGCCGGGCGTGTCGCCGGTTCTCCACGGTCTGGAGGCTCGGATGCGTTCTCCACAGCGGGGTACGCCCGCCTGATGGTCGGGTCCAGGGCCCGGGCAGTCTTGGAGCATGACCGAGCGGACCCGAGACACCCCCGACGCGACCGACAACGAGGAGCGCACAGACGGCTACGTCCCACTCCGCTCCTACGGTGCCATCGGCGACGGGCGGACGGTCGCGCTCATCGCGCGCGACGGTCGGATCGACTGGCTGCCGATCCCGGCGATGGACTCACCGCCGGTGTTCGCGAGCATCCTCGATGCCGAGCACGGCGGACACGTCGCACTGCGACCGGTCGACGGAACCGCCGAGGTCTCCCGCGAGTACCTGTCAGGGACGAACGTCCTCGTCACGACGTGGACGACGTCGTCGGGCCGTGCGACCGTGACGGACGCGATGGTCACCGGTGTCGCCGGCCGGCTGCCGTGGGCGGAGGTCGCACGCTGCGTGCAGGGCGTCGAGGGCACGGTCGAACTGGAGTGGGCGGTCGTGCCGGGCACCCTCCTGAACACCACCGAGCCGAAGCGCCTCGACACCGCGAACGGCGCCGTGATCGGGATCGACGGCATCACGATCGCCATCGTCGAGCAGGGGTTCGAGCCCGTGCACGACGACGGCCCCCGGTTCTCCGGCCGCTTCACCACCACGGCCGGGTCGAAGCACATCCTCACGATCGTCGGCACCCACGACGAGCCGATCTTCATGCCTCGGCCGGAGAGCGCCCTCGACGCGATGGACCGCACCATCGACAACTGGGCGACCTGGTCCGAGGAGTTCTCCTACGACGGCCCGTGGTCCGACGCGGTGCAGCGGAGCGCCCTCGCCCTCAAGCTGCTCATCTACTCCCCCACCGGCGCCATCGCGGCGGCCCCGACGACGAGCCTGCCCGAGGACCGCACCGGCGGGAAGAACTGGGACTACCGGTTCGCCTGGGTGCGAGACCTGTCGTACACGGTGCACGCGCTCACCCGGTTCGGCCTGCGCGAGGAGACCCACGCCGCGGTCTCGTGGGTGATGGAGACGATCGCCGAGCACGACGCGGACATGCCGATCTTCTACCGGCTCGACGGGTCGAAGAGCGACGGCGTCGAGGAACGCGACGTCCCGGGGTGGAACGGGGTCGGCCCGGTCACGATCGGGAACCGCGCGGGCGACCAGCTGCAGCTCGGCGTCTGGGGTGACGTCTTCGAGATCCTGCGGCAGTACGTCCGGGCCGGGAACGTCCTCGACCGCAAGACCGCGGCGGTCCTGCAGGGCCTCGCCGACGACGCCTGCCACCGCTGGGAGGAGCAGGACTCGGGCATGTGGGAACTCGAGGAAGCGCAGCACTACGTCACGAGCAAGATCGGCTGCTGGCAGGCACTCGACGCCGCGATCGAGCTGCACGACGCCGGCATGATCGACGGCCCGCGTGACAAGTGGGTGGAGAACCGCGAGCTCATCGTGCAGTGGGTCGGGGAGCACGGCTGGGACGAGGAGCGCGGCCACTACGTGATGTACCCGGGCTCCGACAAGCTCGACACGTCGATCCTGCTGCACGCGATGAGCGCGTTCGATCGCGGTTCCCGGATGGAGTCGACGATCCGGGCGATCGAGGACCAGCTGCAGCGTGGCCCGCTCGTGTACCGCTACTCCGGCATCGAGGACGAGGAGTCCCCGTTCGTGGCGTGCTCGTTCTGGCTGGTCGCAGCGATGGCGTGCGTCGGCCGGGTCGACGATGCCCGGGTCCTGATGGACGAGATGGTCGAGCAGGCGAACGACGTCGGGCTGTTCAGCGAGATGATCAGCGAGGACGGCGCGTTCATGGGGAACCTCCCGCAGGGGCTCTCGCACCTCGCCCTCATCCAGGCAGCGCTCACGGTCGAGGAACTCTCGCGCGATTCGTGAGTCCGTGTGCAAGATGGAAGCACGATGAACGACGTCGATGCACGCATGGACCGGTTGCGGCGGGCCGCCCGCTACCGGTACCAGCAGCTCGTGGACAGCGAGATCGAACGCGGCTCCCTCGACCCGGACGAGGTCCGCGAGGAACGTCGGCTCCTGCAGGCCGCCGACGTCGCGGCGCACGCCAGGGCCCAGATCGAACAGGCCGAACGCCGCGGCGCCTTCGAGGGGAACCCGTACCACGGCAAGCCACTGCCCGGGAACGACGGCCGGCACGATCCCGACTGGTGGATCAAGTCGAAGATCGAGCGGGAGGACATCCGCGGCATCGCACCGCCCGCCCTGTCGCTCCGCACCGAGGACGCCGAACTCGATGCCCACCTCGACGACCTGTCCGTCGAGACCGACGTCCGTGCCGTGCTCGAGGACTTCAACGCGCGCGTGAAGGAGGCCCGTCGGCAGCTGCTCGGCGGGCCACCGGTGGTGACCCCGCTCCGCGACGTCGACGAGGAGTTGTCCCGGTGGCGGGATCGCCGGCAGGCGCGCCAGCAGGCAGACGCGCGCGCCGCGGCCGAACGCGCCGCGGCGTCCGAGGACCGGCCACGCCGCTGGTGGCAGCGACGTCGGTGAGGTGATCCGCGCCTCCAGGCCGTGGCCGTGGTCGCCGCGGTCCGCACACGCCGGAACGACCGCAGCACCACGCGGTCTGCGTGGTGCTGCGGTCGTCCCTGGCGCGGAAGCGTTACTTGATCTTGGCGGTGATGGTGGCGGTGCCGACGAGGAGGCCGCTCTTGACGGCGTCGGTCTTGAAGGTGCTGTTGAGCAGCTTCGCCGCGTCACCCGAGACGTGCACCGTGGTGCCGGTCAGGATCGCGTTGTCACCCTCGAGCTGCAGCGGCTTGAGCGTGCCACCGTGCAGCGAGAACAGGTACGCGTTCGCAACCGCGACCTTGCC
>NZ_OCMI01000005.1:0-218603 GCF_900215175.1 Curtobacterium sp. 314Chir4.1
CCGCCCGTGGTCGCGACCATCCCGCCGGAGCGACAGATCGGCGCCACCGCGGCACGTCCGTGCCGGGAAACCGACAGTCCCCCGCAGGGATCCTGCGGGGGACTGTCGCTTTCGCGAAGGTGCGTGGACCGGCCTAGCGTCCGTCCGACTCCGAGGACACGGACTCCGCCGCGTGGCCCGCGCGCTGGGCGCGCTCGAGCTCGTCGGCCTCGGCTCCGCCGACCGCCTCGCCGCGGGCGACCATGCCGGCCGTGTCGGAGAGCGTGATCTGCGGGAGGAAGAGCGCGAGCAGGAACGCCACCGCGATGAACGGCAGCAGGTACCAGAACACCGGTGCCAGGGAGTCGGCGTACGCGTTCACGATGCCGTCCTGCACGGCCTCCGGCAGCTTCGCCACGGTCGCGGGGTCGATGCTGCCCGCCGACGAGGCCGCATCGGTCGCCGATCCACCGGCACCACGGAACACGTCGGTGAGCGACGTCGTGAGCCGCGCCGTGAAGAGCGCACCGAACACGGCGGTCCCGAGGGAGGCACCGACCTCGCGGAAGTAGTTGTTCGTCGAGGTGGCGGTCCCGACCTGCTCGGCGGGCACGGCGTTCTGCGCCACGAGGACGACCACCTGCATGATGAGGCCGAGACCCGCACCGAAGACGAACAGGTACGCGCAGATCAGCCAGATCGGGGTGTCCGCCGCGAGCTGGGTCATGGCGAGCATCGCGAGGGCGACGAGGATCGTGCCGATGATCGGGAACATCCGGTAGCGGCCGGTCTTGGTGATCAGGTTGCCGGACGCGATCGAGGTCCCGATGAGGCCGACCATCATCGGCAGCATCAGGAGACCCGAGACCGCGGCCGAGGTGCCAGACGCCATCTGCAGGAACGTCGGGACGAAGCCGATCGCCGCGAACATGCCGATGCCGAGTACGAGGCCGATGCCGGTGGCCAGCAGGAAGGTCCGGTTCTTGAAGAACGACAGCGGCAGGACCGGGTCCGCCGCCCGCGACTCGACGAGCACGAGGAGCGCGGCCGACACGACGAGACCGGCGAACCAGGCCCAGGTCTCGAGGGCATCCCAGCCGTGGTCCTTGCTGCCGCCGAACTCCGAGAAGAACACCAGGCACGTGGTCGCGGCGGACATGAACAGCACGCCGAGCACGTCGATGCGCTTCGTCGCCTTCTTGCTCGGCAGCGTGAGGGCGAACCAGGCGACGAAGAACGCCGCGATGCCGACCGGGATGTTGATGTAGAACGCCCAGTTCCAGGTGAGGTGGTCGACGAAGAAGCCGCCGAGCAGCGGGCCGCCGATCGCGGAGAGGCCGAAGATCGCACCGAGCGGGCCGAGGTACTTGCCGCGCTGCGAAGCGGGCACGATGTCGGCGATGATCGCCTGCGACAGGATCATCAGGCCGCCACCGCCGAGCCCCTGCATCGCACGGAACACGACGAGCTGGGTGAAGTCACCGGCGAAGGCGCACCCGGCCGACGCGATCGTGAACAGGGCGATCGCGATGAGGAACAGGTTGCGGCGACCGAGGACGTCGCCGAACTTGCCGTACACGGGCATCACGATGGTGGAGGCGAGCAGGTACCCGGTCGTCAGCCAGGCCTGGTGCGCGACGCCGCCGAGCTCGCCGACGATGGTGGGCATCGCCGTGGAGACGATGGTCTGGTCGAGGCTGGAGAGCAGCATCCCCGCGATGAGTGCGGAGAAGATGATCCAGATCCGGCGCTGCGTGAGGAGCAGCGGCCCGTCGGAGCCTGGGCGAGCACGCTTGGTGGTGCCCGGCGCGGTGGCGCTCATGGAGTGGTGTCCTGTCCGGTCGTGATGGCCGCCCTCAGCAGGCGGAGGTTCGTGGTGAGCAGCTCGTCGAACGGCGGCCCGGTCGCTTCGTCGAAGGCGTCGTCGAAGAACGTCTCAGCGGTGACCTTGAGCAGCGCGGCGGCGGCCTCGGTGACCAGCCGCGCGCGTCGGTCAGCGGGGTCGTCCCACCCGAACCGCTGCCGCACGGCGTCGGTGATCCGGGCGAGCTGCACGTCGGTCGCGGAGAGGAACCGGGCGACGAGCGCCGGCTCCCGCTCGAACACGCGACGGACGAGGGCTTCGTCCGCACGGTCGATGCCGACGCGGTGGAACTGGTCGATCGCCAGCGCGACGATCGAGTCGAGCGGGTCGAGGTCGTCGGGGACGATCCCGCCAGCGGCGTACTCGTCGATCGCCTCGGCGTCGGCGTTGATCTCGATGCCGAGCACGGCGTCGTCCTTCGACGCGAAGTGGTTGAAGAACGTGCGCCTGGACACCCCGACCGTCTCGCAGAGCTGCTCGATCGTGAAACCGTGCAGCCCGTGCTCGACCGTCGAACGGCGCGCCTCGACGATCATGCGTCGGCGCAGCGCGCGGGTGCGTTCGGTGGTGCTCACCGATCAAGAATTGCACTCTCTGCCTGAAAGTGCAACGAGAGGTCGGGTTACAGCGCCTTCTCGAAGCAGAACGACCACGGCATGGTTGCGGCGTACGGCTCGTACACCGGGATCCGCGTCCAGCCGGTCTTCTCGTAGAGCGCAACGGCCTCGGGCTGCTTGTCGCCCGTCTGCAGGATCAGCCGCTGGGCTCCCCGCTCCCGCGCGACCTGCTCCCCCTCGGCGAGCAGGGCCGTCGCCGCGCCCTTGCCCCGGGCGGCGGCGAGCACGATGAGGCGCTTCAGCTCGACCTCGTCGCCGAGTCGTCGGACGGCGATGTGCCCGAGGGCTTCGCCGTCCTCGTCGATCGCGAGCAGCGAGGTGATGATCGTCTCCGGGTCCACGGCGAGCGCCCGACCACGCTCGGCCGTCACCGCCGGGTCCTCGTCGCCGTTCGACGCGCCGTAGCGCTCGTGCATCTCCTCGTCCATGCGGGCGCGGAGCGCCACTCCTCGGGGGTCCTCCCAGGCGACGCGTTCGATCGTGATCACGACGGACGATCCTGTCACGGATGCCAGCGTCGGCGCGACGAGACGCTCACGCGGCGTCCGCCAACGCGGCGATCGGACCGTCCCCGGCACGCAGCGCCGCGAGGACGGCTGCCGCGTCGTCGTACACCTCGGCCGCGCCGGCACCGCGGAGTTCGTCGCCGCCGATCCCACCGGTCATCACACCGATGCAGGTCACGCCGATGCGGCCGGAGGACTCGACGTCCCACATCGCGTCGCCCACCATCACCGCGGCGTCGGCGTCGACGCCGGCCTTGCGGAGCGCGACCTGGATGATCCCGGGGTCCGGCTTGGCCTGCTCGACGTCCTCGGAGCTCGTCACGGCGGTGATCCAATGCTCGGCGTCCAGCAGTTCCCGCAGCCGCACGAGCTCGTCCTCCGGGGCGCTGGTCGCGAGGACCACGGCGTGCCCGGCCTCGGCGACCGCCTGCAGGAGCTCGCGCGCACCCGGGAGCAGTCGGAGCCGCGGCTGGTGCTCGGCGAAGTACGCCGAGTGGTACTGCTTCGCGGTGTCCCGGGTCTCGTGCGAGGCGTCCGGGAGCAGTTCCTCGAGCAGCTTCGCGGAGTCCATGCCGATCGCTCGGTGGATGCGCCAGGCGTCGACGGACTCGCCGATCGCCAGGAACGCGCGCCACCAGGCGTCGATGTGGGCGTAGTTCGAGTCGACGAGGGTGCCGTCGATGTCGAACAGGACAGCGGTGGAGGGTGCGGCCGGCATCCCTCCACCCTGGCCTGGAGGCACGGATCGCCTCTCAGGGGCGACCGGCGTCCGTCAGACGGTGATCGACTCGCCTGCGGGCAGGATCTGCACCGGCACCGGTCCGAGACCGTCCGGGCCGAGGAACCGTGCCGCGGACTGCTGCCCGAGTTCGCTGAGCATCGCCTCGTGGATCTGCACGGCGTGCTCCGGGGAGACCGCGCGGACGTAGTCGACGGCCTCGGCGGTGCTCGTCCACGGGCCGCTGGTCGGCAGCAGCAGGGTCTGCACGGGGACACCGGGCACGAGGTAGGCGTCGCCCGGGTGGAAGACGGCGCCGTTCACGAGGTACCCGACGTTCGCGATGGTCGGGATGTCGCCGTGGATGACGGCGTGCTCCTCCCCGAAGACCTGCACGGAGAACGGGCCGACCTCGAACGCGTCACCGGCCGAGACGGCGGCGACGCGGCCGTCGTGCGCGCCGAGCTGTTCGACGATCGCGGCGGGCCCGCGGACGACGAGCGAGTCGTTCGCGTCCAGGGCGGCACGGACGGCGCCGACGTCGAAGTGGTCGAAGTGCTCGTGGGTGACGAGGACGGCGACGGCGGCCTTCGCCAGGGCGGCGCCCTCCGGCGTGAAGGTGCCCGGGTCGATGACGAGGGTGGCGCCGTCCTGCTCGAGGACGACGGTGGCGTGGTTGTACTTCGTCAGCTCCATGCCCGCAAGTCTACAACAGTGTTGTACATCAGCGTGGTCGATCCGGATGAGAGGTCGTTCACCGTTCGAGCCGCGCAGCGATGCGGTCGAACAGTTCCGGCACCCGGGCGAGCGCCGCACGCTCCGCCTCCGACAACTCCGACCCGATCACGGACGCGAACGCCCCGGCCCGAGCGCTCCGCTCCCGGAGCATGACCGTGCGGCCGGAGTCCGTCAGGCGGATCACCGAGACCCTCCGGTCCCCGTCCGAGGCCCCCCGCTCCACGAAGCCGCGCTCCTCGAGCTCCGCCACCGTCCGCGACTGCCCCTGGTGCTTCACGCCACGGGCGCGGGCGAGTTCGGCGATGGTCTGCGGCCCCTGCCGGTCGAGCAGGCCCAGGCTCGCACTCTGCGCCTGCGGCAACCCGTCGGTGAGTGCGCGTGTGGCCCGCACGATCCGCCCGATCGACTCGCGGAGCGCTTCGGCGAGGTCGTCCGGGGTCGTCGTCATGCCCTGACGGTACCGGCAGACGGACGGGAGGCGCGTGGCGGACCCGCCACGCGCCTCCCGTCCGTCACTGGGTGACGTCAACTGCTGCGCACGTCGTCCGCAGCACCCTGCGCGTGGTCCTTGACGTCGGACGCGGCGCCCTGCGCCTCGTCCTTGACCGTCTGGGCCGCGTCCTTCGCCGTGCCCGTGAGGTCCTGCGCGTGCTCCTTCGCCGAGTCGCCGAGCTGCGAGCCGACGTCCTTCGCCTGCTCCTTGGCCTCCTCGACGAGGGGTGCCGCCTTGTCCTTCAGCTCACCGGCCAGCTCCTCCTCCTTCTCCGAGGTCGGGATGAGCGACGATGCGAGCCAGCCCGCGCCGAACGCGATGAGGCCGACCGCGAGCGGGTTGCCCTTGGCCTTCTCGACGCCGCGCTGCGCAACGTCCTTCGCGTGACCGGTCGCGCCGGACGCCGAGCCCGACGCGCTCGAGCGGGCGGAGTCGGCCGCGCCCATGACGGACTCACGGACGCCCTGGAACCGGTTCTTCACCTTCTCGGTCTGGCGGTGCGCGATGGCGGACGGGCTGACCTTGTCGGCGAGTGCGTCGACGTCGGAGCCGAGTTCGCCGCGGGTGCGCTCGATCTCGGCGCGGATCTCGTCTGGGGTGCTCATGGCTTCCTCCCGGTGGTGGGCTTGAGTGTCTCGGGGACTTCCTTGGCTGTCTCGATCGTCTGCGGGGCGCCCGTGATCTCCTTGATCTCCTTGCGCCCGCGGACGGCGAGGATCGCGGCGACGATCGCGTAGACGACCGCGATGATCAGTGCCGACCACGCGTTGCCGACGAGGTAGCCGAGACCCCACCAGGCAGCGATGGACAGGAACAGCAGTGCGAACAGCGCGGTGAGGCCGGCGCCGCCGAACATGCCGCCGGCCTTGCCCGCCTTCTTCGCGGAGTCGGTCAGCTCCGCCTTGGCGAGCGCGACCTCTTGTCGGAACAGGTTCGACAGGTCACTCGACACGTCGGAGAGCAGTTCCCCGAGCGGTGTGGTCGCTGCGCGTTCCTCCGGGGTCGGTTCGCCGAGCGGGGACGACCCCGGCACGGTGTGACTCATGCGCCGTCCGCTTCCTTCTCGTGCTTGACCTCGGTGGCGAGCGCCTTCGTCAAGCGTCCGGCGAGGATGCCCGCGCCGGCCGCGATCGCGATGAACGTGCCGGGACGCTTCGCGGCGAAGGACTTCACCTCGTCGAGGAGCGAACCCGGGTCGCGGTTCTCGAGGAACCCGGCAGCGCTGCTCGCGCGGCCCGACAGGTCTCGCACGACCTTGGCGGCGATGCCCTGCTCGTCGTCGTTCTCCGCCATCCGGCCGAGCTGCTCGCCGATGCTGCGGAGGCCACCCGCGGCGCGCTGCTGCTGGTCGGCTGCCTGCTCCTTGAGGGTCTCCGTCGCCTGACCGTAGAGCTGTTTGGCGTGGTCGGTCGCCTCGGACGCGACGTTCGCGGCCTGCTCCTTGGCGGTGCCCGCGACGTCGGAGGCCTTCGCCTTCGCGTCGCCGGCGACGTCCTGCGCGGCGCCCTTGGCCGCGTCGGCCTTGCCGGAGCCGCTGTCGCTCGTCGGGCCGCTGTCGGCCGTCGGGCCGCCGGAGATGCCGGTCGTCGTCGGCGGGAGCTGCTCGTCAGCGGGGAGCGCGTCGAGGGGCTCGCCGAAGCCGGTCTCGTCCTGGACGTACGGGTCGTACACCTGCGGGACGTCCGGATCAGTTGGTCGGGCGGCGGGGACGTCGCTGGCGTACGAGGGGACGGTGACGCCAGGGTGCACCTCGTGCCCCTCGGATGCCGCGGTGCGGTCGTGGATGGGCGTCCCGGAGTCGTTCCCGGGTGGGTTCGTGGTCATGGTCGGCCTTCCGGTTGTCGTCGCCGCCGACGTGCGCCGGAGGCGTTGCGCAACCGAACGTGCGCGCCGCGTCCTGGGTCGCGGTCCAGGAACGTCGCGAAGCGCGGGTCGACTGTCCGTACAGCGCTCGACCGGTTGGATCGGGTGATGACCCGAGTCTCCGTCGTCGTCCCGGTGCGCGACGACGCCGCCCACCTCCGCCAGTGCCTCGACGCCCTCGCCGGACAGTCGGTCCCTGCGGACGAGGTCATCGTGGTCGACAACGGCAGCCGGGACGACAGCGCGGCGGTGGCGGAGTCGGCGGGGGCAGTCGTGCTCACCGAACGCGTCCGAGGCATTGCCCGGGCATCCGCCCGGGGCTACGACAGGGCATCCGGGGACGTGCTCGTCCGACTCGACGCTGACTCGATTCCGCCGCCCGGATGGATCGGCGACGCGCTCCGACTGCTCGACGATCCCGAGGTGGTCGCGGTCACCGGCCCCGGGCGCCCGCACGACGGGAGCCCGGTCGTCGGTCGGGTCTGGGACGCCGTCTACATGCGGCCGTACTTCACCCTGATGTGGGCGGCGCTCGGACGGCCGCCGCTGTTCGGGTCCGCGATGGCGATGCGCCGGGACACCTGGCTCGCGGTCCGCTCCCGCGTCCACCGGTTCGACCCAGAGGTGCACGACGACGTCGACCTGAGCATGCAGCTCGACCCGGCGTGGCGCGTGGTGGCCGATCCGGTGCTCACCGTGGAGGTGTCTGCGCGGCCGTTGTCGGGTCTCGGATCCGCGGTGCTCCGGACGCGGCGGGCGTTCCACACGTTCCGGGTGAACGGGAGGCGGGCGAACCCGGTGCGGCGGTGGGCGCGGCGGTCGCGGGTCGCGGTACACCGACGGGCCGCCACCGGGTGGTGGCGCGCCCGCTGACGGAGTCGGACTGCCCATGCGCGGGGCGGCGGCGCCGGCGCTGGTCGTTCTCGTCGGACTGGTGCCCGCGCCTGCCGAGCCCTGCGTGCACCCCGTCACGGCGACACCTACTCCACGCGCGGTGACGTCGGTATCCACATCCAGCAGTCGAACACCACGACGTCGGGGTTGCTCGACGACGTGATCGCCCACGCCTTCTAGCGGAGCGCGACCCAGACGGGGAAGGCAGCGGCGGCGCTCCATGCCTGGGGGCGGCAGGCGGCCGGGTACGGTGCCGGACACGTGACGACGGACGCGTCGTCGCCCGCGTGCAGCTCGGGCATCCGGAAGTCGAACGCCACCGCCGCGGCGAGGAGCTGCTCGGACAGGACCCGGGCCTCCTCGTGGTGTCCGGAGCGGGTGAGGCCCGCGATCACCACGGCGGTGTCGTGTGCCCAGACGGTGCCCCCGTGGTAGCTGAGCGGCCAGTACCCGACCGCGGTCGTGGAGAGGGTCCGGAGGCCGAAGCCGCTCGCCAGGTCCGGGCTCACGACGCGTGCCGCGACGACGGCCTCCTCGTCCGGGGTGAGCAGGCCGGTGCCGAGCAGGTGGCCGATGTTGCTGGTGGCCGAGTCGACCGGGCGCTTCCGGGCATCGAGGGCGATCGCCGGGTACCGGCCGACGTCGTCAGCCACCCAGAAGGCGTCGCGGAACCGATCGGCGAGGTGTCCGGCCCAGGCACGCCAATCGTCGCCGCCGGAGCGGCCGAACGCGTCGAGCAGATCGGCGCCGTGGACCGCTGCCTCGTGGGCGTAGCCCTGCACCTCGCACAGGGCGATCGGGCCGTCCGCGAGGGTGCCGTCGCGCCACTGCACGCTGTCACCGGAGTCCTTCCAGCCCTGGTTCGCCAGCCCGCGGCCGGACTCGTCGACGTACTCGAGCAGTCCGTCGCCGTCCGCGTCGCCGTGGTCGCGCATCCACGCCAGCGCCCGTTCGAGCGTCGGCAGGAGCGCTTCGACCTCGGCGGCGGGGAGCCCGGCCCGCCAGGCGTCGTGGAGCAGGCACACCCAGAGCGCCGTCGCGTCGACCGTGCCGTAGTAGAGCGGTGGCAGCGAGATCTCGTCGTTGTCGACCGGCAGGGACGCCTGGCGGAGCTCGTGCATGATCTTGCCGGGCTGCTCGGCGGTCGCGGGGTCGTCCGCGGTGCCCTGCAGCGCGGCGAGGACCCGGAGGGTCCCCCCGGCGGTGCTCGTGTCGACGGGCAGCAGGAAGCGGGCGGCCCAGATCGAGTCACGCCCGAACAGGGTGAAGAACCACGGGGCGCCGGCGGCGAGGAACGCGCCCTCCGGCCGCGCCAGCCGCAGTGCGTCGAGGTCGTCGACGGCACGCTCCAGCCAGCGCCGGAGCCGGTCGTCCTGCACGCCGGTGGGGACGTCGAACGGGCGCGGGGTGGTCACGCCGTCAACGACGGCGTCGGGTGCCTCCACGGCGCAGTCCCAGCCGAGGTCGACCTGGTGCGCGCGCTCCGTCCGCCAGCGCAGCACGACGTCACCGTCCTCGACGCGGACGGCTGCTCCGGGGGCGTCGAGCCGGACCCGCACGGAGCCCGAGGTCCACGACGCGGACTCGCCCACGGCGTCGGCGGCGACGGGCTCGGGACCGCGTCCGGCCTTCACGGCGTCCATCCCGGCGGCGTCCGGGGTGATCCGGACGGTCACGACGAGTTGCTCGGTGCTCGCCTCGGGCCGCCGGAGCCGATCGGTGACGAGCAGACGCTCCCCCACGCCGTCGATGCGCACCGTCCGACGCCGGTCGAGGCGGACGTCCGGGTCGGCTCCGGCACCGTCGAGGCCGCGCAGGAGTCCGGTGAAGACGACCTCGCGGGCACCGGCGGGCACGACGGCGACCGGCTCCACCTCGGTGTGCTCGACGCTGACGCGCACGGCGGAGACGAACCGCTGGTCGCCGGTCCAGTACCCGTGCACGGGGTTCGCGCCGATCGCGCCGTCACGCCCGGACCACGCCTGCGTCGGTGCGGCGATGACGGCGACCTCGTCGTGGAGCAGTGGCTGCAGCGGGACGCTCGGGACGGTCGTGGCGGCGGGAGTGGTGATGGTGGCGGTCATGGGGCTTCCTCGTCGACGAGTTCGGGGGACGGGGTCCAGGCGCTGGGCGTCCAGCTGGGGACGGTTCGGGGGACGTCGGGCAGCCGACGCACGGGGAGCGCCTCGGCACGGACGCCGCTCGGGTCGCCGGGGTCACGGGTGATCCGCACCGCCCGGCCGCCGTCGTGGTCGGTCACGGCCTCGACGAGCGTCGCCGCGCGGCCGCGGTAGAGGACGCCGACGCCCTCGTCGAGCTCGATGCCGTCCGGGAGGGCACCGTCGGCGACGGCTGCGCGAAAGACCGGCGACCGGTTCGGGTCCGAGTCGGTGTGGACGCCGAGCGAACCGGGCACGAGGCCGAGTCCGTCGGCGACGACCGACGGGTGCGGGCCGTGGCTCTGGGTGACACCGCCGCCGTGCCAGCACAGGGCACCGGCCGATCCACCGGCGAGCACCACCCCTGCCTGCCAGGCCTCGCGCAGGACGTCGTCGAGACCGTGGGCACGCCACACGGCGAGCAGGTTGACGACGGAGCCGCCGGAGACCCAGACGACGTCGGCGCCGAGGACGGCGTCCCGCAGTGACGGCACGTTCCGTCTCGGGAAGAACCGCAGGTGCGACGCCTCGACCCCGACCGCACGGGCCGCGGCGAGTTCGGCGCCCTCGACGGTCCGCTGGTCCCCGCCGGCGGTGTTCACGTGCAGCACGCGGGGCGCTCGACCGGCGGGGACGCGGGCGAGCCGGACGGCCTCGAACAGCAGCGGACCGTAGGCCGAGTCGTCCCACTCGCCGCCGATCAGTCCGCCGCAGGTGGCCAGGATCGTGGGTTCGGTCGCGCTCATGCCGGTGCGCTCATTCCTTGACCGCCCCGTCGCTGGAGTTCATGATCCGCTTCTGGAACACGAAGAACGCGACCGCGACCGGGATGGTCATGACGAATGCCGCCGCGAGCTTGACGGGGTACTGGTTCCCCGCGCTCAGTGCTCCCGACGCCAGCGACGCGACGCCCTTGGTGAGGGTGGTGAGCCCGGGCGAGGACGACGACACGATGAAGTGCGGCAGCTCGTTCCAGGACGCCTGGAACGACAGGATCGTGATCGTCACGACGGCGGGACGTGCCATCGGGAGGACGATCGACCAGAACGTGCGGAACGTGCCCGCGCCGTCGATCTTCGCCTGCTCCTCGACGCTCACCGGGATCGACTCGAAGAAGTTCTTCATGATGAACACCCCGGCGGCGTCGACGAGCAGCGGCACGATCATGCCGGAGTACGAGTCGTACATGCCGAGCTGGTTGATCACGAGGAACTTCGGGATGAGCAGCACCACCCCGGGCACGGCCATCACGGCCACCAACGCGGCGAACACCGTCTGGCGTCCGCGGAACCGCAGGCGGGCGAGCGCGTACCCGGCGAGGGAGTCGAAGAAGATCCGGCCGAGCGTGACGAAGACCGCGACGATCACCGAGTTCATCGTCCAGATGCCGAAGTCGGAGTTCTGGAACAGCGACCCGAACGCGGCGGCGGTCCACGTCGTCGGCAGGGCGAGCGGGTGGAGCGAGGCGTCCTGGTCGGTCTTGAACGCGTTGACGATCGCGACGTAGAACGGCAGCAGGTAGACCACCGCGATCGCGATGCCGACGACCAGCAGTGCGATGCTGCGCGGGGTGAGCCGACGCGGCCGCCGGCCCGGGCCGGGTGCCTGCGCGACGGTGGCGGCGCGCAGGTCCGGCACCGTGCCTCCAGGCCGTGCTGAGGTGGGTGTGCTCGTCATCGCACCGATCCCTTCTCGATCCAGCGCATGCGGCGCCGGGACACTGGGCGCTCGCGCAGCGCCCAGCGCTGCAGCAGCGTGAAGACGACGATGATGCCGAACAGGATGAACGCGATCGCCGCGCCGACGCCCCACTGCTGGCTCTGGAACGCGGACGTGTACGACAGGTACGCGGGTGTCAGCGTCGTGTTGGCCGGTGCCCCCTTCGTGCCCGTGTAGATCTGGTCGAAGATCTGCCACGTGCCGATCAGCCCGAGGGTCAGGACGGTGAAGAGCGTCGGTCGGAGCTGCGGCAACGTGATGCGCCAGAAGCGGGTCCAGGCCCCCGCGCCGTCGATCATCGCCGCCTCGTCGATGTCCGGCGACAGGTTCTGCAGCGCCGCGAGGAACAGCAGCATGAACGTGCCGCTCGTCGTGAACACCGCCAGCAGGATGAACGCGGTCATCGCGACCGAGGGTCCGGCGAGCCACTCCCACCACGAGATGCCGAGCATCGTGTGGTCGGCGAGCACCGCCGGCGGGTTCCCGGCGCCGAGGTGGAACAGCCCGGTCGGCTCGTTGAACCAGTTCGGCCCGTGCACCCCGACCCAGCTGATGATCTTGTTGACCGCACCGGTCGACGAGAACAGGAACAGCCAGAGCACGGTGATGGCGACGGAACTCGTCACCGAGGGGAAGTAGAACGCGGTCCGGAAGAAGCCGCGCCCGCGCAGGGCCCGCCCGTTCACGAGGAGGGCGAGGCCGAGCGCGACGGCGGTCTGCAGCGGCACGACGAACACGACGTACCAGAGGTTGTTCCGCAGGGCCGTGCCGAAGTTCTGCTCGTCGAGGCCGCCGCCACCGAGGATCTTCGCGTAGTTCTGCCCGCCGACGAACGAGACGTCGGAGGAGAACGGGCTGCCGACCCCGTGCCAGTCGGAGAGGCTCACCCACGCGGCCATGAGCACCGGGACGGCGAGGAACAGACCGAGCACGATGATCGTCGGCGCGGTGAACAGCCAGCCGGAGACGGCTTCGGCGCGGTTCTTCCGGGACACCGGGTCAGCCCTTCAGCGCGGCGGCCATGTTCTTCTGGACGCCCTCGAGCAGGGTCTTCGTGTCGGTCGACTCGAGACTGCCGAGCTTGGAGTCGAAGTCGGCGATGACGTCCGCGGTGCCGGCCTTGTTGGGCACGCCGTGGGCGCTGTCCGCCTCGTCGAGGAAGGCCGCGTACTGCGGGTACTCCTGCTTCCACTTGCTCGCCGCGGACTCGACGGACGGCATGACGCCGAACGCCTTCGCGAACGACAGCTGCTGCGTCGTGCTCGTCATCTTCTCGACGAAGTCCAGGGCCGCCTTCTGGTTCGGCGAGTCCTTCGCGATGCCCCAGCAGTTCGTGAACTGGAGCGTGCCGGCGCCCTTCGGGCCCTTCGGCAGCTGGACCACCTTGTAGTCGACGCCCGGGTAGCTCGACGACATCGCGCCGGTGAGCCAGTTGCCCTCGACGGTCATCGCGGCCTTGTCCTTGCCGAACGCGTCGCCGCCCCAGCTCTCGCCGAGGTCGCTGGAG
Source organism: Curtobacterium sp. 314Chir4.1 (assembly GCF_900215175.1). NCBI lineage: Bacteria > Bacillati > Actinomycetota > Actinomycetes > Micrococcales > Microbacteriaceae > Curtobacterium > Curtobacterium sp. 314Chir4.1. Next base: position 13,058 of record NZ_OCMI01000005.1, read on the forward strand.
AACTTCGTGGAGCCGTCCTGGAGCAGGCCCTTCACGTAGTCGAGCGCCGTGACGTTCGCGGCCGAGTCGACGGTGGCCTTCGTCTGGTCGGCGTTCGTGAGGGCACCGCCGGCCTGCGCCATGAAGGCACCGAGGCGCTCGTACTGCGGGCTCATGGTCAGGCCCACGCGCCCGTCCCGGGTGAGCTTCTTCGCCACGCTGGCGAGTTGGTCCCAGGTCGTCGGGACGTCGCTGTCGGTGAGCCCGGCCGCCTTCCAGTCCTTCGTGTTGATGAACAGCGCGAGGGTGGAGAAGTCCTTCGGGGCGCAGTACAGCTGGTCGTCGACGGTGAACGACTTGGTCAGGGTCGGGTAGAAGTCGCCCTTGTTCGACAGGTCGTCGCCGTACGCCAGGAGCGAGCCGTTCGAGGCGTAGCCGGTGAGCGCCGAGGTGCTGACGTAGAACACGTCGGCGGGCTTGCCGGACGCGAAGCCCTGGGCGAGCTGCTGGTCGAGGTTGTTGGCCGGCTGCACGGAGACCCCGGTGCCGGAGGACTTCGACCAGGCGGCGGCCGCGCTCTTCACGGCTGCGGTCTCGGCATCGCCCGACGAGCCGATGAGGACGGTGAGGTCCTTGTCGCTCGAGGTGAGCTTGCCGGCGCCGCCGGTGGCGTCGCCGGACCCGCTCCCGCTGAAGCCGGAGCCGCAGGCGGAGAGGGTCAGGGCTGCGGTGAGCGCCATCGCTCCCGCGGTCAGCATGCGTGCTGTGCGTCGTTGCATCGGGTGGACTCCTCGTCGAGTGTCGGGTTCGATCGTTCAAATTTGATCGATCAAACGACATGACCATACACCTCGGAGGCGCTACGGTGAACCCCATGACGCACCCCGCCACCGTCGCCGACGTCGCCCTCGCGGCGGGTGTCTCCCGGCAGACCGTGTCGAACGTGCTGAACCGGCCCGAGGTCGTCCGACCCGAGACCCTGTCCCGGGTGCAGGCCGCCATCCAGGGCCTCGGGTACCGCCCGCACGCCTCCGCCAGGCGCCTCCGCACCCGGCAGAGCTCGACCCTCGGTGTCCGGCTCGAGCCCGTGCACGGCATCTCCGGTGCCGTGCTCGACCGGTTCCTGCACGCCCTCGTCGAGAGCGCCGACGAGCGCGGGATGCGGATCCTGCTCTTCACCGCCACCGACGTCGACGACGAGCTCACCCACATGGAGCGGCTCGTCGAGGGGTCGGACGTCGACGGGTTCGTGCTCACCTCGACGTTCCACGGCGACCCCCGCGCGGCCTGGCTCGGCGACCGGGACATCCCCTTCGTCACCTTCGGCCGACCGTGGGGCCTGCCGGACATGGACGCCGCCCCGCACCCGTGGGTCGACGTCGACGGACGCTCCGGGCTGTGCGAGGCCACGGACCACCTGGTGGCGCAGGGGCACCGGCGGGTCGGGTTCCTGGGCTGGCCGAGTCCGTCCGGCCAGGGCGACGAGCGGCGCCGGGGGTGGCAGGACGCGATGCGTGCGGCCGGGCTGCCGGATGCCGACGGTCTGACGAGCGAGGACGACGTCGCGGCCGCCACCCGCACGGTCGCGGCCGCGATCGACGACGGGGCCGGGTTCGACGCCCTGGTGTGCGCCTCCGACACGCTCGCGCTCGGCGCCCGGTTCGCGCTCGGCAGCGGAGTGCCCGTGGTCGGGTACGACGACACCCCGGTCGCCGAGGCACTCGGCATCTCGAGCGTGGAACAGCCCCTCGTCGAGGTCGCCTCGGCTGCGGTCGAGCTGCTGATGGGCACGGGGCGGTCCGTGCTGCCGGCGTCGACCGGGCACCGGCTCCTGGCGCCCCGGGTGGTCTGGCGCGGCTGATCCCGCTACGAGCTGCGCGTCGGCCGCGCCCGCACGTGCGCCCGCTCCCCCTGCGGCCCGTACAGGCACAGCACCTCGGTCACCTCGTCGGTCACGTTGCCGATCCAGTGCGGGGTGTGCGTGTCGAACTCGGCCACCTCGCCCGGCCCGAGGTCCAGGTCGTGCTCCCCGAGGACGAGCCGCAGCCGGCCGGAGAGCACGTAGAGCCACTCGTAGCCCTCGTGCGTCTTGAGCGACGGTTCACCGCCGGGCGAGTTCGGCGGGAACAGCTGCTTGAACGACCGCACGCCCCCTGTTCGCCGGGTGAGTGGCACGACCACGCGCCCACCGTGCAGCTCCGGCTTGAGGTGCACGCGCGGATCCCCGGTCTGCGGCGCTCCGACGAGGTCGTCGAGCGGCACCTGGTACGCGCGGGCGAGCGGCAGGAGGAGTTCGAGCGTCGGCTTCCGCTGCCCCGACTCCAGCCGCGACAGCGTCGAGACCGAGATCCCGGTCTCGGCCGCGAGGGCGGCGAGCGTGACGTCGCGGTGCGCACGCAGGGCCCGGAGTCGAGGGCCGACCCCGTCGACCACCTGGGCGGTCGTGCGTGGGGGGATCCGTTCCTCCCGGCCGTGGGTCATGGCGACCATGTTGCCAGATCAGCAAGCATCGTTGCCAGCCGCGCACCCAACCACGCAGGATGCACGCATGCGAGATCACCACGACGTCATCGTCATCGGCGGAGCTGCCGCCGGCCTGTCAGCCGCACTCATCCTCGGTCGCTCCCGTCGCGCCGTCCTCGTCGTCGACGCGGGCGAACCCCGCAACGCGCCCGCGGAGGGCGCGCACAACTACCTCGGGCGCGAGGGCGCGTCGCCGTCGGAGCTGTACCGGATCGGGCGCGACGAGGTCGCCGCCTACGGCGTCGAGGTGACGGCCGGGAGGATCGTGGCCGCGTCGGCCACCGACGGCGACGGGATCGACCCGGTCGGCTTCTCGGTCACCCTGGAGTCCGGCGCGGTCGTCACGGCGCGCAGGCTGGTCGTCGCCTCCGGCGCCGTCGACGTCCTGCCGGAGGTCCCGGGGCTCGCCGAGCAGTGGGGGCGCGGAGTCGTCCACTGTCCGTTCTGCCACGGGTGGGAGGTCCGTGACCAGCGCATCGGCGTCCTGGTGACGACACCGAACGGGGCGCACCACGCGCTCATGTTCCGGGCGCTGAGCGAGGACGTGACGGCGTTCGTCACCGATCCGACGCTCGTCGACGACACTGCCATGGCAGGTTTGCGAGCGCGCGGGATCAAGGTCGTGGCGGGCCCGGTCGCGGAGGTGCTGTCCTCGGACGGTGTCCTCAGCGGCGTGCGACTCGGGTCGGGCGACGTCGTCCCGCTCGACGCCCTCGCCGCCGCCAGCAGCGTCGAGGCCCGGGTCGGGTTCCTGTCTGGCCTGGGGCTCGAGGCGGTCGACCAGGTCATGGGTGACTTCCGGTTCGGGAGCGCCCTGTCCGTGGACGCGGCCGGGCAGACGTCGGTCCGCGGGGTGTACGCGGCCGGGAACGTGGCATCCCCGATGGCGACCGTCATCGCATCCGCCGCGGCGGGGACGCAGGCGGGCGCCGCGGTGCACGGTGACCTGGTGCAGGCCGACCTGGCGGCGGCGCTGGCGGGCGTGGGCACGGGCACGGGCACGGGCACGGGCACGGGCACGGGGCGAGTCTCGGCCTGAGCGACGCTTCTCGCGCTCGGAGCCGCGAGGAGTGTCGCCCGCCCCGAGTCTCGGCGAAGTCGACCCGAGACCCGGGCCGGTCAGTCGACGCGGTAGCCCGCCTGGGCGGCCAGCAGCGGCGCGAGCGTGTACAGCTGGTCGGCGGCGATCGTGGCACCGCGGAAGCCCTCGAGCCGCTCGACCCGGTCGAGGTCGGCGCCCCGGAGGTCCACGTGGTCGATCCGGGTGTTCGACCCCTCGGCCGCCCGGATCCGCGTGCCGTCGAACGACACCCGGAGCAGTCGGGCATCGGCGATGTCGAGCTCGTCGATGACGCAGTCGCGGAACACGACGTCGGTGAGCGTCGAGCCGCGCAGGTTCACGAAGCCGAGCTTCATCCCGACGAACTCGACGCCGTTCAGCCCGGCGTCGTACAGCTCGGCCGAACCCACACGCCCGCCGCCGATCCGGACCTCGCGCCACGCGCTGCTCGACGCCCGGAGGACCGGGGCGTCGAGGACCTCCACGACCGAGTCCCGCACCCGGAGCCCGCGGAGGTCGGCGCCGTCGACCCGGAGCGTGCCGATCACCGACTCCTCGATCTCGACGTCGGGCAGGCGCTCCCCGGCGAGGTCGAGGGTCTCGATGCGCTTCCCCTCGATGCGGTCGCCGGTCAGGACGTCACCGGGTCCTGGGGTCCAGTCGTCGAGGTCGGCGGGTTCGGTCAGGGTGATCCGTGGGGCGTCGGTACCGGAGCTGCGGGGCATGGGCTCAGTCTGCCGGGTGGGACCGACGTCGGAGCTCGCTGTCGAGCACGTAGTCCTTGGCGGGGCCGTGCGCCTCCCACCGGACCGTCCAGCGGTCGGCGTCACCGGCGAGGACCCCCGTGTAGTCGTCCGGCGCGCACGCGTGGTCGACGCGCGCTCCCCAGACCCAGTCGTGGAAGGGCCGGCCGTCGGCGAAGAAGACCGTCCACCGGTCGTCATCGGCTCGTCGCACGTGCAGGGTCCTCGAGACGGGCACCGTCCGGCCGTCGAAGGTCATCGTGCCGGACTCGTCCCAGCGGACCTCGCCCGGGCCGGTGCTCGTCAGGGTGGTCGTGCCGGTCACGATCCCGTCGACACCGGCACGCCGATCGTCCACGCGGCGACGGAGCACCCAGTCCCCGAGCAGGTCCGTCGGCAGCAGCACCCGCCCAGGCTAGCCGCGGAGGACCTCGGCGCGGGCCTCGCGGTGCTCGTCGTCGGAGATGACCCCGCGGGCGTGCAGGTCGTCGAGCTCGGCGAGCCGCTGCTCGTGTCGACGTCCCGGCGCGCGTCGAGCGCGTCGGACGACGAGCACGACCACAACGACGACGGCCACCACGACGAGCACGGCGACGACGCTCCACACGAGGTCGTACACCGGCGGCACCAGCGGGTTGTGGGTCTCCTCGGCGAAGGTCACGGGCGGAGGGCCTCGGCGCGCGCCGCACGGTGCTCGTCGTCGGAGATGACGCCGCGGGCGTGCAGGTCGTTCAGCTCGGCGAGCCGCTGCTCGAGCGACTTCTCGGGCGCGAGCGTCCGGCTCTGCACGGCCTGGTACGCCAGGTCCTCCTGCACGGTGAACGGGTTCTGGCCCCGCTTCGCCATCCGGGCACTGCGGACGATGATCGTCACGACGATCGCGACGAAGCCGAGACCGATCACGACCGCGCCCACACCCCACAGGATGCCGAACGCACCCAGACCCTCGCCGCTGCCGTCACTGAGCAGATCTCCGAACACGTCGTCCCCCTTCGTCGGAACGATCTGACCGTAGCGCCTCCGCCGCAGGAGCGCTGCCCCGCGAAGGGGCCACCGCTCAGCCGCGCAGCGGCCCCGACCCCGGCACCCGCGCCCCGTCCGCGAACCCGGCCACGAGCTCGCGCAAGGCGTCTTCGGAGGTGTGCCGCGCCTCCCATCCGAGCACCGACCGCGCCTTGTCCGTCCGCATCACCGGCACCTGCGCCGCGATGTCCACCCACCCGGCGTCCGTCGGCTGCAGGCGCAACCGCCAGGTGAGCGTGACGATGCCCCGGACGAGCCACATCGGCGCCCGGATCGCCCCGAGCATCCCGAACGCCCGGGCGAGCCGAGGCGGGTTGAGCACGGGCGAGGCGGCGATGTTGAACGCTCCCCCGGCTCGCCGGTCGATCGCCCGCCAGTAGGCATCGGCGACGTCGTCGGCGTGCACAGCCTGGAACACGAACGGCAACGGCAGCGGCAGGACCGCCCACCGGATCCAGCGGACGATCGACATCGGCACGAGGTGACCGAGGAAGAGCCCACGGATCTCGGCGGCGGCGTCCCGCTGGAAGACCAGCCCTGGGCGCAGCCGCGTCACCACGACATCGGGGTGCTGCGCGGCGAAGCGGTCCATCGCCGCCTCGTTCGCGGCCTTGTGGATCGAGTAGGTGGCGGTCGGGATCCCGGTCGCCGGCCAGCTCTCGTCGACCGGGGTGCGCTTGCCGTCGACGTCGACCCCGCGGTACGTGCCGACCGACGAGGCGACGACGACCTGGGGGACGCCGGCGCGGGCGACGGCCTCCAGCACGTTCGCCGTCCCGGTGACGTTCGTCCGGTACTGCGCGGGGATGTCGTGCGTCGGTTGCAGCGCCCACGCCAGGTGGACCACTGCGTCGGAGCCCTGGAACACCGCGGTGAGTCGGTCGACGGCGTCGTGCGCGCCGACGTCGACCGTGTGCCACACCGCGGAGCCGTACGGATCGGCGCGGAGGTCCGGCAGTCGGCGTGCGACCCCGACGACCTCGACCGGGGTGTCGCCGCCGTCCGCACGCGCAGCCGCCAGACGTCGCACCACCGCCGTCCCGACGTTGCCGGTCGCGCCGACGACGACGATCCGCATCAGGCGGCGGCCAGGGACGGGTCGAGCACGACCTTCACGCAGCCGTCCTCCTTCTTCTGGAAGACCTCGTACATGTGCGGGGCGTCCTCCAGCGAGACCCGGTGCGTCGTGAGGTCGAGCGTCCCCAGCGGGTCGGAGGTGTCGGACACGAGCGGCATCAGGTCGTCGATCCAGCGGCGGACGTTGCACTGCCCCTCGCGCACGGTGATCTGCTTGTCGAACAGGGTGAACATCGGCATCGGGTCAGCCCGTCCGCCGTACACACCGCTCAGGGAGACGGTGCCACCGCGGCGGACGAGGTCGATCGCCGCGTGCACGGCTGCGAGCCGGTCGACGCCGGCGGTCTCGATCGCCTTCTGCGCGACGGCGTCGGGGAGCAGCCCGGCGGCACGCTGCGCGAAGCTGGCGAACGGGTTGCCGTGGGCCTCCATGCCGACCGCGTCGACCACGCCGTCCGGGCCCCGACCGTCGGTGAGGTCGACCAGCTGCGGCACGACGTCCTTCGTGAGGTCGAACACCTCGGCACCGTGCTTCGACGCGAGGTCGCGACGGACCTGCTCCGGGTCGACGGCGAGCACCCGGTACCCGAGGTGCGCGCCGATGCGTGCGGCGAACTGCCCGACCGGGCCGAGGCCGAGGACCGCGAGCGTGCCACCCTCGGGGACGTCGGCGTACTGCACGGCCTGCCAGGCGGTCGGCAGGATGTCGCTGAGGAACAGCCAACGGTCGTCGGGGCTGCCGTCGGAGGGCACCACGATCGGCCCGTAGTCGGCGTGCGGCACCCGGAGGTACTCGGCCTGTCCGCCGGGGACCTGGCCGTACATCTTCGTGTAGCCGAACAGCGAGGCACCGGTGCCGTACTCGGCGGTCTGCGTGGTCTCGCACTGGGACTGCAGGCCGTTGCGGCACATCCAGCAGTGCCCGCAGGAGATGTTGAACGGGACGACGACGCGGTCGCCGACCTTGAGGTTGGTCACCTCGCTGCCGACCGCCTCGACGATGCCCATCGGCTCGTGACCGAGCACGTCGCCCTTGTCGATGTAGGCACCGAGGACGCGGTACAGGTGCAGGTCGGAGCCGCAGATCGCGGTCGACGTGATCCGCACGATCGCGTCGGTCGGCTCCTGGATGGTCGGGTCGGGGACGGTCTCGACGGACACCTTCTCGGTGCCCTGCCAGGTCAGTGCGCGCACGTCGCGTTCCTCTCGTCGTTGTTCTCAGCCGGCCTGGGCCCACGCCGCCGGTTCCTGACCGTCGCGCCAGCGGCGGGCAGGCCGTGCCGGCGGGGAGAGGCGCGGCTCGTCTCCCCCACGTCGGTACCCGCCCGACCCGTGGTGCGTTCCCAGCCCCGTCCGCTGCGCGCGCTGCGCGGCGGACGGGAGCCGTGCCTCCAGGCTCAGACCACGGGGTCCGCGAGGACCGCGTCGAGCACGCGAGCGTGCTCCGACCGGTCGCCCGGACCCGCGCTGCCGGCGAGCATGATGAGCGACTTCCACAGTGCCCATCCGCGTGCACGTGCCCAGGTGTCCCCGTCGAGCGCGACGACGTCCCGGAACACCTGGCGGGCGTCCGCGTCGAGGAACGTCCACGCGAGCACGAGGTCGCACGCCGGGTCGCCCACCCCGCACGTCCCGAAGTCGATGAGGGCGCTGAGCCGCCCGGACCCGTCGACGAGGAGGTTGCCCGGCGCGACGTCCCCGTGGAACCACACCCCCGGTCCGTCCCCTTGCGACGCGACGGCCTCGACCCAGACCCGTTCGCACGCCCTCCGGTCGACGGCAGCACCGAGGGTGTCGAGCGCGGCGACCACCTCGGACGCGTAGTGCGACGGGTGCGCGCCCCGGTGGAAGGAGTGCGCTCCCGCGACCGGGCCGTCCGCGGCCGGGATCGCTCGCAGCTGCCGCAGCACCGTACCGACGTCGGCGGCGAACCGCGCGCGGTCGAGCCGCGGCGCACGGAGCGCGACCGTCCCGTCGATCCAGCGCCGGACCGACCACGGGAACGGGTACTCCTCGGTCGGGGTGCCGAGGCCGACCGGCTCCGGCACGGGCACGTCCAGCCGGGGCGCGAGGTACGGCAGCACCCGCTGCTCCTTCTCGACCGCCGCGACGTACCCGGCCGCACTCGGCAGCCGCACGGACAGCTCGCTGCCCAACCGGTAGGTGCGGTTGTCCCAGCCCTGCGGATCGACCTCGCGCACGGGCAACCCGGCCCACTCGGGGAACTGGTCGGCGACGAGCCGCTCCACGAGCGCGGCGTCGATGTGGGGGCGGGGCACCTCGGTGTGCATGCCCCCAGGCTAGGCGCCGCCCAGAGCGGCCAGCAGCCCCTGCTCCAGGTACGGTCGCAGCGTCTTCGCGAAGGTGAGCGTCTGGTGGCTCCCGTCCCGGTAGACGAGCACCCCGCCGATCACCGCCGGGCACGTCGTCGTGTCGCAGTAGTACCGCGTCAGGTCGACCACGTGCGCGAGCGGCCCGACCCGCGCCGCTGCCTCCCGCTGTCCGTCGGAGGTGGGGAACGCCGCCGACCGAGGAGTGTCGCACGCCGACGTCGTCGGACCGGCGGGCATCGCCCCGACGCAGGCCACGACATCCTGCCTCGGTCGCGGGTTGTCACGGATCGCGACCACCGGGATGCCGCGGTCAGTGGCGGTCCGCCACGCCTCGACCTGTCCCGCGATCGTCGCTTCCGCCGCGGACCTGCCGTCCTGCGCGACGACCGGGTACACGGTCGCGGCGTGCGTCACGATCACGCCGTCGAGGTCCTCCGTCGCGATCTTCTGCTCGACCGCGCGCTTCCACGTCTCGCAGTTGTCGACCTGGAACTGCTGCGGGGCGTCCTGCCGTGCGGTCGTCAGGTAGCACCCACCGTGTCCGGCGACCTCGATGCGCCACCCGTTCCGCTTCCCGATCTCGTCGTACACGGCCAGCCACGCGTTGCTGTGCGAGTCCCCCACCGCGAACAGGTGCTTCGTCGCGCCCGTGGTGGCCCCGACGGTGCAGGTCTGCAGCGTCGCTTCGAACCCCGACCAGCACTCCGCGCTGTTGTGGTCGTCCTTCGCGGCGATCGACGCGGCCGGCACCCGGACGTCGTCGAGCCGGGGGTTCGTGCAGGGGTCGTCGAACCCGATGCGTGCAGCGGCACCGAAGCACGGAGCGTCGCCGCGTTGCAGTGCCTGGGCGAACTCGGTCGCCTGCCGCTGCTGCACCTCGAGCGCGACCAACGTGGACGCCCCGAGCGCGACGACGACGACGGTGCTCAGCGCGCCGTACAGCGCCGTCCACCGGGGCCGCATCGCCCGCACGCGAGCGGAGAAGCGGAGCGGCTCCTCGAGCAACACCGTCGACGCGGCGGCGACACCGATCGATCCGCCGAGGACCAGCAGCTTCCACCCCGTGCCGAGCGGGTGTCCGAGCGCGATCGGCAGCAGGACGATCGCCGGCCAGTGCCAGAGGTAGACGGCGTACGAGATCCGTCCGGTGAACGCCACCGGCGGGATCCGACCGACCGTCTCGAGCACCGTCCCCCCGCCGAGGAGCACGACGAGCGTCGCACCGCCGACCGGCAGCAGCGCAGCGGTGCCCGGGAACGGCGTCGTCGGTGTGATGACCACGAGCGCCACGAGCAGCGCGACGGCGCCGAGGAGGGCTCCGGTCGTCCGGAGCGCTCGTCTGCCGGTGAACAGCGCGGCCGGTACCGTCGCCGCGAGCCCGCCGAGCGCGAACTCCCACGCGCGGGTCCCCGTCGAGAAGTACGCGACGCCCGGGACCGTCCGGGTCTGCACGACGCACCACGCCAGTGACAGGACGAACACCGCACCGAGCAGCCAGCGAGCGGTGACCACGGGCGACCGTCCACGGCGACGGAACACCGCGGCGCACAGGACGAGCAGGAGCGGCAGCGCGATGTAGAACTGCTCCTCGACGGACAGCGACCAGAAGTGCTGGAACGGCGACGGGTCGGCGTCGGACGCCAGGTAGTCGACCGCGTCCGATGCCAGCTGCCAGTTCTGCACGTAGACCGTCGAGGCGATGAGCTCACGCCCGTACTGCCCCCAGAGCGCGCTCGGCACCACCGCGAGCACGGCGGCACCGGTCGCGAGGATCGTCACGAATGCCCCGGGCAGCAGCCGCTTCGCCCGTCGGGCCCAGAAGCGTCCGAGTGCGATCCGCCCGTCCGCGAGCTGCTCTCGGAGGAGGTGCCCGGTGATGAGGTAGCCGGAGATCACGAAGAACACGTCGACGCCGACGAACCCGCCCGGCAGCCGCGCCGGCCACAGGTGGTAGAGCACCACGGCGAGGACCGCGAACGCCCGCAGGCCCTGGATGTCCCACCGGGTACCGTCCTGCTCCGCAGCGCGCCGGTGGGCGATCGGGACGGTCTCCATCACGGCAATCCTAGGTCGTGTCAGCCACGCAGCCGGTCCCGCTCTGCCGCTGGCAGGTGCTCCGTCGCGGTCACGAGCGCCGCGGGGGTCAGGAGTCGCCCGCTCCGCTCGAGGAACGTCACGAGCGCCGCTTCCGACGCACGCTTGCCGGTCTCCCGGAGCACCCACCCGAGTGCGGACTGCACCGTGTCGGTGCGCTCCCGAACGAGCCGCCCGGCGATGGCGAGCGGGACCTCGGCATCGCCTCGCTTCGCGAACGCCAGGGTCGCCACCACCGCGATCCGCCGCACCATCGCCACGTCGGACTTCACGAGCGCGAAGAGCGGTCCGGTCGACCCACCGACCACCGGTGCCCCCACGAGTTCCTCGGCCGCGAGGTCGACGAGCACCGGGTCCTCGAACCGCTCCGCCTTCGCCGCCGCCAGGTACTCCTCGGTCAGCTCCGGGTCGGGCCGTTCCCGAGCGGCCTGCACGAGCAGCAGCACCGCCACCAACCGCGCCCCGGGGTCCTCGCTCCACAGCAGTGCCGACCGCTCGCCCTCGTCGAGATCGGCGAACTGCCGCGCGACCCTGCGGGCCGCCGCGACGTCCCCGTCGGTCCGTGCGAACGCCGCGAGCACGGCCTCCGCGTCAGCGTGGCCCCGTCCACCACCGGCCGGGAGGCGCGTCACGCGACCTCCCCGACCGTCGCCTCGTTCCGTGGTGCGGTCCGACGACCACGGCGCAGGACGATGACCGCGACGACCACCAGGAACGCGGCGAAGAGCCAGGTGCCCACCCGCGGGTCGACGAGGCGGGCGATCCACGCGCCTCCAGGCGAACACACCGCGGCGGTGAACCCGACGGTCAGGCCGACCCGCAACTCGACGGCGCGGCGGCGCAGGTTCGCCACCGTGCCGGACACCGACGTCGGCACCATCGTGAGGAGGGACGTGCCCTTCGCGAGCAGGTCCCCGGCGCCGAGGACGACCTCCAGACCCGGCACGATGACGACACCGCCACCCACCCCGACCAGCCCGGACAAGACGCCGGACAGCAGACCGAGCAGCAGGAGCACGATCGCCTCGACGACGCCGAAGTGGACGTCACCGCCGCGCGTCGGCACCGTCGTGAACAGCGAGACGAGGACGACGGCGATGAACCCGACGAAGATCCACGGCAGGACCCGGAGTGGGAGGGCACGTAGCAACCGCGCCCCGACCGGGGCACCGACCACGCTGCCGACCGCGAGCGTGAGTGCGGCGAGCCAGTGCACCTCGCCCTGCACGGCGTAGGTGATCGCGCCGACGACGGCCGCGGGGGCGATCGCCACGAGCGAGGTCGCGGATGCCTGGCGTTGATCGAGGTGCAGGAACGCCATCAGCGCGGGCACGACGATCACCCCGCCGCCGACGCCGAACAGGCCGGAGAGCACCCCGGCGACGATCCCGATCGCGACCAACACGATCACGTGTCCGCGGCGCTTCTCCATCCCGCCAACCCTACGGCCGGCACGCGGCCGCCCACTTCAGGAGGAGAACCGCTGTGCAGCCTCGCGGATCGACGTGGCGTGCAGGTAGATGTCGTCCAGCGCCTCGATCGGGTGCTTCGTCTCCACCTTGTTCTCGTCGAAGAGCCCGAGGTACTTCTGCTTCTTCCCGTTGAACCAGAGCCGAGCGATCGGCTTGCGGTTGTTGTCGTCGAGCAGCACGGCGAAGTACGACTTCTGGTCACGGTGCGCGATCCGGTCTGGCTTCACCTCACTGCACGCGATCGCCTTGACGATCTGGTACCCCTCGAGTTCCTCGAGGGTCGTCTCGATCTCGGTGTCCCGGTCGAGATCGCCTTCTGCGACGGGCTCACTCGTCACTGCGTCAGCAGGCGCTTCAGCCCCGACAGGGGCGCTGTACGACGCCCCGAGCGCGGTCTTGAGGCGGTCGTTGACCTGCTCGTTCAAGAACTGCTTCGATGCCTTGGCGACGAGCGTCGTGAACTGCGCACGCGCCTCCTGAGTGAAGCGTCCGTCGTAGACGCGAGAAGCGAAGAGGCGGACGAAGTCCTCCTCCGGCTCCCGGAACTGCGCAGCGATGGCACGTTTGATGGCGCCGACGTACTTGAGTTCCTCAGCCGCACTGATGACGGAGTCGAGGTCGAAGACGTCCTTCGTCAGCTTGCGGAGCTCCGGCAGCAGCGTCTCGTCGATGTCGGCGAGGTCGAGGACCAGGAAGGGCCGGTCGTCCATCTTGTTGGGCGCGTCGAGGTCCGTGTAGAAGTTGTAGACCTCACCGTTCGTGAGTACGGCGATCCGCGCGTTGGTGACCGAGAAGTACCGGAACAGCTGCGATGCATGCTCGATCTTGAGCGGCTCGGTGGACTTCTTGCACTCGATGAGGATCTGCACCTCGCCATCACGCATGATCGCGTAGTCGACTTTCTCCCCGCGCTTCACCCCGACGTCGGCGGTGAACTCCGGCACGACTTCCAAGGGGTTGAACACGTCGTACCCGAGGATCGTCGAGATGAACGGCATGACGAACGCGTTCTTCGTCGCTTCTTCCGTCTGGATGGCCTCGCGCTGGTTCTGTACCTTCGTCGCCAGCGCGGCGAGACGCTCTTCGAACTCCACTGTTCCTCCCCTGGGTCGTTGCAACCGTATTTGAAGACCCGTCATCATCAGCCCTTCAGGGCCACCCCACTTCGCGGGACGTCGACACGGTAGCGCCGGTGGAACATCACATCCGCTCGCCGCGCCGTACGTGGTACTGGAGTATCGGTTCGCCTAGGCTGACTCCGGGGTCGCGCGTCGCCGGGCGTCTGACCCCGGGCAAGGTTGAAGCCCACCACCGCGGCAACGGTGATGGGCTTCGATTTGCTCTCCGAGTGGAGTGCTAGAGGGACCTACAGCGTCCCGAGCGCAACGCTCGGGTCCAGCGTACGCGACTCAAGTCGCGGCCGCACCCCTCGGCACTTCCGCTCCTCGTGTCCGCCGGCGCTGACACCGGAGGTGGTCTCGATGTCGAACGACAACGGGTCCGAACCCAGACGTCGAGTGTCCTGGCTGGGGGTCGCGAGCTTGCTCGTGGCCGTCACCAGGCTCGTGCTCGATGTCTGGCGGAGGGACTGAGACAGGCGGCCCGCACCCACGGGTGCGGGCCGTTCGGGTTCGGCCTGCCTCCGTGGTCAGGAGCAGTAGTCGTAAGCCGGCTCGTCCGTGGCACCGACGTACACCCTCGACACGGAGGTGCCGTCGGCCGGGATCTGGAAGACGATGAACCGTCCACCGTCCGGGACGGCCCAGAAGGTGTCCGCCGTGCCGCCGACGGGGTCCTTCCGGGTCTGCACCACGTTCGGGTACGCCGCACGGATCTCGTCGAGCGTGCTCCCGAGCCCGACGCCCGCGAGGGTCTTCGGCCCGACCTCGGGCTGGGTCACCGAGCTGTCCGAAGCTCCCGAGATGACCACCGTCTGCACGACACCGTCGCCGACGATCTCCACCACCGTGCCGTCCGACCGTTCCCAGATGCGCGCGTTCGGGTTGGCGCAGCCCCACTGGTAGATGACGGTGCCGGTGTCGTCGACCAGCGGCGGCGCGGGCGTGAGGCCCTCGCGCAGGGCTGCGTCGTCCGCCCCGGTGGCACTCCCGAGCGTCGCCGGACCGGCACCGTCCGCCGTGATCGTCCACGTCGACCAGTCCGTGGCCGAGTAGGGCGGCGCAGTCGGTGTCGGCGTCGGCGTCGGCGTGATCAGGACGGGGGCGGAGGACGGAGTGATCGTCCGGGCCGGTTCCGTCGGGCTCGGCGTGGACACCGGTGCCGCTTCGGGGGTCGTCGGGATGAGGCCGAGGGCGACTCCTCCACCGGCTGCTCCGACCGCGAGCAGCGCGACGACGGCGATCGCGACGCCGGTGCGACGACCGCGGCGCTTCCGGGGCTCGGCTCGTTCGAGGACGTTCTGCTTCATCGAGACGAGCATCCGCTGCAGGTCGTCTCCGACCGGGGGTTCCGACCTCATCGCTGCACCTCCTTCGTCGCTCGGGAGCCCCGTCGTGACGAGGTCCCTCCCGGACGAAGACCGAGCGACTGCGCGGCCTCCGACCACGTCCGACCCTCGACGAGGCAGAGCTCGACGAGCCGTCGGTCGGTGTCGGGGAGTGCGAGCAGGTCCTGCTGGACCAGCCGGAGCGGTTCGCCGCCGGCGACGTCCGCGCCGCGGGGTCCTGCGTGCGAACGACAGACCGCGAGCAGCCACGGCAACAGCCGGCCCGTGGGCAGGTTCAAGCCGTCGGCGTGCTTCCAGAGCGACAGGAAGGACTCCTGCACGACGTGCTCGACGTCGGCGGGGGTCGCACAGACCGCCCAGGCGTACCGGGTCAACGCCGGCGCGAACCGGTCGAACGCGGTCGCCAGCGCGGCCTTGTCCCCGGACACCAGACGGCGCACGAGGGACGGGTCGTCGTCAGTCACGGCACTCCCTTCACTTCACAGTGTCGGGAGAGCGACGATCCTGACAGGAGTCGGTGAATGCGGTGTCGTCACCGGAAGTGCAGGACCTTGAGCGGGTCGACGAGCGTGCCGCCCTGCCGCACCTCGACGTGCACGTGCGGCCCGGTCGACTGCCCGGTGTTCCCGGACTTCGCGATCTCGTTCCCCTTCGAGACGACCTGCCCCTGCTTCACCTCGATCTTGCTGAGGTGCGCGGTGAGCACGGTCGTCATGCCGTAGGTGACGACGACGTAGTTGCCGTACGACGGGTTGTTGGCGACGGCGCTCGTCACCGTACCGGTCGCCGACGCGTACACGGGGGTGCCGGTACCGACCGCCGCGTCGGTGCCCTGGTGGTAGCGCGGGACGTGCCCGGCCCCACGGTCGTCGCCGTACCGGCCGGAGATCTTCGTGCTGGCGACCGGCCAGAGCAGGCCGGTGACCGCGCGCGTGGACCACACGCGGGTGTCGCTCTTGCCGTAGAGCACCACGTTGCCGTCGACCTGCACGAGGAGCTGTCCGGAACCGGCCTTGCTGGTGGCACTGGACCAGAGGGCCTTCTTCGCCGCCGTGTAGATCACGAGGTTGCCGTCGGTCTGGACGGCGGCGTAGGCACCGGGGTTCCCGCCGGTCTTCGAGGCCCAGATCTGCTTGCCGTCGACGACCTGCACGAGCACGCCGTCGGCACGCATCGTGAGCGTCCGGGAGGCGGTCCGGTCGGAACGGAGGACCGAGCCCGGCAGGATCACGTTGCCACCGGCGACGCTGTCCTGGTACGTGGGGAACTCGACGACGCTGCGGTTCGCCGTGTTGATCATCCGCATCGTGCCGTCGGGACGGACGCCGAAGTTCCGGCCGACCTGACCGGCACCGCCCCAGAGCGCGACACGCACGTTGTTGTAGACGATGGCGAGGGTGCCGTTGGCGCGGATCTGCGCGAACGCCCCGGGACGACCCGAGGTGTTCGACGCCCAGAGGACCTTGCGCCCGATGCCGTACTCGACCAGGTTGCCGTCACCTTGCATGACGAGCTGGAACTGCCCGTTGTTCGACGTGACGGAGTCGCCGGGCCAGAGCGTCTTGCCCGCCGCGACCGTGCCGGTGTAGACCACGGGTGCCGCCGAGGCGGGCGACGCGGTCCCGACGAGGCCCGCGGCGACGGCGGCGATCGCGACGACCGTCGCGAGCAGGCGCGAACCCGGACGACGTGGCTGTGCTGTGGACGTGGTGGTACGCATGAAACCCCTGACCCGGGACCGCCCAGGGAGGCGGTCCGATCTGCGGACACACCCTGCGCGTCCGTTCGGCGGCACGCCCGATACGCACCGCCGAACGATGGTCACCTTTTCTGCGGGGCCGCACAACCCCCTTGACAGCTGCGGAGAACCCCAGTTCCGGGGCCACGGCGACCGGTCACGGCACCTGGAGGAACTCCTTGGGGGTGGCCAGGAGCGCCTCGAGCTTGTGGAAGGACTGCGTCCAGCCGGCGATGTTCATGTCGCGCATGACCTCCGGGAACGGCCCCTGCGTGAGGGTGACGATCGTGCCGTCGCCGTCCTCGGCGAACTCGAGCGTGAGGGACAGCAGCGTGCCGTCCTCGACACCCGGGATGCCGTGCGCGGTGGAGGTGCCCACGATGATCCGGTTCTCCTCGATCTCCTGCAGGACCGAGGTGACGGGCGACGACCACTCCGGGTCGTCGTTGTTCACCATGGTCAGGTTCCAGGCCCCGCCGACCCGGGCGTCGACCTCGACGGTGGCGACGGGGACGTGGAAGCCGAGCGGTCCGAACCAGAGCGCGAGCAGCGCCGGGTCGACGAAGGCGCGGTAGACGTCCGTGACGGGGTACGCGAACCGGTGGGTGGTGTGGGCGGTGAACTGCTCGGTCATGACTGCTCCTGCGAGTCGGTGGTGACGGTTGCGGTGGAGGTGGGTGTGGCACTGGACGCACTGACCGCGCGGGTGTGGTCGCGCTGGGCGGCGAGCATCCGTCCGCCACCGAGCGCAACCCCGTACCGCTCGTCGCCGCCGGTGTCGCCGTGGCTGCGGGCTGAGCCGCCCGACGAGGACAGGATGGAGGCATGCCGACGCCGAACCCCGCCTTCGTCCCGCCCGCAGTCCACACCACGCGCCCGGACATCCGCGGCACGTTCGGCACGGCGGCGTCGACGCACTGGATCGCCACGGCGACGGCCCAGTCGGTGCTCGAACGCGGCGGGAACGCGTTCGACGCGGCGACGGCCGGCGCGTTCGTCCTCCAGGTCGTCGAGCCGCACCTGAACGGCCCCGGCGGGGACCTGACCGCGGTCTTCGCCACCGCGTCGAACCCGACCCCGACGGTCCTCGTCGGCCAGGGTCCGGCTCCCGAGGGCGCGACGCCGGAGCACTACCGCGCCGAGGGGCTCGACCTCGTCCCCGGGTCAGGCGCCCTCGCCGCCGCCGTGCCGGGTGCCGTCGACGCGTGGTTGCTGCTCCTCCGGGACCACGGCACGTGGGAGCTCGCCGACGTCCTCGCGCCCGCCATCGGCTACGCCCGCGACGGCCACCCCGTGACACCGGCGGTGGTCCGCACCATCACCACCGTCCGAGGCCTCTTCGAGGAGCACTGGCCCACCTCCGCCACGCAGTGGCTGCCTGGAGGCACGGTGCCGGTCCCCGGGGATTTCCTGCGCAACGAGGCGCTCGCCTCGGTGTTCGACCGGCTCGTCGCCGCGGGCGAGGGCGCCGGCAGCCGGTCCGCCCGCATCGACGCGGCGCGGACCGAGTGGGCGGAGGGCTCCGTGGCCGAGGCCGTCGACCGCTTCGTCCGCACGCCCCACCGGCACTCGTCGGGCGCCGACCACGCCGGGGTGATCCGCGCGTCCGACCTCGCGGCGTTCCGGGCGACCTACGAGCCCGCGACGACCGCGGAGTTCCGCGGCTGCACGATCGCGAAGACGGGCCCGTGGGGGCAGGGTCCGGCACTGCTGCAGACCCTCCGGCTGCTCGAACCGCTCGACGACGCACTGCTCGACCCGTCGACCGAGGTCGGCGCGCACACGATCGCCGAGGCGCAGAAGCTCGCCCTGGCCGACCGCGAGGCGTTCTACGGCGACGGTGACGTCCCGCTCGACGTGCTGCTCTCCGACGCGTACACCGACGAACGCCGCGCACTGATCGGGGACCGTGCCTCGGCCGAGCTGCGCCCCGGGTCCGTCGGCGGCGTAGTGCACGCGATCCCGCCGGTCCGGACCCTGGCCGAGGCCGAGCGCGTCGGCACGGTCGCAGCGCAGGGCGTCGGCGAACCGACCGTCCGGGTCGGGGCGGCGACAGCCACACCCGTCGAGGACCGTGGTGAGCCCTTCGTCGCACCCGACGGCGAGACCCGGGGCGACACCGTCCACATCGACGTCGTGGACCGCTGGGGCAACATCGTCAGCGCGACCCCGTCCGGCGGCTGGCTGCAGTCGTCCCCGACGATCCCGGAGCTCGGGTTCTGCCTCGGCACCCGCCTGCAGATGACCTGGCTCGAGGAGGGCACCGCCTCCACCCTCCGCCCCGGCGAGCGCCCCCGCACGACACTGACCCCCACGCTCGTCCTGCGTGACGGCGCTCCGGTCCTGGCGCTCGGATCACCCGGCGGTGACCAGCAGGACCAGTGGCAGCTGCTGTTCCTGCTGCGGTGGATCGTCGGCGGGTACTCCCCGCAGCAGGCGATCGACGCACCGGCGATGCACACGACGTCGTTCCCGGGGTCGTTCTGGCCGCGTACGTGGGAGCCTGCTGGGCTCGTGGTCGAGGACCGTCTCGGCGACGAGGTCATCGCCGGGCTCGAGGCACGCGGGCACGTCGTCACCCGCGCGGGCGACTGGGCGCTCGGCCGGCTGACGTGCGTGACGCGGGACCCGGCGTCCGGGGTGCTCGGCGCCGCGGCGAACTCCCGCGGCGCGCAGGGCTACGCGGCCGGACGCTGATGCCGGCGCCGCACGGCCCGGACCCAGCGCACGAGGTTCACGACCGGGTACGCCAGCGTGAGCAGCGCGACCACGGCCATGCCGAGCGCGGCGACCCAGGCTGGATCGGGCTGCACCATGGTCCGGACGATCTGGACGACCGCGTTCACACCGACCGCGGCCAGCACGACGGACGCGAGGATGCGCCACACGAGGCCGAGGCGCGTCATCGGCGCTTCGGCGTCGGCGCCGTGGTCCGGCGGCGTGTAGGCGAACCCGACGCTTCCGGGCGCCGCGTTCGCGATGCTCATGCGGGTCGTCGCCTCGTCGTCGAGACGCGGGGGCCGGTAGCGTTGCGGCTCTTCCGGCACGGTGACTACCGCTTCGCGCGGACCCACCGCACGACGTTGACGATCGGGTACGCCAGCGCGAGCGCGGCCAGGACGAGCAGTGCGAGTGCCCCGACCCAGGCGCCGCTCGCTCCGTCGACGTTGGCGGTCTGCCACAGCGGGACGGACCGCACGATCGCGTTGATCCCGATGGCGGCGAGCACGAGCGACGCGACGATCCGCCAGACGACTCCGGCCCGGCTGACCGGGACGGCTTCGGCCGCTCCGGCACCAGCGGTCGGGGCGTCGTAGGGCAGCCCCATCGTGAGCTGACCGCCGTCGCCGTCCGCCGTTCGCGGGCGGCCGACCGCCGCCGAGTAGTCCGGATTCTTCGCCATGATCGGCTCCCACCCCGGTGCGCCCCTCGCACCGTGTCACCACGATACCGAGGAGCCCGACGAAGTGCGGGAACCGTTACCGGATCGTCAGACGGCGGCAGCGGAGGGCACGACCACCGCGCGGCCCGAGAGCTCGCCGGCCTCGAGCTTCCGGTAGGCCTCGAGTGCGTCGTCCAGGGCGTACCGCTCGACGTCCGGGACGATCTGCCCGGCGCGGTACATGGCGACGACCTCGTGCAGGTCCTCGATGGTGCCCCAGTAGGTGTTCGTGATCGTCGACTCGTACGGCGTCGCGAAGAAGTTCCACTCGGTGGTGCCGCCGGCGATACCGACGACCGTGAAGCGACCACCGACGGCCATCGACGCCTGGGCGGCCTTGATGGTCGGGGTGGCCCCGACGAAGTCGAACGCCGCGTCCACTCCGCGACCACCGGTGATCTCGCGGATCGCGGCGACCTGGTCGGGTCCCCCCGGCACGGTGATCGCCCCGCGGGCAGCCGCACGGTCCATGGCGTCCTGCTTGACGTCCGTGGCGATGACGGTCGCACCGGTCAGCGCGGTGAGGATCTGCACGGCGATCTGCCCGAGTCCCCCGAGGCCGACGACGAGAGCGTACTTGCCACCGCCCGCCAGGTTCGGCAGGGCGTTCTTGATCGCGTGGTACGGCGTCAGGGCCGCGTCGCTGAGCGGCGCGGCGGCGACGGGATCGGCGTCCCCGAGCGGCACGAGGTTGCGGGCCGGGACGGTGACGTACTCGGCCATGCCGCCGTCACGCCCGAGGCCGATGCCCATGTACGGGTTCGTGGCGGCGTTCTCGCAGTAGGTGTCCTGCCCCTTCGAGCAGTACGAGCAGTGCCCGCAGCCGACCGGTCCGTAGACGAGGTAGGCGTCTCCGACGGTGAAGCCCGTGACGCCGTCGCCGAGTTCCTCGACCCAGCCGGAGTTCTCGTGCCCGAGGACGAACGCGGGAGCCTGGGCACCCGGCTGTCCCTCCTGGAACTCGCGGTACACGGCGACGTCGGAGTGGCAGGCTCCAGCACCGGCGACCTTGAGCAGCACCTCCCCCGGGCCCGGAGTGGGCTTCGGGACCTCCGTGAGGGACGGGAAGGTCTGGTACTGCTCGAACACGACGGCGCGCATGGGGACTCCTTTGAACGCCATCCACGCTACACCTGTTGCATAAATCACCGACGTCGAAACCTGCGTCTTCCCCGTGAGCCGGTTGCGAGAACGATCGTTCTCCGCTTGACTCGGCTGCGACGGTCCCGCTCGGGACCCCTCCCCACACGAAAGGAGCGGCCATGCCCACGCGCACCGCACGCACCGCCTGGAACGGCGGCCTGAACGACGGCTCCGGCCAGGTCGAACTCTCCAGCTCCAAGGTCGGCACGTACGACGTCTCGTTCCCGAAGCGCGCCGCCGAGGACGCCGACGGCACCACCAGCCCCGAGGAGCTCATCGCCGCAGCGCACTCCGCCTGCTACGCCATGCAGTTCTCCGCGATCCTCGGCGAGGCCGGCGGCACGGTCGAGGCCCTCGACGTCAAGGCCGACGTCTCGCTCGGCCCGGACAGCGCCGGCGGCTTCAAGCTCACCGGCATCGTCCTCACCGTCAGCGGCGAGGTCTCCGGCATCGACGAGGCGGCCTTCCGCAAGGCAGCCGACGACGCCAAGGCGACGTGCCCCGTCAGCAAGGCGCTGACCGGGGTCGACATCACGCTGCACGCGACGCTCGAGCAGTAGTCCGCACCATCGGACGGACGGGAGGCGCGGTGCCAGCTGGCACCGCGCCTCCCGTCCGTCCACCGGTCCCGTGGAGAACGTGACTGGCACCATGGCGGGATGGCCGAGCAGTCCCTCCCCGGTGCCCCCAGACCCGGCCGCCTCCCCCGGCCCCGCGTCCGCAACCTGGCGCAGCACGACATCCGCGATGCCCGCGCCCGACTGCGCGGCACGATCTACGAGGACGTCGCCCCGGACACCCGACCACGCGAGCAGTACTCGCCCGTGCAGATCGTCGACTTCTGCCTCGACCTCGCAGAGGTGATGCTCGCCTCCGGTGCGGACACCCGCAGCGTCGAGACAGCCGTGGTCGCCGTGTCGACGAAGTGGAACCTCGCGCCGCTCGACCTCGACTTCTCCGGCAGCTCGGTCACGATCCAGTACGCCCCGGCGGACACCCCGCCGCTCGTGAAGGTCCGGACCGTGCAGTCCGACGGCTCCGACCTGGACCGGCTGGCGCGGGCGAACCAGATCGTCGACGACCTCGTGCACGACGAGCGCGACATGACCTCGGCGGTGAACGCGCTGGTCGCGGTGCTCCGCCTGCCGCCGCGGTGGCCGCGGTGGATGGCGGACGTGGGGCTGTCGATCCTCGGCATCTCGATCTCGATGCAGGCCGGTGGCGGGTGGCGCGCGGGGCTCGGAGCCTTCGTGCTCATGCTCGGGATCATCGTCTCCGGACGGTGGCTGACCGGCCGGGGCTTCCCGCAGTTCTTCGTGTCCGGGGCGCAGGGCGCGGTGGCGTCGGCGATCGGCACGCTCGCGATCTGGGCCGGCGTGCTGCACCCCGGCCAGGCCGCGACGATGGTGGCGGCGCTCGTGGTGCTGCTGCTCCCACACCCGTCACTCGTCACCTGGGCGCAGGACGCGATCTCCGGGTTCCGCGCGATGGCCGTCGCCCGGGCGTTCTACATCGGGTTGATCATCGCGGCGATCGTCGTCGGGGTGCCGGCCGGGATCGCCGTGACGAAGTGGCTGCACATCGAGGTCGACCCGTCCGGCATCGTGACGCAGACCCTGCCGCTCTGGGCCTCCCTGGCGCTGACCGTCGTGTCGGCGGCCGCGAACTGCTTCGTGCAGCAGGCCAGTGCCCGTGTCATCCCCGTCGCCGTGGTGTTCTCCGTCGCGGCGGGAGCGGCGCTCCGGGGCCTGCGCGACCTCGGCATCCCGCTGCTCGGCGCGACGTTCCTCGCCGCGGTCCTGCTGGGCGTGCTGTCGACCATCGCCGCAGCCCGGATGCGGACAGCGGTCGCGGCCATCGCGGTCCCGGCGTTCTGCGGCGCCCTGCTGCCCGGTGTCGCCGTGTCGAACGCACTGCTGAACTTCATGTCCGGCTCGTCGAGTGCAGCGCTGGACTTCGTCGCCGCGGTGTCGGTGGCCCTGGGGATCGGCGCCGGGCTCGTGCTCGGCGGGCTCGTCGCGACCCCCGGTGCCCGGCGGGCACTGCGCCGCGCGCGGAGGGTGGTCGTGCACTCCGTCCACAACGACACGACGGCGCTGCGCGTCATCCGCGACTCGGGCTACGACCCGGGGGACGGTTCGGTGCCCCGCGGCCCACGACCGCGCTGAGGACGCCCCTCAGAGCTCCCAGCCGCCGTCGCTCCACGTCGACAGTCGACGTGCGGCCTGCGGCTCGTAGCGCTCCATCCAGCCGCGCTCGAGCCGGGCGACGGCGCGGTCGAAGGCCGGCACGAGGTCGAGGTCCGAGCGCAGGAGCGCCTGCAGCTGGAGCCCCTCGTACAGGGCGATGAGCTGCTCGGCCCCGCGACGGGGGTCCATCGTGTGCGGAGCGCGGCCCACGGCGATGTCGTGCTCGAGCCCGCGCTTGATCTGCGCGTAGAAGAGCTGGTACCGCGAGCGCAGGTACGTGGCCATCGGGTGCTGCGGGTTGCCCGCGACCGACAGCAGCGCGACGAGCAGTCGCATGAGCGCGGGGTCCTCGGCGTTCGAGGCGACGATCGCGCGGAGGAGCTGCACGGTGGACCCGTCGCCGACCTCGCGCGTGACCTCGTCCATCCGGCCGCCGTTCCACCGGTCGACCGCCGCCAGCACGAGTCCGTCCCACGAGGGGAAGTGCTGCCGGAGTTCGTCGGCGGAGATGCCGAGGCGTTCGGCGACCTTCTCGGGGTCGGCCTCGTGGAACGGGACGTCCCGGAGCAGGTCGACGGTCGCCCCCACGATCGTGATCCGCAGGTGCAGGGTGGCGGCCGCGGCGGCTGCCGCCTGCGTGTCCGCGCTGGTGTGTTCGAGCATCGTGCCCTCCGTCGGTCCCCGGACGTCCTGTCCGAGTCGCCCTCTGGGGGCACCTCCATCCAAACGGAGATCGGGGGACACCAGAATCCCCGGTCCGGGTGTCGGCATGTCGGGGGACAAGACACCGGTTCGCAGCACGTTCGCGGGGATCCGTGTGACGATGCCGCCATGACCCCGAACGACCCCACCGCGCAGGGACTCGCGACCATGGCCTCGGCCGGCTTCGAGTTCGGCGGCGATCCCGACCAGGTCGCGCACGACGTCCGGACGATGTGGGAGCAGCTCGGTCGCCCGGTCGGCGCGTTCGACGCCGCGGCCCGGGCGATCGCCGTCCTGCCGCAGCGCCCCGAGGTCGCGATCGCGGACCAGGCCCGTCGTCGCGAGTTCGAACGCGCCGTCGGCATCAACCCCGTCGAGGTCGAGCTGGCGGCGGCGCTCTCGGCCCGCGAGCTCCTCGAGCGCATGGCGCGCACGTGCACGACGCCGTGCTGACGCCCTGCTGACGCCGCACAACGCGCGAGACGCCCCACACGCAGCGAGACACCGCCGGATCCGGCGGTGTCTCGCTGTCGATGCGGCGTTTCGCGTACGCCGCGGCGTCTCGCGTACGACGCGGCGTCTCGCGTGCGACGCGATGTGCGCCGGAGCCCTACGGCGTCGGCATCCCGCCGTCGACGTGGAGCGTCTCGCCGACGACGTACGACGACTCGCCGCTCGCCAGGAACACGTACGCCGGCGCGAGCTCGGCCGGCTGACCCCAGCGACCGAGGTAGGTCTGCTCGCCGGCGGTCGGCAGGGCCTCCGGCGGCTGTCCGCCGGCGGGCTGCAGCGGGGTCCAGATCGGACCGGGTGCCACGGCGTTGACGCGGATGCCCTTCGGCGCGAGCTGCGCCGCGAGGCCCTTCGCCAGGTTGTTCACGGTGGACTTCGTCGCCGCGTAGTGCACGAGGTGCGGTGACGGCGCGTACGCCTGGATCGAGGTCGTGTTGATGATCGTCGAACCGGGCTGCAGGTGCGGCACGGCGGCCTTGGTGATGCGGAAGGTCGCGTAGGCGTTCGTCTTGAAGGTCTCGTCGAACTCCTCGTCGGAGATGTCCACGATCGACTCGACGTTCTGCTGCTTGCCCGCGTTGTTCACGAGGATGTCGAGTCCACCGAGCTGCTCGACCGCGTCGGCGACGAGCTGCTCGCAGAATGCCAGCGACGTGATGTCGCCGGGGAGCGCCACGGCCTTGCGGCCGGCCGCCTCGATGAGGGCCACGATGCGGTCGGCGTCCTCCTGCTCCTCGGGGAGGTACGAGATGGCCACGTCGGCGCCTTCACGTGCGTAGGCGATCGCGACGGCGGCGCCGATGCCCGAGTCGCCTCCGGTGATGAGTGCCTTGCGGCCCTCGAGCCGACCGGAGCCGCGGTAGGTGTCCTCGCCGTGGTCCGCCGGGACGTTCTCCGCCATCTCGGCGTCGGTGCCGGCACCCGGCAGGTACTGCTCGTCGGGCTTCTTGTCGGCGTACATCGTCGTCGGGTCCTGCTTGCTGTACTGGTCCGTCATGGCACCGACGGTACGCAGGCGGTCGCCTCCGTCCGTCCAGACGCGTGTCCCCCGGTGCGCGACCCGGACTGGAGGCACGGCGCGGCCCCGGCGGACCCGTCAGGCCGGGTGCGTGGCCAGGAAGGCGTCGGTCTCGGCCCGCGTGGGCGCGGTCGCCGGCCCGGGTCGCGACACCGCGATCGCGGCGGCGGCGTTGGCGCGGCGGACCGCGTCGAGCAGGTGTTCCCCGCGGGAGAGCGCCGCGACGAGCACGCCGCCGTGCGCGTCACCGGCGCCGTTCGTGTCGACGGCCTCGACCGCGAACCCCGGCACGAGGACGGGACCGTCGGGGAGCGACGGGTCCGCCACCCAGCAGCCGGCACCGCCGTCACGCACCAGCACCGTGCCCCGCGCGACCGCGGCCATGGCGGTGACCGCCTGGCGGAGGTCGGCCGATCCCGGGGACGTGAGCCGGGCCTCCCGGGCGTTCGCGGAGACGATGTCCGCACGCGCCGTGACGGGCGCGACCACCTGCCGGTCCAGCGTGGCGACGAGCGGCGACGGGTCGAAGACGACGCGGACCGATGCCGGGATCGTCGGGATCCAGGCTGCGATCGCACGGCCGTTCTCCGGGTGGGCGAGGCCGTAGCCGGACACGAACAGCGTGTCGTCGTCGCGCAGCTCGACCCGGGCGAGCTCGGGGGTGCCGAGCCGCCCCTCGGCACCGACGCTCGTGACGAAGGTGCGCTCGGTGGAGGCGTCGACGAGCGCGACGCAGTACCCGCTGTCCTGGTCGGTCAGACCGGGCTGCAGGACCTGGACGTCGGCGTCGACGAGCGCCCGACGGACGACGTCGCCGAACGGGCCGGTGCCGTACTGGCCGGCGAAGACCACCTCGAGCCCGTCGCGTCGTGCGGCCACCATCGTGTTCAGACCGCCACCGGCCGTGATCTCCGACGAGGACGCGATCACGTCGCCGCCCGGGTCGGGCAGCTCGCCGACGCGCATCACGATGTCGACGATGACGTTGCCGACCGAGACCAGGCGGGGCATCAGGCGTGCTCCGTCGCGGGCAGCGGAGCAGACTCGTCGGCCGGCGCGTGCAGGGCGCCCCTCGGACCACCGGTGAGCACGTAGACCGCGGCGGCGACGATGAACGTGACGATCCAGCCGAGCCCGTTCGCGCCGATCCAGGTGCTGGCGAACGCCCCGACGAACACCGGGTCGGCGTCCCCGACCTGCACGCTCGTGAACAGGAACCCGACGACGATCGCGACGGCCCAGGCGATGACGGCCCGCCAGGCGATGCCGCCGGAGTACCAGTAGCGGCCACCGGCGCGGAGGTCGAGCAGCGCCTCGGGGTCGTACCAGGTGCGGCGGACGATGTCGGCGATGAAGACCCCGAGCCAGGCGGTGATCGGGACGGCGAGGACGGAGATGAAGGTGATGAACGGCGCGTAGAAGCCGTCGGCGACGAGCATGAAGTACATCGCGCCGAGGAACGTCACGACGACGTCGACCGTGACCGCCCACACCCGGGGCACCTTGATGCCGAGGGTCAGCGTGGTGAGGCTCGCGGAGTACACCGAGAGGTGGTTCGACAGCAGCAGGCCGCCGAACGCCGCGATGAGGTACGGGACCGCCATCCACCCGGGGAGCAGGTCGCGGATCGCGGCGACCGGGTCCCCGGCCTGCGCCAGGGTGGGGTCGCCGGCGGACACGAGCGCACCGAGCCCGACGAGGACGACGAGGGGGATGCCGGCCCCGGCGGCACTCGCGCCGACGAGCTTGCCGGCGCGCACGCTGGTCTTCGAGTACCGGGCGATGTCCGCACCCGCGGTCGCCCAGCCGATGCCGGTGCCCGCCGCGATCGTGCCGATGCCGATCGCCATCGCGGCGAACGGCCCGGCGGGGGCGCTCCCGACGACGTGCCAGTCGACGCGGACGACCAGGAACACGGCGACGAAGACGTTCAGGGCGCCGAAGACCCACGTCGCCCACCGCTGCACGGCGACGATGAACGCGTGCCCGAGGCCGGAGATGAGCACGGTCGCCACGACGAACACGAGGATCGCGACGATCGTCAGCACCGGGTTGTGCTTCGCGTCGCCGTCCGTCCCGAAGAGGATCGTGAAGAGCGACAGGAGCACGAAGGCCGCCGTCGTGGTGTTGACGGTCTCCCAGCCGAGGCGGGACAGCAGCGAGACGAACGTCGGTCCGATGTTGCCGCGGACGCCGAAGACCGCCCGGCTCAGGGTCAGGCCGGGTGCACCGCCCCGACGACCGGCGATCGAGATCACGCCGACCACGGCGAACGACCCGGCGGCGCCGATCACCGCGACGAGCAGCGCCTGCCAGATGTTCAGGTGCTGGAACGCCACCAGGGTCGCGCCGAGGGGCAGCCCGAGGATGGAGATGTTGGCGGCGAACCACACCCAGAACAGTGCGCCGGCCTGCCCGGTGCGCTCGGCAGCGGGCACGGGTTCGATGCCGCGCTGCTCGATGCTGGTGAGGGTTCCCGAGCTCGGGGTGTCTGCCATGGTTCCTCTTACGTCGTCGGAAGGGTTTCGGGACCGGGCGGTGGCTCGTGGGGGTCGCCACCGACCGGGGCTAGTGGCTGCTGGTCGCGCTGTTCAAGCGGAGTCCCAGCAGGGGGGACACGACCTCCGCGAACCGGATGTCGTTGACGGACTCGACCCGCGCGACCGCCTCGGAGGACCACGCCGACGCCCCGTGCACCGCACCGAGCACCGCGCCCGCCATGGCTGCGATCGTGTCGGTGTCGCCACCGGTGCTCGCGGCCGTGCAGAGCGTCTCCCACGGGTCCAGGTCGAGGGACACCAGGGCGAGTGCCGCCACGACGGACTCCTGGCTCGCGACGCTCGTGCCGATCACGCCGTCGATCGCCGTGACGCGGTCCGGAGCCGGCACCGTGGGCAGCCATCCGCGGGCCCAGGCGGTCTTGTCGGCGATGGACGCACCGGCGATCCAGTGCCCGCGCCGTTCACCGATCCGCGCCGCGGCCACGGCGACGGCGAGTGCCTCCGCGCGGGATGCGCCGTCGATCCCGGCGCTGACGGCGGCGGCGATCGCCGACGCCCCGGCGATGCCGAGGCCGGTGTCGTGGGTGACGCGCGACGCGTCCTGCACGGCGTCGACGAGCACGTCGAGGTCGTCGGCGGTCGTGGTGATGCCGACCGGGGTGATGCGCATCGCGGCCCCGTTGGTGGTGCCCGTCGATCCCGCTTCGGACACGGGGACACCGTCGAGGATGCGTTGGACGGCCGTCTTCGTGCTGGGTCCGAGCAGGTCGAGCGACCCCTTGGCCGCCATCCCGCGCTCCCAGTCGACGAGTGCCTCGGCGAACCGCGTCGGGTCGAGCCGGCCGTTCCCCTCGACGAGCAGTCGGGCGACGAGCACGGCCTGTTCGGTGTCGTCGGTGATGCTCGCGGCGGGCATGCCGTGGGCGATGCGCTGCCGGGGGCCGGCGTCGACGAAGCCCGTGATGCGGCCGTGGTCCTCGCGGATCTGCTGCAGCGACATCGACTGGGTCGGCATCCCGAGGGCGTCGCCGATCGCGAGGCCCTGGAACGCGGCGAGGGCGCGGTCGTGGATCGTGCTGTCGGTCATCGTCATCGTCCTTGCCCGAAGCGCATGTGGATACGGAAGCGCTCGGGGTCGAGCAGGCTGTCGACGGCCTCGACGAAGGCGCCGTCGGCCGTGCGGGAGACCCGTCGGCTGTGCAGGAACGGCGTGCCGGGTGTCCGGTCGAGCACGGCCGCCTCGGCGTCGTCCAGCGGACGCACGTCGATCCACTGCTCCGCCCGGGCCGGGACGAGCCCCGCGGCCTCGATGGTGGCGCTCAGCGAGCCGTCGACGAGACCGTCCTCGAC
Organism: Curtobacterium sp. 314Chir4.1; assembly: GCF_900215175.1. NCBI lineage: Bacteria > Bacillati > Actinomycetota > Actinomycetes > Micrococcales > Microbacteriaceae > Curtobacterium > Curtobacterium sp. 314Chir4.1. The sequence goes on from NZ_OCMI01000005.1 coordinate 42,425, forward strand.
GGCGCGGTCCAGGCGGCCGATGCGCGGCACGAGGCTCCGCTCGTAGGACACGTGGGGGCCGTCCACGACCGAGCGCACCCGGTCCACGGCGACGAGTGCGGGATCGGCGTCCACGAGGCTCGCGAGTTCGGCGTCCACGATCCGCTCGATCCGCAGGGTCGACGCGCGCACCTCGGTGCCGCTCCCCGCGATCGAGCGCGCCCAACCGGCGCGGGGGTCGAGCGCAGCACCGTCGAAGGTGACCACCGAACCGATGCCGCCGTGCGTCGCGATGTACTCGTCGTCGGCGAGGTCGGCGAGCGCCGCACGGACGGTGCCGCGGCTGACCGCGTAGCGCTCGGCGAGGTCGTGCTCACCGGGGAGGCGCTCCCCGGGGACGTAGCGGCCCGTCGCGATCGCGTCGCGGAGGGCGTCGGCGACGAGGCGTCGCTTCGATGAGACGGGCATGGCACCGATGGTACATGTACAAGACCTGTCCAGTGAGTGTCGACTGCCTCCGAAAGGTCACGGTCCGGTCACTGCCCGGCTCCGATTCGGTAACACCCGTCGTTCAGACGGGATCGACGTCGTACCGTCGAGGGGTGACCTTCCGGACCGTGCTGGCGTTGAGCGCCGCCGTGCTGGCCTTCTCGGCCGGCACGTTCGTCGTCGACGGCACGTCCGGCATCGGCGCCGCACCGGCCTCCGCGGCCGAGGTCGCGCCGGACGGCACGACGCACCAGGACGCCGCCCACGTCACCACCGCCAAGCTCAAGCGGGTCGACTCGATCGAGCTCGACGCCGAGTCGCTGGTGTTCCGCCGGGGCGAGAAGACCGTGGTCGAGGCATCGATGCGGGACTCCCGCACCACCGTGAGCCTGCTCAACCGCCTGCTCGGCACCCCGTCCCGCACCCAGACGGCCGAGGGCGACGGCGGCGCGTGCTTCCCGTCCGGCACCACCTACACGTGGGGCGGTGCGATCCGCGTGGCCGCCCTCACCACCCCGGCGCAGGCCGGCAACGCGGTGGAGGTCCGGGTGCTGCGCGAGGACGTCCGCTCCCGATTCGGCGACGACGTCGAGCTGACCGGGCCCGACGGCGTGCAGGTCGGTGACGACATCCACGACGCGATCACGGACGCCCCGAAGTCCGACCGGATGTCGTTCGGCTCGGACGACGCGAAGGCCTGGCAGCTCCTGCTCCAGGAGGGCTGGGCACCCGAGGACTACTCCGACACCGAGGGCACGAACGGCGTCTCGGCGCTCACGGACGACACCACGGTCACGGTGCTCGGCTCACCGATGCCGGTGCACGCCCAGCGCACCTGCTGACCCGACTCCCGGCAGCGACGGGACCGTTCAGACCCGGAGCGTCGCCACGACCGGGAAGTGGTCGCTCGCGAACCACGTCTCGGGGCCGTCGCGGTCGATCACCACACGGTCCACGGCGGTGAACCCCCGCGTCAGCACCCAGTCGATGCGTTCCCCCGAGTCGACCGGCGGCTCCCAGTCGTTGAACGTCGCGGTCCGGTCGTCCGGGTCGCCGCCGAGCACCCACGCGTCCTCGTAGCCCGCGTCCGCGAACACCGTCGACGCCGAGCCCGCACCGGCGGGCTCGTTGCAGTCCCCCGCGACGACGACGGGTCCGTCCGTCGCGCTGAGGCGTTCGACGATGAGTGCGGCACTCTTCGCCCGGACCTCGTCGCCGTGCGGACCGACCTCGTGGTCGAGGTGCGTGGTCAGCAGGGTGAACGCGTCACCCTCGGCGTCGAGGAACCGTGCGTGGTTCGCGACCCGGGGGAACAGGCTCCCCCACGTGTTCGAGACGGGCTCGTCGGGAGTGTCCGACAGCCAGAACGTCCCCTCGTCGACCGGGCGGAGCCGGCTGCGTCGGAAGAACACCGCGGCGTGCTCACCCGCGGTGTCGCCCTCGCGGCCCTGCCCGACGTCACCGTGGCCCGGCAGCCCCGCGCGGAGGTCGTCCATCTGGTGGGCGAAGGCCTCCTGCACGCACACGAGGTCGGGGTCGTGCCGGCGGATGACGTCGAGGAGCACGGGGAGCCGGGCCGGCCAGTCGTGCGCGGGATCCGGGTTCTTGATGTTGTAGGTCATCAGGGTGATCGGACGCGCTGCGTTGCTCACCCCTCGAACGTACCGAGCCCGGCGCTCAGGGGACCGTGACCCGCCGCAGGGCGAGGATCCGGTCAGTTGATGCAGACGCCTTCCTTGCCGTAGCTCTTCACGTCGGTCGACGAGGGCTTCGGCTCCGACGAGGCGGACTTCGACGGCTTCGACGCCGACCCCGACCCCGCGGACTCCCCCGAGGCGGGCTGCGACGCCGCACCGCCGGGAGCCGCCGGCGCGGTGACGGTCTTGCCGTCCGATCCGAGCACGAGCGTGACACCCGTCACCGCGGCGGTCCGGACCGGCACGGCACCCGGCACGACGGCGGCGAGTGCCTTTGCCTGCGACTCCTGGCCGGCCGGGTACTGGATCTGCGTGGTCTTCGTGGTGTCGGACGACCCCGGGGCGCCCACCTGGAAGCCACGAGCGGTGAGGTTGGTCCCCGCTGCGGCCGCCGCACCGGTGACACCGCTGCCGTTCAGGACCGTGACCGTGGTGGTGGCGGGCTGCGCGGCCGTCGCCTTGGTGTACTCCTCGGGCTCGCCGACCAGGCTCTGCACGAAGGCGGGGAGCCCGACGGTGTCGACCTCGACGATGGACAACGCCGAGCCGTTCACGTAGATGGTCGGCGTCCCGAGCGTCGGGATGGTGGCCGACTGGATGTTGCCGGGTCGCAGGTTCCGCATCTGCGTGGCGAGGTTCACCAGGTCGGTGTCCGTCTGGATCGACCCACCCACGGCGCCGAGGATGTTGCCCATCTTCACCGGGTTGAGCAGGGTGCCGGCGGAGAGGACCTTGCGGGCCTCCTGCGACAGGAAGTACTGCTGCCGGATGTTCCGGTCGAGGTCGCCGTTCGGCAGCCCGTGGCGCTGGCGCACGAAGGACAGTGCCTGCTTCGCGTCGAGCGTCGACTTCCCCGCGGGCAGGTCGACACCGGAGTACGGGTCCTTCGCGGCCTGGTTGAGGCAGACGTCGACCGGCCCGAGTTCCTTGACCACCTGGTAGAAGCCGAGCAGCGAGACCCGCACGTAGTGGTCGATGGACAGGCCGCTGAGGTTCTGGATCGTCTGGATGAGGAGCTTCGCGCCGCCGGTGTCGCCCCCGCCGTTGAGGGTGCCGTAGTAGAAGGCGCTGTTGAGCTTGCCCTTGCCGACCCCGGGGATGTCGACGTACGAGTCGCGGGGGAACGAGATCATCGTCGCCTGGGTGCCGTCGGCGTTGATGTGCAGGACGATCATCGTGTCGGTGTTCGTCGCACCGCCGTCGGACTGGGTGCTGAGCTCCGCCATCTGCTCGGGCGTCGCGTTGTCCGGTCGGTGGTCGTCGCCGACCAGCAGGATGTTCTGCGCCTGCCCGTCGACGTCGTCCTTGTCGGACTTGTTGCCGGCGATCGCGTCGATCTTCGTGATGCCGGTCGAGAGCCGCCCGTACGCGTACGCCGCGTAGCCGCCGCTCAGCAGCAGGCCCATGGTGAGCACGCCGGCGACGGCGGGCAGGATGACGCCTCCGCGCCGCTTCTGGCGGCCGTGGCGAGGCGGCGTGAAGCCGCGGCGGCCGTTGCCGGTCGTCTGCTCAGGGTCGTTGCTCACCCGGAAACCATAACTGCCGTGCACGGGGCGGACATGGAACGGCCCTGGAAGGTCGCCGCGATTCCGCTGGTCCGCTCACGCTGTGAGCGGCACCACGGACGGACTGGAGGCGCGGTGCCAGCGGGCACCGCGCCTCCAGTCCGCCATCCGGTCGCGTCTACGACGCGAGCGTCGCCTTGTTCGTCTCGCGCGCCCGCAGGACGGTCACGCCGGTGATCGCGGCCGCAGCCATCACGTAGAACGCGGGGGCGAAGGTGTTGCCCGTCGCGGTGATGAGCCAGGTCGCGAAGTAGGGCGTGATGCCGCCGAAGAGGGCGACGCTGACGTTGTACGCGATGCCCATCGAGCCGTAGCGGATCGCCGTGGGGAACAGCTCCGCCATCGCCGCGCTCACGGCGCCGTCGAACGCCGCCATGAACAGCCCGAGCAGGACCATCGCCCCGGCAGCGGCCCAGAAGTTGCCGGCGTCCATGAGCATGAGCGTCGGGTAGGTGAGGACGAGGAAGCCGCCACAGCCCGCGAGCATCACGGGCTTCCGGCCGATCTTGTCCGACAGCAGCCCGAAGAACGGCACGAGGGCGGCGATCACGATGAAGCCGATGACGACGACGCCGTACGAGACCAACGGCGAGTACCCGAGGTCGGCCTGCAGGTACGACGGCATGAACGTCTGCAGGATCCAGTGGCCGACGGCCTTGAGGACGACGAAGCCGACGCAGAACAGCAGCGCCTTCCACCCCGTCCGGAGCGAGCGGCGGAGCGGGTTCTTCGCGAGCTCACCCTTGGCCTTGAGGGCGCGGAACTCCGGGGTGTCCTCGAGCTTCGAGCGGAGGTAGAGGCCGACCAGGCCGAGCGGCAGGGCGATGAGGAACAGGACCCGCCAGCCCCACGACTCGAGGGCCCCGTCGCCGGCGATCGCCGTGAAGAGGAACACCAGGCCGCCACCGACGATGAAGGCCGCGAACCCGAAGACGTCGATGAAGCTCGTCACGAAGCCGCGTCGGTTGGACGGCGCGAACTCGGCGAGGAGCGTCGTCGCCCCGGCTCCCTCGCCGCCGGCCGCGAAGCCCTGCACCAGGCGCACCACGACGAGCAGGATCGGCGCGAGCAGTCCGACGCTCTGGTACGTCGGCAGGATGCCCATCACCGCGGTCGCGCCGCTGGTGATGAGGATGACCGTCGCGAGCGTGGTCTTCCGGCCGACGCGGTCGCCGAGCGACCCCCAGAACAGGCCGCCGAGCGGGCGCATCACGAAGCCGGCGCCGAACACCGCGAACGCGGAGAGCAGCGCGACCTGCGGGTCGCCCTGCTTGAAGAAGTACAGCGAGATGACCGTCGCCAGGGTGCCGTAGAGGCCGAAGTCGAACCACTCGACGAAGTGCCCGACGCCCGCGGCGACGATGACCTTCCGCATGCTCTGGCGGCGGGCGTCGTCGCCCAGTGCCGCCCGGACGTCGGGGGTGGTGGCGGCGTCGGCGCTCGTGCGCGTTCGGGTTCCGTCGCTCATGGGTTGACCTCACACTTCGTTGTCGAGAGTTCGTTGACGATAGCACTCCTCGGGCACACTTTGCCACACAGTGGGAAAGTATCGCCAGCAAGTGATACCGTCGCCGCCATGCAGTCCCGTGAACAGCACCACGACGTCGTGGTCGTCGGAGGTGGCCTCGCCGGTGTGAGTGCCGCCGTCGCCGCCGCCCGCCTCGGCTCGAGCGTCGCCCTCGTCACCAACCGCCCGGTCCTCGGTGGCAACTCCTCGAGCGAGATCCGCGTGTGGGTGGTCGGTGCCACCGCCCACGGCACGCAGCGGTTCGCCCGGGAGACCGGGATCATGGGCGAGCTGTTCCTCGAGAACCAGTACCGGAACCCGCAGGGCAACGCGATCTACTGGGACCAGGTGGTGCTCGACCTCGTGCGCGCCGAACCGAACGTGCACCTTCACCTCAACACCGACGTGCGGACCGTGACGACCGCCGACGACGACGCACGCCGGATCACCTCCGTCACCGGCTGGACGATGGGCTCCGAGATCGAGACGACGTTCACGGCCCCGGTGTTCCTCGACTGCACGGGAGACGGTCTCGTCGGGGCCCTCGCCGGGGCGTCGTACCGGATCGGCCGCGAAGGGCGTGGCGAGTACGGGGAGGAGTGGGCACCGGAACGGCCCGACGACGAACTGCTCGGCAGCTCGATCTTCTTCTCCACGCACGACACCGGCCGCCCCGAGAAGTTCGTGCCGCCGTCGATCGCCGTCGATCTGGCGACGACCCCGATCCTGGCGAACCGGGCGATCCGCACCGGCGACAACGGCTGCAACTACTGGTGGATCGAGTGGGGCGGCGAGCTCGACACCGTCAGCGAGAACGAACGCATCCGGGACGAGCTCTGGGGTGTCGTCTACGGCATCTGGGACCACATCAAGAACTCCGGCTCGTTCGACGCCGACTCGCTCACCCTCGACTGGGTCGGCGCGATCCCCGGCAAGCGGGAGTACCGCCGGTTCGTGGGCGACCACACCCTCACGCAGCAGGACCTCCTGTCGCAGCGGACGTTCCCGGACACGGTCGCGTTCGGCGGCTGGTCGATCGACCTGCACCCCGTCGAGGGCGTCTACGCCGAGACCGCCGGCGCGCAGCAGCGGTACACCGACGGGACGTACGACATCCCCTTCCGCTCCCTCTACTCGGCCGACGTGGCGAACCTGCTCTTCGCCGGCCGGAACATCTCCGCGTCGCACGTGGCCTTCGGCTCCACCCGGGTGATGGCCACCTGCGCCACGCAGGGGCAGGCGGCGGGGACCGCGGCACACCTCGCAGCCCGGCACGGGATGACCCCGCGGGAACTCGGCACCGACCACATCGCGATGCTGCAGCAGACCCTGCTCCGCGAGGACGCACCGCTCATCGGTGTCCGAGCCCTCGACGGCGCCGACCTCGCCCAGCGCGCCCGGATCAGCGCGAGCAGCGAGCTCACCGCGCTCGACACCACGCCGTGGACGACCGACGACACCTTCGCGCTCGACCGCGACGTCGCGATCGTCCTGCCCGCCGACCCCGCGCTCGGGTCGTTCGCGCTGCGCACCGTCGCCGATGCCGACACCGAGCTCACGATCGAGCTCTGGACCACCGGGAAGCCGCAGAACTACGCACCCATCGAGCACGTCTCGACCCACACCGCGACCGTCGGTGCCGGAGTCGACGAGGCAGTGGTCGACCTCGGGTTCCGTCCGGACGAACCGTGCAACGCCGTCGTCGTGGTCCGTCGGGCACCCGGGGTCCGCCTGCCCCTGACCGACGGGCACCCGTACGGCGTCCTGGCGCTCCGGGCCCGGTCGGCCGAGGACGACCGGTTCGACGACCACATCCCCGAGGAGGCCGACCAGCCCGTCACCGACTGGGAAGCGCGGGCCCTGCGCGGACGCTCCTTCGCGTTCACCGCAGCCGGCGCATCGGACGCGTGGCGCGCCTCCCGGATCGCCGACGGCCACCAGCGCCCCTTCGGCGGGCCGCACCTGTGGTCGTCGGAACCCGGAGACGGCGCGGCCACGCTCACGCTCGACTGGGCGGAGCCCGTCGACGTCCGCGAGGTCCGCATCGTCTGGAACGACGACGTCGACGCCGACCTCATCAACCTGCACCACCACCGGACCCCGTGGGACGCCGTCCCGACGCTCGCCCGGGACTACCGGATCGAGGCGTGCGTGGACGGATCGTGGCGGGAGCTCGCGACCGTCACCGACAACCGGCACCGACACCGCGTGCACGACGTCGCACCGACGCGCACCACGTCGCTGCGCGTCGTCGTCACCGCCACGAACGGTTCGCCCTTCGTGTCGGCGAGCGCCGTGAAGGTCTACTGACCCACCCGCACCACCCGCAGCACCACCGATCAAGGGAGATCGCCATGCGCCTGCGCGCACTGACCATCGCGACAGCCGTCGCGGTGTCACTCACCACCCTCGGGACGATCGCCCCGGCAGCCGCCGCGACGAGCGCCTCCGGTCCGTCAGCGGTCACCGCCGGCACCGTCGGCACCGCCGCGATCCAGGCGAACCCGGGCAACCCGACGTCGCCGACCGCCACCGCGCACACCGTGTCGGTCAACGGCACCGCCGTGCCGGTCAAGGCCGAGTCGGTCAGCGGCACCTCGCACGACGTCGCGATGTTCGCCAAGGGGACGGGCACCGCGACCGTCAGCGTCACGATGCCCGGTCTCGCCGCCTCGGCCACCCCGGTCGTCACCCCACGGACGCTCGCGATCGCCACGACGCGGTCCGGTGACACCGTCACGTTCACGATCCGCGACGCGCACCCGCTCGTCATCGAGACGCCCGGCGTCCGCGCACTGTTCCTCTTCGTCACCCCGGCCGAGACCGCGGCGCCGTCGGCCTCCGACCCGGACGTGCTGTACTTCGGCCCCGGTGAGCACGACGCCGGCGTGATCCGGCCGGTGTCGGGCCAGACCGTCTACCTCGCGCCTGGTGCCCTCGTGCACGGCCGCATCGACGGCGACGGCGTCACGGGCGTGCAGGTGCTCGGGCGCGGGATCCTCGACGCCGGAGCGGACACGTCGCGGACCGACAAGACGATGGCGATCCGGTTCCACGACAGCTCGGACATCACGGTGTCCGGCATCGGCGTCCGCAACGCCCAGTGGTGGCAGACGCTGTACATCCGTTCGTCGGGGATCCACGTGTCCTGGCTGAACCTGATGGGCACGCTCATCAACAACGACGGCATCGACACCGACGGCGTGCAGGACATGACCGTCGAGCACAACTTCGTGATGAGCGGCGACGACGGCTTCGGCTGGCACGCCCTCGACGCCGCCACGAACGGCGAACCGGACACCCGCGGCCTGCACGCCACCGACACCACGTTCTGGAACGTCACCGGCGGCAACCCCGTCCGGTTCGGCTCGTCCATGGAGACCGAGGTGTTCACGGACATCTCCATCACGCAGTCGTACGTGCTCCGCGCGAAGGAGGTCGCCCTGAAGTTCGACGTGCAGGACTGGGCGACGGTCTCGGACGTCACCGTGGACGGCTTCCACGTGGAGTCGCAGCCGGTCGGCAAGCAGGCCATCGTGCTGCAGGTCCTCAAGGGGCAGTACTCGAACGACACCGGGTACCGTGACGAACGCGGCCGGATCACCGGCATCACGATCCGCGACTTCACCGACGTCACGGCCGACCCGGTGACGCTGTCCGGGTGGGACGCCACGCACGGGATCGCCGACGTCACCTTCGAGGACGTCGTGCTCGGCGGCGCACCCCTCACCGCGGCACAGGTGCGGGCGAACGCGTTCGTCAGCGGTGTCACGGTGTCCTGATCGACTCCACGGGACAGAATGGGCGGATGGCCACCACCCCTCCGAACCAGAGCATCGAGCGCGCCGCGGCTGTCCTCGGCGCGCTCGGTGCTGCCGACGGGGCGATGCGTGCCTCCGACATCGCGCGCGCGATCGGCCTCGGGACCTCGACCACCGGTCGGCTCCTCGCCACGCTCGAGTCGCTCGAGTACGTGCGCCGCGACCCCGAGTCGCAGGGGTACTCCGTCGGCCGGGCGGTGCTCGAGCTCGCCAGCCAGGGGCTGAACCACAACCCCGTCCACCGCGAGAGCCGGGCAGCGGCGCAGGAGCTCGCGCACCGGATCGGCCTCACCGCCAACGTCGGTGTGCAGGACGACGCGGCCTGCATCTACCTCTGCCACTTCGAGGGCTCACTCGCCCCGAAGTCCCACACCATGATCGGCATGCGGCAGCCACTGCACGCGTCGGCGCTGGGCAAGGCGCTCATGCTCGACCTGTCGCAGTCCGAGCGGCAGGCGCTGCTCGGCGAGACCCTTGCGCGCTACACGGACCACACGATCACGTCGCACGACGACCTGACGGCCGACCTCGAGGCCTCGGCCAAGCGCGGCTGGTGCGTCGAGAACCAGGAGGTCGCGCTCGGCCGGTTCTGCATCGCCGCGCCGATCCGGAACGCGTCGGGGCGCATCGTGGCGGCACTGTCGATCTCGGGGCGGGTCACGCAGCTGCGGGACCGGGACACCGCGTCGCTCGCCGAGGACCTCATCGAGGTGGCCGACCGCATCAGCGTCGGCCTCGGCATGATCAGCGCGGTCGCGCACTGACGGACTGGACGCACTGACGGCCTGGAGGCACGTGGCGGCCCCGCCACGTGCCTCCAGGCCGTCATCTGGTCGCGCTAGGAGCGCGACGGGAGCAGGTGGATCGCCTCCATGGCGAGCTCGGCCGCGATGGGGTCCTTCGCGAGGACGGCGTCCTTGAGCTTCGCGAGCTCCGGCAGCACCACGTCGGCCGGGATGAGCTCGGCGAGTTCCGGGACACGGAGCTTGAAGGCGAGCCCGTCCGTCGTCGACTTGCAGAGCTGCTCGAGCGACGGGTTGCCGCAGTGCTCGGCCCACATGGCGTAGATCTCCGCGCCGTTCTGCGCGACGTCGCCCTGCTGCTGCTTCTCGACCTGCGCCGTGACGTCGTCGAGCATCTTGACGACCTTCTTGCGCTGCGCGTCGGTGAAGCGCGGGGTCGCGAGCCGCACGACGCCGCCGTAGATCACGCCGAGCGTGCGGTACGCGTCGACCAGTTCGTCCTTCGCGGGAGCGGCGACCCGGGTGTACCGGTTCGGCGCCATCTCGATCAGCCCGGCGCGGGCGAGCTCGGCGAGGGCTTCGCGGATCGGGGTCCGGGAGACACCCAACCAGGCGATGAGGTCGTCGTCGTTGAGCCGCTCGCCCGGCTCGAGGGTGCCGTCCATGATCGCGTCCCGGATCTTGTCCTGCACGGTGTCACGGAGGAGCTTCCGCTCGGCGGCGGGCTGCGTCGAAGGAACTGGCATGCACCCAGCGTGTCACATGTGATGGTCTGCGCGCGACAGGCGCGACGGCCACCACGCGCGGCGCCCCAGGTCGTACGCCAGGGCCGGGACGAGCAGTGATCGGACGACGATGGTGTCGAGCAGGACGCCGAAGGCGACGACGAACGCGATCTGCACCAGGAAGAGGATCGGGATGACCCCGAGCGCCGCGAACGTCGCTGCGAGGACGACCCCCGCCGAGGTGATCACACCACCGGTGACCCCGAGGCCGCGGAGCACACCCTCGTGCGGTCCGTGCCGGAGCGCTTCCTCGCGGACGCGGGTCATGAGGAAGATGTTGTAGTCCACCCCCAGCGCCACGAGGAAGACGAACGAGTACAGCGGCACGGACGGATCGGCTCCGGGGAAGTGGAACACGTGGTCGAACACGAGCGCGCCGACGCCGAGCGCGGCGGCGAACGACACGATCACGCTGCCGATCAGGACGAGCGGCGCCACGATGCTCCGGAGCAGCAGCATCAGGATGAGCAGGATCACGGCGAGCACCACGGGGATGATGAGCGTGCGGTCGCGGATCCCGGTGTCGTTCGTGTCGACCGCCGTGGCGGTGGCGCCGCCGACGATCGCGTCCGGGTCCACCCGCTCGACCGCGGTGCGGAGGTCGCGGGCGGTCTGCTCGGCGGCGTCGGAGTCCGCCGGCTCGGACAGGGTCGCCTCGAGCAGGACGTCGCCGTGGGACACGGTCGGGGTCGCACCGTCGGCCTGGTCGAGGGCCACGGTCCCCGTCGGGGAGTCCTTCGCCGCCGCCACGACACTGTCGACGCCGTCGACCGCGGTGATCGCGTCGGCGAGCTCGTCCGCCTTCTCCGCCGAGCCGACGACCTGGGCCGGGCTGCCCGAGCCGCCCGGGAAGTGGTCGGCCAGCACGTCCTGACCGTCACGTGCCTGCGAGCTCCCGATGACGAGGTCGCTCTGTGGGACACCGTCGGCCTCGAGCCCGACGAGACCGGTGCCCATCGCGAGCAGCCCGACCGTGCACACGATCCAGACGACCCGAGAGCGCCGCGCCACGAGCCGCCCCACACGTGCCCAGAGCCCACGGGCGTCGGGGCCGGTGAGGACGGGGTGCGCGCTGCCGTACGTCGGGCGGAGCGGCCAGAACGCCGCGCGCCGGAAGGCCAGCAGGAGTGCAGGCAGCAGGGTGAGGGCCGCCAGCAGGCTGAAGGCGATGCCGATCGCCGCGACGGGACCGAGCGCCTTGTTCGAGTTGAGGTCGGAGAGCAGCAGGCAGAGGACGCCGACGATCACCGTGCCACCAGAGGCCAGGATCGGCTCGAGGCTCCCCCGCAGCGCGGCCTTCGTCGCACCCCAGCCGGTGCGGTGGTCGCGGAGCGCCTCGCGGAACCGTGCCGTGTAGAGGAGCGCGTAGTCGGTCGCGGCGCCGATGACCAGGATCGACAGGATGCCCTGCACCTGACCGTTCACGGTCACGATGTCGGCCTTGGCGAGCCACCACACGACGAGGATCGAGGCGCAGAGGGCGAAGGTGGCGGTGCCGAGCACGAGGATCGGCAGCAGCGGTGACCGGTAGACGATGATGAGGATCACGAAGACGGCGGCGAGCGCCACCCCGAGCAGGATGCCGTCGATGCCCGCGAACGCCTCGGTCAGGTCGGCGGTGAAGCCGGCCGGCCCCGTGACGTAGCCCTGCACGCCGGACGGCAGGGCGTCGTCGACGTCGGCGCGGATCGCCTCGACGGCGTCCCCGGTGTCCGCGTCCTGGGTCAGCGTCGCGACGATCTCGACCGCGTCGCCGTCCCCGCTCGGGATCGCCGGGCTGACCCCCTGCACGTCGTCGCGCTTCCCGAGATCAGCCGCCAACGTGCTCGCTGCCCGCTGATCCGATGCCGTCAGCCCGCCGTCGCGCTCGAGCACGATGATCGCGGGGGCTCCGGAGGCCTGTCGGAACTCCGACGCGCGCTCCTGCACCTTGGTGGCGTCCGCCGATGCCGGCAGGAACGAGGTCTGGTCGTTCGTCGAGACCTCGGAGATCTTCCCGAAGTAGGGACCGCCGACGGAGGCGATCGCGAGCCAGGCCACGATGACGAGCGCGGGGAGGACGATGCGGAGGAAGCGGGACACGACCGTGAGCGTACCCCAATCGTCAGCATGCTGATTACTAGACGAACCGCAGCACCCGCGCCCGTAGACTCCATCCATGCGCGACACCCCCGACGGATGGCCACTCGGCCGGCTCCTGTCGGCGGCGGCGCGGGCCGTCGAACGGGACTGGGACGAGCGACTCCGGGCCATCGGACTCCCCCACGCGGCGCTCATCGCGATCGACATCCTCATCCGCACGGGGCCGACCGGCGCCGACACCCTCGCCCGCACCGCCCGGGTGCAGCCGCAGACGATGTCACGGACCCTCGAGCGCATGGAACGGGACGGCCTCGTCGAACGCTCCCCGCACCCCGCCGACCGCCGCCGTCGGATCGTCACCGTGACGGACCACGGTCGTGAGGCCTGGGAGACCGCGCGGCACATCGAGCGAGACGTCCTCCCGGACGACCCGGCCCTGCGTGACGCACTGACCGCCCTGCTCACACGGGGGGACAGCAGCTCAGGCTGATCATCTAGCGGATGATATACATCATGCAGTAGACTGGCGTGGTCGGCAGCACGACCGACCCGACCCGCCAGGAGCCCCGATGTCCGAGCGCCGCGCCGCCCGTCAGGCCGCCGAAACAGCCACACCCGCGCCGAAGCGGAAGCGCAAGCGCCCGTTCCTCGTGGCGCTCGTCGCCACGCTCGGTTCGCTCGTCGGCATCGCCGCGGTGGTCGCCGTCGTCGCGAGCGTCTTCCTCGGCGGCCTGGCCCGCAGCTACGACGCCGGCAAGGACGTCATCCGCGATCCGTTCCCGACCGGATCCCGCCCCGCGCCGTCGACGGGTGCCCAGAACATCCTGCTCGTCGGTTCGGACTCGCGATCGAACGACGACCCGGACGGCGACCGTGCCGCAGGCGGCCGCTCCGACACCCTGATGCTCGCGCACGTCCCGGCCGACCGGAAGGGCGTGTACCTCATGTCGATCATGCGTGACTCCTGGGTCGACGTCCCCGGGCGCGGCATGGCGAAGATCAACGCCGCGTACGCGTGGGGCGGCGTCCCGCTGACGGTGCAGACCGTCGAGAACCTCCTCGACGTCCGGATCGACCACGTCGCCGAGATCGACTTCGCGGGCTTCCGGGACATGACCGACGCCCTCGGCGGCGTCACGGTGAACGCACCGAAGGCGTTCACCGCCGGAGGACACTCCTACACCGCTGGCGACAACCGCCTCGACGGTGATGCCGCACTGGCGTTCGTGCGTGAGCGCCACTCCTTCGCCGACGCCGACTACACCCGCGTGAAGAACCAGCAGGCGTTCATGCGCGGCATCCTCGACGGCGTCCTCGCGAAGGGCACGATCACGAACCCTGGGCGCATCCAGGACTTCGTGACCGCGACGAGCGAGTACCTGTCCGTCGACGAAGGCCTGACCTTCCAGACCCTCGTCGGTCTCGGCTGGTCGTTGCGCGACGTCCGACCGTCCGACCTCACGACCTTCACGATGCCCACCGCGGGAACCGGGACCTCACCGGGCGGCCAGTCCATCGTGAACGTCAACACCCTCGCGGTGCAGTCGCTGTCGCAGGCGCTCCGGTCCGACGACATGCCGCAGTGGCTGCGGGACAACCCGCAGTAGTCCGTGACGACGGAACGCCCCGCGACCGAGGTCGCGGGGCGTTCTGTACTGATCGGCGGCGCTCAGGCGGGGAGCTGGAGCACCTGGCCGGCGTAGACGAGGTTCGCGTCGTCGATCGTCGACGTGTTCGCGGCCCAGAGCTTGTTCCAGCCACCGTCGATCTTGAGCTTCGTCGCGATGCTGTCGAGCGTCTCGCCCGACACGATCGTGTACGTCTTGCCGCTCGTCTTGACGGGTGCGGGCTTGCTCGGAGCAGCAGGCTTCGGCGCGGCCTGCGTGGTGCTCGGCGCGGCCTGCGTCGTGCTCGGTGCCGCCTGCTGCGGCGCGGCCTGCTGCTGCGGGGCGGCGGCGGGCGCCGGAGCGGCGGGTGCCGGAGCCGCTGCCTGCGGAGCCGCACCGGCCGTGCCGCTCAGGCCGAGCTTCGCGGAGCAGGCGGGCCATGCGCCCCAGCCCTGCGAGGCGAGGACGCGCTCGGCGACGGCGATCTGCGCGCTGCGGCTCGCGGAGGCCGGGTTCCCGGCGCCACCGTTCGCCTGCCAGGTGCCGAGGTTGAACTGCAGGCCGCCGTAGTAGCCGTTGCCGGTGTTGATCGCCCAGTTGCCGCCGGACTCGCACTGCGCGAGGGCGTCCCAGGTCGAACCGGATGCTGCGTTCGCGGGTGCTGCTGCGAGGCCGACACCGGTCGCGGCGATGCCGGCGAAGGCCAGGCCGCCGACGATGGTGCGGGTACGGGAAAGCTTCTTCATGGTTGATACTCCAAGCAGTTGCGGGAGCGCCACCGAGGGTGGGGGTCTCGTGCCGGCGGCGCCTCGGTCGGCCACCATAGGAAACTCTTGACTGTTATCAAACCGAGACCAACGGTTCTACCCGTAGATGCTATGTACCCCGGCGCTGACCCTGTACGCGCCAATCGCCGCGAGCGCGGCGATCACGGCGTACCCGGGTACGCCACCTTGGCAATTCCCTGGCAATGACGGCCTGGAGGCACGTGGCGGCGGTGAGCTGCGCCTCCCGTCCGCCATCCCGGTCACCTCCGGGACAGCAGCGTGACGGCTTCCAGGTGCCCCGTCTGCGGGAACATGTCGAGCACGCGTGCGCGCCGCAGGCGCAGCGACGGCATGCGCGCGAGGTCCTTCGCCAACGTGACCGGGTTGCAGCTCGAGTAGACCACGTGCTGGACGTCGGAGTCCTCCAGCCAGGTGGACAGCGTCTCGCCGATCCCGCGCCGCGGCGGGTTCACCACGACGAGTTCCGGCAGCGCCTCGGGGCGGGACCGCAGCGCGTGCTCCGTCGCGTCGTCGGCGGCGAACCGGACCTCCTCGAGCCCGGCTTCGCGCGCCGACTGCTTCGCCGACCGGATCGCCTCTCTGCTGGTCTCGATCCCCGTCACCGCGCGGCCCGGACGCGCGGCGTGCAGGGCGAATCCGCCGACCCCGCAGTACAGGTCCCACAGCGAGGCGGGCGACACCTCGTCGATCCACGCCGACGCCTGCGCGTACAGCTGCGTCGCCACGGACGTGTTCGTCTGGAAGAAGCTCTGCGGGCGCAGGTGCATCGTGACGTCGCCGAGCCGCATCGACAGGGTCTCCTGGTCGGTGAGCACGATCTCGCGCTCGCCCTCGGTGACCGCCTTGTGTTCGGGCAGCAGGTTCGCGGTCACGACCACGGCGTTCGGCAGCACGCGCTGGAGCGCCCCGAGCTGCTGCCGGAGCCGCGGGAGCTGCCCCTCGGAACGCAGGACGAACCGGACCATGAGTTCCGCATCGGGCGACTCGGTCACGAGCACGTACTTCAGCTCGCCCCGGCGTGCGGCGACGTCGTACGGGATGAGCCCGGCGTCGGCGATGAAGCCGGCGAGGATCGGCAGCGCGTGCTGGATGCCCGGGGTGCAGATGCCGCAGTGCCGCAGGTCGACGCCGCGCTGCCGGTGGTCGAGG
Organism: Curtobacterium sp. 314Chir4.1; assembly: GCF_900215175.1. Lineage (NCBI taxonomy): Bacteria > Bacillati > Actinomycetota > Actinomycetes > Micrococcales > Microbacteriaceae > Curtobacterium > Curtobacterium sp. 314Chir4.1. The sequence continues at coordinate 58,637 of NZ_OCMI01000005.1, forward strand.
ATCCCCACCGTCGGGTGCTGCACCGTCCCGCCGACGACCATCTTCGCCTTGTTGCGGTAGGCCGACTCGGGGCTCCTGATGGCCGGGAGCCACTCGACTGCCCCGGGCCCACCGACGGCCTCCACCGCGTCGTGCAGGAGTTCGCGCGTGCGGAGTTCCTTGTCCAGGACCTGCTCGGCGTACGGCTGACCCATGAGCGTGCACGATCGGCACACCCCGCGGTCGAAGTAGTCGCACTGCATGGCCGGGTCAGGATACGACAGCGCGGCGCCTCGTCGTGGTGATCGGTTCTCGAGCCCAGTGCGACCACGCCGCCCTGCACACGATGTCGGCTCGAGCGGCGAGTTCGCGCGTGGCCGCACCGCTCGCCGAGGTCGCCGCGTCGATCGCCGCGCACCACGAGTCCACCGAGCGGTCGGCGAGGTACCGGGAGTCCGGGTAGAGGTCGGCCATGCTCGACCCCGCGGGACCGACTGCGGGGGTCCCGAGCTCGAGCGCTCTGATCGCGATGCCGGACTGGAAGAAGCGCGTGTAGGGCACGAGCACCGCGTGGGCGGTCGACATCAGGTCGTCCAGGCGTTCCTCCGTGACGAAGGCGTCCGTGACCGTCCAGCCGTCGACAGCGGGCCACCGCCGACCGACGATCTCGAGACGGTGCGAGTCGCCCAGTCGTGCGCCGATCCCGGCGAGCACCGCAAGGTCGCGGTCGGGTTTGAACTGCCCCAGGACACGGACGACCGGCCGCCCTCCGGCCGCCCGCTTCGGCGCGGTCGCGGCACGCGGGACGACCGGATGCGGCAGGAGCACGGGCACGAGGTCGGGGCAGTCCGCGGCGAGGGCGGCTGCTGCTGTCCCGCTGTGCACGACGACCTCGACCCGGCAGCGGTCACCGACCCAACGGGCGACCCGTCCGTAGCCACGGGCCGGGACGAGTGGGCGCGGGTCGTGCATGACGAGCGACGACTCCACGCCGCGACCGAGCACCACGTGCACGATCAGTCGATCGAGGTGCCCGAGGACCGGCCACGTGACGAGCACTCGTGCGCCGGACCGACGGGCGGATCGTCGTGCGGACCACAGTGCGAGCACGTACCGGCGGACCCAGCCGACTCCGCTGCCGCCCGCCCGGCTCGGCTCGTCGACGTGGTCGACGGAGATCCGCGCCCCCGAGGCGCCGATGGACGCGACGAGCCCCACCGTGTAGTGCCGGAGCGCACCACCGAGCGTGTTGACGACGATGACGTCCGCGGCGGTCACGACTGCGCCTGGATCGGGCGGTCGGCCACGTCGGCGACGAGTCGCGCGGTCGCCCCGTGCAACCAGGCATCCGCGACCAGGCGGCCGTCGGTCTCGGGCAGCGATGCACGGACCTGGTCACGATCGAGCGGCGCACGCAACACGCGGACGATCGCCCTCGACAATCGACGCGTGAACGAGGTGCCGGCGTGCCCCACCACTTCGTGCCCATGGTCCCGCAGCCACCCGGCGAGACCGGTCTGCTCCGTGGTGACGATCGTGACGCCCGCGGCCAGCGCCTCCTTGATCGGGAGGCCGATCTGTTCCCTCCAGCGCCCGTCGGGCACGGACGGAGCAACCAAGGCCGTGGCCGACCGGAGCACCCGGGCAGCCTCGGTGTGCGGCAACCGTCCGACGACGCACCGCGTCGACGGCGATTCGGCTGCCCAGGCAGAGGTCTCGTCGAGGAGCGGGCCCGGCCCGACGAGGACCAGACGAGCCCCGGGCACCTCGGCCTCGACCAGCGGCCAAGCCTCGATGAGCGCACGGACACCCTTGCGGTGCTCCATCGCGCCGACGAACACGCACGTGGGCGGCACGTCCGGCGGAGTCGCCGCGACCGCCCGGGGAAGTTCGATCGTGGCCGCCTGCTCGATGCCGTCGACGAACGGCAGCGCCCGGTAGGCAGCCCTCGACGCAGCGCTCGCGAACGCGATCCTGTCGATCGTCAGACGCGCGGTCGCGCCGATGAGTGTCGCGACCGCGCGGACCGTCCAGGCCGGCGCTGCACGGCGGCCGCCGACGAGCGTCGCGATGTCGTTGTTCTCCATCGCGTACGTCACGACACGGTGCGCACGGCGCCGGAGGACACCGGCGGCCCTGAAGCCGACGACGAGCACGACGTGCTTCGGCCAGAAGCGCATCCACAACGGCTCCGGGACCTCGAGCGTGGTCGCGTTCGTGCGGAAGAAGCGCCCCAGGGCTCCCGCGACCGTGACCCGCTGGATGCCGCCCGCGACGGGCGTGCCAGCGAGGTCGTAGTTCGTGCCGAGGTACAGGAGTTCGGCGGGGGTGCCGAGCCGGTGCCGCTCGATGTGCGCGGCGCGGAGCTCGGGCACGATCCGCATGCTGGCGACCGGGGCGTTCACGAGTCGACCCGCTCGGTCAGGACAGGAGTGGCGAGCCCAGCCGTCGCTGCGAGGGTGTGTTCGTAGTCGCTGCAGACACCAGCCCAGGTGTAGGCGGATCGTGCCCGCTCCACGACCGCGGACCGGAGCCTGCGCCGCTGGGCCGGGTCGGCGAGCAGCGCGAGGACGGCGCCGGCGATGGCATCGGGGTGGGGCGCTACGAGACGGCTGCCGGTACCGGCGAGGACCTCCCGGTTGTAGACCGTGTCCCGCGCCACCGTCGGCGCACCGCAGTGCATCGCCTGCACCAGGGCCGGGTTCGTCCCACCGACACTGTGCCCGTGGAAGTACACGCCCGCGTGCTGCCACAACGCGAACAACCGGGCGTCGTCGGACAGGTGACCGAGCCAGTGCACGTTCGGGTTCGACGCCGCGAGCGTCCGCGCCTGCTCGTCGAGGTCGCCGCCGTACCCGGTCGACCCCACGATCACCACCGGGTACTGCTCGGCGATCCGCTCCGCAGCGACCAGGAACTCCGGCACCGTGTTCTCCGGCACGAACCGCGCCACCACCAGCGCGAACGGCTTCCCGCTCAGGTGCGCGTCGTCCTCGTGCAACGGCAGGTCGGCGGTCTCTGTGCCGCCGTACGGGATCACCACACCGGTCTTGTCGAACTCGCGGCGCCAGTAGTCACCGATCGCGTCGGCGTCGAACACCAGACGGTCGGCGAACCACGCCGTGCACCGGGCACCGGACCTGAACACGAACTTCGCGAGGCGACCCCACTTCGCCCGCTCCCACTCGATGCCGTCCACGTTCACCACCGTCGGGATCCCGGCGAGCCGCAGCAGCGGGAGCCAGAACCCGTTCGCGCAGTTCATCACCAGCGCCACGTCCGGACGCCGGCGGATCGTGTCGAGGACCGCGGTCAGGCCGTAGGTCAGCGTCGACAGCGACTTCGACTCCGACCCCCGGGTCGTGCGGCGGGTGATGCGTTCGTCGAGGGACGGGTCCCCGACCCGCTCCTGTCCGGGGCGGCCGTACACCGTCACGTCCCAACCCTGGTCGGCCAGGTGCGGTGCGATGTGCCGCACCGCCGTCTCGAACCCGCCGTAGTAGGACGGGTACCCACGCGTCCCGATGACCGCCACACGCTTCGTCATGCGCACTCCGTTTCCTGGTCGACTGCAATGAAATACTACATTGCAGTACCAGGTTCCGGAAGTGCCACTACCGAGCAGCGTCCGTGGTCGTCGTCGCGATCCGGTAGACCGACGTCGTCGCCGCCAGGAACAGCGTGGTACCGTCGTCCCCGCCGAAGCAGAGGTTCGCCACCGTCTCCGGCACGTCGATCTGGCCGAGCCGGCGCCCCGACGGGTCGAACACCACCACGCCCCGGTGGGACGACGACCACACGTTGCCGTGCACGTCGACCCGGATCCCGTCCGGCGCGCCCTCGCCGGGTTCGAGACGCGCAAACACCCGACCGTTCTTCAGCCGAACGCCGCTCCGGTCGTATGCACGGATCACCGGCTCGTCGGAGGACGAACTCGCGATGTAGAGGACCCGTTCGGTCGGGTCGAACGCCAATCCGTTCGGTTCGTCGAGGTCGACCGCCACCGGGCGCAGCCCCTCGCCGTCGGGGCCGCAGCGGAACACCCAGTGGTCGCCGTACTCCCGCTCGCCGGGGTGCCCTTCCCGCGGCTGCGTGATGCCGTACGCGGGGTCGGTGAACCAGATGCTGCCGTCACGGGCCACCACGACGTCGTTCGGGGAGTTCAGCCGGACGCCGTTCCACGAGTCGACGACCGGCGTGACGACGCCGTCCCGGTCCCGCTCGACCCGCCGGAGTCCGTGCGAGCACTGCACCACGCTGCCGTCGCGGTCGAGCGTGCGGCCGTTGGTGAACTCGACGCCCACGGCGTGGTCGTCCACCGCACCGGTGTCGGCGTGCCACTGCCGGATGCGGTCACCGGGGATGTCGGACCAGCGCAGCGTCCTCGTCGCGGGGATCCAGCACGGGCCCTCGGCCCAGGTGCTGCCCGTGGCGATCAGGTCGAGCGCGGCGGGGTCGGGAACGAGGTCGGTCAGCCCACGGGGCACGTCGTCATGCACGTCGCCAGCGTATGCCGGTTCAGTCGATCTCGGGCTCCCGGAACCGCGAGAGGAAGCTCTCGCGCGTGGGGACGTAGAGGGCCTGGAACGCGTCCAGGACGGCGGAGAGTTCGCCGGCCAGCACCGCATCGTGCACCACGTCGACGGTGGACCGGAGGGCCTGGACGTCCACCGTCGTGACCGCACCACCCGGGGAGAGGAACCGCGCGAGCTCGGTGTCGATGCGTCCGACCTGGCCGTCGAGCTCCGCGTTGCCGACCCGCTCCGTGAGGACGCGGAAGAACGCGCTCACGCCGCGTGCGATGCGGAGCCCGTCACCGGACTCGACAGCGGCCCGCACCTCGTCGCGCCGGGCGGTGAGCGCTTCTGCGATGGCACGCACGTCGGTCCCGACCACCCGGCGAGCTGCGTACTCGTTGAACACCGCCGACACGAACAGCGCTCGGTTCGTGCGATCCGGCGCGAGCTCGGCGACGGTGGTCTGCCGACCGGCGGACATCTCGATGAGGCCGGACTCGGCGAGACGGATCAGCGCGTGCCGGATCGGTGTGCGGGACATCCCGAGCCACGCCATCAGTTCCTCGTCACGCAGGACCTCGCCGGGGAGGAGCTGGCCCGACTGGATCGCGTCGAACAGGGCGCCGTACGCCCGGTCGCGGAGGAAGGTGCGGCCGGCCGGCTGCGCGGCGCTTCCGGGGAGCGGCATCAGATCGTCTCCTGGGCACGTGCTCCGAGCACGGTTCGTGGGTGTGCGTCGTGGGCGTCGAACCAACGACGGAGGACGGCCTCGGCATGGTCGCCGTCACCGTCCGCCACCGCAGCGGCGAATCCGTCCAGGTCGAGTTCGTCCATCGACGGCATGTGCTCGGGCGCGAGCGTCCAGGTCCGGAGCACGTGCGGGACGAGTTCGTCCCACGCCTGCCGGAGTCGTGGGTTGCCGATGACCCCGACGAGTGCGTCGAAGACGCCGTCCTCCGCGATCAGCTCGGTCGCCGACCGGACGGACCGCGTGCGCCGCACGACGGCGTCGCGCTGGGAGACCGTGGTGGCCGGGACGACGATCCGCGACGACACGGCGAGCAGCTCACCGAGCAGGGAGAAGGACGACGACGCCCGGCGCGGGTCGAGCGCGGCGACGAGTGTCCCGCGCTGCGGCAGCACGTCGACAAGCCCCACCGCCGCCAGCCGGTCGATCGCCTCGCGCACCGGGGTCCGGGACGCGTTCGCCCACGACTCGACGTCGGACTCACCGATCGTCTCCCCCGGCTGCAGCTGCCCGCTCACGATCGCATCGCGCAGCTTCGCGAACACGACGTCTCGGAGCAGCAGTCGCTTCGCCGGGCGGGTCGGCTTCGGGATCGGCATGCACACAGCATAAAGCCATCACTGGATATCAGATACTGCGCGGTCGGGCACGGCGTGTCGACGTCCGCATCGACCGTTCGACTCAGACCCGGTCGATGATCTCCCGCATCGCCGCCGACGCAGCCGAGGCGTCACCGGCCGCGATCGCTCGAGCGACCGTGACGTGCAGTCCGATGTCGTGCAGGTCCGGGCCGATGCCGGCGCGCTCGTCGAGCGCACGGTCCACCACACCGCCGAGGTGGCGGAACAGCGCGTTGCCCGACATCGCCAGGATCCTGCGGTGCAACTCACGATCGGCCTGGAGGAACGCGGCGGCGTCATCGGGACCGGTGGCGGCGGCGAGACGGTCGGCGGCGGCGAGCAGCGCCTCCAGTCGGTCCTGGCAGGACGCGTCCGACGCGCGCTCCGCGGCTGCCGCGGCCGCGGCGGGTTCGATCGCGCGCCGCAGGGCGTGCAGTTCGTCGAGCACCTGGCCACGGTCCGGTCCGGCGAGCCGCCACCCGACCACGCGCGGATCGGAGACGTCCCACATGCCGATCGGCACCGCGACGACGCCGACGCGGCGTCGGGCGGTCAGCAGTCCGAGGCCGACCAGGACTCGGACGGCCTCCCGGACGATGCTGCGACTCGCCCCGGTGCGTTCGACGAGCTGGTCGATGCTGCGACGTTCCCACGCCGGGTGCGCTCCGGTGACGACCGCGGCGCCGAGCTCGTCGAGCACCCGGTCGAACGTGCTGGTCACCGCTGCGACACCGGGCTCACGACGAGTTCGTCGATGCGCACGTGCGCGGGCGACCCCAGCACGAACGAGACGGTCCGGGCGATGTCGGTCGGCTGGAGCATGACGGCCCGGGCGGCGTCGTCCGGCACCGAGGGCCGCTGGTCGAGGAAGTCGGTCGCGACGTCGCCGGGGCAGAGGTGCGTGGCGCGGACCCCGTGTGGTGCCTCCTGTTGGTTGAGTGTCCGGACGACCGAGCCGAGGGCGCTCTTGCTCGCCGAGTAGGCGACCCCGGCCCCCGGCTGGAACGACCACCCGGCGTACGAGGACACCACGACGACCACCCCGCCGGACTCGCGCAGCGCGGGGAGCGCCGCGTCGACGACGGAGACGACCGCCGTGAGGTTCGTGTCCACGATCGCGCGGAAGTCGGGCACCGACTGGTCGTCCCACCGACGCCGCGGGACGTTCAGGCCGGCGGCGAGCACGAGCCCGTCGAGCCGCCCGTGCTCGGCGAGCACTGCGTCCCGAGCGGCGCGCACGGCGTCGTCGTCGGAGACGTCGAGCGGGAGGGCGCGAGCCGAGCCGCCGTCGGCGCGGATGGCCGCGACGACCTCGTCGAGCGCCTCGGGTCGTCGGCCGCTGACCACCACGGTCCAGCCGTCGGCCGCCGCCGCCCGGGCACTCGCGGCCCCCATGCCGCTGCCGCCGCCGGTGATCCACAGGACTCGCTGCTCCGTCATGCTGGAATAGTATGCCTATTGCAGTCGCCGTCGACCCGCGGTCGCGGCCTGCCCGACGAACAGGAGCGTCCGATGCACCTCGACCTGACCGACCGCGTGGTCATCGTGACCGGGGCCGCCCGCGGCATCGGGCACCGCATCGCCTCGCGCTTCGCCGACGAGGGAGCACGCGTCGTGGCCCTCGACCTCGCGTTCGAGCCGGACTTCCCGCTCGAGCACGTGGTCTGCAACGTCGCCGACCCCGCTTCCGTCCGGGCCGCCGTGGACACGGTCGTCGAACGGCACGGCACGATCGACGTCCTCGTGAACAACGCGGGCATCAACGTCGAGGGCACCGTCGCCGAGCTGGAGTGGGACGCCTGGCGTCGCTGCATGGACGTCAACCTCGGCGGCACGTTCCTGATGAGCCAGGCGGTCGCACCGGTGATGCAGGCGGCGGGTCGCGGTCGGATCATCAACGCGGCGTCCTTCGCGGCGATCGTGCCGAGCGTCGGCAGCGCTGCGTACGCGGCCTCGAAGTCGGCCGTCGTCGCCTTCACCAGGGTGCTCGCGTCGGAGCTCGGGCCGTGGGACATCACCGTGAACGCCTACGCGCCGGGCATGGTGCCGACGGCGATGAACGGCTTCGCGACGATGCCGACCGAGGCGCAGGACCGGCTGCTCGACACGCTGTCGCTCCGGCGGTGGGAGACCCCGGACGACGTCGCCGACCTGCTCGTGTTCGTGGCGAGCGACGCCGCTGGCTACATCACCGGAACGCTGCTCGACGTGTCGGGCGGCAAGCTCGCGACGCAGATCCCGTCCCGGGCGCACGGGCGCTGACCGACGCCGGCGGCAGCGCCCGTCAGCGCAGCATCCGCTCGAGCAGGTCGCGCAGCGCGTGCCGGTCGTCGACCGGCAACCGCGTCGTCAGGGGCAGCAGCGCGTCGCGCATCGCCGCCTCGAGCGACCTCGCGACCTCGAGGCCGGCCACGGTGATCACGACGTCGACCGCGCGGGCGTCCTCGGCGTTGGGCTCCCGCGCGAGCAAGCCCTTGGCCGATGCCCGCGCGACGAGTCCGGTCATCGTCGACCGCTCGAGCCCGAGGTGGTCCGCGAGGTCCCCGATCCGCAGCCGACGATCGCGCAGGATCGCGAGCACCCGCAGCTGCGTCAGGGAGACCCCGGCATCCGCGGCGATCCCGGTCAGCGCGCCCATCGTGCGGAACGCGGTCTCGCCGAGTGCATCGACGAGCAGTTCGTCCTCGGTCATCTCCTGCATGTACCCAGCCTACTTGACTCGTTTCGTGTTGCGAACTAATTTGTTTCGTAACACGAATCATCAGGAGGACACCATGCACGCAGCAGTCGTCATCACCTTCGGCCACGCCCCGACCTGGCAGGAGTTCGCGGAGCCCACCCCGGCGGACGGCGAGGTCGTGGTCGAGGTCGTCGCCGCCGGGCTCCACCCGCGCGTCCGCTCACAGGCCGACGGATCCCACTACACGAGCGAGGGCGCACTTCCACTGATCCCCGGCGTCGACGGCGTCGGGCGCTTCCCGGACGGCTCGCTCCGCTACTTCGCCGTCGGGAGCGACACCCGTGGGTCGATGGCCGAACGCGTCGCCGTCGACCCGCGCGCGAGTGTCGCCCTGCCCGACGGTGCCGACCCGGTCGCGATCGCCGCCGGTGCCAACCCGGTGATGTCGTCGTGGGTGGCCCTCCGCCGGCGGATCACGTTCGAGTCCGGTAGCCGCGTGCTCGTCCTCGGCGCGACCGGAGCGTCCGGCACCGCCGCCGTGCAGGTCGCGAAGCACCTCGGCGCGTCGCGCGTGGTCGCGAGCGGTCGCGACGCCGGCCGGCTCGCAGCACTCCGCGGCCTCGGTGCCGACGTCGTCGTCCCGCTCGACGACGTCGAGGGCGTGGCCGCCGCGGCCGCCGACGTGGACGTCGTCATCGACTACGTCTGGGGACAGCCCGCAGCGGACGTCATGCGGGCGCTCGTCACGGCCCGGTCGGACCGCGGTCGTCGCCTCGACTGGGTCGCGATCGGGTCGACGGCCGGCCAGGAGGCACGGATCCCCTCCGCCGCGCTCCGTGCGTCCGGCCTCACGATCGTCGGGAGCGGCCAGGGCTCGGTCGGTCGCGCCGCGTTCGTCGCAGAGCTGCCCGGGATCGTCGCCGCGATCGCGGACGGCACCGTCCGCATCGAGGCGACGGGCATGCGGTTCGCGGAGGTCGAGTCGGTCTGGGCCGGACAGGGTGGGACCGGCGCGGGCAGAGTGGTCCTGCAGGCCTGATCCTCGATCGGCCTCCCTGTCCGTCCACTCAGGCTCTCCACATCGCGCGCTCCGTAGGCTGTGAGCGCCCAGTGAGCCGGACTGCAGCCCGACCCCGAGGAGGTGTCCGATGGTCACCGTCCTCGTCGCGTTCGCGGTCGTCGCCCTGATCGTCCCCGCCCTGACCCCCGTCCTCGGCCGCCACGTGTTCACCGTGGCGGCCCTCGCACCGGCAGCGGCCGCGGTCCTCACCGTGGCGCAGACCGGCTCGGCGTTGGACGGCGGCGTCACCGAGCGGTTCGGGTGGGTGCCACAGCTCGACCTCGCGATCGCCCTGCGGATGGACGCCCTGTCGTGGGTGCTCGCCCTCGTCGTCTCGGTGGTCGGTGCCCTCGTGCTCGTCTACTGCGCGTCGTACTTCGGCCGCGACGAACCCGGACTCGGTCGGTTCGCCGGCGTCCTCACCGCCTTCGCCGGGTCGATGTACGGCCTCGTGGTCGCCGACGACGTCATCGTCCTGTTCGTCCTGTGGGAAGCCACCACGGTCTTCTCCTACCTGCTCATCGGCCACGACTCGGTGAAGCGCGCCAGCCGTGCGGCCGCGATGCAGGCCCTCGTCGTCACCACGGCCGGCGGGCTCGCGATGCTGGCCGGGCTGGTGATGCTCTCGGTCACGGCGGGCACGACCTCGCTCTCCGGGATCATCGCCGACCCGCCGACGGGCACGATCGTCTCCGTCTCCGTGGTCCTCGTGCTGCTCGGCGCCCTGACGAAGTCCGCGATCGTCCCCTTCCACTTCTGGCTCCCGGCCGCGATGGCCGCGCCCACCCCGGTCAGCGCCTACCTGCACGCCGCGGCGATGGTGAAGGCGGGCATCTACCTCGTCGCCCGCCTGGCCCCGGCGTTCGCACTGCTCGAGGGGTGGCGGGAGACCATCACCCTGCTCGGTGTCGCCGGCATGCTCATCGGCGGGTACCGGGCGCTCCGGCAGACGGACGTCAAGCTCCTGCTCGCCTACGGCACGGTCGCGCAGCTCGGGTTCCTCGTGCTCGCCGCCGGGTGGGGAGCACCGGCGGTCGCGCTCGGCGGGGTCGCCCTGCTCGTGGCGCACGCGGCGTTCAAGTCGACACTGTTCCTCGTCGTCGGGGCGATCGACCACGTCACCGGCACCCGCGACCTCGCGAAGCTGAGCGGCCTCGGCCGGAAGCTCCCGTGGCTCGCCGTGGTGGCGGTCCTGGCGCTGCTGTCCATGGCCGGCATCCCGCCGACGATCGGGTTCGTCGCGAAGGAGGCCGTGCTCACCGGGTTCACGGAGTCACTGCACGGCCCCGATGCCGGCTGGGCCTGGTTCGCGCTCGTCGGCGTGACGATCGGTTCGGTGCTGACGGTGGCGTACTCGCTCCGGTTCCTCTGGGGCGCGTTCGCCCGGAAGCCCGGCGTGCCGGACACGGAGCCGCACGCCCTGCACGGGCTCGGTGTCGTCCCGTCGGTCCTGGCGCTCACCGGCGTCGCCCTGGGGATCGCGACGCCGTTGGTGGCGCACGGCCTGGAGCCCGCGGCGCGCGCCGCCGCACTCCCCGGCGATGTCCCGCACCTCGCGCTCTGGCACGGTCTCGAGCCGGCGCTCGGCCTGTCCGCGATCACCCTCGTCGGTGGTCTCGCGCTCTTCGCCCTGCGCCGCCCGGTCGAGGCGCTGCAGCACCGTCTCGCGGGGTTCCCGAGCGCGTCGGGCATCTACCGGCACGTCATGCGCGGACTCGACCGCGGGGCGACCGCCCTCACCGCCGGGGTCCAGCGCGGTTCGCTCCCCTACTACCTGACGGTGATCCTGTCGGTGTTCGTCGCCGGCGCCCTCGTCAACCTGGTCATCGGCGGCCCGTGGGTGTTCCACGTCCGGTTCGCCGACTCGTGGGGCCAGATCCCCGTGGTGATCGTGATGTCCGTCGCGGCGATCGCCGTGCTCACGGCGAAGACCCGGTTCGCGGCCGCGGTGCTGGTCGGGGTGACCGGGTACGGCATGTCCGTGCTGTTCGTCCTGCACGGCGCGGTCGACCTCGCGCTGACGCAGATGGTGGTCGAGACGGTGACGCTCATCGCGTTCGTGCTCGTGCTCCGGCGGCTCCCCCCGCGGATCGCGACGACGAACCCGTCCCGCTTCCGGGTCGTCCGGGCACTGTTCGCCGCCCTCGCGGGCGTGACGCTCGCGATCGTCGTGGTCGTCGCCGCCTCGGCCCGCACCGCCGAGCCGCTCTGGCCGGACCTGCCGGCGCTGACGAGCTCGTTCGGCCACGGCCTGAACGTGGTGAACGTGGCGCTCGTGGACCTCCGCGGCTGGGACACCCTCGGCGAGCTGACCGTCGTGGTCGCCGCGGCCACCGGTGTCGCGAGCCTGATCTTCGTGAACTCGCGGGAGGACACGCTCCCCCGACTCCGCGACCTCCCCGCGACGGTCACGGCCGACAAGCACCGCCCCGACGGTGAACCGCGCGCCTGGCTGCCGACGAGCGCCGCGATCCCGACCGGCCGCTCGGCGCTCCTCGACGTCGTCGTACGCCTGCTGTTCCACGGGCTGATCGTGCTGTCGGTGTACCTGCTGTTCGCCGGGCACAACGCGGCGGGCGGCGGCTTCGCGGGCGGCCTCGTCGCGGGCATCGCCCTCGCGGCCCGGTACCTCGCCGGTGGTCCGGCCGAACTCGGCGCCGCAGCTCCGGTCCGCGCCGGTCGGCTGCTCGGGCTCGGTGTCGCCACCGCCGCGATCACCGCGCTCGTGCCGATGTTCTTCGGCAAGGAGGCCCTGTCCTCGGAGTTCTTCGAGGCGACCGTCCCGGTGCTCGGGCACGTGGAGTTCGTCACGGCGACGTTCTTCGACATCGGCGTGTACCTCGTGGTCGTCGGCCTGGTGCTCGACGTCCTCCGCAGTCTCGGGGCCGAGGTCGACCGCCAGCGACTGGCGGACGCCTCGACCCCCGTGCAGGACATGCTCGAGACCCCCACCCCGGAAGGGAGCGCCACGTGACCGTCACCCTCGTGCTCGTCATCGCGATGGCGGTGCTGTTCTCCTGCGGCGTCTACCTGCTGCTCGAACGGTCGCTGACGCGGATGCTGCTCGGCTTCCTGCTGCTCGGCAACGCGCTCAACCTGCTGCTCCTCGTGATGTCCGGCGCCGCCGGGAACCCGCCGATCGGCAAGACGTCCGAGGGCATCGCCGACCCGTTGCCGCAGGCGTTCGCCCTCACCGCGATCGTGATCACCTTCGCGGTCAGTGCGTTCCTGCTCGCGCTCATCCACCGCTCCTGGAAGCTGTCCCGTGCCGACGAGGTCGAGGTGGACGAGGCGGACGTCGCGATCGGCCGCGAGCGTGACGAGGCCGCCGACGAGGACCCGGAGACCACCACCGACGCAGAACAGGAGGCGACCCGATGACCTGGCTCGTCCCGCTCCTCGTCCTCGTCCCGCTGCTCGGTGCCGCGGTCGCGCTCGGACTCCTCAACCACCAGAAGCTCCAGCGGGCGATCACCGTCGTGGTGCTCGTGGTCGCGCTGGCGGTCGCGGCGACGCTCATGGTGCTCGTGGACCAGCACGGCACGATCGTCGTGCAGGTCGGCGGGTGGGAGGCTCCGTACGGCATCTCACTCGTGGTCGACCGACTGAGCGCGCTGCTCCTCACCGTGAGCGCGAGCGTGCTGCTCATCGTCCTGCTGTTCTCGATCGGGCAGGGGCTCGCCGCGGACGACGGCGAAGCACCGGTGACGATCTTCTACCCGACGTACCTCGTGCTGGCTGCTGGCGTGCTCGACTCGTTCATCGCCGGTGACCTGTTCAACCTGTACGTGGCGTTCGAGATGCTCCTGGTGGCGAGCTACGTGCTCATCACCCTCGGCGGCAGCGAGCAACGCGTGCGGGCCGGGACGACGTACATCGTGACGAGCCTCATCGCATCGGCGATCTTCCTCGCGGCGATCGGCCTCGTCTACGGCGCGACCGGCACGGTGAACATCGCGCAGATCAGCGAGCGGATGGCCGGTCTGCCGGAGCACGTGCAGCTGTTGCTCCACACGATGCTGCTCATCGGCTTCGGCATCAAGGCGGCCGTGTTCCCGCTGGCGTTCTGGTTGCCCGACTCGTACCCGACGGCTCCGGCCCCGGTGACTGCGGTCTTCGCGGGCCTGCTGACGAAGGTCGGCATCTACGCGATCATCCGCCTCGAGACGATCATCTTCCCGAGGCCACAGCTCAACACCGTGCTGCTGATCGTGGCGATCCTGACGATGGTGGTCGGCGTGCTCGGTGCGGTGTCGCAGACCGACGTGAAACGCCTGCTGTCCTTCACGCTCATCAGCCACATCGGGTTCATGGTGATGGGCATCGGCCTCGGCTCGGTCGTCGGTACGGCCGCGGCGGTGTTCTACACGGTGCACCACATCGTCGTGCAGACCACGCTCTTCCTGGTCTCGGGGTTGATGGAACGGGTCGGCGGCACCACCTCGACCCGGTCCCTCGGCGGGCTGCTCAAGGCCTCTCCGCTCCTGGCGGCGCTGTACCTCGTGCCCGCGTTCAACCTGGGTGGCATCCCGCCGTTCTCCGGGTTCATCGGGAAGCTCGGGCTGTTCCGTGCCGCGGCGATCGACGGCTCGCCCCTGGCGTACGCGACCATCGCCGCCGGCGTCGTGACGAGCCTCCTCACCCTCTACGCGCTCATGCGCGTCTGGGATGCCGCCTTCTGGCGGCCGCGGCCGGCGGCAGAGGCCGCGGCACCGCACGCGAGCGTGGCCGAGCCGCACGCGCACCTGCGGTCCCCGGAGCCCGCCCCGCTGACCGTGTCCGAGGACACGGGCAAGGCGTTCCACCCTGGAGGCACGGTGACCGTCACCGACGCGGCCCACGCGAGTCGCGCCTCCAGTCCGGAGACCGCGCCGACGGCCACGCAGGACGGCGTCGGTGAGGCGCCCACCCGCGTGAAGCTGCCGCGCATGCTCGTCGGCGTGACCACGGTCGCGGTCCTCGGGTCGGTCGCGCTGACGGTCGTCGCCGGCCCGCTGTACGGCTACGCGACGCGCGCGGCCGAGTCGCTCGAGTCCCCCGACCAGTACGTGCAAGCGGTCCTCGGAGGTGGGCGATGAGCGACACCCGCCGCATCACCAACGCCCGCCGGATCGCCGTCGCCTGGCGCTACGACGTCCCGCTCGTCGCCGGGCTCACCGTCCTGTGGGCGCTGCTCTGGGGCTCGTGGACCCCGCTGACGCTGCTCTGCGGCATCGTCGTGGCGCTGCTCGTGACGCAGGCGCTCCCGCTCCCGCCGGTGCCCCTGTCGTCCCGGTTCTCGATCGTGCACTTCGCGTGGTTCCTCGTGGTGTGGTCGGGGCTCGTCGTCACGGCGTCGTTCCGGGTCGCCTGGGTGGCGCTCCGGCCGCGAGGGGTCCGGCGCAGCTCGATCACCCTGCTGCAGCTGCACACCACGTCCGAGATGACCTTCACGCTGGCGACCCTCGCGATCTCGCTCGTGCCGGGGTCGTACGTGGCCGACGTCGACCTCCGCCGCCGCCGACTGCTGCTGCACGTGCTCGACACCGAGCGCATCGAGCAGGTCGACGCGGCACGGCGCGAGGCACTCGGCATCGAGGCGATGGTCATCCGCGCGCTCGGGTCGAAGCAGGACCTGTCCGAACTGTCCGAGCCACTGCCGGAGGTCACCCGATGAGCGCCGCCGTCGTCGTCATGGGCATCGGGATCGCCCTCGTCCTCGCGCTCCTGGGCGCCACCCTCGCACTCGCGGTCTTCCGGATCGTGCGGGGTCCGACCATCCTCGACCGCATGATCGGGTCGGACATGGTGCTGACCACGGCGCTCATCGTGATCGGTGCCGCGATGGTCGTGCGGCAGGACCTCACCGGGGTACCCGTCCTGGTGGTGATCGCCGCGACGAGCGTGTTCGCCACGATCGCCGTCGCGCGGGCCGTCACGCCGTCCTCCGATCCGTCCGACGAGGGACTCACCGTCACCACGCCGGAGCAGGCCACGGAAGGGGATCGCTCGTGATCGACGTCATCCAGGGCTTCATCGACGGTGCGGGGGTCCGCGCGTGGATCGCGATGGGACTGCTGCTCGTCGGATCGCTGCTGTCCCTCGGCGCGGGTGTCGGGATCGTGCGCTTCCCCGACCCGCTTGTCCGGCTGCACGCCATGGCGAAGCCGCAGGTCCTCGGGCTGGCGTTCGCGCTGGCTGCGATCGTCGTCGCCGTGTGGACGTGGACGGCGTTGTGGGTGGTCCTGCCGATCATGGTGTTCCAGCTGTTCCTCGTGCCGGTGTCGACGCACATGATCGCCCGCGCGGGTCTGCGGTCGAACGACTACCGCCACCAGGACCTGCTCGTCGACGACACGGAGTGAGTGTTTACATTCCTTATCCGACTTTATGAGATCGCGATAAAGCGGTGTAAACCTTGTAACGTTGCGGCGTGGACAGCGTCAGGAACCCCTTCACGCCGAACGCCGGCGCGACGCCCGAGATCGTCGCCGGCCGAGTCGAACACACCCGTGCATTCGAGGTGCTCCTCCAACGCCTCCTGCGCGGCCGCACGGAGCAGTCGTTGATCATGACGGGGCTGCGGGGCGTCGGGAAGACAGTGCTCCTGAACGAGTTCGCCGACCAGGCGCGGACGGCTCGTTGGGAGGTCGTGGAGCTCGAAGCGACCAAGCACGACGACGGCCAGTTCCGGCAGACGATGGCCTCACTGCTGCGATCCGCCCTCCTCCAGATGTCGCCGCGCAAGCGATGGGGTGAACGTGCCAGCCGCGCGGCCTCGGTCCTCACGTCGTTCGGCCTCTCGATGACCTCGGACGGCACGTGGTCGATGTCCTGGGACGTCGAGCCGGCCGAGGGGCTTGCGGACCACGGCGACCTGGCGATGGACCTCACGGACGTCTTCGTGGCCGTCGGACAAGCCGCCCAGGAACAGGGGCGCGGCGTCGCGATCCTCGTCGACGAGGTCCAGTTCCTCCGATCCGCGCAGCTCGAGGCGCTGATCCAGGCGTTGCACAAGACCGTGCAGCGACGACTGCCCATCACCTTCGTCGGCGCCGGTCTCCCGCAGATCGCCGAACTCGCGGGCGACGCCAAGTCCTACGCAGAGCGGCTCTTCCGTTTCCCCGAGATCGGATCGCTCGACGATCACGACGCCCGCGAAGCCCTCACCCGCCCCGCCGAGATCGAGGGCGCGACGTTCTCGGAGGCCGCGGTCGGCCTCGCGCTCGAGATCACGAAGGGGTACCCGTACTTCATCCAGGAGCTCGGCTACCAGGCATGGGAGATCGCCGCGGGTCCGGAGATCACGGCCGACGACGTGGATGCCGCCCGAGATGGGTACCTCACGAAGCTCGATCGATCGTTCTTCCGAGTGCGGCTCGACCGAGCAACCGTGCTCCAGACCGCCTACCTCCGAGCGATGGCGGAGTTGGGGCCGGCTCCCCAGAAGGCCGCCGACGTCGCCCGCGTCCTCCACCGCGAGTCGACACAGCTCGGGCCGACCCGCGCCGAGCTCATCGACATGGGGCTCCTCTTCACGCCGGAACACGGGTACGCCGCGTTCACCGTGCCTGACTTCGACCAGTTCATGCTGCGCGCGGTGCCGCAGCTGGTCATCCCGGAGGTCCGGGCACGGCGGCGGCGCAACGACGGCTGACGGTCGGAGGAGACCACCGTCAGCTGGTCACGCCGCGTTGCGACGCGGCAGCAGCAGGTTCACCACCGCTGCGAGCACCACGATCGCGGCGGACGCGGCGGGCAGCAGCATCGCTGCCGCGGCACCGTGCTGCTCCGCGACGTCGCCGGCGACCGCCGACGTGAGCGACTGCCCGACGATCACGGCGGACCCGAGGATCGTCATGGTCGTGGCCGAACGGCCGACGGGCGAGCGGTCCGACCCGAGGCTGTACTGCGCGACCAGGGTCGGGCCGATGCCGACGCCCATCACGGCGAGGACGATGCCGACTGCGAGCACGGACTCGGCCTGCGAGAACGCGATCGCCCCGCCGAGCAGGACGACGCCGAACACGAGCCACCGCCAGCCGAGGGCGAACCGGGTCGGGAAGGCAGCCGATCCGAGGGCGAGCCCAGCGGACCCGATGCCCATCAAGCCGTAGAGGAGTCCCGCCTGCGAGGGCTCGCCGTGGGTCTCCATGAACGCCGTCAGCGAGGTCAGCGTCGACCCGAAGAACATGCCGACGCCGAGGATGCCGACGACCACGACGACGAGTCGCGGCCGGAGCAGTTCGCGGGCCGGGGCCTGCACGAGTTCCTCGTGACGACCGAGCACGAGCTTGCCGGTCGGGTGCAGGGCGAACGCGGTGACGAACACGAACGTCAGCGCCGATGCCCCGGCGACGGCGACCCACGGGGCGATGGCACTCGCCAGGACTCCGACCAGGAACGGGCCGATGATGAAGACGGTCTCGTCGGCGGCCGACTCGTACGCCATCGTGCCGCTGAGGACCTTGCCACGGCGCGCGGGGGCCATCCGCTGCCCGATGATCGCGACGAGCCGCGTGCGGGACATGGGGGCGACCTGCGGTGCGGAGGCACCGATGCAGAACGCCATCGCGAGCACGGCGAGGTCGGGCGCGGTCCCGATCACGACGAAGGGGAACGCTGCGAGCAGGACGGCGTTCACCAGGCCGACGGGGACGAGCACGGTGCGCTGGCCGAACCGGTCGGCCGCAGCGCCGACCATCGGGCCGAACACCGCCGCGCCGATGCCGACGGAGGCCGAGTTGATGCCGCCGAGGGCCACGGAGTCGCGGGCGGAGACCACGAGCGTCAGGACGCCGACGACCATCATGGCGAACGGGAGCCGGGCGATGAACGCGACCGGGAAGTACCACCGCCCGGCGTGCGCGATGAGCGATCGGTCGTCCGCCGTCGAGGCAGGCGGAGCAGAAGTGGTGTGGAGCATGGGGTGTGCCTTCTCGGCCCGGCCCGGTGTTGCGGGGGGCGGACCCATCGGGTGCCGCCGTTGTCCGCCGGGGTTGCCGACGGCCGGTAGATACACACTGCGTGTTGGTGGAGCCCGTCCAGGGTACCAGCGGTAACGGTTCGTCACCCGGGGCCCACGGGGCGAAGGGTCCTCATATCGTGGCGCGCATGGAACAGCGACGCATGGGGCGGACGGGCGCTCCCGTGAGCGCGCTGACCCTCGGGAGCAGGGCGCTCGTCCCCGTCGCGGAGCGGGAACCCGACGACGCCGTCCGGCTCGTGCACGAGACGCTCGCCCGTGGTGTCACCTCGGTGGACGTGTCCGACGCGGACGGTGCCGGGCTCGCCGAGAGCGTCGTCGGGGCGGCACTCGGCGACCGGCGGGACGACGTCTTCCTGTCGGTCCGGTTCGGCGACCCGGTCGACCGCGACCCGTCGCACCACGGCAACGGTCGACGCTGGATGTTCCGCGCGGTCGAGCGGAGTCTGAGCCGGCTCGGCACCGACGTCATCGACCTGTACCAGCCGGCCCACCCCGACCCGGCGACCTCGCTCGACGAGACCCTCGACGCCCTGGCGGACCTGGTGTCGCAGGGCAAGATCCGGGCGTTCGGGATCCCCGGCTTCCCCGCCGAGGAACTCGTCGAGGCGCAGTGGCTCCGGTCCGGCTCCAAGAGCGTCACCGCGACGCACGCCCCGTACTCGATCCTCACGCGGACGGCGGAGCGCACGACGTTCCCGGTCGCTCGCCGCTTCGGACTCGGCGTGCTCGCAGCGGCACCGCTCGCCGGCGGCTGGCTCGCCGGCGCGTACCGGAACGGCACCGTGCAGCCCCGGTCGCCCCGGGTGGCCGAGGAGCCGCACGCCTACGACATCGGTGCCCCGGCGAACCGCCGGAAGCTCGAGGTCGCCGACCGACTGGGGCAGCTCGCGGACGAATCCGGGCTGACGCTCCTCGAGCTCGCGGTCGGCTTCACGTTGACGCACCCGGACGTGTCCTCGGTGGTCATCGGTCCGCGCACGGTCTCGCACGTGGACGCCTACGCGCAGGCATCGGAGGTCGCGCTCGACGACGGCGTGCTCGACGCGATCGACGCGATCGTGCCGCCGGGGACCCACGTGCTCGAGGGCGACACGGGCGTGGTGCTGCCCGGGCTCACCCGGGAGCGGTTGCGCGGCCGCGTCCTCGCCCGCTGACGCTGCGGCGTGCGCCGGTGTCTCGTGCGAACGAGACACCGCCTCGCCCGCGAGACACCCCCAGGTCAACGAGACACCGCCGTTTCCGGCGGCGTCTCGTTCCTGCGGCGGTGTCTCGCGCGGCGGGCGGCGTCTGACGTCCGCGAGACTCCGCAAGACCCCGCGGCTTCCCCACCCCTAGGATCTCGACCATGGTGGAGATCCCGCAGCCGAAGCCGACGGACCTGCTCACGATCGGCGAGGTCGTCGAACGGACCGGGGTCGCCGCATCGGCGCTGCACTTCTACGAGCGCAAGGGCCTCATCCACCCCGAGCGCACGGCCGGCGGCACACGGCTCTACCCGCGGCACGTCGAGCGGCGCATCGCGATCATCCAGGTCGCCAAACGCCTCGGCATCCCGTTGAGCGAGGTCGCCGAGCAGTTCGCGACGCTCCCCTCCGACCGCATGCCGTCCCTCCGCGACTGGAACCGGCTGAACGAGCGGTGGCGCGCACGGTTGCGCGCACGGCAGCTCGAGCTCGAGCGCCTGCAGCAGGAGATGACGCAGTGCATCGGTTGCGGGTGCGTCTCACTGAACGCGTGCCTGGTCATGAACCCCGGGGACCAGTTGGGCGCCGAGGGGCGCGGGGCCCGGCGGTTGCTGCCGATCGAGGACGAGGCGCCGGACGCACCCGACTGACGGCCTGGAGGCGCGTGGCGGCGCCGCACCGTGCCTCCAGGCCGTCAGCGGGTCGCCTCCCGCAATCCCTCGTCGACCCGCGTCAGCAGCGCGAACGTCGCGGCGACGTCCCGCTCGTCCCCGGCGAGCGCCGCGCGGAGTGCGGTCGCCCAGTGCGCGTGCAGCCGCGCGATGCTCTGCGCGGCGAGCTCGGTCGAGAACAGCTGCACGGTCCGGGCGTCCTCCGGGTCGGGTCGGCGCTCGACCATCCCCTTCGCCACGAGGGACCCGAGCGCGACGCTGAGGTTGCTGCGTTTGAGTGCCGTCGCATCCGCCACCGCACTCGGCGTCGATCCCGGGTTCCGGTCGATCCAGCGCATCACGAGTGCCTCGGTGCCGGTGAGCGGCACGATGTCGAGCGACCGCGCACCGTGCGGGTCGACCTCGCGCGAGATCCGGAGCACGACGTCGGCGAGCTCGGCGAGGAGGTCGTCGGACACCGCGGGTTCCATGCGGTCACTGTACCGGCGCGGACAATGAGTTATGATTTCATAATCATGACGACCGACACCGGCTCCATCCGCGCGCACGCCGCGCCGCCCACGACCCGCCAGCAGGGCATCACGACCGGGCTCCTGCTCGTGCTCGGTCTGCTCAGCGCCGTCGCGCCGTTCGCGACTGACCTCTACCTGCCGGCGTTCCCGCAGATGACCGGGGAGCTGCAGGCCTCCGCCACGACCGTGCAGCTCACCCTCACCGCGTTCCTGGTCGGCGTCACCGCGGGGCAGCTCGTCTTCGGGCCGCTCTCCGATCGGTTCGGCCGGGTCCCGCCGCTCCTCGCCGGGGCGGCGCTCTGCGTGCTCGCGAGCGCCGCGGCCGTGCTCGCGCCGAACGTCGGCGTGCTCGTCGTCGCACGCCTCCTGCAGGGCCTCGGCGGAGCGGCCGGCATGGTCATCGGCCGTGCGGTGATCTCCGACCTGGCGACCGGCAAGCCCGCGGCCCGCGCGTTCTCGCTCATGATGATCGTCGGCGGAGTCGCCCCGGTGGTCGCCCCGCTGCTCGGTGGCCTGCTCACCGGGCCGATCGGGTGGCGCGGGCTGCTCACGATCGTGCTCGGGCTGTCGATCCTCATGCTCGTGGCGGTGCTCGTGGTCGTCCGCGAGACCCACCTCCGCTCGCGCCGCGACGCCCTGCGTGCCGAGCGACAGGGCTCGGGCTCGCCGCTCCGTGCCCTGCGGTCCCGGACGTTCCTCGGCTACACCGCGGTGTTCGGCTTCGCGTTCGCGGTGATGATGGCGTACATCTCGGCTTCGCCGTTCCTGTACCAGGACATGCTCGGGCTCGGCACGGTCGGCTACGGGCTGGCGTTCGGCCTGAACGCACTCGCGTTGATGGGGATCAGTATCCTGTCCGCGAAGCTCACCGCGACCCGGTCCGTCTCCGGCGTGCTCACCGTCGGGATCGCCCTCGTGCTCGCGTCCACGGTCGCGTTCGCGGTGCTCGTCGTCACCGGTGCGCCCGTCTTCTGGCTGGCCGTCCCGCTGTTCACGGCGGTGGGGTCGCTCGGGCTCGTGCTCGGGAACGCGACGGCGCTGGCGCTCGGCGCGGTGCCGTCCGTGGCGGGCAGCGCCTCGGCCGTGCTCGGTGCGCTGCAGTTCGGCCTGGCCGCGCTGGTGTCGCCGCTCGTGAGCATCGGTGGTGAGGGCACGGCGGCGCCGCTCGCGATCGTGATGCTCGCGTCCGCCCTGGTCGCGGTGGTCGCCCTCGTGCTGGCGCGAGGCCGGAACAGCAGCCGAGGCCGGAGCTGAGGCCACGGCCGGGGCCGGGGTCGCGGCCGGTCAGCGCGTCCGGGCCCGGGCCCGCGGCGGTCAGCGCGTCCGGGTCCCCCGCGGCCGCAGGAACGGGATCTTCGGCATGAGCCAGTCGACCCACACCACGCGCACACCCGGTGCCACGGCGAGCGCCCACACGATCGAGGCGAGCGCGTCCGTCGGGTAGTGCACGGCATCGATCGACACCGAGAAGAACACGACGACGATCGCGACGATCCCGAGCGTCAGCACCATCCGGTGCCACCGGGTGTCGCGGAGGAGCCAGATCAGCGCGATCACGAACGCCGTGATGTAGACCGTGTGCCCGCTCGGGTAGCCGGGGTCCGGCTGCACCGGGAACGGGTGCGGCAGCACGGCGACGTCGGGTCGTGCACGGTGCACGATCTCCTTCACGATGGCCGACGGCACCCACGTGATCGCGATCGTGCCGCCGAAGGCCAGAGCCGGGCGGAGGTCCCTGGTGCGCCACCAGATCACCGCGACCACGACGACGGTGATCCCGATCGCAGGGCCGGGGCTGATGACGTGGTAGACCGCCGTGGTGAACGCACCGAGGAACCCGGTGTGCAGCCCGTTCAGCGCCTTGGACAGGCCGAGGTCGACCGTGCCGAGGGTGAACCCGACGATCGTGATGACGATCACCGCGGCGACGGCGATGGCGACCGACGCGAGCGGGTACGGGCTGCGGTCGAGGATCCCGTTCAGGTCGGACTCTCGTCGGCGGGGGCGGAGCGCTGCGTCGGACATCCGCCCATCGTCCCAGTACCGGCTGCATCCATCGCTCCGGCAAGCCTCTGAAAGCACTCAGTGCAGCCGCCGCCGAGTAGACAGGAGGGCATGACAACCGTTGCCGAGAACATCGTCGCCACCCTTCGTCAGAACAACGTCGAACGGGTGTACGGCCTCCCCGGGGACTCCCTCAACGGCTTCACCGACGCGCTGCGCAAGGACGGCACGATCCGCTGGGAGCACGTCCGGCACGAGGAGGCCGCCGCGTTCGCCGCCTCCGCCGAGGCCGAGCTGACCGGAGAGCTCGCCGTCTGCGCCGGCAGTTGCGGTCCCGGCAACCTGCACCTCATCAACGGCCTGTACGACGCGAACCGGTCCCGCGTGCCCGTCCTGGCGATCGCGGCGCACATCCCCACGGCGGAGATCGGCTCCGGCTACTTCCAGGAGACGCACCCGCAGGAGCTGTTCCGCGAGTGCTCGGTCTACGTCGAGTACGTCGCCGACCCGTCGCAGATGCCCCGGCTGCTCGAGATCGCGATGCGCGAGGCGATCGAGAAGCGCGGCGTCGCGGTGCTCGTCATCCCCGGTGACGTCCTGCTCGCCGACGCCGTCGCTCCCCGCACGACGCGCATCGAGCGGACGACCCCGCGCGTCATCCCGTCCGACACCGAGCTCCAGCGGACCGCCGAGCTCCTGAACGGCGCCGACCGGGTGACGATCCTCGCCGGAGCCGGTGTGGCCGGTGCCCACGACGAGGTCCTCGCGCTCGCCGAACGCCTGCAGGCCCCGATCGTGCACGCACTCCGGGGCAAGGAGCACATCGAGTGGGACAACCCGTACGACGTCGGCATGACCGGCCTGCTCGGCTTCGCGTCCGGGTACCGCGCCATGGAGGACGCCGACGTCGTCCTCATGCTCGGCACCGACTTCCCGTACCAGCAGTTCTTCCCCGCGAAGGCGAAGCACGTGCAGGTCGACGTCCGGGGGTCACAGCTCGGGCGACGGCACCCCGTCGACATCGGACTGGTCGGCACGGTCAAGGACACCGCGCTCGCGCTCATCCCCTTGCTCAGTGGCTCGCACCCGACGAAGCACCTCGAGGACGCCCGCAAGCACTACGCCAAGACCCGCGCGAAGCTCGACGACCTGGCGGTCCCCGCCGGCAAGCACAAGCCGCTGCACCCGCAGTACGTCACCCGCGTGCTCGACCGGCTCGCCGACCAGGACGCCGTGTTCATCCCGGACGTGGGCTCGCCCGTCGTGTGGGCGTCGCGGTACCTCACGATGAACGGCGACCGCCGGCTGATCGGGTCGTTCGTGCACGGCACGATGGCGAACGCCGTCCCGCAGGCGATCGGCGCGCAGGCGGCGTTCCCGGAGCGGCAGGTCATCGCGATGGCGGGCGACGGCGGCCTGACGATGCTGCTCGGCGAGCTCATCACGATCGTGCAGAACAAGCTGCCCGTGAAGATCGTGGTGTTCGACAACTCGTCGCTGAACTTCGTGGAGCTCGAGATGAAGGCGGCCGGGTTCGTGAACTACGGCACCGAGCTGCAGAACCCCGACTTCGCGGCCGTCGCCGAGGCCATCGGCATCAAGGGGTTCCGCGTCGACGAGTCCGACCAGCTCGAGGACGCCCTCGCCGCGGCGCTCGCGCACGACGGTCCCGCGCTCGTCTCGGTCAAGGCGAACCGTCAGGAGCTGTCGATGCCACCCGCCGTGACCGCCGAGCAGGCGAAGGGCTTCACGCTCTACGCGATCCGCACCGTGTTGTCCGGACGCGGGGATGAACTGCTCGACCTCGCGTCGACGAACTTCCGCCAGTTCATCTGACGCCAGGCAGGGCGGCGCTCAGGACTCCGCGCCGCCCTGCTCGACGATGTCGCCCGACGGATCGATCGACGCGCGCACCACGGCGTCGAGGGCGGTGACGATCTGCTCGAGTTCGAGCGACGGTCCGTCGCCGGCGATGTCCGGCGTGGCGGGGACGTGCACGAACCCGGCCCGGAAGCCCTCGCGCCCGGCGAAGGACATCAGCTCGTAGAACACCTGGTTGCACGTGAACGTCCCGGCGGTGTTCGACACCGACGCCGGGACGCCCGCTGCCCGAATGTCCCGCACGATCCGCTTGATCGGGAGCCCGGAGAACGCCGCCGGGGCACCGCGCGGGTCGATCGGCTCGTCCACCGGTTGCGCGCCCGCGTTGTCCGGGATCCGGGCGTCCATCACGTTGATCGCGACGCGTTCCGGCGTGACGGCGGCTCGTCCGGCAGCGAGGCCCGTGGCGATGACGACGCTGGGCCGGTGCTTCGCGATCGCGGCCGCCAGGCGCGCCCGCTCCTCCGCGAAGACCACGGGCAGCTGCTCGACGACCAGGGTCGCGGGCCCGTCCCACGTCTCGGCGAGCCGCTGCGCGGCGTCCCACGACGGGTTCCGGGCGTCACCGCCGAACGGCTCGAAGGCGGTGAGCAGGACGGTCGGTTCGGTCGCGGCAGCCACGTGACCAGGCTACGGACTGGAGGCACGATGCGGGCCCGCCACGCGCCTCCAGTCCGTCGGGCGGTCGGGTGCGACGCCCGCCTGGCGGATCCAGGCGTATCTGACGGAATCGGGCGTACCTGCCCTGTTGAATCAACCCGGTACGCCCGATCCCGCTTGCCATCGCACGCGTTCTGGGAAAGAACATCACCACCCGAGCGGCGCACCGTCCTCCAGGAAGACGCCCGTCGGGCCGTCCGGGCCGGCGGCGGCAGCCGCCACGACCGTCGCGGCACTGACCTCCACCGGGCGACCGTGCGGGTTCTCGACGCCCCCGAACTCCGTCGCCGTGTACCCGGGCTCGACCGCGACGACGTGCACCTCGGGCACCGCGCGGGCGTACTGCACCGTCAGCATCGAGACCGCGGCTTTGCTCGCGCCGTAGACTATCGCCTGGTACTGCGATGCCGGCTTCTCCGGGTCGTGGTTCGCCGCGAACGAGCCGAGCGCACTCGAGATGTTCACGATGACCGGGTTCGCGGAGCGGCGGAGCAGGGGCAGCGCAGCCTCGGTGGTCCGGACGATGCTGACGGCGTTCGTGTCGAAGACCTCGAGGGCTTCGGGGCCGTTCAGCGCGACCTTGCCGATCCCGGCGTTGTTCACCAGGACGTCGAGCCCGCCCTCGGTTTCGAGCTGCGCGAACGCCGCGGCCACCGAGGCGTCGTCGGTCACGTCGAGTTGCACGGCTCGGGCGCCGATCGACTCGGCGACGGCGCGGCCGGTGTCGAGGTTCCGCGCGCCGATCCAGACGGTGTGTCCGGCGGCGACGAGCTGGCGGGCGGTTTCCTTGCCGAGGCCGCGTGTGGCCCCCGTGACGAGTGTCGTTGTCATGGCCCCAGCGTCGGACGGCACGACAGCGCCGGGGAGTCGTCCGGTTGTCGTAGGACTGACGGACCCAGGACACCGACCGTCCGTGGTCGCACACTGGAGCGGTGGAGCACACCGAGTTCGGAAGGACCCTCCGACGTCTGCGCGACCACGTCGCACCGGAGGCGGTCGGCGTCGTCGCGGGGAGTCGCCGCCGCGCCTCCGGGCTGCGCCGGGAGGAGCTCGCCGCCCTCGCGGGGATCTCCGCCGACTACC
This sequence comes from Curtobacterium sp. 314Chir4.1, assembly GCF_900215175.1. Classification (NCBI taxonomy): domain Bacteria; kingdom Bacillati; phylum Actinomycetota; class Actinomycetes; order Micrococcales; family Microbacteriaceae; genus Curtobacterium; species Curtobacterium sp. 314Chir4.1. Next base: position 85,204 of record NZ_OCMI01000005.1, read on the forward strand.
TCACCCGGCTCGAGCAGGGGCGTGCCACCTCACCGTCCGCCCAGGTCGTCGAGGCCCTCGCCCGGTCGCTCCGGGTCGCCGACGCCGAGCGGGAGCTGCTCTTCCGGCTCGCTGGGCACGCGGTCCCCGGGGCGGACGTCGTCCCGTCGCGGATCCCGCCGAGCGTGCAACGGCTGCTCGACCGCCTCGCCGACACCCCGGTCGCGGTGCTCGACGCCGCGGGGACGATCCTCGTCGCGAACGCCCCGTACGACGCGCTCATGGGCCCGGTGGGCGCGCTCCGAGGGCACGAGCGGAACACCGCGTGGCGGCACCTCGTCGGCCCGGGCAGCCGAGCGGTGCACTCCGACGCCGAGCAGCAGGCGTTCGAGGCATCGGTCGTCGCTGCGCTCCGGGTGACCGTCGCCCGCTACCCCCTGGACCGCGCGCTCAGACAGCTCGTGCGGGACCTGCGTGCCGCGAGCCAGCGGTTCGTCGCACTGTGGGAGTCCGGCGACGCCGCACCCTCGCGGGAGTCCGGTCGTCGGAAGGTCGTCGACCACCCGGCCGTCGGGCGCATCACCCTCGACTGCGACACCCTGCAGATCGCCACGGACGACCTCACGGTGCTCGCGTACACGGCCGAGCCGGGCACCGAGGACGCCGATCGTCTGGCGCTCGCGATCGTGCTGGGGACGCAGTCGCTCGTCGGCTGAGGCGGTTCAGGCGCTTGGTGCTCGCGCTGACGACGACTGCGCACGGTCCACCACGAGCAGTCGTCGGCAGCGCGAGCAGTTCCGGAGGCGAGCGCGTCAGTCGTCGATGTCGAACACGACGACTCGCGAGCTCGCACCCCGGATGAACGCCGCAACGGGCTGGTGCTCCTCGTGCGGCAGGTACCCCTCGAGCGCCGCCCGGTCCCGGAAGCGGACGACGAGCATCCAGTCGAACCCGCCCTCGAGCCCCTCGGTGCTCACGCTCTCCCCCGAGCGCACCGACTCCACCCCGTCGATGCGCGGCAGGTGCTCGCGGCAGAGTGCGTCCGCCTCCGCTGACGCTCCGGCGTCGTTCCACTCGACCAGGACCACGTGCGTCGTTCCTGCCACGGTTGCTCCTCACGCGGCCGGCTCGGTCGGACGGTTCCGCTCCGTCGAGCCTGGCACGGCGTGCGCGACCCGGCCACAGGCGGCCTGGCGCGCACCGCTCAGCTGCGACGCGAAGCGTTGCGCGGGGCGCGCCGACCGAGCCTGCGAGGGAGGACGGTGCCAGCTGGCACCGCGCCTCCAGTCCGTCACCGGCCACGTCTAGAACGCGGGCGTCCCGCCCGCGACGGTGATGGTCGAACCGGACTGGTAGCTCGACTCCGGGCTGACGAGGTGCACGTAGGCGGCACCGAGCTCGGCGGGCTGCCCCGGACGGCCGAACGGCGACTGCTCACCGAAGTGCGACACGGTCTCGGCGTCGTCGGACCCGGGCTGGAGCGGCGTCCACACCGGCCCCGGCGCCACCGAGTTCACCCGGATCCCCTTCGGCGCGAGCTGCTGCGCGACGGCCTCGGTGAAGAGCTTGATCGCACCCTTCGACACGGCGTAGTCGATCTTGTCGGCCGACGGGGTGGAGGCCTGGATCGACCCGGTCGTGACGATCGTCGAACCGGGCTCCAGGTGCGGCATCGCTGCCTTGGTCAGCCAGAACAGCGAGTAGATGTTCGTCTTGAACGTCGAGTCGAACATCGAGGTGTCGAGCGTCAGGATGTCGTCGTTGCTGTCCATCCGACCGGCGACCATCACGAGGGTGTCGAGCCCGCCGAACTCGTCGACGGCCTTCTGCACCAGGTCGCCGCAGTACTGCTCGTCGGAGATGTCTCCGGGGAAGAGCACCGCACGGCGCCCCTCGCCCTCGAGCAGGTCGCGCACCTGTTCGGCGTCCTCCTGCTCGTCGGGCAGGTAGGACAGCACGAGGTCGGCGCCCTCGCGGGAGAGCGCGATCGCTGCGGCACGGCCGATGCCGGAGTCGGCACCGGTGACGATCCCGCGGAAGCCCTTGAGACGACCGAGGCCGACGTAGCTGTCCTCGCCGTGGTCGGGCTTCGGGTCCATCTTCCACGCGGCACCCGGCAGGGACTGCTCCTGCTTCGGGTACGGGGGGGCAGGGTAGAGGGTGTTCGGGTCGCGCTTGTCGTACTGGCTCATGCGCCCCACGGTGCCCGTGGAGTCCTGGACGGTGGTCCAGGACGGAATGCGCGCACGCTGCAAACCGGCGTGGGGTGCGCTCCGAATGCGCTGTGGACGTCATGAGCGCCCGGATCGTCGCAGCAGAGCGTCGGTCCTCTCCGGAAGAGAGGTCTCACCATGACCAGCAACGCAGTCAGCAACCGCGTCGGGTACGGATCGACGTGGACCCAGAAGGGCGCCTTCGTCTTCGGCGTCGTCTTCCTCCTGGTCGGCATCGCCGGCTTCATCCCCGGCCTGACGATGGACATGGGCACCATGTCCGTGGCGGGTCACGGCTCGATGGCGATGCTCGTGGGCCTGTTCCAGGTGTCCGTGCTCCACAACATCGTGCACCTGCTCTTCGGTGTCGTCGGGCTCCTCGCGGCCCGCAGTGCTCGCGGCGCCCGGCTCTACCTCGTCGTCGGCGGCATCGTCTACGCGGTCCTGTTCGTCTACGGTCTCTTCACCGCGGGGATGGCCGACCCGGCGAACTTCGTGCCGCTGAACAGTGCCGACAACGTGCTGCACCTGATCCTCGCCGTCGCGATGATCGTGCTCGGCCTGCTCCTGCCGCGCATCGGGGCGCGCCGGGCGTAGCCCTCACACAGCCCCGTACGAGCCGAGCCGGCCCGAACCACGAGATCAGGTGGTTCGGACCGGCTCTCGTCGTGCGCCGGGTTGGTCTGAGCCGCCCGTGCACGCGACTCGCGACCCGACACGGCGCGGCGGCGCCGTCGCAGCCCGGCGCCGGCCTGTGGCGGCGCATGTGACCGATCGCTGACAAGAGCGAGGTGTCACCGATCGCTCACAACCGCGCCGCCACGCACGAGGTCCCGCACCTGCGCCGCCGCCCCGAGCGCGACCGCGTCGGCGCCGAGCGCACTCTGGGCCAACCGGATGGTCGCACCGCTCACCGGGGGTTCGACCGCGATGGCCGCAGTGACGGCCGGTTCGAGCAGGTCCCACGACCGCGCGACGCCACCGCCGATGACGACCGTCGTCACGTCGAGGATCCCGGCGGTGAGCAGGGCGGCACGGGCGATCCCCCACCCGGTGGTCGCGAACACCGCAGCCGCGTCGGGGTCCCCGGTGCGGGCCGCGTCGGCGACGGCACGAGCCGACACCCGACGCCCCGACCGCTCGGCGTACCGGTCGGCGATCCCCCGTGCGCCGGCGATGGTCTCCAGGTGGCCGACCTGCCCGCAGGTGCAGCGGACGTCACTGAACCCGGGGACGTGCCCGATCTCCCCCGCCGCGCCGCGCGGTCCGGCGAACAGGGTGCCGCCGAGCACGAGGGCCCCTCCGACGCCGGTGCCGAGCGTCATGCCGAGGGCGTCGGGCTCCCCGGCGACGGCGCCGGCGGCGAGCTCGCCGAGCAGGAACGCGTTCACGTCGTTGTCGAGCGTCGCGGGGACACCGAGCGCCGCCGACACCGCCGCGGTGACGCCGTACCCGGCCCACCCGGTGAACGAGTTCGCGGTGACGAGGACCGTGCCCGTGGTCGCGTCGACGACGCCGGCCGCGCCCACCCCGACACCCGCCAGGGAGGCCCGGTGCCGGTCGAGCAGGACGCGCACCGCCTCGACGGCGGCGGTCACGATCGCGTCCCCGCCCGCGTGCGCCGGTGTCGGCAGGTCGATGCGGTCGATCACCTCGAGGTCGGGGGTCGCGAGCAGCACCTTCGTGTTGGTGCCGCCGACGTCGATCCCCGCGAGGACCGTGCTCACGCGTCCACCGCCGCGAGCGTCGCGAGGCGCTCGGCGCGACGCTGCCGTTGCAGCACCGGGTCGGGGACGGGCACGGCCGCGAGCAGCCGACGCGTGTAGTCGGTCGTCGGGCGCAGCAGGGTGGTGTCCGTGGTGCCCTGTTCCTCGATCACGCCCTGGCGCATCACGACGACCCGCTCGGCGAACTGCTGCACGACGGCGAGGTCGTGCGAGACGAACAGGCACGCGAAACCGAGGTCGTCCTGCAGTTCGCGCAGGACCTCGAGCACGGTCTCCTGCACGCTGACGTCGAGGGCGCTCGTCGGTTCGTCGGCGACGAGCAGCCGCGGCGAGAGCACGAGCGCACGGGCCAGCGAGACGCGCTGCCGCTGGCCGCCGGAGAGCTCCCGGGGCGCGCGGGGCGCGAGGGTCCGGGGCAGGCGAACGGCGTCGAGGACCTCGTCGATGCGCTTCCGGCGGTCGGCGGAGGACATCCCGCGGCGGTGCACGGCGAGCGGCTCGGCGATGCACTCGGCGACGGACATCCGGGCGTCCAACGACGCGACCGGGTCCTGCAGCACGACGCCGATGCCGGACCGGAGCGCCCTGCGGTCCCGCCCCCGTGCGGTGCGGAGGTCGGACCCGAACAGGTGCACCGAGCCGGAGGTCGGCTTGACGAGCCCGAGCGCCACCCGGGCCGCCGTGGACTTGCCGGAGCCGGACTCGCCGACCAGGCCGACGGTCTCGCCGGCGTGCACGGCGATGTCGATGCCCTGCAGGGCGTGCACCGCGCGCGCCCCGCGCCCGAAGGTCACCGAGACGTCCCGCAGGTCGACCACCGGGGCCGCACCGTGCCTCCCGTCCGGAACGTCGACGGAGGCGACCGGTGCGACCGACCCGACTGGGGCAGCAGCGCCCGCCGGTGCGACCGTCAGCCGCGGTACGGCGGCGAGCAGCCGCTTCGTGTAGTCGTGCTGCGGCCGGAGCAGGACGTCCTCGACGCCACCGGTCTCCACGATCTCGCCCTGCAGCATCACCGCGACCCGGTCCGCGAAGTCCGCGACGACACCCATGTTGTGGGTGACGAGCAGCACGCCCGTGCCGGTGTCCGCGGCCAGACGACGGAGCAGCTCGAGGATCTCGGCCTGCACGGTGACGTCCAGCGCGGTCGTCGGTTCGTCGGCGATGAGGAGCTTCGGCGAGTTCGCGATCGCCATCGCGATGACGACGCGCTGCCGCTGCCCGCCGGACAGCTGGAACGGGAACGCCTTCGCACGCTGCGCCGGCGAGGGGATGCCGACGCGGTCGAGCAGGTCCACGGCGCGCGCGGCTGCGTCCGACGCGGAGACGTCCCCGTGGTTCCGGATGACCTCCGCGATCTGCGCGCCGACGCGGGTCAGGGGGTCGAGGGCGGTCGCCGGCTCCTGGAAGACCATCGAGACGGTGCTCCCGCGCAGACGGCGGAGGGCGGTCTCCGGGGCGCCGACGACCTCGTGGCCCTCGACGACAGCGCTGCCGCGTGCGGTCGCGTTCCCGGACAGCAGGCCCATCGCGGCGAGGGCGACGGTCGACTTGCCGGACCCGGACTCCCCGACGAGCGCCAGGGTCTCGCCCGGTTCGACGTGCAGGGACACCCCGCGGACGGCGTCGACGGTGCCGGACTCGGTGCTGAACGCGACCCCGAGGTCGGTGGTGGTCAGGATGGACATCAGCGGCCCCTCACGTCGAAGGCGTCCCGGAGCCCGTCGCCCACGGCGTTGAACGCGCAGACGACGAGGATCACGGCGAGACCCGGCGGCACGATGAGCCACCACCGTCCCGAGTAGGCGGCGGTGAGACCCGCCGAGAGCATGCCGCCCCAGTCCGTCGCCGGGGCCTGGACGCCCAGCCCGAGGTACGAGACGTAGGCGACGAGGAGGATCGCGTCGGCGACCTGGAACGTGGCGGCGACGACGATCGTCGACACCGAGTTCGGGAGCAGGTGCTTCCCGATGGCGCGGGCGTGCGAGCCGCCGATCGCGCGGAGCGTCAGGACGTAGTCGCGGTTCTTCAGCGTCAGGGTCTCCGCGCGGATGAGGCGGGAGGGCACGAGCCACGACACGAACCCGAGGATGACGATGAGTCCGCCGACACCCGGTGTCGTGATCGCCGAGATGACCAGCAGGATGAACAGCGCCGGGATCGCGATGCCCGCGTCGACCACGCGCATCATGACCGCGTCCACCCAGCCGCCCACGTACCCGGCGACCGAGCCCCACAGGGTCCCGACGACGGTGGCGAGGATGCCGGCGGCGATGCCGACCATGAGCGAGACCTTGCCGCCGAACATCAGGCGACCGAGGACGTCGTGCCCGACGGCGTCGGTGCCGAGCCAGTGCGCCGCACTCGGGCCGAGGTTGGCCTGGGACAGCTGCGTGTGGGTCTGGTCGGTCGGGTACAGGAACGGGCCGACGAAGCAGAACAGCACGATGACGACGATGACGACGAGGCCGATCACCGCGAGGGTGTTGTGCCGGAAGCGACGGACGGCGAGCCGCCAACCCGTCGACGCGACGGGCTGGACCAGGGACGCAGCACCGGGTGCTTCGGGTGCGAGCTGTGCGGTCATGCGCGGCCTGCCTTCACTCGGGGGTCGATCAGGGACTGCGCGACATCGGCGAGCAGCGTGCCCACCACGGTCGCGATCGAGATGACCAGGACGCAGCCGAGCAGCGTCGGGTAGTCGGACGTCTGCGCGGCGTTCCAGAAGAGCAGGCCCATGCCGGGGTAGTTGAACAGCTGCTCGGTCACGAGCGCGCCGCCGAACAGCACGGGCAGGTAGTACCCGAGCATCGCGACGACCGGCGTGAGCGAGTTCCGGAACACGTGCCGCCGCAGGATCGTGGCGGTGGACGCCCCACCGGCACGGGCGGTCCGCACGTAGTCCTCCTGCAGGTTCTCGAGCGTCGAGGCCCGCATGTACCGGCTGAAGACGGCGATCATGGCGAGGGCCCCGGTCACGACGGGGAGGACGAGCCCGGCCGGGTCCTGGAAGACCTCGGCGAGGGTGTTCCCGCTCGGCGCCTGCGACGGCAGCCACGGCAGCTGCTGGCTGAAGACGATGATGAGGACGAGGCCGAGGAAGAACGCCGGCGTCGAGTAGAAGACGAACGCCAGGGCGGTGGCCGCGTAGTCGACCGCACCGTTGCGCCGGGCCGCCTGCCACATGCCGACGGGGATCGCGATGACGAGGCCGAGGACTGCGGAGATCCCGGTGAGCACGAGGGTCTTCGGCAGCCGCTCGGCGATGAGCTGCGCGACCGGTTCGTTGAGCGTGTACGAGGTGCCGAGGTCGCCGGTGAGCAGCCGTCCGAGGAACCGGAGGTACTGCACGGGCAGCGCCTGGTCGAGCCCCTGCGCCTGGTTGAACGCGGTGATCTGCGCGGGTGTCGCCGAGACGCCGAGGACGCCGCGGGCGGGTCCGCCCGGCAGGGCGTGCAACAGGCAGAACACGACGATCGTGACGATGAGGACCACGGCGAGTGCTTGCAGCACGCGCCGGAGCAGGTACAGGGCTGTGGTCATGCGGCTTCCGTCGATTCGGTGTGGACGTTGGTGCGGACTGGAGGCGCGGTGTGCGTCGGACGCACACCGCGCCTCCAGGCCGTGGTCGCGTCAGCGACCTACTTCGACCACTTCCACTGGGCCGGGTGGAAGTTGGCGAGCGAGTCCTGGTCGAACCCGGTCAGCCCCTTCTTCACGACCGAGATCTGGTAGTCCGGGCTCGGCAGCCAGATCACGGGCAGGTCCTTCGCGACCGCGGCGCTGTAGTCCTGCACGGCGGTGGCGTCGGGCGAGGTGGTGGTCGCGTCGATGAGGGCGTCCACCTGCTTGTTGGAGTAGCTGCCGAAGTTCGCCGAACCGCCGGTCGAGAAGAGCGACTCACCGGTCGGGTAGGCCGGGAAGTACCAGCTGCCCGCGGTGCCGAAGAAGGACAGGTCCCACTTGCAGCTCGCCTCGTCGGACGTGCAGGTCGGGGTCTGCGACAGGACGCTCGACACCGGCGCGGTCTTGATGGTGAAGCCGATGCCGGTCTTCGCGAGCGAGGACTGGATGGCGCTCATCATGTTGTCGGTCACGGTCGAGCCGGACTGCGACAGCACCTGCATGGTGAACTTCGTGCCCTTCGCGACGCCGTCGCCGCACTGGCTGTCGGACGTGCCGGGGTCGGTGCAGACCATCGTGCCGCCCTGCTCCGACCAGCCGTGGCTGGTCAGCAGGTCCTTGGCCTTCGACGTGCTGAAGGGGTAGGGGTTGTCCTTCTGGACGCTCGACACGTAGTCGGACTCCTGCGCCTGCGGGATCGGCCCGTAGGTCGAGGTCGCGGTGCCGTTGAAGACGACCTTCGACAGCGACTTCTGGTCGATCGACATCTGGACGGCCTGGCGGGCGTACAGCTGCTTGAAGACGGCGCCCATCGTCGGGTTGTTGAAGTTGTACGGCATGTACGTGATCGCCCAACCGGTCCACGGTTCGACGGAGTAGCCCTTCGCCGTGAAGGACGACTTCTGGTCCATGTCGGTGGCGTTGATGTAGCCGTAGTCGACCTCGCCGGAACGGACGGCGTTCACCTCGGCGTCGCTCGTGGTGAACGGCAGCAGGTTGACCGTCTTGATGGAGGGCTTCTCGCCGCCGTCGTACTTCGTGTTGGCGGTCAGGGTGACCTTGCCGGCCGTGGTGAAGGCCTTGACGCCGTACGGACCGGAGATCGTCTTCCACAGGTCGTCGCTGGCGTAGTCGGAGATCTTGCCGGCCGCGGTGTTCAGGTACTTCCACACCTGCTTCGCGCCGGCGGTCGTCTCGTCGGCGTTCCCGACCGAACCGTTGGCGCTCGTCTTGTCCCAGGCGTGCTGCGGGAGCGGGATGATGTGGCTCAGCTGGTTGGCGAGCATCCAGTCGGAGTTGTACGCCTTGTCGAACGTGATCGTGAAGTGCGTGTCGTCGACCGTCGTGAAGGACGTCCAGTTGTCGGGGGCCTTGCCCTCGGAGTACGAGCCCCACTGGTCCTTGTTCGCCTTGATCAGGTTGAACCAGAAGGCGACGTCGCGGCTCGTGATCGGCTTCCCGTCGGACCAGTGCCGGTCGCCGAGGGTCACCGTGGCGCTCTTCGAGTCGGACGCGAACGAGACGTCGGTGGCGACGGAGCCGGCCTTGTTCCACGCGATCTTGCCCGTGGATCCGTCGTACGCGATGAGCGGCTCGTAGAGCGACTGTGCGATCGAGCCGTTGTTCGTGTTGAGGTGCGCCGCCGTGCCGATCGGGAGGATCCAGTTCGGGGTGAAGTTGGCGGGCAGCGCGTAGTTGATCGCGTCGGAGTCCGTACCGGAGGAGGCGTTGCCGCCCCCGGAACATCCGGCGAGCAGGGCGCTCACAGCGATCGCAGCTCCGGTGAGGAGCGCCCAGCGACGGGGCTTGGACATGCGGTGTCTCCTTGTGCGAGGGACTTCGGGGAGGTTGGTGCACGGGTGCCGATCGGCACGCGGACAGTCAATGGCCAAACCCGTTGGAAAAACAAACATCTCGATGTAAAAACTGCGTTACTGCGGAACGGACGAAAGGGTCGACCGCGCATTCCGCCCCCTAGGCTCGGCTTCGATCGGGGTTCCGATCACGTTCCGCCCGGATTGGAGAAAGTCGTGCCGGACCTCAGCGCCCGTGTCCTCGAGCTCATCGCCTCCGGACAGGCCTCCAGTCGCACCGAGATCGCGGACCTGCTCGGTGCCGCTCCCTCGACCGTCTCGCACGTGGTGTCGCAGCTGCTGTCGCACGGGCTGCTCGCGGAGGAGGGCACCGACACCTCGACCGGCGGACGCCCCCGGAAGGTGCTCCGCATCGGCGGCGTCGACGAGTACGCGGTCGCCGCGGACGTCGGCGGCGGGCACGCACGCATCGGCGTGGTGCTGCCGGGAGGCGCGCTCGAGTCGGTCGCCAACGTCCCGTTCGCGCTCTCCGAGGGCCCGGCATCGGGGCTGCAGCGTCTGGCCGGGTTGCTCGAGCGACTCGCCGACGAGCGTGGCCGGGAGGGCCTCCGCGGCGTCGGGCTGAGCCTGCCCGGGCCCGTCGACGTCGAGGCCGGCGTGGTGGACCTGCCGAGCCGGATGCCCGGGTGGAACGGGTTCCCGGTGGCGTCCTGGCTCTCCGAGCGCTTCGGCCTGCCCGCGATCGTGGACAACGACGCGAACTGCATGGCCGCGGGCGAGCAGACCGTGCAGGACCCCGCTCGACGCCAGACGATCACCATCAAGGCCGGGTCGGCGATCGGCGCCGGGATCGTCATCGACGGGCGGCTCTACCGCGGGTCGACGGGTGCGGCGGGGGACATCACGCACGTGCGGATCGACGCCGCGGGCGACACCCCGTGCTCGTGCGGCAACACCGGGTGCCTGGAGACCGTGGCCTCCGGGGCCGCCCTCGTCCGGATCCTGTCGTCCGCCGGGGTCGACGTCACCTCGACCGCCGACGTGGTCCGGCTCGCGTCCGACGCGCACCCCGAGGCCACCCGTGCCGTGCGCCTGGCCGGCCGCTACCTGGGCGAGGTCCTCGCCGCCAACGTGAACTTCTTCAACCCGGACGCCGTCTACCTCGGCGGCATCCTGTCCACCCTCGACCCGTTCATCGCCGCCGTGCGGAGCCAGCTCTACGAGAGCTGCCACCCGCTGATGACGCAGCACCTCGCCATCGAGCCGGTGTCGCTCGGCGCCGACGCGGGTCTCGTCGGCGCCGGACAGTTCGCCCTGCAGCGCGGCCTCGCCGCCTCGCTCGAGCAGCTGTCCGCCCCGATCCCGCAGTCCACCACCAGGAACAGGAGCGTCCGTGTCTGACCACGTCCCCGCAGCCCCCGCCACCCGCCGCCCGGTCATCGCCATCGCGGGCCTCGCCATCGAGACCTCGACGTTCACCCCGACGCGGACCCTCGCCCCGGCGTTCCACCCGGACCGCGGGGACGAGGTCGCGGCGCGGTACCCGTTCCTGTCATCGATGGCCGCCGACTTCCGCGGGGCGCTCATCGGCCACTCCCTGCCCGGCGGGATCGTGGCGCGGGAGGCGTACGAGGAGCTCGCCGACGAGATCGTGACCCGGCTGCAGGCCATCGTCGACGCCGAGCACGTGGACGGCCTCTGGTACGACATCCACGGTGCGATGGTCGTCGAGGGGCTGGACGACGCCGAGACCGACCTGCTCGGGCGCATCCGCGCCGTGATCGGCCCTGACGTCATCGTGTCGGCGTCGATGGACCTGCACGGCAACGTCACGCGCGAGCTGGCCCACCAGGTCGACCTCGTCACCTGCTACCGGATGGCTCCGCACGAAGACGCCCTCGAGACGAAGGAGCGCGCCGTCCGGAACCTGGTCGACGTGCTCACCACCCGTCCGGTCGGGGCGCAGCGTCCCGTGAAGGCGTGGATCCCGATCCCGGTCCTGCTGCCCGGCGAGCAGACCTCCACCCGCATCGAGCCCGCGGCGTCGCTGTACGCGCAGGTGCCCGAGGTCGAGGCGACCGAGGGCGTGCTCGACGCCGCGATCTGGGTCGGGTACGCCTGGGCGGACCAGCCGCGCGACCGGGCCGTCACGGTCGTCACCGGCTGGTCCTCGGACGTCGTGGCGGCCGGTGCCGAGCGCCTGGCCCGCGCGTTCTGGGACGTCCGCGAGGACTTCGTGTTCGTGGCGCCGACGGGCTCCTTCGACGAGTGCCTCGCCGCCGCGCTCGCACCGGGCGCAGCGCGGCCGTTCTTCGTCTCCGACTCGGGCGACAACCCGACGGCCGGCGGTTCCGGCGACATGACCTGGGGGCTCACGCAGGTGCTCGCCCACCCGTCCTTCGCTGCGGCGGACGGCCCGACCGTGATCTACGCCAGCGTGCCAGGTGCCGAGGCCGTCGCCACAGCCGTCGAGGCCGGTGTCGGCGCGACGGTCACCGTGACCGCCGGGGCGACGGTCGACGCCGTGCACGCCGGACCGATCACGATGACCGGCCGGGTGCACGCGATCAAGCACGGCGACCGCGACGCCGAGACCGAGGTCGTCCTGCAGGTCGGCAGCGTGTTCGCCATCCTGACGAAGCTCCGGAAGCCGTACCACCACGAGCACGACTTCACCGACCTCGACCTCGCGCCACGCGACGCGGACGTCGTCATCGTGAAGATCGGGTACCTCGAGCCGGAGCTGTTCGACATGGCCGCCGACTGGATGCTCGCACTGACCCCGGGTGGCGTTGACCAGGACCTCGAGCGGCTCGGGCACCACAGGATCGAACGCCCCCTGTTCCCCTACGATCGAGTGTTCCCCGAGGCACCGGACCTGACCGCCAGGATCATCCCGGCCTCGGACCAGCCCCTCGGAGACCCTGCATGAGCACGACCGTCGCACTCGAGATCGCCGTCACCTCCCCCGCGGGCGCGATCGTCGCACGTGACGGCGGCGCCGACCGGGTCGAGCTCTGCGTCGGCCTCGAGCTCGGCGGGCTCACCCCCTCCCAGGCGCTCGTCGAGACGACGCACGAGACCGGGATCCCGGCACACGCGCTCGTCCGCTGCCGTCCCGGCGGCTTCGTCTACGACGCCGACGAGATCGACCTCATGGTGCGCGAGGCCCGCACGGTCCTCCGCTCCGGCGCGGCCGGTGTGGTCGTCGGTGCCCTGCGACCGGACGGTTCGCTCGACCTCGACGTGCTCGCCCGGTTCGTGGACGCGGCACGGTCCGTCAGCGCTGCCGCCGAGGTCACGCTGCACCGCGCGATCGACCACGCGGCGGACCCCGTCGCCGCCGTCGCGACGCTCGAGGCGCTCGGGTTCACCCGGGTCCTGACCTCCGGCGCCGCCCCCACCGCGGTCGCCGGTGCCGACACGATCACGCGCATGGTCGCCGCAGCCGGCTCGGTGCAGGTCATGGCCGGCGCGGGCGTCACCCCGGCCGACGTCCCCGCACTCGTCGCCACCGGCGCCGCCGCCGTGCACCTCTCGGCCAAGCGGCCGGCGCCCGACAGTGCACACGCCGGCGTCCCGATGGGCGGTGCCGACGACGGTTCTGCGCACTTCCTGACAGACCTCGACGTCGTGCGCGCAGCGCGCGCGGCGCTCGACGCCTGACCTGCTCGGCTGCTGACACCGCGCGCTCACCGAGACACCCGATCACCATCGAGACGCCGTCGGATCCGGCGGTGTCTCGCCGACGTGACTGTGTCTCGAGCCCGCAGCGGCGTCTCGCCGACGCGACCACGCGGACGGACTGGAGGCGCGGTGCCAGCCGGCACCGTCCTCCCTCGCAGGCTCGGTCGGCGCGCCCCGCGCAACGCTTCGCGTTGCCGTTGAGCGGGGCGCGCCAGTCCGTCACACGGTCGCGTCACGCGACCGCAGCCGACTCAGTCAGCCGCGTCCAGGACCGCCTGCGCCTTCTTCTCGGCGGTGGCGAGCGCGTCCTCCGGGCTCTCCTTCAGGAGCATCGCCTTCTCGAGCTCCTTCGACAGGGCCTCGCTGACCTCGCCGTACGCGACGATCGACGGCCGCGACTTCGCGTAGGCGAGCTCGTCCGCGAACGCCGTGATCCGCGGGTTGTCGGCGAGGTGCTTCTTCCAGGTGGCGTCGTCGTTCGTCGCCGTGTTCGCGGGGAGCAGGCCGGTCGCGATGTCCCACTTGGCCTCGACCTCCGGGCTCAGCCACCACTGCATGAAGTCCCACGAGGCGTCCTTCTCGGCCTTCGAGCCGTCGAGCAGGTACGAGTTGTTCGTGCCGAGGTTCGCCGCGTTCTGCTCGATGCCGGGCAGGGCGAAGACGCCGACGTTCTCCTTGCCGAGCGCCTCGTCGAGCGTGCCGAGGTCGTACGCGCCGGTGATGGCCATCGCCGCCTTCTTCGCGGTGAGCGCGGGCGTGCCACCGTTCGACGTCGACGTCATGAGCGACTGCGGGTAGGCGCTGCCGTCCTCGAGCATGTCGGTCCACGCCTTCAGGGCCTTCACGCCGGCGTCGCTGTTGAACTCGACCTTCGTGTTGTCCTCGTTCATGAACTCCCCGCCGGCGCTCCAGAGCATCGACTGGTAGGTGAACACGGGCCACTCACCGGTGCCGATCGGCAGGTACATGCCGTACTGCGTCGTGCCCTTGGTGAGCTTCTTCGCGTCCGCCTGCAGCTCGGCCCAGGTGGTCGGGGTGTCGGTGATCCCTGCCTCCTTGAACATCTGCTTGTTGTAGACGACGGCGTAGTCGCCGATGTCCGTGGGGAGCGTGTAGGTCTTGCCCTCGAACTTGCCGGTGGCGAGCATGCCCTCGGTGAAGCTCTTCGTGGTGATCGACGAGTCGGAGTCGGACAGGTAGTCGTCCAGCGGGACGACCTTCCCGGTCTCGACGACCTGGCCGATCTTCTGCGGCGTGCTGTCGCCCAGCACCATGTTCGGGCCGGTGTCGTTCTTCAGCGCGTTGATGAGCTTCGCGTCGAACTGGTCGCTCTGGGCCGCGTACTGGGCGGTGACCTCGACCTTGTCCTGGGAGTCGTTGTACTCCTGGATGAGCTTCTTGGCCTCGGTGGCCTGGTCGCCGGTGTAGTTGTGCCAGACGGTGATCTGGGTCTTGCCGCCGGAGTCACCGCTGTTGCCGGTGACCGACCCGCCGGAGCAGGCCGACAGGGTGACGGCGACGCCGATGGCGAGTGCTGCCACGCCGAGCATTCGTGATCGCATGGAAGGTGTCCTTTCCGGACCGCTGGGGAGGGTGCAGGGAGGTGGAGCGCTGGGTTCTCAGCGCAGACCGCCGGCCATGGCCGACACGATCTGCTTCTGGAAGATCAGGAACACGACGAACACCGGCAGGATCGCCAGCGTCGAGCCGGCCATGAGCAGGTTGAAGCTCTCGGCGGCGTTCGCGGACTGCAGCTGGGTGAGGCCGACCGAGACCGTGAAGAACTCGGTCTTCGTGGCGACCAGGAACTGGAAGAAGAAGTTGTTCCAGTTGTAGACGAACGACAGGACCGCGAACGATCCGATCATCGGCGTCGCCATCGGTGCCACGACGGACCACATCCGCCGCCAGACGCCGGCACCGTCGACCCGGCTCGCGTCCTCGATCTCGGCCGGGAACGAGGTGAAGAACTGCCGGAACAGGAACACCCCGAGGATGGACGGGATGTTCGGGACGATGAGGCCCTGGTAGCTGTCGAGCCAGCCGAGCGACGAGAGCAGGCTGACGAGGGGCGTGAAGACGACCTCGAACGGCACGAGCAGCGCGGCGAGCAGGATGACGAACACGACGTTCTTGCCCGGGAAGTGCAGGCGGGAGAACGCGAAGCCCGCTGCGAGGCTCGTGACGATCTGCCCGGCCGTGGTGAGCACCGCGACGATCGTCGAGTTGAGGTAGTAGATGCCGAACGGGGCGACGTCGAACACCTTCGTGTAGTTGTCGAACCGCCACTCGCGCGGCAGGAAGCTCGGCGGGAACGCGAGCGCCTCGGCGGAGGACTTGAAGCTCGTCAGCACCATCCAGAGGAACGGGCCGAAGAACAGCACCACCGCGACGATGAGGATCACGTGGCGGAGGACCGCCGGGCTGGCCTTCCGCCAGCGAGCGCGGAACGGTCGCTTCCGACGGGGGACGGCCACCGTTCCGGTGGCGAGCTGCCTGGAGGCCCGTGGTGCGCCCGCGAAGGGCGCGTCGGCTTCGAAGTGGGTCACGTCGGTCTCCTAGGTGAGCTCGATCGGGTCGCGACGGTTGATGAACCGCAGCTGGATGACGGCGACGATGATGCCGACGAGGAGGAGGACGACGGCCGCTGCGCTCGCGGAGCCGCCGTGGAAGAAGACGAAGCCCTGCTGGTAGATGTAGTAGAGGATCGTCTCGGTCGACCCGAGCGGGCCGCCCTGGGTGAGGACGTAGACCTGGGTGAACACCTGCAGCGCACTGATCACGCCGGTCACCGCGAGGAACCCCGTGGTGGGGGCGACCAGCGGCAGCGAGATCGTGAAGAAGCGGCGGACCGGCCCGGCACCGTCGAGCGTCGCGGCCTCGTGGTAGCTGGCCGGGATGTTCGTCAGGGCGGCGGAGTAGATGATCATCGCGTAGCCGACGCCCTGCCAGATCGAGAACACCATGACGCTCACGAGCGCCCAGGGTTCCGAGTTGAGGAAGCCGATCGGCGGCCCGCCGAGCGAGGTGATCACGCCGTTCACCAGGCCACCGAGGGGCGACAGGATGAAGCTGAAGATGAGCGCGCTGCCGACGATCGGGGCGATGTACGGCACGAAGAGCAGGGCGCGGTAGACCCCGCGGCCGCGGAACGGCTGGGCGAGGAGCGCGGCGAAGAAGAGCCCGAGGACCATCGTCACGGGGACGACGATCACCACGTACAGCGCGGTGTTGCCGGCGGCCTGCAGGAACTCGTCGTCCTGCAGGAGGCCGGCGAAGTTGGCGAGCCCGACGAAGTCCCCGGCCGCGCCGGTCGCGGGGTTCCAGTTCGTGAACGAGTACCCGACGGTCTGGACCAGTGGGTACAGGTAGAACAACGCCAACAGGATGCTCGTCGGGGCGATCAGGGCGTACCCCGCTCGTCCCTCCTTGCGCTCGAGTGACGAGCGGGGTGGTGCTGCCACAGCACTCGGCATTGGTGCCTCCTTCGTTCTTCGTTGAACGCTAGGAATCGTGTGTTTCCGAGACATTACTCGTCGATGACGAAAAGTAAATAGTCATTCTTCGGCGCACTTCATTCGAACATCGACGCAACTCCGGGCTAGCATGACGCCATGAACCACCGCCTCTACCAGGACGTCGAGCCCGTGCCCGGGTCCGTCGGGGACGTCCTGCGCCTGATCCGTGGCGGCGAGTCGTCCTCGCGGTCGGTCCTCGCCCGCACCACCGGGTTGGCACCGTCCACCGTCGGACTGCGCGTCGATGCGCTCGTCGACCTCGGCCTGGTGCACGAGGTCGGCGCCGAGGGGTCGCGCGGTGGACGCCGGGCCCGACGACTCGAGCTCGACGGCACCGCGGGGTTCGTCGCCGCGGCCGACCTCGGGGCGAACCACACGCGCATCGTGCTGAGCGACCTGGCCGGCCGGACGCTCGCCGACTCCGACGACACCCGGTCCTCCGCACCGCTCCCCCGTGACGACGGACCCGCCGGTGCCGTCGCGGAACTGTGGCGGCGCTTCGAGACCCTCGCCGCGGAGTGCGGGCTGGCCGTGGCGGACTTCCAGGGGGCCGCGATCGGGGTCCCGGCACCGATCGCGTACCCGAGCGGGCGCATCGTCACCCCGAGCTTCGAACCGACCTGGCACGACGTCGCGCTCGGCTCGCTGTTCGCCTCGCACACCGACGCCCCCGTGCTCGTCGAGAACGACGCCAACCTCATCGCGCTCGCCGAGCGCTCCGACACCGAACCGCCGGAGCGGTCGAACCTCGTCGCGGTGAAGCTCGGCACCCGCATCGGCGGCGGGGTCATCGCCGGCGGACGGCTCCACCGTGGTGTCGGCGGTGCCGCCGGCGAGGTCTCGCACACCTCGGTGGACGGCACGTCGGTGATCGGGTGCACCTGCGGGGTGCCGAACTGCCTGGAGTCCGTTGCCTCGGCCGGTGCGATCATCGCCCGGCTCCGCGCCGCCGGGCACGACGTCTCCACCACCGCGGACCTGCTCCGGCTCGGGGCCCAGGGCGACGCCGCCGTCGTCGAGGAGCTCCGCACCGCCGGGGCCCTGATCGGTCGGGTCCTCGCCGGGATCGCGAACTTCTTCAACCCGCGCGAGGTCGTGCTCGCCGGCGCCATGTCGGCGTCACCACCGCTCGTCGCCGCGATCCGGAGCGAGCTGTACCGGATGTGCCTGCCCCTCGTGGCCGACGACCTCGACGTCCGGGCCAGCCGGGCACCCCGTGACGCCGGTGTCCACGGCGGCGTGGTGCTCGCGCTCGACGAGGTCCTCGCCCCGACCCGGATCGACGAACTCGTCCGCCGGGCCACGGTGTCCGACGACCGCACGGTGCGGAGCGCCTGATGGCCGTCGTCGCGGTGGACATCGGCGGCACGACCGTCAAGGGCGCCCTGTTCGACGCGGACGGCACGGTCCTCGACCGGGCCACCGTCCCGACCTTCCCCGTGGGCGCGACCGATCCGGGACTGCCCGGCGGAGTCGCCCTCGCCGCCGTCACCGCGCTCGTCGACCAGCTCGCGGCGAGCGCCACCGCCTCGGGCCGGTCGCTCTCCGGCATCGGGCTCTGCTCCCCCGGACTCGTCGACGCCGAGCGCGGTCGCGTGGCCCTGGCCGTGAACCTCGGGTGGGCGGACCTGCCCGTCGCGGAGCTCCTGGCCGACCGGTTCGGCGTCCCCGTCGCACTCGACCACGACGCGCGTGCTGCTGCGCGCGCCGAACGAGCGGCCCGTGGTGCCGCGGGACGGTCGGTCGACGAGTTCGTCTTCATCCCGATCGGCACCGGCATCGCGGCGACGATCGTCACCGGCGGCGCGATCGTGCACGGTGCCACGGGCGGCGCGGGCGAGTTCGGGCACGTGCCCGTCGTCCCCGGCGGCGAGCTCTGCACGTGCGGCCAGCGCGGCTGCGTCGAGGTGTACGCCTCCGCCGGCAACGTCCTGCGTCGCTACCGGGAGGCCGGCGGCTCCCTCGCCGCGAACACCCGCGAGGTCACCGAACTCGTCGGCACCGACCCCGTCGCGGACCGCGTGTGGCACGACGCCGTCGACGCCCTCGCCACCGGGGTCGTCATGCTCACCGCCGTCCTCGACCCGGACGCGATCGTCATCGGCGGCGGGCTCGGCGAGGCCGGTGAGCGGCTCCTCGCCCCGCTGCGCACGGCCGTCGCCGAACGCCTGCAGTGGCGGTCCGTCCCGGCGATCGAGCAGTCGCTCGTCGGCGCCGGAGCAGGACTCGCCGGTGCCGCCCTCCTCGTCAACTCCCCCGTCCACCACCCACCCGTGAAGGAACCCTGATGTCCGACACCTCCCCCCGGATCGGCCTCGTCGGCGCCGGCGGCATCGCCTACGCCCACATGCCCGGCCTGCTGCGGCTCGGCTCCGTCGTCGTGTACGCGCAGGACGGCGCCCCGGAACTCGCGGCGGCGTTCGCCCCCGCCGCCTCGGCCGCGGGGACCTCGATCACCGTCGTCGACTCGCTCGACGAGCTGCTCGCCACCGCCGACCTGGTGGACGTCGTCACCCCGACGTTCGCGCACGCCGAGGTCGTCCGTGCCGCGCTCACGGCCGGCAAGGACGTCGTGTCGGAGAAGCCGCTCGCGCGCACCGACGCCGACGCGGCCGAGCTGGTGGACCTCGCTCGGGACGCGGGCCGACAGCTGTACCCGGCCCACGTCGTGCGCTTCTTCCCCGCGTACGTGCGCCTCAAGGAGGCCGTCACCACGGGCCTCCTGGGCGACCTGGCCGTCCTGCGGTTCGTGCGGTCCGGGGCGTTCCCGACGCGCACGCCGTGGTTCGCCGACCGTGCACTGTCCGGCGGCATCGTGATGGACCAGATGATCCACGACATCGACATCGCCCGCTGGGTCGCCGGCGAGGTCGTCCGGGTCTCCGCGGTCAGCGTCCGAGGCGGCACCGACGCCGAGCCGGTCGAGGCGGCGCACGTGCTGCTCACCCACGCGTCCGGTGCGATCAGCCACGTCGCGGGCATCTGGGGGCCGCAGCACCTCGGGTTCTCCACCGAGTACTCGGTCACCGGGACGCTCGGCAGCCTGTCGCACTCGTCGCGTGCGGAGCAGGACTACGTCGCCGACCTCGCGGCACCGGAGGCGCTGGACGGCTTCCTGCCGCAGGTCGACCCCGCCGACGACCCGTACGGCGCGGAGCTGCAGGAGTTCGTCGCGGCCTTCGCCGGCGGCGCAGCACCGCGGGTGACCGCCCAGGACGGTGTCGCAGCCGTCCAGATCGCGAACGCGGCGCTCGAGTCGCTCGAGACCGGGCAGCCCGTCGACCTCGCCCCGACCACCACGGAGGTGCTCGCATGACCGACCTCAAGATCGCCGTGATGTCCTTCGCCCACACCCACGCCATCGGGTACCTCGCAGCCCTGGCCGCGATGCCAGGCGTCGAGGTCCGCGGCTCCGACCCGGACGGCGTCAGCACCGGGTCCTCGATCGTGGAGCTCCGCGGCGCCGACCTCGCCGCGGCGCTCGGGGTCGACTACGCGGAGTCGTACGAGGAGCTCCTCGCCTGGGGTCCGGACGCCGTCGTCGTGACGAGCGAGAACGCCCGGCACCGCGAACTCGTCGAGGCCGCTGCCGCCGCCGGCGCGCACGTCCTCTGCGAGAAGCCCCTCGCCACCACGTGGGAGGACGGCATCGCGATGCGCGACGCCGTCGAGGCCGCTGGTGTCATGCTCATGGTCGCGTTCCCCGTCCGCTTCGCCTCGGCGTTCGGGAAGCTCCGGGCCGCGCACGAGTCCGGCGCCCTCGGGCAGCTGTTCTCGGTCCGCGGGGCGAACAACGGCATGCTCCCGCTCACGCGCTCCTGGTTCACCGAGCCGGAGCTCTCCGGCGGCGGCGCGCTCTTCGACCACGTCGTGCACATCGCGGACCTGCTCGAGGGGCTGATGGGCTCGGCTCCCGTGTCGGTCACGGCGGTCGCGAACCGGACCCTGCACGCCGGCCGGGCCAGCGCCGAGACCGCGGGGCTCGTCACCATCACCTACGAGAACGGCGTGGTCGCGGGCATCGACTGCTCCTGGAGCAAGCCCGACACGTCGCCGGTGTGGGGTGGCCTGACGCTCGACGTCGCCGGGACGGGCGGCACGGTGTCGCTGGACTTCTTCGGGCCGGCCGCCCACGGACTCGCCGCCGAGACCGGTCTGCCGATCGAGTCCCGCTACGGTGCCGACCTCGACGAGGCGATGCTCCGCACCTTCCTGGACGCCGTCCGCACGGGCGAGCAGCCGCAGCCGGACGTGCACGTGGGGCTCCGGACGCTGTCGATCGTGCTCGCGGCGCAGGAGTCCGTCGCCACCGGGAAGACCGTCGCCGTCGTCGGGGAGCACGCACCGGTCGACGCCTGACGGGAATGGACCGCCCCGGCGGCTGCTTGACGTCCGCATGACCTCGTCAGCAGCGCGCCGTGGGTGGCTCAGCGTCGTGTCCGTCGCACTCGGATCGTTCGTCCTCGTCCTCTCCGAGTTCCTCCCGATCGGGCTCCTCCCCGCGATCGCCCGCGACCTCGACGTCGGCATCGGCACCGCCGGGCTGATGGTCGTCGCGACCGGACTCGTCGGTGCCGTCGCGGCCCCGGTCGTGACGGTCCTGACCTCCCGTCTCGACCGTCGTGTGGTGCTCGTGTCCCTGACGATCCTGCTCGTGGTCGCCGACGGGCTGGCCGCAATCGCGCCGAACTTCACGGTGCTGCTCATCGCCCGCATGCTGCTCGGCGTCGGCATCGGCGGCTTCTGGGCGATCGGCGCCGGGATCGCCGGTCGCCTCGTCCGCCCGGAGGCCACCATCCGTGCCACGTCGCTCATCACCGCCGGAGTCTCCGTCGCGACGGTGGTGAGCCTGCCCCTCGGTGCCCTGGTGTCGTCGCTCGCGACCTGGCGGCTCGCGTTCGTGATCGGCGGCGTCCTCGGTCTCGTCGCCCTGGTGCTCCAGCTCGCGATGCTGCCGCGGATCCCGGCGCTGCAGCGGGTCCGGTTCGGCACCCTCGGATCGCTGCTCCGCGTCCCCCGCGCACGGGTCGGCCTCATCGCCGCCGCGTTCCTCTTCACGGCGCAGTTCGCCGCGTACACGTACGTCGCCCCCTACCTGCAGGACCTCGTCGGCGTCGGCCCGGACACGATCACGCTCGCGCTCCTGGTGTTCGGCATCGCGGGCATCGTCGGGAACTTCACCGCCGGCTTCACGCTCGGCCGCACCGTGCTCGGCACCATCGATGTCGCGAAGGTCGTCCTCGCCGTGTCGGTCGTCCTCCTGCCGTTGCTCGCGAACTCGGTCGTCGGCGTGTTCATCCTGCTCGTGGTGTGGGGACTCGTCTGGGGTGCGCTGCCGCTCGGGATGCAGACCTGGATGTCCACGGCGTCGCCCGCCGGGTCCGAGACCGGGCTCGCGCTGTTCGTCACGACGATCCAGCTCGCGATCGCCGCCGGCTCGGTGCTCGGGGGTGTCGCGGTGTCGTCCTTCGGACTCGCCGCGGACTTCTGGCTCGCGGGCGCCGTCGCCGTGATCGGCGCGGTGGTGCTCGTCTCGATGGGGCTGCGGCGCTCGAACGCCGTGCCGACGCCGGCAGCTGCCGCTGCTGTGCCCGAGACCACGCCGACGGGTTCGGTCGCGGTCGTCTGCCCGTAGGTCGCGACCGAGCGCTCAGCCCAGGCTGACGACGCGGTCGGCCGCCGCGATCGCGGTCCGGTCGTGCGCGGCGTGGACGACGACCGCACCGGCCGTCGCCTCCTCGGCGAGCGCCGCCACGACGAGTGCGGCCGAGGCGGTGTCGACACCGGCGGTCGGCTCGTCGACCAGCAGCACCCGGGCCCGTTGCGCGAGGCCGAGCGCCACGAAGGTGCGCTGCCGCTGGCCGCCGGAGAGCTCGTCGAGCTGACGGTCGGCGAGGTCCGTGATGCCCATCCGTTCGAGTTGCCGGTCGACGACGAGCCGGTCCGCGCGTCCGAGCGGCCGCCACCACGCTCGGTGACGCCAGCGTCCCATGGACACGGTGGCCCGGACGGTGAGCGGGAGCGTGGTCGGGGGCACGGACTGGGTCACGTGGGCGACGCCGTCGGACGGGAGGCCCGTCACGCGTCCGAGAGTCGGCCGCACGATGTCCGCGAGCACGTCCAGGAGCGACGACTTGCCGGATCCGTTGGGTCCGGTCAGCGCCGTGACGACACCCGCCGGGAAGGTCGCGTCGAATCCGTCGAGGACGGTTCGTCCGCCGCGGTGCACGACGAGCCCGGACACGTCGAGGGTGGCGGTCGTCGCGGTGGTGGGCACCTGAGGACACTATCAGTATCGATAGTCATTTTCATGTAGCGTCTCCGACCGTGACCTGGCTGACCGATCCCCTCTCCGTCGACTTCATGGTCCGTGCCCTCGTCGGCGGCGGACTCGCGGCCGTGCTCTGTGCCGTCGTCGGGACGTGGGTGGTCGTGCGCGGGATGGCGTTCCTCGGCGAGGCGCTCTCCCACGGCATGCTCCCCGGCGTCGCGGTCGCCACACTGACCGGCATCCCAGCGGTGCTGGGCGCCGCGGTCAGCGCAGCCGTGATGGTGTTCGGTGTCGGCGCACTCCGCCGTCGCGCCCGGCTGTCGTACGACACCTCGATCGGCCTGCTGTTCGTGGGCATGCTCGCCCTCGGCGTCATCATCGTGTCCTCGTCGCGCTCCTTCGCCACCGACGTGACGGCGATCCTGTTCGGAGACGTGCTCGCCGTGACCCGCACGGACCTCGTCGGCCTGGCCGCTGCCGTGGTCGTCGCCCTCGCACTTGCCTCGGCCTTCCACCGGTCGTTCACGGCCACGGCGTTCGACCCGAGGAAGGCGGCCACGCTCGGCCTGCGCCCGCGCCTCGCCGAGGTCGTCCTGATCGCGCTCGTGACGCTCGCGGTCGTGGCGTCCTACCGAGCGGTCGGCACGCTCCTGGTGGTCGGTCTCCTGCTCGCCCCCGCGGCGGCTGCCCGGGTCTGGACGCGGCACGTCGTCTCGACCATGGCGCTCGGCGCCGGCTTCGGCTGCACCGCCGTCCTCGCCGGGCTCCTCGTCTCCTGGCACGCGGGCACCGCAGCCGGCGCGAGCATCGCCGTCGTCGCGGTCGTCTCGGTCGCACTGTCGCGTGCCGTCGCCGCTGTCGTCCGGCGCCCCGTCGCGCCGACGACGACACCCGTTCCCGCCCCCACGTCCGCGGCCACCCGACGGCCGACCACACCACGATCCACAGCACCACCTCGAGAGGGAGCATGAACCCGACCACCAGCCGCGCACCAGCGCGCACCCTGACCACCATCGGCCTGGTCGCCGGCCTCGCACTCACGGCCGCGGCGTGCTCGTCCGACCCGCGCACCACAGCCGCAGACCCGACCGACACCGCGCGCCCGCACGGCTACGTGGCGGGCGCGACCGAGTCCCAGGAGCCGCAGCTGCGCCTCCTGGCGGTCTCCGCGACCGGCGACACCGCCCTGCACGACCTCCTCACGGCGGACAGCACCGACCTCGACGCGGTCGACGCGCCGGAGCACAGCGCGACCGACGGTCGCTTCCTGCTGACGAGCGACGACGACCGGACGACCGTCGTCGACGGCGGCGCCTGGACCGTCGACCACGGCGACCACACCCACTACTACGCGGCAGAGCCGCGCGTCGTCGGGACCCTCGACGGCGGCGGGCGCGTCGAGGTGCACTCCTCCGAGACCCTGACCGCCGTGACGTGGCCGGACCGCGGGAAGGCGGTCCTCCTCGACCGGTCGGCGCTCGGGCAGGGCGACCTCGACGTCACCGCCCGACTGGACGCGACCGTCCTCCTCCCCACCGCGGAGCACCTCGTCGCGGCGTCCGGCGACACGGTCCGCGTGCTGTCCGCGGACGGGGAGGACGTGCGCGCCGAGCAGCCGTGCCGACACCCGGCCGGCGGCATCGCCACCCGGGCCGGCGCGGTCGTGGGCTGCGCGGACGGTGCGGTGATCGTCGACGACGATGGCGAGACGCGTGCCGTCCCGCTGCCCGAGACCACTGCGAGCGCCGTCCCGGGGCCCACCGCGTTCGCGGCGCGCGCCGGACGGCCGACCGTCGCCGGGCTGGCCGGGAACACCGGCTTCTGGCTGCTGGACAGCCGCGAAGGAGCCTGGCATCACGTCCCGACCGACCGGCCGCTCCGCGCGGTCGTCGCGGTGGACGACGCCGACGAGCACGTGGTCGGCGTCGACGACCAGGGCCGGGTCGTCGTGCACACCATGACGACCGGCGCCGTGGCGACGACCGACGCGCTCATCGGCGGTGCGGCCGGGCCGCTCCTGCAGCTCGATGCCCAACGCGCCTACTTGGCCGACCCGGAGGACGGTGTCGTGCACGAGATCGACTTCGCGGACGACGCCAGGGTGTCGCGCACGATCGAGCTGCCGGTGGCGCCGGTCGCGTTCGCAGAGGTCGGACTGTGACCCGGAGGCCGCCGGCCACCCGAGTCCGCCGGCGCGCCCGCCTGCGCCGCACCGCGCGGCTCCTCGGCGTCACGCTCGTCGCCGCGGTGTCCGCCGCGGGACTGTCCGCCTGCGCACCGAGCACGGCCGACCGCCCCCTCGTCGCCGTGACGACGAACATCCTGGGCGACGCGGTCGCCGAGGTGGTCGGGGACGACGCAGAAGTGATGGTCCTGATGCCCGCCGGCGCCGATCCGCACTCGTTCGAGGTGTCCGCGAAGGAAGCCGCCCGGCTGCGGGACGCCGACCTCGTCGTCGAGAACGGCCTCGGGCTCGAGGAGGGCGTCGCCCATCACGTCGCCGCGGCCGCCGCCGACGGCGTCCCGGTGTTCACCGCAGGCGACGCCGTCGATGCGCTGGAGTGGAGCACCGAGGACGACAGCGGCCCGGACCCGCACTTCTGGACCGACCCGGCCCGGATGCTCGACGTGGTGGACGCGCTCGGCGTCGAACTCGACGAGGCAGGCATCGGGACGCCCGGGGCCACCGCCTACCGTGAGCAGCTCGAGGAGCTCGACGCCGCGATGACGGCTTCGTTCGCGACTCTGCCCGAGGACCGCCGTGCCCTCGTCACGAACCACCACGTCTTCGGGTACCTCGCCGACCGGTTCGACTTCCGGGTCGTGGGCGCGGTCATCCCGAGCGGGACGACCCTGGCGTCCCCCAGTGCGGCCGACCTGCGGGACCTCGCCGCGGCGATCGAGGAAGCCGGTGTGCCGACGATCTTCGCGGACGCCTCGCAACCGGCCCGGCTCGCCGAGGTGCTCGCCGAAGAGGTCGACGTGCACGTGGCGATCCGCCCCCTCGCGACCGAGTCGTTGACCGCCGAGGGCCCCGCATCCACCTACCTCGGGATGATGCGGGCCAACACCGACGCGATCGTCGACGGCCTGTCGATTTCGAATTGAGAATGAGAATCAATACAGTTTTGTCCATGACCAAGAAGACACTGCCCCTGGCGCTCCTCGGCGCCGCTGCGCTCGCCCTCGCCGGCTGTTCCGCCGACCCGTCCGACACCGCCTCGACACCGACGGCCGAGGCCGCCGCCGACGGCACTCGCATCACCCTCACCTACGACGGCGGCCTCCTCGTCCTCGACGAGGACCTGCAGGTCGTCGCCGACGACGCGATCGACGGCTTCACCCGCGTCAACCCGGCCGGCGACGGACGCCACGTGCTCGTGACCGTCCCGGAGGGCTTCCGGGTCCTCGACACCGCGGCCGACCCGGCCCTGACCGACGCCGTGTTCCCGGCCGACACCGGTGGACACGCCGTCGTGCACGGCGATCGCACCGCCCTCTTCGCCGACGGCACCGGCGACGTCACCACGTTCGACAACACCGACCTCGACGGTGACGAACTTCCCGAGACCACCACGACGAAGTCCGACGCGGCGCACCACGGCGTCGCCATCGAACTGCAGGACGGCACGCTCCTCACCACGATCGGCACCGAGGAGTCACGGAGCGGCGTCCGCGCGCTCGACGCCGACGGGGCGGAACTCGCCCGCTCCGAGGAGTGCCCGAACGTGCACGGCGAAGGCGCCGTCGAGGGCGACGTCGCCGTGTTCGGCTGCACCGACGGCGCCCTCGTCTACCAGGACGGCGCGTTCGAGAAGATCGACGCCCCGACCGAGTACGGCCGCACCGGCAACCTGTTCACAACCGAGACGTCGCCCGTCGCGGTCGGCGACTACAACGACGACGAGGACAGCGAGGGCTACCTCCTCCGCCAGATCGCCCTCATCGACGCCGACGCCGGCGAGTACCGCGTCGCTGACATGCCCGAGGGCGTCGGCTTCACCTTCCGCGACCTCGCCCGCGGCCCGGGTGACGAGGCCGTGGTCCTCGGCTCCGACGGCTCCCTGCACACCTTCGACGAGACCACTGGCGAGCAGCTCGACTCGTTCCCCGTGATCGACGCGTGGGAGGGCCCGACCGAGTGGCAGGACGCCCACCCCGCACTGAAGGTCGCGGGGAGCGTCGCCTACGTCACGGACCCGGCCGAACGGAAGGTGCACGCGGTCGATCTGCGCTCCGGGAAGACGATCGCCTCGAGCGGCGCCCTGCCGGGCGTCCCGAACGAGATCGCGGTCGCGTAGCACCGGGACATCCGGACAGTGCGCCGCAGCCGTGCGGCGTACTGTCCGGGTCATGCCCGCACTCATCGACACGTTCACCCTGTCCAACGGCCTGCACATCCCCAAGATCGGCTTCGGCACGTGGCAGATCCCGTCCGGCGACGACGCCTACGACGCCACGAAGACCGCCCTCGACCTCGGCTACCGCCACATCGACACAGCGCTCGCGTACGGCAACGAGGCGAGCGTCGGCCAGGCCGTCCGCGACAGCGGCGTCCCGCGCGACGAGGTCTTCATCACCACGAAGCTCCCCGCCGAGATCAAGACCGCGGCCGGCGCACGCGAGGCGTTCGACACGTCGAGCCGCAACCTCGACCTCGGCGTGGTCGACCTGTACCTCATCCACGCGCCGTGGCCGTGGGGCGACATCGGGTCCGACCACCGTGACGGCAACGTCGAGGTCTGGAAGGTCTTCGAGGAGCTCTACGACGCCGGACGGACGCGCTCCATCGGCGTCTCGAACTTCGAGGTCGCGGACCTCGAGGACCTGCTCGGCCGCACCGACGTCGTCCCGCACGCCAACCAGATCCGCTGGTTCATCGGCAACACCCAGGACGCCACGACGGCGTTCGACCGGGAGCACGACATCCTCACCGAGGGCTACTCACCGCTCGCCACGGGTGGACTGCTCGACAACGAGCAGATCGCCGAGATCGCGGCGAAGTACGACAAGTCCGTCGCCCAGGTCGCGATCCGCTACCTGCTTGAGAAGGACGTCCTGCCGCTGCCGAAGTCCACGACGCCGGAGCGGATCGCCGCGAACGCCGACGTCGACTTCGTGCTGTCCGCCGAGGACGTCGCCGCCCTCGACGCGCTGCAGGACACGACCGCCTGACGCGCACGGGAACACGACACCCCCGTCGCCGGTTGCACCCCGTGGTGCCACAGCCAGCGGCACGACCCCAAGGAGGCCAGCATGACCACCACCGAAACCGCCATCCTCGCCGGCGGGTGCTTCTGGGGAGCGCAGCAGCTCCTCCGTCGACGCCCCGGCGTCATCAGCACCCGCGTCGGCTACTCGGGTGGCGACACCCCGAACGCCACCTACCGCAACCACGGCGACCACGCCGAGGCCGTCGAGATCGTCTTCGACCCGTCCGTGATCTCGTACCGGGACCTGCTGGAGTTCTTCTTCCAGATCCACGACCCGTCGACGAAGGACCGGCAGGGCAACGACGTCGGCCGCAGCTACCGCTCGGCGATCTTCTTCACCTCCGACGAGCAGCGCCAGGTCGCCCTGGACACCATCGCGGACGTCGACGCCTCGGGCATCTGGCCCGGCAGGGTCGTCACCGAGGTCGAGCCCGCCGGTGACTTCTGGGAGGCCGAGGAGGAGCACCAGGACTACCTCGAGAAGTACCCCGCCGGGTACACGTGCCACTTCGTGCGCCCGGGGTGGAAGCTCCCCCACCGCGACGAGGCGACCGCGGCCGTCTGACGGCCGCGGCGGATCAGCGCGATCCGCCGAGCAGTTCCAACCAGTCCCCGGGAAGGCGGTCCGCCGGCCCGGGGACTGCCTGCGTCACGGGGTGGCTGGTCGGTGCCGCGAGCTCCAGCCCGTCGGACCGGGTGTCGTCCCGGTAGTCCCAGGACCAGGTCTCCCCGGGTTCGTAGCTCTGGATGACCGCGTGCCCGGTGTCCTCCCAGTGCCGGGTCGCGTGGGTGTTCAGCGAGTCGTCGCAGCACCCGACGTGGCCGCAGGCGGCGCACCGCCGCAGGTGGACCCACCACGAGCCGGTCGCGTCGCACTCGACGCACCCGTCTCCGCTCGGCGGGATCTCCGGGTGGACCATCGCGTCGTCGTCCGTCATGGCACCATCCTGGCCCACGCGAGCCGGATCCGGACTGGAGGCGCGGTGCCAGCTGGCACCGCGCCTCCAGTCCGTCACCTGGTCACGTCGAGGGCGCCCCGCGGCTCAGCCGCGCGGCACCAGCGCGTCGATGGCCGCGAGCTCCTCGTCGGTGAGCGGAGCACCGTCGAGCGAGTCGAGCGTGCCGTCCAGCTGCCGGACGCTCGAGGCCCCGACCAGCGCGGAGGTGACCGCCTGCTGCCGGAGCACCCACGTGATCGCGAGCTGCGCGAGCGTCTGCCCGCGCGCCGCGGCGACGTCGCTGAGGGCGCGCGCCGTCGTCAGGTACTCGTCGTCGATCCGGTCCGCGCCGAACCAGCGGCCCTCGGCCGCACGCGACCCGACCGGCACCGAGCCATCGAGGTACCGGTCCGTCAGGAGCCCGCCGGCCAGCGGCGAGAACACGATCGCGCCGGTACCGAGACGGAGCAGCTCGTCGAAGAGCCCGTCCTCGGGGACCCGGTCGAACATGTTGTAGCGCGGCTGGTGGATGAGCAGGTGGATGTTCTCGGCGGCGAGCGCCTCGGCCGCGGCAGCCGTCTGCGCCGGGTCGTAGTTCGAGATGCCGGCGTAGAGCGCCTTGCCCGAGCGGACCGCGGTCACGAGGGCGCTGACCGTCTCCTCGATGGGGGTCTCGGGGTCGGGGCGGTGCGAGTAGAAGACGTCGACGTAGTCGAGCCCGAGCCGTCCGAGGGACTGGTCGAGCGAGGCGAGCATGTACTTGCGCGAGCCCCAGTTGCCGTACGGTCCCGGCCACATGTCGTAGCCGGCCTTCGTCGACACCACGATCTCGTCGCGGAACGGACGGAGGTCCGACTCGAGGACGCGACCGAACTGCTCCTCGGCGGCGCCGGGCGGCGGACCGTAGTTGTTCGCCAGGTCGAAGTGGGTGACCCCACGGTCGAACGCGTGCAGCAGGATGTCGCGCTGCGTGGTGAGGGCTCGGTCGGCGCCGAAGTTGTTCCACAGCCCGAGCGAGATGCGCGGCAGCAGCAGGCCGCTCCTCCCCACACGCTGGTACGGGAGTCGCTCGTAGCGGTCGTCGGCGGGGCGGTGGACGTCAGGCATCGTTGCTCGATCCGGGTCGGGGACAGGCCGTCGTCGAC
This sequence comes from Curtobacterium sp. 314Chir4.1, assembly GCF_900215175.1. Lineage (NCBI taxonomy): Bacteria > Bacillati > Actinomycetota > Actinomycetes > Micrococcales > Microbacteriaceae > Curtobacterium > Curtobacterium sp. 314Chir4.1. The sequence continues at coordinate 115,333 of NZ_OCMI01000005.1, forward strand.
GCTACCGTGTGTCAGCGCCAGACACGGTCGGCGACGTCGACGACGCTGCGGACCTTCGCCCACTGCTCGTCCTCGGTGAGCACGTTGCCCTCTTCCGTCGAGGCGAACCCGCACTGCGGGCTGAGCGCGAGCTGCCCGAGCGGCGCGAACTCGGCGGCGTCCCGGATGCGCTGCTCGATGACCGCCTGGTCCTCGAGCTCGCCGGTCTTCGAGGTGACGAGCCCGAGCACGACGACCTGGTCGCCCTCGGGCAGGAACCGCAGGGGCTCGAAACCGCCGGCACGGTCGCTGTCGTACTCCAGGAAGAACCCGTCGTAGCCGGTGTTGCCGAGGAGCTGCTCGGCGACCGGCTCGTATCCGCCCGAGGCGATCCAGGTCGACCGGAAGTTGCCGCGGCACACGTGCGTGGTGACGACGAGGTCCTCCGGGCGGCCGTCGAGCACGCGCCGGATGATCGACGAGAACCGCTCGGCGATGCCGTCGGTCTCGATCCCCCGCTCACGGGCCTTCGCCATCTCGGCGTCCGAACAGGCGTACGCCCACGCCGTGTCGTCGAGCTGCAGGTACCGGACCCCGACGGCGTAGAGGGCGGCGATCGCGTCCCGGTAGGCCTGCACGAGGTCCTCGGTGATGGCGTCGCGGCCGTCGTAGTGGTCCGTGCGGATCTGGTCGGCGTCGAGCCGGAAGTCGAACACGGTCGGCGCCGGGATCGTGAACTTCGGGGTGAGGCCGCGTGCGGTGGCCTCGGCGACGACGAACGCGGCGTCGGCGACGAAGGGGTGGTCGGCCGGGAACGACACCGGGCCCGTGACACGCATGCCCTTCGGCGTGGTGGTGACGCCCTGGAACGCGATGCCGTGGTCGAGCTCGACGACCTCGACGCCGTCCAGGCCGCCCCAGAAGTCGAGGTGCCACCAGGCGCGTCGGGCCTCGCCGTCGGTGGCGAGCTGCAGTCCGGCGGCCTGCTGTGCGTCCATGAGCGCGCGGATCGCGTCGTCCTCGACGGCACGGAGCGCGGCGGCGTCGATGCGGCGCTCGGCGAAGGCCGCGCGGGCCTCCTGCACGGGGGCCGGGCGGAGGAAGCTGCCGACGACGTCGGCTCGGAAGGGCGGGTGCTGACGCATCCCTCGATCGTACCGAAGCGGAACCACCGGATCGGGGTCAGACCTGGAACGCGTTCGAGACGGGCACCACGAGTACGAAGACGATCACGATGGCGATCGCGACCAGCGCCTTCGGACGACTCCCGGGACGCCCGTGTCGGAACATCTCGAGGACGGCGCTGTACGCGCGCGGCGACCACGCGGCCGCGACGATCCCGAGGCCGAGCAGGACGCCGAGCACCGTCGCGTTGCCGATGTAGCCGATCGCATCCGGCGGCAGTGCCGCTCCGGTGGCGGACACGGCGACGAGCAAGGACCACAGGGTGCTCACCCCGGTGATGCCCAACGCGCTGACGATCAACGCCGGGCCGGCGTACCGATCGATCCGACCGTCCGGCACGGTCATGTCGCGCACGGTCAGGAGGGCGAACACCGTGACGACGACCCCGATGACGATCACTGCGATGCGCCACAGCACCCGCTGCACGTCTCCGTCCGGCTCGACGACGGACACCACGACGTCGGACTGGATGCCGAGGAAGAACGCCGCGACGAGCGCGACGGCACCGGCCACGACGGCCAGTGTCCCGCTGCGCGGCTCCGTGATCTCCACCCCGGCTCCGACGGACGTGGAGACGCCACGCGGCCGACGGTTCTTCTTGCGCTGTTTACCCACGGCCCCATGCTGGCAGTGCGTGACCGACCCTCAGGTTTGTGGGTCGCCCCGTCTTCGAGGGACGTCATCGCTCGCGTGCCGCACGGACCGGGTGACGACACCGACCGACGACGATCCGGAGCACCGCCGCCTCGAGCCCTGCCCCTTGCCGAGCGACTTCCGAGGATTCTTTTGGCACTCTCCAGGCTCGAGTGCTAAAACGTTGACAGTTGAGTCGACGGGACTCAACAGCAGAGACGAAGGAGTTGATTTCGATGACGATGAACTTCGACCCGTTCCGCGAGCTGGACCGCCTCGCCGGCTCCCTGCTCGGCACCACCGGGCCCCGATCGATGCCGATGGACCTCTACCGCACGGGCGATCACTACGTCCTCGATGTCGACCTGCCCGGGATCGACCCAGGCTCCGTCGACATCGACGTGGACGGCTCCGTCCTGACCATCCGCGCAGAGCGCACCCTCGGCGCCCCGGAAGGCTCCCAGTGGCTCACCCGGGAGCGCCAGCCCGGCACCTACGTCCGTCAGCTCACACTGGGCGACGGCCTCGATGCCGAGCGCATCACCGCCGGGTACGACAACGGCGTGCTGAGCGTCACGATCCCCGTGAAGGAGTCGGCGAAGCCCCGCAAGATCGCCGTCACCACCGGCGCCGGTCGCGAGCAGCTCGCCGTCGGGAGCGGGGAGTAGGAGCGCCCACCGTGTCCGACCTCGTCAACGCGCTCGCCTCGGTCGCCGCCGTGACGGTCGCGCTCACACTGTCGAGCCTCGACCGGCGGACAGCGGTACTGCTCGGAGCGACCGGCGGCGTCATCGGGAACTTCCTCGCGTGGCTGTCCGCCCCGGGCGTGTGGGAGCGGTCGCTCGTCCTGCCCTGGATCGCCGCGGCCACGGGTACCGTCCTGCTCATCGCGGGCTGGAGCACCGTCCGCGCCTACGCCAGCCTGTTCGAGGCGCCGCCCGCCGAGGACACCGACACGGGAGCCGTGGTGACCTCCGGTCGGGCCGCCCACGGATCGCGGTGACCTGCGAGCAGTGATGAGAGTCCCGGCACCTGAGCCGGGACTCTCATCATGCTTGGTGACGCGCGAGACGCTCTCCAGCAGGTGTCCAATCCGCTGTCACAGATGGTCGACATGTGGTGCCGCTGCCGGCTTCGACGGAGACTGCGTGCGACCGGCGGTGCACGCGGATGGGGTTCGGGCCGCCCACCCGCCCGTGGCCCAATGGAGCAGCGGCAGCAGGACCCAGTTCAGCACCGCGACCAGGATCGCCGCATTGACGACCACCAGGACGAGATGTGGCAGCGCACCGGAGAGCAGCGGCGTGAGGCCCACGTTCAGCAGGACGCTTACAGGAAGGACGCCGCTGAAGGTGATGAGACCCGACCGCCACGTGCCGGGACGCAGCGGCGGCCTCACAGCGAGGAGAATCCGGCTCGCCAGCTCGGACGACGCAGATCGAGCCCACGAGCTCGAGCGCGTGCGTTGCTGACGGGTCGGCCCACGTCACCGCTCGTCGTGGCCTCGGGCGCAGGAGCGCCGACCCGGTCGGCGAAGACCGGCGCCCATTCGGTGCCGGCGGCCGGTTCGTCGTCGACGATGTTCCACGTCCCTGCCGGCCAGTCCAGGGCCGCGGAGATTGCCCGAGCCGCATCGTCGACGTGGATGAACGACGTGACCGTCTCGGTCGCTTGGAGCTTCCCGGCGCGTGCCGCGTCGGCGAGCGCCCCGTCCCGCGCGTACCAGGTACCGTCGCCGTACAGCTGGCCGAAGCGGAGCACCACACCCGTCTCCAATTCGTGCACAGCCGCTTCCAGAGCCACGACACCGTTGATGGTGGAGAGGCGCGGTTCCGGAGCACCCAGGTCCAACGGATCGTTCTCATGCGCGACGCCGTCGCCGGGCGGGTACACCCAGGAGATGCTCTCTGCGATCATCCGCTCGACGCCTGCACCGGTGGCCGCATCGACGAGGTTTCGGGTCCCCTCGATCCGCAGACGTGCGTTGGTCGCCGAGTTACCGGACGCAAGGTCCGTCAGGAGGTCGACGACGATGGCCGGCTTCACATCTGACATCATGCGAGTGAGTGCGTCTCGGTCGAGGGCGTCGGCGATGACCGGCTCGGCGCCGAGACGCTGGATCGTGTCCGCCCTGCGCGCTGAACGGGCCGCCCCGGTGACGTGGTGGCCGGCGGCGACCGCGAGTGGGATGAACGCTCGTCCGAGTACACCCGATGCTCCCGCGACGAGGATTCGCGAACCGGTGCCTTCATGTGCCGTGGTCATGACTCGAAAGTAGGACCAGGCTGGCCTACTCGGAAGGACCACGACGAGCGACATATTCTGGTCCAATGGACTCGGTACTCGCGCTCGATCCGTCGCTTCCGAAACGTCGAGCGGTCGAGGACCTCATCCGCCGGATGATCGCAGACGATCTCTGGCAGGTGGGCAGCCGGGTACCCGCTGCACGCGAACTGGCGCTGGAGTTCGGAGTCGCCCGCGGAACGGTGGTCGCCGCGGTCGACGACCTGGTCGCGGACGGGCTCCTGGTCAGTCGCGAACGCGCTGGGATCTTCGTTGCCAGGTCGGGCGAGCCGTCCACCGTTCCAGAACCCATCCTTGAGACACGCGCGCCACGATTCGATCTTCGGCCGGGGCGCCCCGAAACGGGTTCGTTCCCCGGCGCGAAGTGGAGCGCGGCATTGCGACGGACCGCCGGCGTCGGGCTTGCGAACGCCCCTGGCGAGGAACCGCTGATGGGCAGCCATGAACTCCGCGTCGAGCTCGCGGGGTACCTCCGCCGTGCGCGCGGGGTGGAAGCAAACCCGGCGTCCATCGTCATCTGCGGCGGCTACCGGTCCGCGTCAACCATCCTTGCTGCGACGTTCCGGGAGCTCGGCTTACGAACCGTGGCGATCGAAGACCCGTCCCTCCCTGAAATGGACCGGCTGTGGCGTGCGGCTGGCATGGACGTCGTCGACCTCCCCGTCGACGAACTCGGTGCGCAGACGGAGCTTCTCGACGGGACCATCGACGCCGCGACCTTGACGCCGGCGCATCAGTTCCCGCTCGGTGGCGCTCTCGAGTCCAGAAGACGACGCGTGGCTGTCGCTTGGGCGGAACGCTCCGATCGATTCATTGTCGAAGACGACTACGACGGTGAGTTTCGCTTCGATCGCCGCCCGATTGCCGCACTGCAGCGGTCAGCGCCCCACCGCGTCATCTACATCGGAAGCGTCAGTAAGACGTTGGACACTCGGCTCCGCCTCGGGTGGATGGTGCTGCCGCAGTCATTGATCCGGCCCGTCGCGGCGACGACAGCACGCCTGACCGGCGGAGTACCACTCATCGATCAGCTCGCCCTCGCACACCTCATCCGCTCCGGCGACTTCGAACGACACGTGCGACGGCAACGCCGCGAATACGCTCGCCGGCACGAGTTCTTGATCGCCGCCGCCGCTGCGGAACACCTCACTGTGCCCGGCATCCCAGCCGGCCTGCAGGCACTCGTTCCACTCGGATCCGCCCTCGAAGCCGACGAGGAAGACCGCGGCGTCATTCGCCTCGACGACTTCGCTACCCATGCGGTGCACCGATACGTCCGGAACAGCGACCGTCCTCCGGCGGTCGTCGTGGGCTTCGCCACCCCGTCGCGCGCAGCGTTCCCGACGGCAGTTCAGCGCCTCTTCGAATGGATGCGAGACCGCCCCTGACTCTCAACGGGCTGCAGCAGAACCGAACGTCAGCCGACGACACCACACCCCGACTGTTGGCCCAGAAGTGTGCGCGGCACCTGGACCTTCATCGGCCGAGAGCAACTGCGTACAGTCACGTCCTGTGGCACCACCGTCCTCAACCCCCGGCGAGTCCCTTCCTGTGCTCGACTACCTGACTCGCCGGCTGGCGGGGACACTGCGCCCCGGCGAGACGACCTTGGTTCGCTACCCGACCGCGATCGAGCAGACGCTGGGGTTCACGTTGGTCGACGTTGGTGGACGGAGTGCGGTCGTGCAGGTTCACGCCGACGTCGAGCGGTTCGGAAACCAGCAGGGAACAATCCACGGCGGTTTTCTCTGCGAGCTGGCGGACGCGGCGATCGGTACCGCCCATTCGACGGTCATGCGCGCTGGGGAGTCGTTCACCAGCACGGACCTGGTTGCGAGGTTCCTGCGGCCGTCATGGTCGGGGACGTTGACGGCCACGGCGACATGCACACATGCGGGGAGGACGTTGAGCCAGTACCTCTGCGAGGTAACCGGCCGTGACGGCCGAGTCATCGCGAGCGTCACCAGTGCGGTGATGACCCTCCGAGGCGACGCAGCGAAAGGACGATGATCGAGATGAACCAGTCGCTGGAAGCAGTCGGTCCGAGTTGGCCGTGGTCTCGCAAGTCCCCGGCTGGCTCGATGCGGGCGACGCCAGGGCGGTGGGGCGAGGCTTCGCCGAGCGGCGGGATACGGCGTCCTCGCTCGGTCATCGAGCCGGTCACGCTCCGGTACGCGGCACCTTCGCGAACGCTCTGACCGGGATGGTTCCCAGGCGCGCGACCTTCAGTGGAACGGCGGTGAACGTCAAATCGGCCGGAGGTAGCGCATCCATGCCTGTCAGATGTTCGACGACGTGGATCCCGGCTGCGAGGAGGAACGAGCGGGCGGGCCGTTCTCCCCGAGCCGTCACTGCGAGGTCGTCGATGTCGATCGAGTCGATCCCGACCAGTCGAACACCTTGCGCCGCCAGGTACTGCGCGCCGTCCGCACGGAGGAACGGGGCCCGGTCCTGGTACCGCGGCGTGCCGAAGTGCCGATCCCAGCCGGTGTGCAGCAGTACTGCCTTCCCGCGCACGTCCCGGTCGTGGAACACCGAAGCGGGGAGACCTCGTTCGACCGCGTCGGACAGGTGGAAGACCTCGGTCGGCAGGTCCACCACACTGTCAAGTCGGACCATCGGAAGGTCAGCGCCGTCTTGATGGCGATGGAACGACGTGTCAAGGCACGTTCCAGTGTTCTCTGGCAGGGACATGCCGTCTGACGCGGATGGCGTCCCTGTCGCGGAGCGCTGCGTCGACTCCTGCCGGCTGAGAAGCGATGTGATGATCGGCGACGCCTCGGGCAGGGTGCTCATGCCCTCCCGAATCGTGTGACTGAGATCAACGAGGAGATGGTCCACGTCCCTGGTCGGGTCCCGCTGCTCGCGTACTCCGCGACTGCCCTTGTGTCGCTCTGCCACAATCTGGAGCCGACTGAAGCGGACATCGCCGACGAGCGCGAGTCCCAGGTGTTGCACGAGCAGACGAGCCACGTCTCGCTCGGACGTGCCGGAGCCTGGCACATCGAGCCGGAACCCTTCGGCGGTCAGCCCGCCACCGTTCACGAAAGCGATCTGGACGTCGAAGACGGCGCGGTAGTCAGTCAAGACAGGTCTCCCAGGAAGGTTGTGGCGCACGCAGTCGCGTGATCGGGCTGGCTCGAGGTGCTCGGCGCACTGGCTGTCCCCTCGCCTACCGGAACACGAGCGCCCTGACTCACTCATCTCGCCGGTCCGCTGCGGACGCTCATGGCCGACGATTCGCTAGAAGGAGATGACAGTGGCGTTCTCGAGGGTGAAACGAATGAACTCATCGCGGGCCACGGAGAGCTTCACGCCGCGCTGCACCAGTGCGGATTCGACGCCCGCTTCGCGGGCAGCATTGATGCAGGCTCCGACGCGAACTCCGGACGCGATGAGCGCATCGATCTGCGAGTTGAACAAGCGGTCCACCTCGGAGCGGGCCTCGCTGAGGTGTTGTTGAGCGGGGCCGAAGACGAACACCTCGACCGAGATGCCGTTCGTGGCCGCCGTTTCGCCGACTCTCGCGGGCAGCCGGCTTCCGATCGTCAGTGATGCTTCGTCGTCGTGGAAGATGTGGGCAACGGTTTTCATGATGCGTTCCTCGGCACACGGCAGGGCAGCTGCTCTCGGCAAGACCACGTCACCAAGTCAGTCGACGGAGACAGCAACGGGCTCCCCTCCGGTGACGGCGGTGAGCTCATCGAAGCTCAGCGGAACAACGGTGTGCGGTGTACCCCCAGCCGTCCACACGGTCTCGTAGCTCGCGAGCGAACGGTCGATGACGGTTCGCACGGGCACTGGATGCCCGACGGGAGCGACGCCGCCAACAGCCTGTCCGGTCACTTCCCGCACCTGCTTCGCACTCGCCATCTCGATGGCTTCCGCGCCCACCTCGGTGGCGAGGATCGTCGTGTCGACGCGATGTCGGCCACTGGTCATCACCAAGAGAGGCAGCCCGTCAGCGAAGAACAGGAGGCTGCTCGCGATCGCACCGACGTCACAACGCAGTGCTGCAGCAGCCTCGGCCGCCGTGCGGGTCGATTCCGGCAGCTCGCGTACTCGGGCGGTGAGCCCCGCGCGGTCGAGCTGCCGCTGCACGATCTGGCTGCGCTCTGGCAGACCTCGTTCTTCGGTCATGACCTTCTCCCTCCTTTCGGAGCCCGATCACCAACGCCGATCAACGCCCGGATCGCCTGCGGAGCGGGTGCTCGCAGTGTCATCACGCTTCACGCCCGTCGCGACAGCATCGGCTTGGGGACGGGCCGCTTGCAGCACTGCGTGCACGCTCGCGCTCAGCACGGAGCGGTGTCGGCCGGCGGCCCAACCGGTGTTCGCACCAGCGCGGTACTCGATGAGCGTGAGCGCGTCGCTCCCGGCACCGGCAGCGAGTGACGTTTGATGCAGCGACAGAACCTCGACGTCGATGTCGTGGTCGGCGAGCAACGCCACAGCTGCCTCGACCGGGCCGAGCCCCTCGTACTCCTCGAAGTACTCGATGTCGTTCATGCGGATCCCGATCCGGATGCAACTCGATCCACTGCGGTCCTCGGCTTCGAGCCGGATCAGTTCGAAGGCCGGCCCCTGCCCGTACAAGTAGGACGAGGTGAACAGTTCGAGGAGTTGCGCCGCGGAGGATTCACCGCCGCTCGCGTCGGTGTGAGCTTGTACACGTCGCGCGAAGTCGATCTGCATCCGCCGCGGAAGTTCGATGCCGTGCTCACGCTCGAGCAGGTAGGCAATGCCGCCTTTCCCGGATTGGGAGTTGACCCGGATGACAGCGTCGTAGTTCCGGCCGAGGTCTGCAGGATCGATCGGCAGGTACGGCACCCGCCAGGCGATCTCCCGTTCCGGCCGTCCCTCGACAGTCGCACGGGCGCGGTGCTCCGCGAACCCCTTCTTGATCGCGTCCTGGTGCGTTCCGGAGAACGCGGTGTGGACGAGATCACCGACGTACGGATGGCGTGGATGCACCTCGATACGGTTGCTGTGCTCGACGGTGCGGCGAATCTCGTCGATGTCGGAGAAGTCGATCATCGGGTCCACGCCCTGCGCGTGGAGGTTCAGCGCGAGTGTGGCGAGGTCGACGTTGCCCGTTCGTTCACCGTTGCCGAAGATGCACCCTTCGACCCGCTGCGCTCCCGCGAGGACGGCCAGTTCCGCGCATGCGATACCGGTCCCCCTGTCGTTGTGGGGGTGCACCGAGAGGATCACCCCGTCACGGCGGTCGAGGTGCTTGTGCATGTACTCGATCTGGTCGGCGTACACGTTCGGAGTCGCGATCTCGACAGTGGCTGGGAGATTGAGGATGACGGGCCGGTCAGGGGTTGCGTCCCACAGCTCGGTCATCACGTCGCAGACGTCGAGCGCGAAGTCCGGTTCAGTGAGGTTGAAGACCTCCGGCGAGAACTCGAATCGAACGTTCTCGAGGTGCCCAGCGAGCTCGAGCACAGCTCTGCCGCCGGAAAGGATCATGTTGCGGAGCCCGTCGCGGTCCTGCCCGAGAACGACGTCTCGCCAGGTCGGCGCGGTTGCCGCGTACATGTGGATCACAACGGGATTACGGATGCCGCGGATGGATCCGACGGTACGTTCGATGAGGTCCCGGCGAGCAGGTGTGAAGACCACGATGGTGACGTCCTCGGGGGCGATGTCCGTCTCCGCGAGGCGGCGGACGAAGTCGTAGTCGGTCTGCGATGCGGAGGGGTAACCGACCTCGATCTCCTTGTACCCCATCGCGACCATCAGCTCGAAGAACCGTTGCTTGCGGACAGGATCCATCGGTTCCGTGAGAGCCTGGTTGCCGTCGCGCAGGTCGACCGGCACCCACAGTGGCGCCTGCGTCAGTCGTTCGGTCGGCCAATCACGCGTCTGCAGCGGGACGGAGACACGTGAGTAGACGTCCTCGTAGCGATGCGACGGCATCTGCGACTGCCGTTGCCGATTCCAAGCGGGTGCACTGTCTGGGATCGGGCCGACGGGGGTGGCGATGGTCGGGAAGTTCGTACTGCTCATCGGTTCGTACCTGTCCGGGTTGTTCGACGTTCGTTGACCGGCGCGCGCCGCTGTCCCACGTCGGGGAGCCGGTCAGGCTAGGCCCCGCCGTGGCGGCGAAGGAGAAGCAGCGAGTCGAGCACATCTGGACGGTACCACAACTCCTCAGACAAGTAGAGGGGTGTCACGATGGGAGGATGCTTCCATGACGAAGGTCCGACGCGAGTCGCTCGCGGAGCAGGCGGCTGCTCTCCTGGTAGCGCGCATCAGCGACGGCGAATGGGAGGTCGGCGGGAAGCTCCCCAGCGAAACGGCGCTTGCCCCGCAGCTCGGCGTCGGGCGATCGACGGCCCGGGAAGCAATCCGCATCCTCGCCGGACGCGGCATCCTCGTCACTCGTCAAGGAGCCGGCGTCTTCCTGGCTTCCACCGACGACCTCGACACCTGGAACACGCGATTGCAGGCCGCCGACATCGTCGCAGTCATCGAAGCTCGAACCGCCATCGAGGTCGAAGCAGCGATCCTCGCCGCAGAACGTCGAACGGCGGCAGACCTTCAGCACATCCACGCAGCGCTGGAGTCACGCGGCCGAACCCGAGTTGGCATCGTCGAACACGTCGCAACGGACATCGACTTCCACCGCAGCGTCGTCGCAGCAGCGCACAGCCCAGTCCTCCTGGACGTGTTCGACGACCTCACGCCGCGCAGCCGTCAAGCAATGGTCGACATGCTGACCCTCCGAGGACACCATGGGAACGAAGCGGATCAGGAGATCCATCGACGTGTCTTCGACGCGATCGCACTCGGGGACCCGGCGACCGCGAGCCGAGTCACGCGGGCGCACCTCCTCCGACTCGCGAAGCAGATGCACTGACCCAGTGTCCTCTCTGGAGCACGTCGGGAACGGCTCCGTACTTCCGCGGAGGGTGGAGTCGCAGCGACACGGGGCCGGGCGCACCGCCACCGACATGCACACGTGCCGCACGCGGGTCGATGCTCGTCCGCACTCCACGGCGTGACACACGTGTACGGAGGGTGGGCGCCATCCGCACTGGGAGCCCCAGCGACGGCCTGGAGACGGCGCCCAGTTCTGTGACACAGACCGTCTTCGTCCAGACCTCTGGAAGCCGAAGGCCGGTGTCCGCTGGGCCCGATCCGGGATTCGCTCACTTCTCCTCATGTGGCCGTGCGATGCCTCTCGGTCGATTACAACGTTGACTTGCCGTTTGCAGCGCTGTAAACATGACACGCGCGAGGGAGCGCACAAGGGAGCAGCAATGGTCGGCAGCAGGACAGGGTTCACCGGGACGACGCTCGGACGGCGGGGGTTCCTCACCGGAGCGGCGGGCGGCATCGCGCTCGGGACGTTGGCGTTGGCGGGGTGTGCGACACCCGGCCAGGCCGCAGCGGGCAGCACCACGCTCCGCTTCTACGAGCAGAAGCAGGAGGTGATCGCCTACTTCGACAAGCTCCTCCGCCGCTTCGAACGCGAGCACGCCGGTGTCTCCGTCGTCCACGACAGCACCACGGCGATCGCACCCCAGTTCGTCCGGGGCCAGCCTGCCGACGTCGGCTGCTTCAACGACAACCTCGAGCTCGCCCGGTACGTCGAACGCGGCGTGCTCCGCGACCTCAGCGGTCTGCCGTCCGCCGGCCGGATCCGCCCGAGCATCGCGGCCCTCGGCGACCAGTACGCGAAGTACCCGGGCCGCGTCAGCGTCCTGCCGTACTCGCTGGCCGCCGCCGGCGTCATCTACAACAAGAAGATCTTCCGCGACCACGGCCTCCCAGTGCCGACCACCTGGCACGAGTTCGTCGACGTCTGCACCGAGCTCAAGAAGGCGGGCATCACGCCCGTCTACGCGACCGACCGGGACACGTGGACGCTCTGGCAGGGGCTGTTCGACTACTCGGTGGGCAGCCTCGTCGACACCGGCGAGTTCTTCCGGAAGATGAAGGCGATCGGCGCCGACGTCGGCCCCGATTCCGAGGTGTCGTTCGAGAAGACGTTCGCGGTGCCCATGGAGCGCGCGAAGACGATCTCGTCGTTCTTCAACCCCGACCACGCCACCCGCTCCTACGCCGACGGCAACCTGGCGTTCGGACAGGGCAAGGCGGCGATGTACCTGCAGGGACCGTGGGCGCTCGGCCAGATCGCGCTCATCGACGACAAGCTCGAGGTCGGCACCTTCGCGCTCCCCGTGTCGAACGACCCGGCCGACCGGAAGGCCCGGGTGAACGTCGACCTCGGGCTCTGGATCCCGGAGGCCAGCACGCACGTCGACCGGGCGCAGGAGCTCATCGAGTTCCTCATGCAGGACGAGGTCATCGACGCGTACAACCGCGACAACCTCGCCTACTCCACCCGGAAGAACGCGCCGCCGCAGACCGACGAACGTCTCGCGGGCCTGCAGCAGTACGTCGACGACGCCGCGTTCTACCAGGGTGCCGGCACCTTCATCCCGACCTCGATCCCGCTCGGCAACTACCTGCAGTCGGCGATCCGGAGCGGTGACTTCACCTCGATGCTGCGGCGACTCGACGCGGACTGGCGGCGACTCGCCGGCCGGTCGGCGACGGTCTGAGCCCGGCGACCAGGACCCCAGGAGCGATCATGACCATGCAGACCCCCCTGACCCGCGAGACCGACGCGTCCGGCGGCTCGGCACCCGGACCGAGGACGGCCGCGACCCGCGTGCACCGTCGCGTCGGCTCGCTGCACCGCACGGAACCGATGTACTACTTCTTCGTGGTGCCGGCCCTCGTGCTGTTCACCGCCTTCGTCGTCGCCCCCGCGTGCGTCGGCGTCTTCTACAGCTTCACCGACTACCTCGGCTTCGGCGCGTGGCACTTCCTCGGGCTCGAGAACTACAAGGCCCTCGTGTCCGACCCGTCGATCCTCGCCTCGTACGGGTTCACGCTCGGCTTCGCACTCGTCACGGTCGTCGTCACGCAGGTCATCGCGCTCGCGCTGGCGATCGGCCTGACGAAGAAGGTCAAGTACGCTGCCGGACTCCGCTCGGTGTTCGTCATCCCGATGGTGGTCTCCGGCATCGTCGTCGCGTACGTCTTCAACTACCTCTTCTCGAACACGCTCCCCGCCCTCGCGACCTCGGTCGGCTTCGGCCCGCTCGAGCAGAGCATCCTCGGCGACCCGAACCTCGCCTGGCTGTCGATCGTGATCGTCTCGGCCTGGCAGACCGTGCCCGGGGCGCTCCTGGTCTACACGGCGGGGCTCACGTCGATCCCGAACGACCTGTACGAGGCGAGCGCCCTCGACGGCGCCGGCGCCTGGAAGCAGCTCCGCTCGATCACGCTCCCCCTCATCAGCGGGTTCATCGTGATCAACACGGTGCTCGGTGTGAAGGGCTACCTCGGCGCCTACGACGTGATCGTCGGCCTCACCGGCGGCGGACCCGGCACCGCGACGAGCAGCGTCGCGATGACGATCTTCGGCGGGTTCACCGGTGGCGACTACGCCTACCAGATGGCCAACGCGACCGTCTTCTTCATCATCACCGTCCTCATCTCCGTGCTGCAGCTCGCGGCGACCCGTGGAAGGAACCTGCGACTCGCATGACCGCCGTCGACACCCGAACCCAGACCACCGTCCCGAGCGGGCGCGGTGACATCGACCGCCCGCTCCGACGACACCGCCTCGGCCGGGTCAACTGGCCGCTGACGATCCTGCTGGCGGTCGCGTCCCTCACCGTCCTCGTCCCCCTCTACGTCACCGTCGCGATGGCGTTCAAGACGAGCGCGCAGTCGGTGGACGGGAACGCGCTGTCGCTGCCCGCGCCGTTCAACCCTGCGAGCTTCGTCGAGGCGTGGCAGATCACCCGCTTCCCGGTGTCGTTCTCGGTCTCGGTCGGCGTCGCCGCGCTGACCGTCGTCGCGACGCTGCTGCTCAGCTCCTTCGCGTCGTACGCGATCGTGCGGAACTGGCACAAGCGGTTCTTCCGGTTCTCGTTCGTCTACCTGCTCGCCGCGATGTTCCTGCCGTTCCCGGTCATCGCACTGCCGCAGATCAAGCTGACCGCGCAGCTCGGCCTGGACAACCCGATCGGCGTCGGCATCCTGCACGCCATGTTCCAACTGTCGTTCAGCGTGCTGCTCTACTCGGCCTACCTCCGCTCGATCCCCGTCGAGCTCGAGGAGAGCGCCCGCATCGACGGGGCGAGCACGTGGCAGATCTTCTGGCGGATCATCCTGCCGCTGCTCGCGCCGATGAACGCCACGGTCGGCATCTTCGCCTTCCTGGCCTCGTGGAACGACTTCATGCTGCCGTCGCTCATCACGGCCGACCCGACGATGCAGACGCTGCCGGTCGTGCAGAACATCTTCCAGAGCAAGTTCGGCACGAACTACAACGTGGCGTTCGCGTCGTACCTGATGGCGATGGCGCCGACGATCATCGTGTACCTGTTCGCCCAGCGCTGGGTCATCTCCGGCGTGACCCAGGGAGCGGTGAAGAACTGATGGCGACCACCGGAACGCTGCGCGCGGACGTCGTCCGACCGTTCCCCGGCACCGCTCCGCGCGCCGACCCCGCCGCCACGATCACCGGCGACCACTGGCGCGTGACCGTGCTCGCCGACGGCGTGTTCCGCGTCGAGTGGAGCGACGACGGCGGCTTCGAGGACCGCGCCTCGACGTTCGCGATCCGCCGCGCCCTGCCGGTGCCGGAGTACACGGTCGAGCACACCGACGGCGGCGTCGTCGTCACCACCGCCCGCGCCCGCCTGCGCTACGACGGCCGCCCGTTCTCCGCCGGTGGCTTCACCGTCGAGACCCTCGGCCCGGACGCGAACCGGTGGCGGTGGGGCCAGGAGCCGCGCGACCTCGGCGGCACCGGTCGCACGCTCGACGACGTCGACGGCCGGATGCCCCTCGAGTCCGGCGTCCTCGCCCGCGACGGCATCACCGTCCTCGACGACTCGGACTCCTTCCTGTTCACGGAGGACGGCTGGATCGGCACTCGCGTCCCGGGCCGCCGCGACGTCACGGTCTTCGCGTACGGTCGCGACTACGAGGCAGCACTGCACGCCTTCCACGCGGTCTCCGGTGCGCCGTCGCTCCTGCCGCGGTGGGCGCTCGGCAACTGGTGGAGCCGGTACCACCCGTACACGGACACCGAGTACCTGGCCCTGGTGGACCGGTTCGCCGACGAACGGCTGCCGTTCTCGGTCGCGGTCATCGACATGGACTGGCACCGGGTCGACTCCGTCCCGGAGCGGTTCGGCAACGGCTGGACCGGCTACTCGTGGGAGCCGTCGCTGTTCCCCGACCCGGTCGCCTTCCTGGGCGCGCTGCACGAACGGGGCATGCGGACGACCCTCAACCTGCACCCGGCCGACGGGGTGCGCGCGTTCGAGGACGCCTACCCCGCGGTGGCCGCGGCGATGGAGATCGATGCCGCATCCGAGGAGCCCGTCGCCTTCGACCCGACCGACCGCCGATTCCTCGAGACCTACTTCGCGGACCTGCACCACCCGCTGGAGGAGCAGGGCGTCGACTTCTGGTGGATCGACTGGCAGCAGGGTCGCACCACGAGCCTGCCCGGCGTCGACCCGCTCTGGCTGCTCAACCACTTCCACCACCTCGACTCCGCCCGCGACGGCGGCGCCGGCATGACGTTCTCCCGCTACGCCGGTCCGGGCAGCCACCGGTACGCCGTCGGCTTCTCCGGCGACGCCGTGGTCTCGTGGGCGTCGCTGGCGTTCCAGCCCGAGTTCACCGCCACCGCCGCGAACATCGGCTACGGCTGGTGGAGCCACGACATCGGCGGGCACACCCGCGGCGTCCGGGACGACGAGCTGGCGACGCGGTGGGTGCAGTTCGGGGTGTTCTCGCCGATCATGCGGCTGCACTCCGCGAACAACCCGTTCATCCGGAAGGAACCGTGGGCGTTCCCCGCCGAGTCGCGCGACGCGATGGGCGAGGCACTGCGGTTCCGGCACCGACTGGTGCCGTACCTCCACACCATGAACCACCGTTCCGCCGCTGGCACCGCGCTGGTCCGGCCGGTCTACCACCTGGAGCCGCACCGCGACGAGGCGTACGACGTGCCGAACGAGTACGCCTTCGGCAGCGAACTCCTCGTCGCACCGATCGTCGAGCCGCGCGACCCGGCGTCGCTCCTCGGTCGCGCCCGCGCCTGGTTGCCTCCGGGCACCTGGACGGACGTCTTCACCGGCACCACGTACGCCGGCGACCGTCGGGTCGACCTGCACCGCGGCATCGAGGGCATCCCGGTGCTCCTCCGCGCCGGCGGCGTCCTGCCCCTCGCGGCCGAGGGTGAGGTCGACGCCACCGTCAACCCGGCAGCGCTCGAGGTGCTCGTCGCCCCCGCTGCGTCCGGGTCGTTCACCCTCGTCGAGGACCGCGAGGACACGCCCGACTCGGTCTGCACCACCCGGTTGGCGTGGGACGCGGACACGTCCGTCTTCCGGATCGAAGCCGCAACCGGCGACCGGACGTCCGTGCCCGCCAGGAGGCGCTGGCGGATCACCTTCCTCGCCGCACCGGCAACGGGGCAGCCGGTGGACGAGCAGGGACCGGGCCGCTTCTCCGTCGACCTCGACGTCGACACCGTCGACGGCGCGGTCCTCACCCTCACCGGGGCGCCGCGCGTGGGCGTCGACGCCCGCGACGGCGCCCGCCGTCTCCTGGAACGCGCCCAGGCCGGCAACCCCGAGAAGCTCGAAGCCTGGCGCGTGGTCGCGCGCGACGCGCCGCGCGCGGACCGCATCGCCGAGCTCGCGAGCGTCGACCTCCCGGTCTCCGTCCGCGACGCCCTGGTCGAGCTGCTCGGCAGCGTCCACCCGGGAACGGACTGACGGTGTGACGGACTGGAGGCACGGGGCGGCCCCGCCACGTGCCTCCAGTCCGTCACCGTTCCGGACGAGAGGCGCGGGTCGGCCCCGCCACGCGCCTCCTGTCAGTCGACGGATCCGTCCGCGTACGGCGCGCTCTCGCCCACCACGAGGCGGTGTCCGACGGTGACGAGGCGGCCGGCCGCCTCGTCACCGTCGATGCGTGCCAGCAGCAGGTCGAGTGCGGACTCGGCCAGGGCGACGGTGTCCGGGGCGACCGAGGTGAGGCTCGGTGCGAGGCTCGCGGCGAGGCCGAACCCGTCCCAGCCGACCACCGCGACGTCGTCCGGCGCCTCGAGTCCGCGCAGCCGCATCGCGCGGAGCGCGCCGATGGCCGCGAGGTCATCGCGGCAGAGCAGCCCGTCGACGTCGAGCCCCGCGTCGAGTGCGGCACCGAACGCGGCTTCAGCGCCCGCGGCGTCACCGACCGCACGCGCGACGAGGAGCCCGTCGTCCGACGCGAGGCCCGCCCGTTCCAACCCGAGGCGGTAGCCCTCCAGGCGGAACGCCGACGTCCGGGACGACGGACCGGTCTCGTGCCCGAGGAACCCGATGCGCCGCCGGCCGAGGGCGACCAGGTGACCGACCGCCTCGGCCGCGGCGCCGACGTTGTCGATCACCACCTGGTCGGAGCACTCCGGCCGCAGGTCCTCGCCGAGGAACACGACCATCGTGTCCCCGCGGATGCCGTCGATGTACTCCGGTGTGAGCACCTGTGGGTGGATCACGACCCCGTCCACCACACCGGCCTCCCGCCCACGGACCGCCGACCGTTCGCCGTCCGCCGTGCCGCCGGTCTCCTCGAGGAGCAACTGGTACCCGCGATCCGCGCAGACCCGGGAGAACACGTGGGCGAGCTCGGCGAAGTACGGACGCCGCAGGTCCGGGAACGCGAACGCGAGCATGTTCGACCGGCCCGTCGCGAGGCTGCGACCGGAGACGTTCGGGCGGTACCCGAGCTCGTCCACCGCTGCCTGCACGCGGTCGCGCATGGACACGCTGACGTGCCGGTAGCCGCGGACCACGTTGGACACGGTCTTCATCGACACACCGGCGTGATCAGCGACGTCCTGCAGCGTGACCTTGCCCACGAGGGCAACCGTACCGGGCGTGGTGTGGCGGCTCCACCGTCGTGGCTACTGCACTCCCGCCCCTCGCCCGACACGGACCGCGGTGGCCTCGAACGGCGCCAGCGACGTCGTCGCGACGGTGCCGCGCAGCGTGACCGGGGCGCCCGTGTCGTCGCCGAGGTAGGTCGTCCGGGCCGCGGTCCGGACGGGGACGCCGAAGGAGAGCTCGACGTCGACGGGGACGTCCGCGAAGGACTGGAGCCGGACGATCGAGGTCGTGTCGTCGTCGCCCGCGACGACCGAGACGAGCCGGACGCGGGGGTCGCTGATCGTGAGGAGTTCGGCGGACGGCGTGTCCGCACCGCCCGTGCCGGACGCGGGCACGGCTGCGAGGGGCCGCACCAGGTCCGCGGTCGTCTGCACGGCGACGGACTCGACCGGCTCGGCCGCGTGCGACCGGACGCCGATCGCGTACTCGAAGGTCGCGGTGAAGCCCTGCTCGATCGGGAAGTTCGTGTCCCACACGTTGTTGTGCAACCACGAGTACACGGTCGCCGCCCGCATCGGACTCGTGCTCGCCGGGAAGGGCGCGTACGGCAGCGAGATGCTGCCGGGGTGCACGAGCGGTGCGTCCTTCGTCACCCACACCACCGCGTCGTCACCGTCCTGCACGCTGACCCAGTTCCGGATGGCACGCATGTGCTGCGGGGCGCCCGGCACGTGCGCCAGCCCGTCGCCGGTGACCCCGCCGGACACCTCGTACTGGACGACCGGCTCGGTCGCCGCGAACGGGAACGCGAAGAAGGCGCTCTCCTTCGTGCGGGTCACCGGCTTCTCGAGACGGTTCTCGATGCGCAGCCGGGGCTCGTCGTGGCGGAGCCGGAGGGTGACCGTAATGCTGTCCACGCCGGCGGCCGCGAACCGGTAGACCAGCCGTTCCTCGACGGCGTCGGACACCCGCTCGACCAGCACGGCCGCGCCGCCGGTGGTCCGGCCGGCCAGGAGTTCGAGGCGGTCCGAGCTCCACAGCTTGTTCGACAGGTGGTTCACGCCGGCCCCGGACGAGCCGTACTGGTCGTAGACATAGCCGTTGAAACCGGCCGGAGCGTCCTGCTCGACGATCTCGCGACCGGTCGCCCGCTCGATGACGGACCGGATCGTCGACGTCAGTGGGTCGACGGCGACACGGAGGAACGCGTTCTCGAGGGTGAACAGCTCGGCGGCCGGTGTCGTCAGAGCCTCGTGGGTACGCGGACCCTCCGGGGAGCTGTCGGACGGCAGCACGTCAATCCGGACGAACCCGAACGCCGGGACGTCGCGGACCTGCACGGCGACCCAGCGTCCGGATTCGCGGTGCAACGAGTTCGACTGCGGCTCGAGCACGAGGCCGAGCCGCTCGCCGGTCCGTCCGTCGCGCACGGTGACGTCGCCGTCGAGTGGAACCGTCGACTCCTTCAGCAGGAAGCGCACGACACCGGTCCGCACGTCTCCGGAGGCGTTCGCGACGACGATCGACACGAGGGCGTCGTCGGGCGCCGTTACGGTGTCGGCCAGGTAGACCAGGGCGTGCTCCTCGAGGTCCCGGCCGCGCTGGTGACCGGTCAGCGCCTGGCCGACCTTCCACTGCCACTGGCGCTCGCCCGAGTCGTACCCTTCGTCGCCGTGCGTCCACGAGTTGCTGGCGCCCCACGTGTGCTCGTTGAACATCGAGATCGCGTCGTACGTCGCGTCCGAATCGGCACGCTCCGTCGGGATCGCCTGGCCACCGAGCCACGCGGCCGCCTGCGAGAAGGAACGGGCATCGCTCACCGTTGCCTGCGCTGCACGGGTGAGCGCCAACGGGACGGCCGCCGACCCGACGCCCTCGACCCACCAGTCGCCCCAGTCCCCCTCGACCATGACGAGCTCGTCACCGTACCGGGCCTCCGCCTCGGCGAAGAAGTCCTCGTTCGTCGATACACGCAGCGTCGGGGACGTCCACGTCTCGTTCCAGCGGCGTACGACCTCGGAGAGGTGCAGCCGCGCAGGACCGTTGTCCCCCATGAACCCCTGCGTGCGCAGGTGCAGGACCTCCCACGGGTAGCCCGGACGCCCCTCGGCTTCCTCGCCGTGCGCGCCGAACACTCCGGGCGGGAAGGGGTACCCACGGGTCGCGAGCGCGGTCAGGTAGGCGGGCAGGTACGTCTCGGCGACCTCGTACGACTCGGTGAGGCCGACCATCGGGCCCTCCATGTAGGCCAGGCCGTGCGGGCTGTCGGTCATCCACACGACGACCGAGTTGCCGGCGGGCGTGCGCCAGCGGAACAACCGCGGCAGGTCGAGCGCGCCGTTCTGGTGGGGCATCGAGCGCCCGGCCCAGTTGTGGGCGACCGCGAGGTACCGGACTCCCACTTCCTGCAGCGCGTCGGGCAGGCCGACGACCTGGCCGGGCACGTCGGTCTGCATCGCGGTCGTGAAGTCGATCCCGTACTGCTCGCGGATGCGGCGGGCCTCGCGGAGGAGCTCGTGCAGTTCTTCGGTCGAGCAGGTGTCGGTGTGCAGGTTGTACGGCATCGCGCTGAGGCCGATCGACCCCTCCTGCACCAGCCGGACGAACTCGGCGACCTTCGCGGCGGGGCGGTGCCGCTCCCAGTCCGCGAACGCCCAGAGCGCCTCGACGTTCCACCGGAACCGGGCGGCATCCGGCCATTCGCTGGTCGCCGCGGCCAGCTCGACGGCGGAGTCGAGGTACGACCGTTGTGCAGAGATCACCGTGGTCTGCGGATCGGTGTACCCGAAATCGAAGTGCGAGTGGTGCACGACGTGCACGGACCAGTCGCGCTGTGGTTGCAGCACGAACGAGACCGTCTCGACGCCGAGGTCCGGCAGCGCCAGCGTCACCTGGGTCGGTGTGGTGACCGCGCGGACCAGGAGCCGGACGGACGTGTCGTCGGGAGCCGGAGCGGCACCGACGACGAGGTCGCCGTCCGGGCCGGTGAGCGTCGCCACTGCAGCGTCGGGGAGCGGCCCGCCGACGAGCAGCCGCACGGCCTGCACCGTCCCCCCGTCGTGCTCGGCTTTGAGGGGCTCGGGGAGGACGCGCACGCGGGTGCTGCCGATGGTCTCGGCGACGACGGTGGCCCGGTCCAGGAGTCCGTCGCGGGCCTCCAGGTGGGACCAGGGCTGGGCGGAGACGAGGGCGGCTTCGGTCATCGGAGCAGGACTTCCTTCGGTGGGTCGGTGATCGGAGTGCGGAGCGGGCGGGGCGAGGACGGTCAGGCCGTCGGGTTCAGGCCCCGGGCGAAGAACCGCTGGAACGCGAAGAACACGATGATCGTCGGCAGGGACGCGACGAGTGCTCCGGCGAGCGCCACGGGCGGTCCGTACGTGGAGTAGTTGCCGGTGAGGTCGGCGAGGGTCGCCATCACGGGCCGGATGTTCGGGCTGGACGAGAGCGTCAGGCCGAACAGCAGGTCGTTCCAGATCCACGTGAACTGGAAGACGAACGCGGCGAGGAGCGCGCTCGTGGAGAGCGGGAGGTGGACCTGGAAGAACATCCGGACCCACCCGGCACCGTCGAGCGAGGCGGCTTCGCGTACCTCGTTCGGCAGGCCGGTCATGTGTCCGCGCACCACGAAGAACGCGAACGGGATCGTCAGGGCCACGTACACGAGCAGCATGCCGTACTGGGTGTCGAACAACGACGCGGCGGCGTACCCGGTGAACAGCGGCGACAGGAAGGCCTGCAGCGGCAGGATCGTGCCGATGTAGATCACCCAGAACCAGAACGTCGGACGCTTGACCGGCATGATCGTGACCGCGAAGGACGCCAGCGCCGCGATGAACACCGCGGCTCCCGCCCCGACGACCGAGTAGAGCAGACTGTTCGCCATGCCCTGGCCGACGTTGGCGTTCTGGAAGGCGGTGGCGATGTTGTCGAACAACGACCACGAGGTCGGCCACCACGACGGCGTGCCCGAGTAGTCGGCGCTCTTCGTGAACGCGTTCACGACGAGCAGGTACGACGGGATCAACCAGATCAGTGACACGACGGTCAGCACGGCCGCCAGGATGCGGCGAGAGGTCTTCGTCATCTTCGGGCTCCAGCTAGTCGGTCGGTCGGAGTTGCCGGCGGAGGTACGCCCACGAGGCCACGACGACCACGAGCGTCAGGAAGACGGCGACCGCTGCACCCGCTCCGTACCGGGAGAGCGTGAACGTCTCGCGGTACATCGTCAGCGCGAGGGTCTCGGATGCGGTGCCGGGGCCGCCGTTCGTGAGCAGCAGCACCTGGTCGAAGACCTTCAGGCTGCCGACGATCGAGATCCCGACCACGACGACGGTCATCGGTCGCAGCTGCGGGAACGTCACCGACCAGAAGAGCCGCCACCCGGAGGCCCCGTCGATCTGCGCCGCCTCGAGCGTGTTCGGTGGGATGGACTGCAGGCCGACGAGGAACAGGATCACGCAGGCACCGGTCGCCTGCCACGTCGTCGCGACGATCATCATCACGGTGTTCAGCGGCCACTGGAGCAGCCACTGCGAGACGAGCCCGTCGAGTCCGACCATCCGCAGGAGCGTGTCCAGCCCGCCGTCGGTGGAGAGCATGAACGTCCAGACCACGGCGGTCGCCGAACCCGAGATCGCGTACGGCAGCACGATCGCGAACCGGGCGAGGCCGCCGAGCCTGAGCTTCCAGGTGCCCACTGCGATCGCGAGGCCGATCCCGACCGGTAGCAGCAGCGTGCCGACGACCCAGAGGAACGTGTTGAGCACGGACTGCCCGAACGCAGGATCGGCGAACATCGCGCGGTAGTTCTCGATCCCGACCCAGCTGCGGGTGAACCCGTTGTCGTTGAAGAAGCTGCGGGAGATCGTGAACAGGAACGGGACGACGAGCAACGCGACCACCAGCACGACGGCGGGGGCGAGGAACGCGCCTCCGGTGATCCGTGCTCTGAGGGGTGCGCGTCTCGACGGCGCGGGCCGACGTCGTGACGCGGGCCGCGCCTCCAGGTCGTCGACCACCGTGTCCGGGACAGGGGGTTGTGTGAGCGTCATGCGGCGTTCCAGGTCTTCCACTCGGTCGCGGCTCGGTTCTGCATGGATCGCAGGGTGGCGACGCCGTTCGCCTTCGACGGGTTCACCATGAAGGACCCGAGGTCCTGCACGTTGCCCTCGATGAGCGGCGTGGGCGAGGCCTCCCAGTAGCGGGTGAGCTCGACCGGGCGGGTGTCGGCGATGTCCTTCGCGAGGTCCTTCACCAGGTCGGACTTCGGCAGGACGTGAGGGTTCGGGCTCGTGTCGCCGAGGAAACCGACCCAGGCGGTCTGCACGTCGGTGGCGAGCCAGTTCTTCGCGACGTCGACCGCGGCGCCGTGGCGGTGCGCCTTCACCGGGACCGACAGCGATCCGCTCTCGACGACGACGGACGGGGCGGCCGATCCGCGGGGCGGGACTCGGAAGAAGCCGATGTCCGCGTCGGTGAGCCCGGCGGCGAGGAGCGTGTTCGCGAACCAGGTGCCGTAGAGCATCATGCCGAACTTCCCCTTGCTGACGAGCCCCGGCAGGTCGTTCGACGTGACGTCCGGCGCCGAGAAGAACCCCTCGGCGTACATCGACGACCAGAGGTCCATCGCCTGCTTCGCCGGTTCGTCCGTGTAGCTGGCCTCGTCGGTCGTGACGGCCTTGTAGTAGTCGGGGTCGATCGACGCGAGCAGCTGCATGAACCAGATCTCGGCCTCCCACGTGGTGGCGCCGGGCGAGAGGAACGGGGTGATGCCCGCGTCCTTCAGCCGTTGTGCAGCGGTGAGCATCTCGTCGAAGGTGGTCGGCACGCTGATCCCGTGCTCGGCGAACGCCTTCTTGCTGTAGAACACGGCGTAGTAGCTCTTGTAGAGCGGGACGCCGTACGCCTTGCCGCGGTAGCTGAACGACTCGCGCTGTGCCGGGTCCACCCAGCCGCGCTCGATGGCCGAGTCCCACACCGGGTCGAGGTCGGTGAGGATGTCCGCTCGGGCGATGTCCTGCAGGCGGTACCCGTTCGTCCACTTGATGAGGTCGGTGGTGCTGTCCGTCTGCGCCGTCATCCGGATGACCTGCGTGTAGTTGTTCACGCTCGCGATGGACCGGGACGTGATGCGGTACCCGATGCGCTTCGCCAGGACGGCGGACGCGGCGGCGTACCCGGGACCCCAGGTGGGGTTGTCGCTGTTCAGGGTGACCGTCCCGGGTGCCGACGGTTGCGTGTCGGAGCCACGGGCGCAGGCGGCCAGGGTTATGGCGAGGAGTCCGCCGCCACCCAGCGCGAGGGCGGTGCGACGGGTCACAGCGGGCCCTCGGGAGAACGGGTTCGGCATCGGGCGTTCCATTCGACGATGAATTGATAACGTTACCAACCGGGAGCATACACGGCGAGCGAGCGGCCGCAAGTGGGTTGTCCGGTATACAGGGACACATGGAGACAGCCGCGGGGTCCGGTCCGGGCCGGAAACCCGCGATGACCGTGAAGGACATCGCCCGGGTGGCCGAGGTCAGCCCGATGACCGTCTCCCGCGTGCTCTCCGGGGGCAAGAACGTGCGGCCCGCACTGCGCGAGCACGTCGAGCGCGTCATCGCGGAAGTGGGCTACCACCGCAACGAGAACGCGCGGAGCCTCCGGCCCGGACAGCGCTCGGGACTCGTCGGCGTGCTCATCACGAACATCGGCAACCCGTACTACGCCGGCGTGGTGCAGGGCATCGAGCAGGTCGTCGCGTCGACCGGCCGCCGCATCCTGGTCGGCACCACCAACGAGGACGCCGACCTCGAACGACAGCTCCTCTCCGACTTCCTCGGACGACAGGTCGAGGGGCTCATCGTGGTGCCCGTCGGGCAGGACACCGAGCGGTTCACCACCACGCGCCTCAACGACGCGCCGCTCGTGCTCGCATCGCGCACGGTCGCCGAGGTCGCCGCCGACGCCGTCCTGATCGACGACGTGCACGGCGCCCGCGATGCGACCTCGCTCATGCTCGACGACGGGCACGGACGCATCGCCTTCCTCGGCAACAAGGTCACGGTGTCCACGGGGCAACGCCGTCTCGCCGGCTTCCGGAACGCCTTCGCCGCGCACGGGACCGCCCCGGACGAGTCCCTCATCGTGCTGGGGCTGCAGGACGCCGACAGTGCCGAGCACGCGATGCGACGACTGCTCGAACGTCCGGACCGGCCGACGGCGGTGTTCGCCGCGAACAACCGGATCAGCGTCGGGGCGATCCGCGCGATCGCGAAGGCGCTCGCGGACGGCACCATCGCCGTTCCGCCGAACCTGTTCGCGTTCGACTCGTTCGACTTCGCCGACATGGCACCGATCCCACTGTCGGTCATCGACCATGACCCGGCGGAGCTCGGGCGGGTGGCGGCGCGGATGCTGTTGTCGCGGCTCGACGGGTCGGCCGCCGGCGAGGCGCCGAGGCTCGTCGAGCTGCCGGTGTACATCGTCCACCACTGAGCGGCGGCTGGTCGCGTCGGCGGGGGAACGCCTGACACGGCCCGACGGTCCGGCAGGTTGGCCGTCCGGCACGGTGGGCCGTCCGGCTCGGGCGACTGGAGGCGCGGCTTGCGTCGTCGTGCCCCGTGCGTTGTAGTGTTGGTAACGTTATCAGCGCGAAAGGGGCACCATGTCCACCTTCCTGTCCACCGACACGGTCGTCGGCCAGTACGACAAGGCGCCCGTGGTCGACCTGCCACCCGGACACGACGTCTGGTCCGGCCGCGCAGCCTGGGAGCGCATCGCGTCGGAGCTCGCCGACCGGCACACGATGGCCATCGACACCTACCCGGGCAGCGACCTCGCCGGCCTCCGCCGCGAACTCGCCGCCGCCGCGCCCGACGCCGTCCTCATCGACGTCGAGGAGGCCGCGGCCCTGCCGAACACCGTGATCGAGGAACGCATCGCAGCGAACCTCACCGACGACCGCGTCTTCGGCGTGCTCGGGCACCAGGTGCTCGACGACTTCTACGACGCCGCCCGCCTCGCCGAGGTCGCCGAGCGCGTCCGGGCCGCAGAGGGTTCCGTCGTCGTCTACGGCTGGGGGGCGACGCTGGTCCCGACGCAGTTCGACACGGTGGTCCTGGCAGACCTCGCGCGCTGGGAGATCCAGCGCCGACAGCGCGCCGGGGCGCCCAACTGGCGCGCCGACAACGGCGACGAGGACCAGCTCCGCAAGGTCAAGCGCGGGTACTTCGTCGAGTGGCGTGTCGCGGACCGGCACAAGCGCGCCCTGTTCGACCGGATCGACCTCGTCCTGGACGCCAACGGCTCGATGGCCGGAGCGAAGCTCATCCAGGCCGACACCTTCCTCGCCGGACTCGAACTCGCGAGCCGACGTCCCTTCCGCGTGGTGCCCTTCTTCGACCCCGGCGTGTGGGGCGGCCAGTGGATGAAGGAGGTCCTCGACGTCGGGGACGCCGACAACTACGCGTGGTGCTTCGACTGCGTGCCCGAGGAGAACAGCCTGCTGTTCCGCATCGGCGACACCGTCGTCGAGCTGCCGGCGCTCGACCTCGTCTTCCGGCACCCGCGCGAACTGCTCGGTGCGAAGACGTACGCCAGGTTCGGAGCCGAGTTCCCGATCCGGTTCGACTTCCTCGACACCATGGCCGGCGGCAACCTGTCGCTGCAGGTGCACCCGCTGACCGACTACATGCAGAACACCTTCGGCATGCCCTACACCCAGGACGAGAGCTACTACATGCTCGACGCTGCGCAGGACGCAGTCGTCTACCTCGGGGTCCGCGACGACACGGACCCCGCCGAGATGCAGGCTGCACTGCGGACGGCATCGGGCGGCGAGGAACCCTTCCCCGCCGACCGGTACGTGAACACCTTCCCAGCGAAGAAGCACGACCACTTCCTCATCCCGGCCGGCACCGTGCACTGCTCCGGTGCGGACTCGATGGTCCTCGAGATCTCCGCCACCCCGTACATCTTCACGTTCAAGATGTGGGACTGGGGACGGGTCGGTCTCGACGGCGTCCCGCGACCGGTCCACCTCGACCATGCGTTCGCGAACATCCAGTGGGACCGCCGCACGGACTTCGCACGTGACGAGCTCGTCAACCAGGTGACCGAGGTCACACGTGGTGACGGCTGGGTCGAGGAACGCACCGGCCTGCACGAGCTCGAGTTCATCGAGGTCCGTCGCCACTGGTTCGAGGACGTCGTGCCGCACGACACCGACGGCACCGTGAACGTCCTCAACCTCGTGGAGGGAGCCGAAGCCGTCGTCGAGAGCCCGGACGGCGCGTTCGAACCGTTCGTGGTGCACTACGCGGAGACGTTCATCGTGCCGGCCAGTGTCGGCCGCTACACGATCCGCCCCTGGGGTCTTGGCGTGGGGCAGCGGCTCGGCACGGTGAAGGCGTCGGCCCGCGGGACCGCCCTCAGCGACTGAGGCAGGTCGCTACCGGTCGGCGTCGCGGGTCCACGCGACCGCTGCGCCGACCAACGGGGCCCGCACCCCGAGTGCCGCCGGCACCAGGACCGGGTAGCCCGTCCTGGCGCCTGACGAACCTGCCGGCCCCGACAGCCCCGCGCGGAGCGGCTGCTCGATGACGTCCCACGACCGGGCGATCGACCCTCCGACCACCACGCGGTCCGCGTCGAACTGCTCGACCCACGGCCGGAGGGCGCACCCGAGCGCGTGCAACGCAGCCCAGACCACCTCGCGCGCACCACGATCTCCCGACCGCGCCGCCACGCAGATCTCCCGCACCGTCCGGTCGAGCCCCGACCGGGCGTGGTCCGCACGACGGATCGCGGGCGAGGACATCGTGTCCTCCAACGGGCGGCCGTCGATCGTGAGGCGGTGCACCTCGCCCGCCTCGGGCACCGCCGACCCGGTGTGCACCGGTTCGCCCGCCGCGAGGAAGGCCGAGCCGACGCCCGTCCCCAGCGTGATGCAGACCATCCGATCGACGCCGGTCCCCGCCCCCGCTGCCCACTCGCCGATCCCGTACGCATCCGCGTCGTTGCGGAACCGCACCACTTCGCCGGGCACGCCGAGCCGCTCGGCGAGCGCAGCTCGAAGGTCGACGCCGGCGATCGAGCGGAACTTGTCGACTCCCGCGAAGGTGCCCGTCCCGGCTCGGGCGTCGAACGGTCCGGGCATCGCGATCATCCAACCCCGGAACGGTGCCGATCCGGCGAGCGCTGCGGCACCGGCCAGAGCCCGAGCCGGCGCCGCGAGCTGGTCGAGCAGGACCGCACGGGCCGCGTGCGGGTCGATCGCGGTTCCCCGCTCGACCAGGACCTCGCCGACCGACGTCGGATCGACGAGGGCGGCCGTGACGTGGCCCCCACCGACGTCCATGACGCCGATGGGGGCCGCGCGATCCTGCACTTCGGTCAACTGACGTCCCCGAGCCGGTCGGAGCGCCATCCGAGCACCGCGAACACCTGGATCATCGCCGCTTGGTCGAGGGTCGCCGCCGGTCGGGCCCAGTCGGGATCCCCGCCACCGCTGGGCTGGAAGTGGAAGAGGCCGGTCGCCGGGTCGCGGTTGTCGCGCCACGTCGCGGTCGCCCACTGCTCCGCCGCCGCCCGATAGGACGGGTCGTGCTGCACGGAGTCCAGCAGCAGCAAGTCCTTGAAGTAGAACGCATCGAAGACCGCGGGCTGCTGCTGGAGTCGACCGTCCGCGCTCCAGTAGCGGAGGGACGCTCGAGCCGCCGTGGTTGCCTGGCGCAGGTACTTCGGGTCGTCCGTCGCGCGGTACAGGATCGTCGCCGTGCCGATCATCGCGCCGGAGTTGTAGGTCCACAGCGTCGAGTCGACGCTCCCGTCGTCGCCGAGGCTGTTCCGGTAGAGCCCGGCGGACTCGCGCAGGCACCGGTTGTTCCAGTCGGAGAGCCGGGTGCTCCACCGCAGGTACG
Source organism: Curtobacterium sp. 314Chir4.1 (assembly GCF_900215175.1). Classification (NCBI taxonomy): domain Bacteria; kingdom Bacillati; phylum Actinomycetota; class Actinomycetes; order Micrococcales; family Microbacteriaceae; genus Curtobacterium; species Curtobacterium sp. 314Chir4.1. The sequence goes on from NZ_OCMI01000005.1 coordinate 144,269, forward strand.
ACGGCTCGCGCGTCTCCTCGTAGAGGTGCGCGGCGAGCTGCGCGGTCAGGCCGGTGACGTTCGCCGCCCGGGTGGTGTTGTCCGGGCGGTCGATCCAGTCCGAGCCGCCCGGGCACGTGAGCGTCGCGTCGCCGTTCCAGCTCCGGACCGCCACGTCGAACGCCGCCCGGGCATGGTCGAGCGCAGCGGCGTCGCCGGTCGCCAGGTACTGGCTGACGAACGAGAGGCCGACGACGGCATTGTCGTCGTAGTAGACGTCGCCACCAGTGCCGAGCGGCGCCGGAAGGTACGACTCGTACCCGGGTCGGCCGCCCTGAGCGACTACGTAGTAGTGCTGGAACCCGTCGACCCGCGCGGCGGCGGCATTCGCGTACGCCGGCCCGACGTCGGCGACACCCTGCAGGTCGAGCGCCGCCTGGGTCGCCTCGCGGTACTCCCAGAGGAACGAGTACGGGTTGCCGGTCGTCGTGTCGGTGTTCTCGCGGTAGAGCCCGTGTCCCGCGGCACCCGTGTACAGGTTGTCCTGCATGGCGTCGTAGGTCGCGCTGGCGCGCTCCTGCCAGACCGGGTCCGGCGATGGCGTGGACGCGCTCGCCGCACCGACGGCAAGCGGCGTCGCAGAACCCAGGACGCCGACGACGAGCGCGGCGGTTCCCAGTCGGGTCGCGCGCGTTGTGCGGGTCGTTGTCGAGCTGAGCATCGTTGCCCCTCCGATTGTTGGTATCGTTACCATACGAACAGAACGGGGTTGGCGCAAGGCCGCACCCTTGATGCCGCCTGCTCTGGGAATGCAGAAAGCCCCTGGCGAACGAGGGGCTTTCGGTGGCGGTACCGGTGGGATTTGAACCCATCGCTCTGTGTTCGCACCTGCACGGGCACGCCCCCGATCGCCGGATTCATCGGGAAATTGCCGACGGGTCGAGCCAGCCAAAGCCGTCCCCGGCCAGGTAGCGGTGCACCAAATTGCACCACGGCGATGCCGGGGGACGCCCGCTCCCGAGAGCAGCGCGGAGGCGATGCACCCGCCCCGGATGGGCGTCCGGATAGCGCCCCGCCACCGCGAGCGTCTGCGGACCACCCATGTGAGACAGATGGTGAGAGCTGCGTGCGACCGCGACGGCTCGCACCCCGGAGGACCGGTGCCGAGTAGACGGCAGCCGGGCGATAGGAACACGTCGCGACGATCGGGGGGGTCGGGGGATTCTGGTTTCGAGGGAGTTCCTCGGTCCTGGCTCGGAGCGTCTCGATGGTGCTGACGTGGTTGACGAGCCGGGTGATGAGGGGTTGGAACTCGCCCGTCACGGACCGGGTCCAGGCGGCGGGGTTCTCCCGTTGTTTAGGGGGGAGTGGTTTCCACCCCACACCGCCATCGACGAGAGGGAGAGGCCAGACGGCGTGGAGGAGTTCGTTGCGGGTGTGAGCGTCCGCACGGGCGGCTGCGACCTCTGCTCGGAGGGCGTGAATGAGCTTCGGAGGTGCTGACCGTCGAGCGGGTATGCCCGCTCGTGCGATCTGGTCGAGCTCGTCGAGGACAGCGCCAGCGGGACGTCCGGCCCACGTGCTCTGCGGGGCGGTTCCGACGGTCGAGAGCAGCCCGTGAAGTTTGCTCTCCACGAGTGCGGACAGGAGCGCGACGCGGGCGATCGCTGCGGCGAACTCGTCGGGGATGGGGCCGCCGAACATTGTGTCTGGGACACCCCACCGATCGGCTCCTGTGTTCATGGGGTCACCTTGCCACGCCTCGTAGGAGCTCGGTGGCTCACGCGTCATGGTGGACAGTTGTAAGACAGGGCAGACGCGGCACCCGAGTGCGAAGCAGATGGCGTCGTCGGCAACTACGGCAGCGCTGGTGCCGGTGTCCGGTAGTCGATCGTGTATTGAAATGGTCAGTGGTGGTTGGGGACCCGGCGTGCCGGAGGCGGTCAGGGGAGAGTCAGCTCCGCCGACATCTGCTGTCCGGTGTCTGCTTCGGACCAGCTCACCGCGATCCGGCGAAGTGACAGCGTCAGTCGTGGTGACGTCTGAAAGACGCCGGCCTGGCCGGCGTCGAGGTTGCCGAGGCTACCTCCAACGAGGAGGGCTGCATGCTCGGAGGGAACTGCGCTGATCTGCACGTCCTCAGCGCCAACGTTTCCGACGTTTCGCAGCCGGTACGAGTGCGCGTCTGTGCGTTCCTCGATTGCCCACTCCACCTTCGCGTTCAGGGCAGCTTCGTACACGCGGACGAGGTCGACGTCTGGCTCAGAAGCGACCGCAGCCATCCTTTCGACGGCCTCCGCAATCCGCTCACCCGAATCTGCGCTGCGCCAGAGGGCTGCTGCTGCGTCTGCTCGGGCGTCGTTGGCAGCACTCTCTGACTCGTCCGCCTTCTTGCGTGCCGCGAGAGCGACGAAAAAGCCGATTACGCCTCCGGCCAGCCCGAGGGCCGCCAAAATGTCTGAAAGTGCCATGGCCCGATCCTTGCAGCTCGCGCCGTCCGGTAGCGGATGGGGAACCGGACGTTGCGATCCCGGGTTGATCAGCTCAGAGTGCCTGGGCGAAGTTGCCCTGGAGACGTGAGAACACTCGCTGCGCTGCGATGAGGAGCACGGTACCGACAAGGAGAGCAATGCAGAGCCTGACGAGGTGTTCCGCAGGCCAAGCGGGCTCTGTGGGTGCGCCGTGGGCCCAGATCGCTCGTTGCAGTCCGAGGATCGAGAGCGTGAGGGGGTTGTTCGTGTAAACGGCCAGGAGCCAGTCGACCTTTAGGCGCTGCAGCACCATCGAGTACGAGTACACGATTGGGGATGCCCAGAGGAGAACCATCAGTCCGACGTCGATGATGAACTGCACGTCTCGGAGATAGACATTGAGCGCAGCGAGCACGAGCCCGATCGCTGCGCTGTAGACGAGGATCACGAGCAGGGAGGGAACGAGGAAAATCAGCCCCTCGTGCCAAGGGAACGCCCGTAGGGCGACTGTCGCCGCGATCAGGATTGTGAACTGGATCAGGAAGTTCACCAGCGCTGCGCCGATGCTTGCGAGCGGGAACACCTCGCGGGGCACGTACACCTTCTTGATCAGTCCACTGTTGCCCACGATGGATCCGGTTGCGCCGGCGACGACTTCGCTGAAGAGCGTGTAGGCGGTCAGCCCGGTGAAGACGTAGATGGCGAAGTTGTCGATCGAGCGCGCTGAACCGAGGATCTTTCCCATCACGAAGTAGTAGATGAGCAGTTGGGTCAGTGGCCGCACCAGCGTCCACACGAAGCCGAGTGCTGAGTCCTTGTACCGCGCTTTGAGGTCGCGTCGGATGAGCATCCCGAGCATCTCGCGCTGTCGGAGGATGGCGCGAAGTTCTCGCCAAGTCCCCCTGAAGGCGCTGCTCCGTGCCCCGACGACGATGAGCGGCTCCTTGGCGAGTTCTGCCATGCGCGCGTGGTTAACCAACGGGCTCCTCATTCACAGGTATTCGACCACGGTAGGAAGCATGGAGCGGTTCCTTCTGGGTGTTGGCGCGGAGACCTTGCCGAAGGCTCAGTGTTCGCATCGGTGGCCTAGTTCGCTGCTTGATGGAGCTGGGCGTGGTCGTTCATCAGAGTTTCCCCCGACGGTTCGGGGATGCTTGTCCAAGCGGCGGTCGTCTGATGGACGCGCGCGCACATGTCAGACGGGAGGGCCACTTGCACCAGAGCACCGCATCGCGGTCCGCACAGCCGTGGGGGCGGCGGTTTTTGGTCGCCGCGACGGAGACAGCCATTCTGCTCAGCAGCGTCGCATACCTATTTGTCGGGCAATTCTGGACGCTGGTGCTGTGGGAGGCCGTCACACTGGCGTACTTGCTCGGCGGTCTGATAGCGACGTGGTCCGGGCGCCGTACGGATGAGAGCAAGAGCGCACTCCAGGAGTTCAAGCGGTGGTCATGGCTGCTGCCGTTGGTCGCGAGCGCGACCGGTGCCTACTCGGCAGTCGTGGCGCTGGTAGCTCAGGCAGACGGCGGCGGCGGTGCACTGCCGTTCGCCGTCACGGCGTCGATCGGTGTCGCGCTGTCGTGGACGTTGCTGCAGGTCGGGTTCGCGCACACTTACTGGGCTGCTGACGGTGGCGGCCGCCGCCGTGGTGTGCGCTTCCCGGGGAAGCGCACACCCGCACTGATCGACTACCTCTACTTCTCGTTCACGATCGGGACCGCGTTCGCGACCTCGGACGCGCAGGTCGAGAGCCTTGCTGTCCGACGGGTGGTGATGCTGCACAGCATCTTGAGCTTCTTCTACAACGCGCTCGTCGTCGCGGTCGCGTTCCAGGTGTTGCAGCAGATCATCCGCAACTGATCACGGCCCGCAGGGACTGCTGAGGGTCGTCTGCGCTCACATCACCGGCGGTCGGGACAGCGACGATGTCAGGTCTTCCGGGCGGACCTCAGATGCTCTGGGACGCCACGGCGCTCGCGCGAGGTGGTGCGCGATGGAGTTGGCGACGGCGACGAGCGGCACGGCGAACAGGGTCCCGGGGATGCCTGCGAGGAAGCCGCCGGCGGCGACGGCGAGGACGACTGCGAGGGGGTGGACGTTGACGGCGGCGCCCATGATCAACGGCTGGAGGACGTGACCTTCGACCTGCTGCACGATGAGGACGACGGCGAGCATGATCACGGCGGGCACGGGTCCGAGGAACACCAGCGCGACGACGACGGCGAGGACGCCGCTGGCGATCGCGCCGATGATGGGGACGAATGAGCCGAGGAACACGGCGATGACGATCGGCACCAGGAACGGGAACCCGTCGAAGAACAGACCGATGATGAAGGCACCGAGGCCGATGCCGATCGCGTCGACGAGGGCGACGAGGATCTGAACACGGGCGAACGCGGTGAGCGTCGCCCAGCCGGCGCGACCGGCACCGTCCACTGCTTCGCGTGCCCGTCGGGGGAAGAGGCGGACCGTCCATGCGAAGATTCCGCGGCCGTCGATGAGGACGAACAGTGTGGTGAACAGGACCAGGAGTGCGCCGGCAAGCAGAGTCCCGATGACACTTCCGGCGTTCAAGGCGCCCGTGACCAGGGATTGCGCGTTGTCCTGCAGGGCGTTCACGGCGCTCGTCAACGCGCCGGTGATGTCCGCGTCCGTGAGGGAGATGGGCGGCTCGTGCAGCCACGCGGAGACCTGGTCGAGTTGGTGCACGATCGCGGTGCGAAGGGCTGGGAGACCTGCTCGCAGCTGCCAGATGACCAACGCTGCGAGACCGCCGGAGACGCCGATGACGCCGAGTTCGCTGACCGTGACCGCTGCCCACTTCGGCCACCGGTGCCGCTGCAGCCACTCGGAGAACGGCACCAGCAGTGCCGCCAGGATCAACGCAACGAGGACCGGGATGACGATGATCCGGAGTTGTACGACGACGACGAGGATCACCGCGACGGCGATCGCGATGAGGAGGAACGCCTTCGACCATGCGGCGGCGAGGCTGACCGGTGTGGGCAGCGTCGCGCGCGGCTCAGTGGTCCGAGGGGTGGTGTTCATGGTCGGTTTCTCTGTTCAGTGGCGGATTGCGGGATGCGGGTGCAGGCCGAGTTGGGCCCGCGCCCGCGATCGCGTGGGTCAGCGTGCTGACGGGGTAGGGGTTGCCGGTTGCGTGGTGGCGGCCAACAGCTGCGCGACCTCGGTGGCGGCTCGGTGGCCGGAGAGGATGGCGCCGTTCATGGTTCCGGAGGTCTCGTCGGCGGTCTCGGTGCCGGCCCAGTGCACGCGTCCCACCGGTTCCCGAAGGAACCGTCCGAACGTGGTCCATGCCTTCGGTGCGACGGCGGGGTTCGGCCCTCCCGGGGCGAAGGTGTCGTTGCCCCAGGAGAAGTCCTGGTAGTCGATCAGTCGCAGCGCCTCGGCCCCGTACAGGTGCACCAGGTGCGCGAGGACCCGCTTGGATCGTTCGTCGCGGTCGTACGCGTCGAAGCCGCGGGGGTCGCAGAACACCATGAGGATGCCGGGGCCGTCCGCTCCGGGGCTGACGTCGAAGGTGAGGAACACGGTGTCGTCGTCGGAGACGCCCTCACCGGAGAGTCCCCGGTCGCGCCAGAACGGACGGTCGTAGGCGACGAACGCTTTGCTGAGCGCGCCGAGCCGCCAGGTGCGTGACAGGCCGCGGTGCTGTTCGGGCAGGGCCGGTTCGAACGTGATCGCTGCCCGGTGCGTCGGTGCGGTGGCGACGATGACGTAGCGAGCGTCGACGGTCACACCCTCGGCGTCGACGGTGACCGTGTCGCCGTGCGTCGTGACCCGGTGCACGGGTGCGTTCACGATGACGCGGGGGCTGAGCGTGTCAGCGAACCGGGCAACGAGGGCGTGCACGGTGCCGAAGATGCGGTCCTGTTGATCTCCACCCTCAACAGCCATCATGTGCTCGAGGCCGCCGAGGGTCTTGATGTACCGCAACGCGTTGAACAGGGAGATGTCGCCGGCAGGGGCACCCCAGTGCACCTTGCTGATCATGTCGATGAACTTCCGGGTGTCCTGCAGTGCGCGCTTCCGCGTCAGCCATGCACCGAGCGAGAGCGCGTCGTACTCCGCTGCGCGCGGGTGCGTGTGTGCGTCCTCGGTCGGCAGCTGGTCGACGATCTTCTGCAGCGCTCCCATGATCCGGGTGAGGTCGAGGACCACCCATGGCGCGAGCGCCAGCGCGCTTTCGGCCCGTCGGCGACCACGGAAGGAGATCAGCCCCTTGCCGTCGTGGAACTGCGGGACGGTGCGGCCACCGAGCCGGTCGATGAGCTCGTGCACGGCCGTGTGGTCCGGTGCGACCCAGGTTGCGCCGGCGTCGACGGGGACGCCGGCGACGGAGGTGGTGTGGATGCGGCCGCCGACGCGGTCGCGGCCCTCGAGGACGAGGACCTCGTAGCCGTCGTGGGTGAGTCGGTCAGCGGCGGACAGGCCGGCGAGGCCTGCGCCGACGATCACGACGTCGACGGATCGGGTAACGGTGGTCATGGTGTTCTCCGTTCTTCGCGGCGGTGGGCCGGGGTCAGTTGGTGGGGGCGGGCACCGAGCGGGATGCGGCGAGGGCGGCCGTGGTGAAGCTGCGGCGCGGCACGTCAGCGCGGCGGACCGCGAGGGCGGCGCCGATGAGGGAGCGGTCAGCGGTGAATCGCTGCCGGAGGTTCCCGGCGGTCGCGCGTTCGACCACGCCTGCGGTCAGCAGCTGCGCGGACCGGACGAACGGCAGCAGCCGCCGCCGGTATCGCAGCGCTGCGGCGGCGATGTTGTCGGGGGTGCGGCGGAGCTCGTCGGCGAAGATCGCTCCGCCGACCAGACCCCCGTGCGCGCCGGCTCCGGAGAGCGGGTCGATGCAGTGTGCGGCATCGCCGATGAGGACGACATTCCTGGCGTGCCACCGCGGGGCCCGGACCTGGGCGAACTTCGTGACGCGGATCCGATCCGGTGCGGCGGTGCGCACCTGGTCGACGAACGGGGCGAACCGGTCGCTGGCGGTGGCGAGCAGTTCGGCTGCGATCGGGAGGAGGTCGGGTCCGTGCTGCCGGCCGCGGCCGAGGTTGATGGAGGTCAGCACGAGGGTCTCGTCGTGGTCCGTGTACGGGAACACCTGCGCGCCGGCTCGGTCCCCGAGCAGGATCGCCGCTTCGGTCGTGCCAGCCATGCGTCCGGGCACGTTCACCCAGAGGTGGTGGCGGCCGTTCTCGTAGATCGCCGACCGGCCGTCTTCGACCGCGAGCCGTCGCACCGTGGAGCTCAAGCCGTCGGCACCGATGATCAGATCGAACTTCTCAGCGCTGCCGTCCGCGAAGCGAGCGACGACACCGGTGAGGGTGTGCTCGATGCCGACGAGCTCGACGCCGTACTGGAACGGCACCCGACGTTCCGCGTGGCGAGCGATCGTCGCGACCAGGTCACCACGGCGTGCGGACCGGTACCCGTCCGTGCGCATCCGCGCGAGGTCCTTTCCCTTGCGGGTGACGGTGATCGTCGCGGTCGGCGTGCTGAGCGCTTCGATCTCCGGCAGGACGCCGATGCGCTGCACCATGCGCATCGCGGTCCGGTCGAACAGGATCTGGTACCCGCCCCGGTATGGCTCGGTGATGGCGTCGACGACGCGGACGTCGTGTCCGTCGTGGGTGAGCATGAGCGCGACACCGCTGCCAGCGATGCCGGCTCCGACAACGAGGATCTTCATGGGGAGTGCCTTCCTTGGTCGCTCAGTGCTCGACGGGGGTTTCGGCGCGGGACGGGATCGCCCGCCACGCGATCACCGCCGCGACGATGAGCAGCACCGCGGCGATCACGGACGTCCACTGCATTCCGACGGTGAAGGCGTGCTTTGCCTGTTCGATGACGGCGGCGACGTCTGGCGCCGTGCGGTCCAACTGCGTCAGACCCGTCGCGAGGGACTCCCGCATCGACTGCTCGACGTCGGGGTTGCTGATCGTGGGCAGGTGGGCTCGGTAGAACGCGAGCTGCACCGACCCGAGTACGGCGATGCCCAGGGCCGCTCCGAGCTCGTACGCGGTCTCGGCGATCGAGGATGCCGCGCCGGCACGGTCCCGCGGGGCGGCGCCGACCACTGCGTCCGTGGTGAGCGTCATCGCCAGCCCCGCACCGAACCCGACGATCGCGAAGCCGATGATGATCCCGGCGAGGCCGTCGAGTCCCTCCGCGAGAGCGAGGACGCCGAGACCGACCGCGCCGAGCCCCAGGCCGACGCTGATGGCGCGGCCTCGTCCGAGCTTGCCGACCATGAACCCGGCCAGTCCGATCACGATGATCGACGCGACGGTCGCCGACAGCTCCGACAGCCCCGCCTGCAAGGGGTTCAGTCCCCGCACCAGCTGGAGGTACTGGGAGAAGAAGAACAGCAGCCCGACGAACGCGAAGATCGACACCGTGTTCGCCATCACCGCTCCGCTGAACGCTGGCGATCGGAACAGGGACACGTCGATCAGGGGCCGGGTCAGTCGGTGCTGACGGCGCAGGAACCACCATCCGGCAGCGACCCCCACGAGCACCGCGACGGCAACGCTCCAGTCGAACCCCTCCGCGAAGACATGCTTGATGGCGTAGACGATCGCGACGATCGCAACGAAGGACGACAGCGCCGACAGGAGGTCGACGCGTGCGCCGCGGGGATCCCGCGACTCCGGCAGCAAGAACACACCACCGATCAGGACCAGCACCATGATCGGGACGTTGATCAGGAACACGCTGCCCCAGTGGAAGCGCTCCAGCAGCGCGCCGCCCACGATCGGGCCGACCGCCGCACCCGCCGTCGCCCCGGCCGCCCAAACAGCAATCGCGCGGGTGCGCTGTGCCGGGTCGGTGAAGATGTTGCGCACCAGCGCGAGGGTCGACGGCATGATCGTCGCGCCGCTGATGCCCAGGATCGCGCGGGCGGCGATCAGCATCTCCGGGCTCGTGGCGAACGCCGCGAGCAGCGACGAGAGCCCGAAGCCGAGCGAGCCGATCAGCAGCAGCCGCTTCCGGCCGATGCGGTCGGCGAGGTTGCCCATCGTGACCAGCAGCCCGGCCAGCGCGAACGAGTAGATGTCGCCGATCCAGAGCAACTGCGTCGCGGTCGGGTTGAGATCCGCCGACAGGGCCGGCACCGCCAGCGCGAGCACGGTGCCGTCGATCGCGAGCAGGAGCACGGCCAGGGTCAGGATCCCGAGCGCTGCCCAGCTGCGTGCGGTCACCGGAGCGGAAGTCGTCGAAGTCACAAGCATCACAGTACCGACCAACTGGTCGGCTGTAGAACGCATGTAGACTGTTGACAGGAGATGAGCAGTTTCGGCGCCCCTTTCCTGATCAGATGGACGAGGAACTTCCCCCGACGACAAGGAGCAGGCCATGCCGGAGCACAACCAGTCGCCGGAGCGATCGACGCGCAACTCCGAGCGCACCCGAGCAGCGGTGCTCGCGGCGGCGGCGGAAGCCATGACCGACCGCGGCACGGGCGTTTCGCTCGACTACATCGCCAAGCACGCCGGTGTCTCGAAAGGTGGCCTGCTCCACCACTTCCCGAACCGGGAAGCCTTGATCGTCGCGCTCGTCAACGACGCGCAACAACAGCTTCGAGACAGCGTGCTTCAGCATCTGGACCTCACCGAGAACCGTCCGGGCAAGCTCCTCCGTGCCTACGTTCGCGCGATGACGTCAGGGGCCGATGCGACGCTGCAGTACTTCACGGCGGCGCCGTCCTGGGCTGGGATCTACCAGATCCCGAAGGTCAGCGAGATCACGGCCGCTGACACGCACTGGTGGAACGAGAACCTCGCAGCTGATGGCTTGTCCGCGGATCGGATCCTCGTCGTCCGGCGCGCGGCGGAGGGGATCGCGGCCGCCGTTGCGTACGGCGACGAACCACCATCGTCAGCAGAGCGCGCTCGCACTCTCCTTCTGCACCTCGCTGACGGCGGCGAGCTCGCTAGCCACGACGTCTGAAAGCGGGAGCGGCAACACGTCCGATAGCCGGTCGCTTACCGAGACGACACGAGCTCGAGCGCGAGCGCTGAGAACAAGCTGTGGGCAGCTTCGTTCGGTGTCGTGGTTTTCGTGGCGGTTCTGTGCCGGGACCGTTTGAGCGAACATCGCATGTTGGCGTCGTTGCCCGAGAGTGCACTAAGCCCGGCGTGGAACTACAGCACCTGACCTGGGGTTTCCATTTGTGTCCCCGAATAGGGGCCGCGGGGTAATACTCAGGTTCCTCTTGTGCTGCGGAAACTGACAGCTGATCTGGCTGAAGGACTCCGGTACAGGTGGTGGGTTCGTGCCGACTACGGGTCGGATTCTGGACACGAAGAACAAACATCGGCGGCTCCAGCACGCCGATGCCCGCCGACACGTACCGGACCGTCAAGGTCGCAGGCGTCGCGGACATCCCGAACGATGGCTCCGCGGGTGCGGTGTCGGTGGTGGCGACGGTGGCCGACATCTCCTCGCAGGGGATCCTGTTCGGCCGTCCGGACGCTGACACCTCGCAGACGCTGATGGGGATCTACGGCGGTGACGACAAGCAGACGACCTCGTTCTCCGCAGTCCTCGCGGTCGGATCCGACGGCACCATCCAGGTGAAAGCGAACACCACCGCCCGGCTGATCCTGGACGTGCAGGGCTACTACACCTCCAACGACGACGGGACTGCTCCGGGCGGGTTCGTCGCGATGAACGGCAAGCGCATCCGCTCTCGGCAAGAACGAGACCCGCTCCATCCAGATCGCCGGGAAGGCGGGCGTTCCGGTGATGGGGTCCGGCATCACCGCCGTGGCCCTGACCCTGACCTCGCTCGCCACGAACGGGGCCGGTAACGCCACGGTCTGGGCCGATGGCACGACCCGGCCGAACACGACGTCGATCAACTTCACCGACGGCACCATCCGCACCAACACCATCACCGTGCCCCTCGGCCTGGTTACTGGAGCGTGCTTTCCGCCCAACGAGAAGAGCCTCGGATCCCTGTCATGACGGGGATCCGAGGCTCTTGATCGTGGCGGTACCGGTGGGATTTGAACCCACGGTGGAGTTGCCCCCACACATGTTTTCGAGACATGATCCTTCGGCCGCTCGGACACGGTACCGGGAAAGAGTTTACACGATCCGGGAGGCACGACGCACCACCGCCGGGCCGCTCCCCCTCCACAGGAGGTTGGCTCCAGGGCGCCGTCCCCAGTACAGCAGGGACTCGTCGCGTCCCGAAGATCGCCGCGTAACGTCCACCCCATGAGATCCCGGACCCTGATCGCACTGCTGTCGTCGATCGTCGGCGGACTGGTCGTCACGGGCGGCGCAGCGTTCGGCGCACGGGCGGGCGTCCGCGGGCAACGCGCCGCCGCCCGACGCGTCGTGGACATGCTCCCGGTGCACGCCGACTGGTGGCGCGAGCGCCTGCAGCACGAGGGGCAGATAACGTACCTCGCGATCGGCGACTCGGCGGCGCAGGGCGTGGGCGCGACCGAACCGCACCGCGGGTACGTCGGCCTGCTCGCTCGGCGGATCCGGCACCGATCACGTACGTCGGTCCGCGTCGTGAACCTCAGCGTGTCCGGCTCGACGACCTGGGGTGCCCGGAAGGACCAGCTGCCGAAGCTCCGGAACTACGTGCCCGACATCTGCACGGTGTCGATCGGCGCGAACGACATCGCCGACTTCCACCCGGACAAGTTCGAGCGGAACATCCGCGAGATCTACGGTGCGGTGCCGTCCCATGCGATCGTGGCCGAGTTGCCGTGCATGTTCGTGCCGGACCGGGAGCGCAAGGTCGCGGTGGCGAACGAGATCGTGCACCGGGTGGCCGACGAACTCGGGCTGACCGTGGCGCCGCTGCACACCATCACGAAGCGGGTCGGGCTCCGCCGGACGTTCTTCAACAGCTACGGCGACCTGTTCCACCCGAACGACCGCGGGTACGAGATCTGGGCGAGTGCGTTCGAACCGGCCGTCGATGCCCGGGTCGACGTGGTCGCCGCGATCCGCCACTACCTCTCCGCTCGAGAGGCAGAGGACCTCGGCGCTGGTGCCGGCGCGGTGGCCACGGCTCGGGCGGAGCAGGACGTCGAGGGCGCCGAGGCACTCGACCACGCTGACCGGCCGGGGCGGATGGACCGACTCCGGCAGCGCATGACGGGTTCGGTCCCGATCCCGGGTGCCCACGACGACAGTCCGGACGACCGGTCGGGTCATGTCGGCGGCACGGCCTAGCCTGACGAGCATGGCCCGCCCTCAGTCTCTCTACCGCTGCACGGAGTGCGGCTGGACCAGCATCAAGTGGGTCGGCCGCTGCGGCGAGTGCCAGGCCTGGGGCACCGTCGAGGACTCCTCCGCGGCGACGGCCAGCACTCGTGGCACGGCCGCCGTCGCCGTCGCCGGCACTCGCGTCGCGCGCCCCATCACGGAGTCCCGCGGGACCACCGTCCAGCGCTGGCAGACCGGGATCGGCGAGTTCGACCGTGTGCTCGGCGGTGGTGTCGTCCCCGGTGCCGCCGTCCTGCTGTCCGGCGAGCCCGGCGTCGGCAAGTCCACGCTCCTGCTCGAGGTCGCCTCGCGCGCAGCGGCGACCGGCAAGCGTGTCCTCTACGTCAGCGCCGAGGAGTCCGTCGACCAGGTCCGCCTCCGTGCCGAGCGGACCGGGGCCATGCACGACGACCTGTACCTCGCGAGCGAGGTCGACCTCGGCGTCATCCTCGGCCAGATCGACCAGGTGCGCCCGGACCTCCTGATCGCCGACTCCGTGCAGACGATCTCGTCGAGTGCGATCGACGGCATCGCGGGCGGGACGTCCCAGGTGCGCGAGGTGGCTTCGACCCTGATCCGCGTCGCCAAGGACCGGGCACTCCCCGTCCTCATCGTCGGGCACGTCACGAAGGACGGCACGATCGCCGGCCCTCGCCTGCTCGAGCACCTGGTCGACGTCGTCTGCCACTTCGAGGGCGACCGACAGACCGCGCTCCGGTTCGTCCGGGCGCTGAAGAACCGCTTCGGCCCCACGGACGAGGTCGGCTGCTTCGACATGGCCGGCGACGGCATCCACGAGGTCCCCGACCCGAGCGGCCTCTTCATGTCGAAGAACGGTGCGCCGGTGTCCGGTACGTGTGTGACGGTCGCGCTCGAAGGGCGACGTGCGCTCCCGGTCGAGGTGCAGGCGCTCGTCGTGCCGAGCTCGGCCCCGCAGCCGCGGCGGGTCGTGAACGGCGTCGACTCGTCCCGCGTCGCGATGCTGCTCGCGGTGCTCGAGCGCCGCGCCGGCCTGAAGCTGTCCGACGCCGACGTCTACGTGTCGACGGTCGGGGGCATGAAGCTCACCGAACCCGGCGCGGACCTCGCGATCGCGCTGGCCCTGGCGAGCGCTGCCCGTGACCGGCCGTACCCGCACACGCTGGCGGCCGTGGGCGAGATCAGCCTCGCCGGAGAGATCCGTCCCACGACGGGCACGAAGCAGCGCGCGAGCGAAGCCGCCCGGCTCGGCTTCACGACCGTCCTCGGGTCGGACGCACAGCACCTGCGAGAAGCACTGCGCGTCGCGTTCTCCCTGGCGAACAACGAGCGGGAACGCGAGCTCGACCGCGCCTTCTGACCGCGCATCCTGACGGGTGCGCGATCGCGACGCGCCGTGCGACCCCGCACAGCGGGAATCGCTCAGGCGCGGAGTGCGGCGAGCAGGTCCTCGGGGGTGGCCTGCATCGTGTGCGGCCCGGCGATGTCGAAGAACACACCCTCGAGCGACTCGAGGTGCGCAGTCAGGAACTCCTCGAGCCGTGGCCCGTCGTAGACCATGACCTGCCGGATCTTCTCGTCGGGCACCATCGCCGTGTAGGCGTCCGCCGACGAGAACAGCAGCAGGATGCGCTTGTCGGCGCCCTCACGGCCGAACACCCGGACCTGCATGTCCTTCTTGCCGGTCACCAGTCGGGGGACGATCACGATGTCGTTGCGGAGGGCGAACGCCACCGCGGCGACGTCCTGCTTCGCGAGGGCTTCCTCGAGCTGTTCGCTCCGGAAGCGCTGTTCCTTGTCTGCCATCGCCCCTAGTCCACCAGATTCATGGCAGTTCAGCGACTTCGGCTCTTCCCTTGTGGCCACGAGAGGGTACATTGATACCAACCGCTTCGGCGGGAGTCCATCGTTCTTCCGGTGCCATGCACCTCGAGCGCCATCGGTCACTGGCCTTCCCCGGCCGCCTGGCCCCGAACCCGTTCCGCCGGCCCAATGCCCGCGGGGCGCATCGATCTGACGACATCCGTTGGTGGATCGGCGGTAGCGAATACCGCATCGCAAGGCAGTCGACAGCAGATGTCGACTGGCAAGAAAGTAAGGAACGCCATCATGGCATCGACCGGCACCGTCAAGTGGTTCAACAACGAAAAGGGCTTCGGCTTCATCGCCCCGGACGACGGCTCCGCTGACGTCTTCGCTCACTTCTCCGCGATCGCTGGCAACGGCTACAAGTCGCTGGAGGAGAACCAGAAGGTGGAGTTCGACATCACCGAGGGCCGCAAGGGCCCGCAGGCGGAGAACATCACCGTCCTCGGCTGATCTCGCTCAGCTCGAACGGGCCCGTCGTCCTCGTGACGACGGGCCCGTTCTCGTTTGCCCCGAGCGGACGGCGCTCGAGTTTCGACACCGCGCGCGTCGATCGACCGGCGCCGTGTCGATCACCGCGCGCAGAGCGACTTGACCGCGGAAGGCCCGGACGCTAGTTCAGGATGAACTGCACCGAGTCCTTCGACTCGATGTTCCCCACGGCGACCTGCAGGTGGTAGCTCGCTCCCCCACCGGTCACCGACGGCCGCGACGAATCGCACGTGGAGGTCGACGAACGCGTCCGGTCCCACGCGATCGCCGGCGTGGTCAGGGTCTGCCCGGCCTTGATCGTGACGTCCTGGTTCGTCCCGCCGGTCTGGCAGTCCTTGGAGGACCAGTACTGCTCCGTACCGGAGCTGATCGTGAGGACCTGCTGCGACGAGCCGAGGTCCATGTGGCAGGAGTTCGACCCGGTGTTCTTGATCGACATCGCGATCTTCGGGTCCTCGGTGGGGCCGTACGCGGTCTTGTCCACCACGGCGGTGAGCTGGATCTGGTCCTTCGCGCACGTGGATCCGTCGGCGGCGGATGAAGCAGACGGCGTCGATCGAGCGGAGGGCGAGGACGCCGACCCAGGCGACGACGCCGACCCAGAAGAAGAAGAAGAAGACGACGACGGCGACGCCGACCCGGTCGCCGTGGCCGTCGGCTCCGCCGAGGTCGCCCCGCTGCCCCGTCCGACGACGATCAGCACGACGACGACCACGATGAGCAGGAGCACCCCGATGACGGTCGCACGGCGACGCCAGTAGACGGCCGGCTTCTCGGGCCCGACGGGGTGACGGAACGACGACATGCGCACAGGGTAGACAACGGCTCGAGCCCGACGGCGGAACCCCGCCGCACGGCACCCGAAAGCGTCAGAGGATCTTCAGCATGCGGGTGTTGCCGAGCGTGTTCGGCTTGACCCGGGCGAGGTCGAGGAACTCCGCGACCCCTTCGTCCGACGACCGCACGAGTTCGGCGTAGACGTCGGGTGCGACGACCTGCTCGCCGATCTCGAGGTAGCCGTGCTTCGTGAAGAACTCGACCTCGAACGTCAGGCAGAAGATGCGGGCGACACCGAGCTCGCGGGCGTCGTGCTCGAGCGCCTCGAGCATGCGGTGTCCGACGCGCTTGTGGATCCAGTCGGCGTCGAGGGCGAGTGTGCGGACCTCGGCGATGTCGTCCCAGAAGACAGCGAGAGCGCCGCAGCCGATCGGGACCCCGTCGGGCCCCTCGGCGATCCGGAACTGCTGGATCGAGCCGTAGAGCGCGACGTTCTCCTTGCCGAGCAGGATGCGGCGGTCGACGTACGGCGAGATGAGGCGTTGGATGTGCGGGACGTCCGACGCGAGCGCCGGACGCACCAGGATGCCGTGTTCGTCCCGTTCGTGGAACGCGTGCTTCCCGTGCTCAGTCATCCCCATCACCCTAGTGCGAGCAACGCGCGAACCGCCTGGGCGCCGGACGCACCAGCCACCGACCCACCGGGGGACAACGCCCTGGGCGCCACCCAGCCGCACCCGCCTACCGTCCCGGACATGCCCCAGATCATCGAAACCATCGACGTGAACGTCCCCGTCGCAGCTGCGTACGGCCAGTGGACCCGGTTCGAGGAGTTCCCCGAGTTCCTCGACGAGGTCGAGAAGATCGTCCAGGTCGACGACAAGACCACCGACTGGACCGTGAAGGTCGCCGGTCAGGAGCGCGAGTTCCGCGCCGTCATCACCGAGCAGCACCCCGACGAGCGTGTCGCGTGGACCGTGAAGGACGGCGAGACCGACCACGCCGGTGTCGTCACCTTCCACAAGCTCTCCGACGACGAGACCCGCGTCACCGCGCAGATCGACTGGGAGCCGTCCGGGTTCCTCGAGAAGCTCGGTGCGGCGGTCGGTGTCGGCGGTCACGCCATCAAGAAGGACCTGCAGAACTACAAGGAGCGCGTCGAGGCCGCCCCCACGGACACCGGATGGCGCGGAGACGTCCAGGCCTGAGCCGAGCGCCATCGCGCCGCGCGGAGCGTCCGGCGCATGGACAAGCAACCCGAACCCGAAGCCCACGAGCGTCACCGCTCCGTGGCAGACCTCAACGACGAGTCACTCGGTCGTCCGTTCGACCAGACCAACGGTCTGGCGGACGGACTGAGCGGCGACTCCGACGGCACCGCCGACAGCGAGGAACACGGCGGACGCAAGAAGCACGGGAAGTAACCGCACAACAGCAGACGGGAGGCGCGGTGCCAGCTGGCACCGCGCCTCCCGTCCGTCTGCGGTTGGGTCCTAGGACTCGATCTCGCCCTGCGGAGCGTCCGTCGCCTCGACGGCGGCAGCCCCGGCGAGGACCTCCTCGCGACCCGGCTGACGCCCGGTCTCGAACTGGAACTTGCCCTCGGCGAAGTCCACCTTCACGTGGTCGCCGGCGTTGAGCTCACCCTGCAGGATGTGCTCCGACAGCTGGTCCTCGACCTCGTGCTGCATCGCGCGGCGGAGCGGTCGTGCACCGAGTGCCGGGTCGAACCCGACCTTGATGAGCTGCTCCTTGGCGGCGAGCGTGAGCTCCACCGTCATGTCGCGGTCGAGCAGACGGTCGGACAGACGCTTCACGAAGAGGTCCACGATCTGCAGCAGCTCGGGCTGCGACAGCTGCGGGAACACGATCGTGTCGTCGACGCGGTTGAGGAACTCCGGCTTGAAGTGCTTCTTGAGCTCCTCGTTCACCTTCGAGCGCATGCGGTCGTAGCCGACACCGGAGTCACCCTCGACCTGGAAGCCCACCGGGCCACCGGCGATGCCCTGCGAACCGAGGTTCGTGGTCATGATGATGACGGTGTTCTTGAAGTCGACCACGCGGCCCTGACCATCGGTCAGACGACCCTCTTCGAGGACCTGCAGCAGCGAGTTGAAGATGTCCGGGTGGGCCTTCTCGATCTCGTCGAACAGGACCACGGAGAACGGCTTGCGGCGCACCTTCTCGGTGAGCTGGCCGCCCTCTTCGAACCCGACGAACCCGGGAGGGGCACCGAACAGGCGGGACACGGTGTGCTTCTCGCCGAACTCTGACATGTCGAGGGAGATCAGTGCGCCCTCGTCGTCGAACAGGAACTCCGCGAGCGCCTTGGCGAGCTCGGTCTTCCCGACACCCGTGGGGCCGGCGAAGATGAACGAGCCCGAGGGGCGGTTCGGGTCCTTGAGGCCGGCGCGGGTGCGGCGGATGGTCTTGGAGAGGGCCGAGATGGCCTCTTCCTGACCGATGACGCGCTCGTGCAGTGCCTTCTCCATGAAGACGAGACGCGAGGTCTCCTCTTCGGTGAGCTTGAAGACCGGGATGCCCGTGGCCTGCGCGAGGACCTCGGCGATGATGCCCTCGTCGACGGTGCCGGACGCGGCGACGTCACCCGCACGCCACTGCTTCTCGAGGCGGAGACGCTCGCCGAGGAGCTTCTTCTCCTCGTCGCGCAGGCTCGCGGCCTTCTCGAAGTCCTGCTCCTCGATCGCGGCTTCCTTCTGCCCGCGGACCGCCGAGATCTTCTCGTCGAACTCGCGGAGCTCCGGCGGCGCCGACAGGATCGACAGCCGCAGGCGAGCACCGGCCTCGTCGATCAGGTCGATGGCCTTGTCCGGCAGGAAGCGGTCCTGCACGTAGCGGTCCGCGAGGTTCGCCGCGGCGACGATCGCACCGTCGGTGATGGACACCTTGTGGAACGCCTCGTACTTGTCGCGGAGGCCCTTGAGGATGTTGATCGCGTGCGGCAGCGACGGCTCGTTGACCTGCACCGGCTGGAAGCGGCGCTCGAGTGCGGCGTCCTTCTCGAAGTGCTTGCGGTACTCGTCGAGCGTGGTGGCACCGATGGTCTGGAGCTCACCGCGGGCGAGGAGCGGCTTGAGGATCGACGCTGCGTCGATCGCGCCCTCGGCGGCACCGGCACCCACGAGCGTGTGGATCTCGTCGATGAAGACGATGATGTCGCCGCGGGTGCGGATCTCCTTCGTGACCTTCTTGAGGCGCTCCTCGAAGTCACCGCGGTAGCGGGACCCGGCGATGAGCGAACCGAGGTCGAGCGAGTAGAGCTGCTTGTCCTTCAGCGTCTCGGGCACGTCGCCCTTGACGATCGCCTGGGCGAGGCCCTCGACGACGGCGGTCTTGCCGACGCCGGGCTCACCGATCAGGACAGGGTTGTTCTTGGAGCGGCGGGAGAGGATCTGCATGACCCGCTCCATCTCCTTCTCGCGGCCGATGACCGGGTCGAGCTTGCCGTCGCGCGCCGCCTGGGTGAGGTTCCGACCGAACTGGTCGAGGACCTGCGAACCCTGCTGCGCGTTCTGCTGCTGCTCGCCGCCGACGGCGACCGCTTCCTTGCCCTGGTAGCCGGACAGGAGCTGGATGACCTGCTGGCGGACGCGGTTGAGGTCCGCGCCGAGCTTGACGAGCACCTGGGCGGCGACGCCCTCGCCCTCGCGGATGAGGCCGAGGAGGATGTGCTCGGTGCCGATGTAGTTGTGGCCGAGCTGCAGCGCCTCGCGCAGGGACAGCTCGAGCACCTTCTTGGCGCGCGGCGTGAACGGGATGTGCCCGGTCGGCTGCTGCTGGCCCTGCCCGATGATGTCCTGGACCTGCTCGCGGACGGCATCGAGCGAGATGCCGAGCGACTCCAGCGCCTTGGCGGCGACGCCCTCGCCCTCGTGGATGAGGCCGAGGAGGATGTGCTCGGTGCCGATGTAGTTGTGGTTGAGCATCTTCGCTTCTTCTTGAGCGAGGACGACAACACGACGGGCTCGGTCGGTGAATCTCTCGAACATGTGCTCTCCCTTGCCGGGCTCGTGGAAGTCCGGTGACGTACATCGAGAGTAACCAGCGCTCACCCCGGTGGCTGCCCCTGTTCGCCGTGGGCGTGACCTCGCTGCGGGATGTGCGCCGTGAGCGGACACACGCGCCGACGGAACGGCGGACGGGAGGCGCGGGGCGGGGCCGCCACGCGCCTCCCGTCCGTCTGCGGGTCGCCTTCGACTACGCGCGTCGCGCCGCGCGACGCAGGGCACGCCGGAACCGGCGCGGCTCGACGCCGAGGCGCTCGAGGACGTCGTGCGCCGAGCCCGTGAAGGGGTCGTCGACGCCGTCGAGGACCGCGAGGACGACGTGGTGCGGCCGGACCCGCTCGAGGGGCCCGGCGATCCGGGCGGCCCGCGCGAGGATGCGCGCAGCGGCCGGCGAGCAGGTGACGCGATCGGTCACGTCCGGGCAGCCGGCACCCGCTCCGACGAAGACGCTGCTCGCGCTCCGGACGCGCTCGGGCGAGACGCCGTGCGCCTCCAGGACGGCACGGAGACCGGGCGTGCCGTCGCAGAGCGTCACGGCCGCCAGGAGCAGGTGTTCGGCGTCCAGGAAGCCGTACCCGGTCTCGCGGGACTCCTGTTCGGCGAGCAGCACGATCTCGCGACCGAGCCGGAGGGTGGGCACGGCGACGGAGAGCGCGGCGATCTGCATGCATGCAGAATATCTGATGCGCAGTGGTCGCACCAGAGGAGATCTCGGGTCCACTCGGTACGATCCGTGCATGGAGCAGCCCGTCGTCGGCCTCGTCGTCCACCCGACCAAGAACGTGCAGGAGTCCGTCGTGACCCTGCAGCGCTGGAACGCCTCGGGGCGCGGGCGTCTCGTCGCCCGGCGTGCGGACGCACAGCGCATCGGGGGCGGCGTCGACGTCATCGGCGACGAGGACTTCACCGAGGAGGTCGACCTCGTCGTCGCGCTCGGTGGGGACGGCACGATGCTCGGCGCCATGCGACTCGTGGCGAAGCGGCCCGTGCCGGTGCTCGGCGTGAACTACGGCAACGTCGGCTTCCTCGTCGAGATCGAGCCGCCCGAGCTCGAGGCAGCACTCGAACGGCTCTCCGCCGGCGACTACCAGCTCGAACCGCACCACGCACTCGAGGCCCGGCTGTTCTGGAGCGGGGCCCGCACGGACTACCTCGCCTTCAACGACCTCACGATCGTGCGACGCCCCGGTGCGGGACAGGTCTCGGCGGACCTCAGCGTCGGCGGGCTCGGGTACGGGTACTACCGCGCGGACGCCATCGTCGCCGCGACCCCCGCCGGGTCCACGGCGTACAACTACGCCGCGGGCGGACCCGTCCTCTCCCCCGCCCTGTCCGGCTCCGTCGTGACCCCGGTCGCCCCGATGGCGGGGATCGACCGCGCCGTGGTGCTCGCCGCCCGCGAGCGCTACCGGTTCGACATCGCCGAGGGCACCAGGAGCGCCGCACTCGAGGTCGACGGTCTCGTCGTCGGCGAGGTCGCGACCGGCGCTCAGCTCGACGTCCGGCTCCGCAAGGACGCCGGCAGCGTCGTCCGGCTCGACGCCGAACGGCACGGGCGGACGGGCCGGGTGAAGCTCAGCCTGCTCGACCTCCCGGTGCGACCGGACCAGCTCATCGAGCTCATCCCGCAGGACCTCCGGCAGAAGCTCGGTCGCGAGGTCGAGGAGTAGGCACTCCGCCCGGGAACGTGAATGGCCCGCTCACACCGAAGTGCGAGCGGGCCGTCCCATCACCCCACCGGATCGTCTTCCCACAGAACGACCCGGCTCCCCGTGCCGGCACTCACGCGCCGGCCGAAGTCCGCTGACCTCAGTCGGTCAGGTACAGCTGCATGTCCTGCGAGACCGCCTTGGCGAACAGGCGGAGCTTCGCGCGGGACTCCACACGGCTGACCGCCTGGCGGGTCGTGTGGACGATCTTCGAGATCTCGTCGAGCGTCATCGGCTTGTCGTCGTCGAGGCCGTAGCGCATGCGGATCACGTTCGCCTCGTCGCTCGGCAGTTCGGCGACGATGGACCGGATGTCGCGGTGCAGGAGCGTCGTCTCGGTGAGCTCGTTCGGGGACGCGGCGTCCTCGTCCTCGATGAAGTCACCGAGCTCGCTGTCGTCGGAGTCGCCGACGACGGTGTGGATCGAGACCGGCTCGTGCGAACGGCCCTTGAGGTCGACGAGCTCCTCGACGCTCATGCTCAGCTCGGCGGCGACCTCGTCGGGCATCGGGGCGCGGCCGAGGTCGACGGTGAGGTCGCGCTCGGTGCGGGAGATCTTGTTGATCAGCTCGACCGTGTGCACCGGGATGCGGATCGTGCGCGCCTTGTCGGCGAGGCCGCGGGAGATCGCCTGGCGGATCCACCAGGTGGCGTACGTCGAGAACTTGTAGCCCTGCGTGAAGTCGAACTTCTCGACGGCGCGGACGAGGCCGAGGTTGCCCTCCTGGATGACGTCCATGAACGGCAGGCCACGCTGCGAGTACCGCTTGGCGATGCTCACGACCAGGCGGAGGTTCGAGGTGATCATCCGCTCCTTGGCACGCTCGCCGTCGCGGACGAGCCAGCGGAGTTCACGCTGCAGGGTCTTCGCGAGCCCGGGCTCGGTGTTGAGCTTCTCCTCGGCGAAGAGGCCGACCTCGATGCGGCGGGCGATCTGGGCCTCTTCCTCAGCGGTGAGCAGCGAGAGGCGCCCGATGTGGCGCAGGTAGTCACCGACCTGGTCGACCGAGGCGCCGCGGACACCCGCGAGCTGCTCGTCGGCTTCGACCTCGGTGTCGAGCGTGGTGGTCTCGACCGCGGTGACCGTGGTCTTCGCTGCGGCTGCGTTCTTGGAGCGGCGCGCGGTGGTCGTCGTCTTGGGTGCTGCGGTTGCGATCGTCATGATGACTCCCTGCGTTCGACGGGTGATGACCTCGTTGGGGGTGTGATGAGTAAAGCGTTCCGGAGGTGTACCCCACAAACCGATGCGATCGATTCTCAGGCTTCTCCGTGCTTCAGCATCGAAACCGTCCCCCATGGGGTACAGCATGTCGTCAGTCTGGTCCCCTGACCGCCCGGGAATCAAGGGCATGTCGTGATGTTTCCGGCGTTGCATCGGTGTTTCTTGCTCGTTTCCGATGCTGTACCCCGTCCCGCCGCGTCGAGCGGACACAGAAAAGGGGTACGCCGGATCGGATCGTCGTGACCCGGTCGTCGTACCCCGAAAACCGAACTGTTGGGGGTCACCAGGAGGGCTCGAGCCACCCCTCGCGACGCTTCGAGACCTCGAGGTCGGCGTCACGGTCGAACTCGTCGTACTCGCTCTCGATGTCGCCGACCAGGCTCCGGCCGGTGAAGCCGTGGCCACGAACGGCGCTGCGGCCGGTGGTGATCTGTGTGATGGACATGCCGACGATGCTCACCCCGGCCGGCGACGGGAGGGTGAACGCGCGGTGACGGTCCCCGGACGCTCAGACGTCGATGTCGTCGTCGTCCCCGTCGGGCCACACGGCGTCGTCCCGCTCGGGGTCGGCGATGGCCGGGTGGCCGAACGCGTCCTCGAGGTCGAGGTCCGCCGGGTCACCGGGGTCGGTCTCGCGGTCTGGGCGCATGCCCGACAGGGTCACACCGCGCGGTGAACGCCGGGTGAAGTCGTCGGCGACGGGCGGACGGCTACTCCGCCGAGGCGGGTGCCGGCGCGGGGACGCCGTGCTCGCGCTCGAAGCGTGCGCGCTCCTCGGCCTCGACCTTGGCGTACGCGGCACGCTCGGTGCGGTCGGCCCGCATGATGGCGCGCATGACGAACCAGAAGATGAGGCCGACGACGACGGTCGGCGTCAGGGCGAAGATGATCCCGGTCACGACTCCATGCGGCACCCGAGCATCGTACCTCGCTTCATCGGACCGGACTCGCAAGCTCGTCCGGGGCTGGCGTCGCGCGCCGCTGGCGCGTCGCCTTGAGCTCCAGCGCCCCTACTTGACGAGGGGGAACAGGATCGTCTCGCGGATGCCCAGGCCGGTGATCGCCATGAGCAGGCGGTCGATGCCCATGCCCATGCCACCCGACGGCGGCATCGCGTGCTCGAGCGCCCGGAGGAACTCCTCGTCGACGCGCATCGCCTCGAGGTCCCCGCCGGCGGCGAGCTTCGCCTGCTCGACGAAGCGCTCCCGCTGGACGACCGGGTCGACGAGCTCCGAGTACGCCGTCGCGAGCTCGAACCCGCGGACGTACAGGTCCCACTTCTCGACGATGCCCGGACGGGTCCGGTGCTCGCGGGTCAGCGGGGAGGTGTCGACCGGGAAGTTCATCACGAACGTCGGACGATCGAGCGAGTCGATGACGAAGTGCTCCCAGAGCTCCTCGACGTACTTGCCGTGCGTGGCGTGTGCGACCTCGACGCCCTCCGCCGCGGCGAGGGCCTGCAGCTCGGACAGCGGCGTCTCCGGGGTGATCTCCCGACCGGCGGCCTCGGACAGCGAGCCGTACATGTCGATGCGCGGCCACTCGCCCCCGAGGTCGTAGGTCGTGCCGTCGGCCCACGTGACCTCGAGCGTGCCACCGGTCACCGCGCGGGCGGCGTTCTGCACGAGCTCCTGCGTGAGGTCGGCCATCTGCTCGTAGTCGCCGTACGCCTGGTAGGCCTCGAGCATCGCGAACTCGGGCGAGTGCGTCGAGTCGGCGCCCTCGTTGCGGAAGTTCCGGTTCACCTCGAACACCCGGTCGATCCCGCCGACGACGGCCCGCTTGAGGAAGAGCTCCGGCGCGATGCGCAGGTACAGCTCGGTGTCGAAGGCGTTCGAGTGCGTCACGAACGGGCGCGCCGAGGCTCCGCCGTGCTGGGTCTGCAGCATCGGGGTCTCGACCTCGAGGTAGTCGTGCCCGGCGAACGTCTGTCGCAACGAGGCCATCACGGCGGCACGCGCGCGGACGGTCTTCCTGGCGTCCTCGCGCACGATGAGGTCGAGGTACCGCTGACGGACCCGGGTCTCCTCGTTCAGCTCGTTGTGGAGGTTCGGCAGCGGCAGGATCGCCTTCGCCGCGATCGCCCAGTCGTCGACCATGATCGACAGCTCGCCACGTCGCGAGGAGATCACCCGACCGTGCACGAACACGTGGTCGCCGAGGTCGACGAACTCCTTCCAGCGCGCGAGCGACTCCTCGCCCACCTCGGCGAGGGAGACCATCGCCTGGATGCGGGAGCCGTCGCCGGACTGCAGCGACGCGAAGCAGAGCTTGCCGGTGTTGCGCGAGAACACGATGCGGCCCGCGACGCCGACGACGTCGTCCGTCTCGACCCCGGTCTCCAGGTCGGCGTACTCGTCGCGGACCGCCCGGATCGTGGTCGTGATCGGGAGCTCGGCCGGGTAGGCCTCGATCCCCGACTCGAGGAGCTTCGCCCGCTTGTCGAGCCGGACCTGTCGCTGCTCGCTGGTCTCTTCCGCGGAGAGCTCGGTGGCGGGTGCGGTCTCGTCGGTCATGCTGGTGCGGCTCCGATGGTCGTGGGGGTCCCGGAAATCGTACCGCCCGCCCCGACTACAGCGTCGCCTGCCCGTCCACCGCGGCGAGCGCGTTGTCCACGGCGGTGCGGACCAGCGCGCCGAGGACGCGTCCCGGGTACTCGACCCCGATGTCGGAGAGCGTGCCCGCGGACTGGTCGACGATGGCGGTCGAGAAGCTCACCGCGGCCCGGACGGCGTCGGCGTAGGCGGGCCGGTCCTGCTCGGTGACGACGAACGGCTCCGCCCCCATCTCCACGACGAGGGCCTGGGCGATCGGGAGCACGGGCGACGGCGCCGTCACGGCGCAGTACGCGTCGCGCAGCCGGGTGAGGTCCACGCTCGTGCCGGTGAAGGCCATGGCGGGGTGGATCGCGAGCGGGATCGCGCCGGCCGCCATCGCCGGCTGCAGGATCCCGACGCCGTGGTCCGGGCTCGTGTGCACGACGAGCTGCCCCGGCTGCCAGATCCCCGCGTCGGCGAGCCCCTGGACGAGGCCGGCGAGCTGGTCGTCGGGCACCGCGAGCAGCACGAGTTCGCTGCGCTCGACGAGGTCCGGCGTCTCGAGGACGGGCGCGCCGGGGAGCATCGCCTCGGCGCGGTCGCGTCCGGCCTCGGACACCGCCGTCACGCCGACGACGGCGTGCTCGGCGTTCGCGAGCGCGGCACCCAGCACCGGCCCGACCCGCCCCGCGCCGACGACGCCGATGCCCAGCCGCCCCGCCCTCACCGCGCGGCTCCCGGTGGCGGGACCTCGCCCCAGGGGCGGGCCGCACCGTCCACCGGACGTTGCGGCGACCAGTTCGGGTCCGCAGCGTGCGTGGCGGGGTCGAGCCGTGCCTCCCGTTCGCGCCATCGGTGGGACGTGTCGACCGCAGCGGCCTCGACCGCGCGCTCCGCGGTGTCCGACCACAGCCGCTGTGCGTCGCGCGCGTCCAGCGCACCGACGCGGGCCGACACCGGCCCCTGGACGGTCTGGACGTGCACCGAGGCGACCCGCAGCGCGCGCTCGAGCGGCCCCTGCGACACCTTGACGCTCTGCACGCGCGGCAGCGGCACGATCACGAGCGAGCGCCAGACCGCGCCGAGCCGGAGCAGGACGGCGCCGGGCACGAAGCGGTAGCCGTTGCGGCGGAACGCGAACGGACGCAGCCATGCGCCTCGACGGGGCGAGTGCACGAACCCGCCGCGGTCACCCGTGGTGGTGAGGCTGTCGTCGACGACGTTCACGGCTTCCGACGAGCCCTCGCGGAGTTCCTCCTGCGACGCCGCGGGTCCGGCGACGGCGGTGCCGACGAGGCCGGGGAGGATGATGTCGAGGACCTCGCGGACGTCGCGCGCGGTGCCGACCGGCAGCACGATCGACGAGACCTGCTGGTTGTTCGACGCTCCGTTGCCGGCGTTCGTGGCGCGGTTGATCCGGACGTCCCACCAGCCGAACGGCCGCCAGAGCAGCGGCTGCGCGACGCTCACCGCGTGGATGCGGCCTGGGGGCAGCGTCTCGTTCGAGGTCGAGACCAGGCCGAACCCGATCCGGATGCCGTCCCGGGTCTCGGCGATCGTGTACTGCAGCGAGCGCGAGAACTTCCGGACGTAGTAGCCGCCGGCACCGATCACCGCGGGGAACAGGCCGAACAGGATCCCGTACTCGTCGGTGAGCGCGACGCTGACGATCATCGCCGCGACGGCCAGCAGGATGAAGACCGTCGTCCCGGAGAGCAGCATCGACGCGATGAGTCGTCCGGGGTGCACCTTCACGATCCGCGTCGCACGGACCGCGGCGGGGTCGAGCTCCGGCGAGAAGATCTCGTCGACGCGGTCCTGCAGCACGCCGTTCGACCGTCGTGCCGAGCCGCCGGACTCCTCGTCCTTCGCACCCGACGCGAGCACGAGGATGCGCTGCCGGAGGTCGTCGGCCGCCTTCGTGCCGAGGTAGGCGAGCTGCACGTTGGCGTCGTTGCCGGCCTGGGCGATCTCGAGCTTCGCCGTGCCGAAGATCCGCGGCACCAGCGGCCGGGAGATGTTGATGCCCTGGATCCGGTCGAGCCGCGCCTTCCGGTTCGTCCGGAACAGCACGCCCGAGCGGACCTCGACGATCTCGCCGGTGACGCGGAACTCGTGCATCCGCCAGGACAGGTAGAACAACCCGATCAGCACGACCAGGAGCACCACGATGCCGAGCAGGACCCACCCCACGACGCCGTGCTCGTACACGTAGCGGACGGGGTCGCCGTCGTCCTGCGGCCCGCCGCCGGGGATGAAGAACTCGACGAGCTGGTCGCGCAGGCTGTTCAGCACGTAGCCGAGGATCACGATGAGGAAGATGCCGCCCTTGAGCAGCGGCGTCAGCGGGTGCATGCGGTGCCACTCGCCGTCGGTGAGCGGTGCGGCGGCCGCGGCGTTGCCGTGGCTCGGCGGTGCGGGCGGCGGCGGCCCGGGTCGGAACGTCATGCGCGCCCCTACAGTCCGGCGCGACGCGACTCGGCGAGCTCGACCAACCGGTCGCGCAGCGCGTCGGCGTCCTCGAACGGGATGCCCGGGATCCGGACGTTCGTCGACGCCGCGGCGGTCACGAACTTCAGCTCGCTCATGCCGAGCACCCGGTCCAGCGGGCCGCGGTTCACGTCGACGAGCTGCATGCGGCCGTACGGCACGGCCGTGAAGCGCTGCCACATCAGCCCGCGGCGCAGCACGAGGTCGTCGTCGCGGAGCGCGTAGCCGATGGCCCGGACACGGCGGGGCGTCAGGATCGCGGTGACGAGGGCGATGACCGCGACCGCGATGCCGATGAGGAGCCAGACCGTGCCGGCATCCCGCCCGAACCCGCCGCTCACGACGCCGATGATGACGCAGCCCGCGGTCACCACGACGCCCACCAGGACGGTCGAGACGAGCTCGGTCCAGACGAGCTTCGAGGACACCCGGGTCCAGGTGGTCCCGGTCAGACCGAGTCCCGGTTCGTCGAGTCGTTCACGCGGCATCGCGGGTCTCCTGCGGTCGGGTCGTGCCGCCTGGGCGCGGCTGGGTCAGTGCGCCTGCGTCGTGCCACCTCGGGGGAGGTCGTCGTCATCGTCACCGGGAGGGGCGATGCACATGCGTTCGGCGACGAGCGCGCACACCGTCAGCACGATCCCGCCCCCGACCGCCACGACGTTCGGCAGGGTCGAGCCTAGCGAAGGGAACGCCGACCGGGTCAGGAGGTACACGACCAGCCCGAGGGCGAAGCCGCCGAACAGTGCGCCACAGATGCTCGACGCCTTCGCGAGCACGACGACCCTGGTGGCGTAGAGCGGGTCCACGGGGCGTGACCGCCCGGCGCCGTCACGGGCGTGCCGACGCACCGGCCGGGCCATCAGGACGACGGCGATGCCGATGAACGCGAGGGTGACGCCGAGGGGCGTCGCCAGGAACAGCGTGGGCGCCTGCCGCGACGCCAGGACGGCGTCGAGGGCGAAGCCCGCCACGGCGGCCACGACGGCGATGCTGATCAGGGTGGAGGCGCGGGTCGGCTTCACGAGGCGGCTCCGGTCCGTCCGTCGGGCGCGGTCGTGGGCGTGGAGGAAGGGCCCACGCGGGCCGGCTCGTCGAAGAGGCGCGGCTCGTCGACGCGCTCGGTGTCGTCCCCCACCGCAGCGAGCAGGTCGGCCACCGGCCCGGCACCCGGCAGCACGGCGTCGGGGTCCGCGTCGAGCCACGGCGCCAGCACGAACGCCCGCTCCCCGGCACGGGGGTGCGGCACGGTCAGGGTCGCGGTGTCGATCGACCGGTCGTCGTACGCCACGAGGTCGAGGTCGAGCGTCCGGTCGCCCCAACGCTCCTGCCGGGTGCGGCCGTGGTCGTCCTCGATGCCGTGCAGGGCGTCGAGGAGCTCCTGCGGCCCGAGCTCGGTGTCGATCACGACGACGGCGTTCCGGTACCGGGGCTTCGACGTGTCCGGCCCGTCGAGCGTGACCGCGACGGACTCGACCTCCCGACTGGACGCCACCGGACGGACGCCGGGCAGCGCGGCGATCGCCTCGGCGGCGGCGCGCAGGGTGCTCCCCCGGTCGCCGAGGTTGGCGCCGAGTGCCACGACCGCGCGGCTCACTCTTCTTCCTCGTCGCCCGCTGGCCGGGCAGCGCCTCGGGACCGTCGGATGGTGATGGAGACGTCGGTGAACGGCACCGTGATCGGTGCCTGCGGCTTGTGCACGGTGACCTCGGTCGCCAGGGCGGCACGGTGGGTCAGCACGGCGGCCGCGATGCGCTCGGCGAGGGTCTCGATGAGGTCGACCGGATCGCGTTCGATCTCGGCGACGACCTGCTCGGCGAGCACCCCGTAGTGCACGGTGTGCTCGAGGTCGTCGCTGCCGGATGCGGCCCGGGCGTCGACCTCGACCGCGACGTCGACGACGAAGTCCTGCCCGTCGGCGCGCTCGTGGTCGAAGACGCCGTGGTGGCCCCGGGCGCGCACCCCGGTCAGGCGGATGGTGTCCCTCACGATCGTGCTGCCCTCCAGGCGTCCCAGACGTCGAGCACGGCACGGGTCGGTGCCGGGTCGTGCACGCGCACACCCCACGCCCCGCGTTCGGCGGAGAGCAGGCTGATGGCGGCGGTGGCGAGGTCGCGGTCCTTCGGCGGGGCACCGGCTGCGCTGCCGATGCCGTCGAGGAACCGCTTGCGGGAGGCGGCGACGAGCACCGGCAGCCCGATGGACGCGAAGCGCTCGTAGCCGGCCAGGATCTCCCAGTTCTGCGCGCCCTGCTTGGCGAAGCCCAGCCCGGGGTCGATCACGACCTGCTCCTGGCGGACGCCGAGGACGATGAGTTCCGCGACGCGGAGTTCGACCTCGCGCCGGACCTCCTCGACGGCGTGCACGTACTCGGCGTTCCGGTACATCCGGTCGCTGTGCCCCCGCCAGTGCATCACGACGAAGCCGGCGCCGGTGTCCCGGACGACGCGGGCCATGTCCGGGTCGGCGAGGCCGCCGGAGACGTCGTTGACGATCGCGGCCCCGAGCTCGACCGATCGTTCGGCGGTCGCGGCGTTCATCGTGTCGACGCTCACCGTGATGCCCTCGGCGACGAGCTGCTGCACGACCGGCAGCACCCGTTCCTGCTCGATGTCGACCGGCACGCGCTCGGACCCCGGTCGGGTGGACTCCCCGCCGACGTCGACGATGTCCGCCCCGGCCGCGACGAGCTCCCGGGCGTGCTGCACGGCGGCGTCGTACGCCTGGTGCAGGCCGCCGTCGCTGAACGAGTCCGGCGTGACGTTGAGGATGCCCATCACGCGGGTGCGCTGGTCGACGGGGGTCCCGCGGTGGCGGTCCCGCCGTCGACCGGACGCCTCGGCTGGGGCAGCGGCCGACGCCTGGCTCACCGCGGCGAGCCGACGCGACCGCCTCGTCGGCAGGTCGGTCATGCCGGCCTACGCGGGGGCGATACCCGGGTTGCCGAAGGGACGGCGACGGGGCTTCGACGACTCGGTGTCGGAGTGCTCGGACGCGGTGGAGGCGGCCTTGCCGGGCACCTCGATCGCGGGCAGGTTGCTGACCGGACGCTTGTCGCTGGAGAGCCACTGCGGGCGCTCCGGCAGCTTGCGGACGTCCTTGAAGATCTCCACGAGCTCCGGAGCGTCGAGCGTCTCCTTCTCGAGGAGCTCACCGGCGAGGCGGTCGAGGATGTCCCGGTTGTCGTTGAGCACCTGGTAGGCCTCGTCGTGCGCGGCCTCGAGCAGGGCACGGGTCTCGGCGTCGACGGTCTCGGCGATGTTCTCCGAGTAGTCGCGTCCGGTGCCACCGCTCATGTCGCGGCCGACGAACGGCTCGCTCGACCCGGAGCCGAGCTTGACCGAACCCACCGCGCGGCTCATGCCGTACTCGGTGACCATCTTGCGCGCGGTGCCGGTGGCCTTCTCGATGTCGTTCGACGCACCCGTGGTCGGGTCGTGGAAGACGATCTCCTCGGCGACGCGACCACCCATGGCGTAGGTGAGCTGGTCGAGCAGCTCGTTGCGGGTGACCGAGTACTTGTCCTCGAGCGGGAGCACCATCGTGTACCCGAGGGCACGGCCGCGGGGCAGGATCGTGATCTTCGTGACCGGGTCGGTGTGGCGCATCGCGGCAGCCGCGAGGGCGTGACCGCCCTCGTGGTACGCCGTTATGAGCCGCTCCTGGTCGGACATGATCCGCGTCCGGCGCTGCGGGCCGGCCATCACGCGGTCCACGGCCTCGTCGAGGGCGCGGTTGTCGATGAGCTGCGCGTTCGAACGAGCCGTCAGCAGCGCGGCCTCGTTCAGCACGTTGGCCAGGTCGGCACCGGTGAAGCCCGGCGTCTTGCGGGCGAGGAGCTCGAGGTCGACGCTCGCGGCGAGCGGCTTGCCCTTCGCGTGCACCTCGAGGATCTGCTTGCGACCCTGCAGGCTCGGGGCGTCGACGCCGATCTGGCGGTCGAACCGGCCCGGACGCAGCAGCGCGGGGTCGAGGACGTCGGGACGGTTCGTCGCGGCGATGAGGATGACGTTCGTCTTGCCGTCGAAGCCGTCCATCTCGACGAGGAGCTGGTTCAGCGTCTGCTCGCGCTCGTCGTTGCCGCCGCCGATGCCGGCGCCACGGTGACGACCCACGGCGTCGATCTCGTCGATGAAGACGATGGCGGGCGAGTTCTGCTTGGCCTGCTCGAAGAGGTCGCGCACACGGCTCGCACCGACACCGACGAACATCTCGACGAAGTCCGAACCGGAGATCGAGTAGAACGGCACGCCGGCCTCACCCGCGACGGCGCGGGCGAGCAGGGTCTTGCCGGTCCCGGGAGGGCCGTACAGGAGCACGCCCTTCGGGATCTTCGCGCCGACGGCCTGGAACTTCGCCGGCTCCTTGAGGAACTCCTTGATCTCGTGGAGTTCCTCGATCGCCTCGTCGGAGCCCGCCACGTCGGCGAACGACACCTGCGGGTTCTCCTTGTTGTTCATCTTCGCCCGGGACTTGCCGAACTGCATGACCTTGGAGCCGCCGCCCTGGGCGCTCGACAGCAGGAACCAGAACAGGGCACCGATGATCAGGAACGGCAGGATGATGCCGAGCAGCGAGAGGAACCAGTTCCCCTGGTTGACCACGTCGTTGTAGCCCTTGGGCAGGTTCGCGTCGTTGACGGCCTGGATGACCTCTTCACCGCGGGGCGTCGAGTAGTAGAACTGCTCGTGCGCGTTGCCGTCCTTCAGGGTGAGGTCGACGCGCTGCTCGGTGGAGTTCACCACCACGGAGGAGACCTTGCCGTCGGAGAGCTGGTCGAGGCCCTTCTGCGTGTCGATCTGCTGCGTGCCGGACTGGCTGATGACGGACCAGCCGATCCAGATCCCCACGATCGCGATCAGCACGTACAGGTACGGCCCGCGAAGGATGCGCTTGAAGTCCATGTGATCCGGGCAGAGCGCCCGACACCTTTCTCTGCCGAAGTTGCGTGCTGATCAGCATACGGCCGCGTTTCTGTGGCGAGAATGGGTGTCCTCTGCGGGCGAACTCCACCCGCCGACAGGATCAGCTGTAGACGTGGGGCGCGAGCACGCCGACACCGCGCAGGTTGCGGTAGCGCTCGTCGTAGTCCAGGCCGTAGCCGACCACGAACTCGTCGGGGATGTCGAAGCCCACGTACTTCACGTCCACCTCGACCTTGGCAGCCTCGGGCTTGCGGAGCAGGGCGACGATCTCGACGCTCGCGGCACCGCGCGACTCGAGGTTCTGCTTGAGCCAGGACAGCGTCAGACCGGAGTCGATGATGTCCTCGACGATGAGGACGTCGCGCCCGTGCAGGTCGGTGTCGAGGTCCTTGAGGATGCGGACGACACCGGACGACTTCGTTCCGGAGCCGTACGACGACACCGCCATCCAGTCCATCCGGGCCTGCATCTTGAGGTGGCGCGAGAAGTCGGCCATCACCATGACGGCACCCTTGAGGACACCGACGAGCAGCGGGTCGCGCCCGGCGTAGTCGGCGTCGACCACCGCGGCGAGTTCGGCGAGCTTGTCGTCGATCTGCTCGGGGGTGAAGAGGACTTCGGACAGGTCTGCCTGGACGTCGGAGAGTTCCACCACCCCAGCCTAACCGGCGCTGAACGCCAGGCGGTCGCCCGATCGGGACGCCTGCACACCCGGCAGGTCGATCGGACCCTGTCCGCTCCAGTCCGTGACGAGCCGGCACACCTCGAGGGTCTGCACACGGGAGAGCGTCACGCCGAACTCGCTCTCCACCGCGAGGCGCACGAGTCGCTGCCGCAGGGCCGGCGGGTTGGCCGCGAGCTCCGGCACGGACAGCGAGATGCCCGCCTCGGAGTGCTCGGCGAGGTCCTCCGCCATCTCCTCGGCGAAGTGGTCGAGCGCCGCGGAGTCCTCGCGCAGCTGGTCGGCCGTCCGCGCGAGCGCCTCGGGGACCCCCGCCCCGAGCTCGCGTTCGAGCGCCGGCATCAGCCTGTTCCGCACCCGGACGCGCGTGAACGCCGGGTCGTCGTTCTGCGGGTCGTCCCACGGCGCCAGTCCGGCGGCCGTGCACGCCTGTCGCGTCGTGTGGCGGCGGACGCCGAGCAGCGGCCGCCCGTAGGCGGGCCCCGTGTCGCGTCGCGTCAGCGGCGCCATGCCGGACAGCGAGTCCGGCCCGCTCCCGCGGGCGAGGCCCAGCAGGACGGACTCGGCCTGGTCGTCGAGGGTGTGCCCGAAGAGCACGAGGGCCGACCCCGTCTCGGACGCGACCTGTGCGATCGAGGCGTGTCGTGCCTCCCGGGCGGCCCCTTCCGGGCCCCCTTCGGAACCGACGGCGACCCGACGGACCGTCACCGGTGCGAGTCCCAGCTCCGACGCCTGCCTGGAGGCGCGGCTCGCCACCGCCTCGGAACCCGCCTGGAGTGCGTGGTCGACGACCACTGCCCCGGCGCGCAGGTCCTGCTTGGGCGCCTCGAACGCGGTGGCCGCGGCGAGCGCGAGCGAGTCCGGTCCGCCGCTCAGTGCGACGAGCACGAGGTCCCCTGGGCGCACCGAGCGGTCGTCGAGCGCCTGCGCGAGCAGCGTGCGGACCGCGCGACGGGTGTCGGCGACCGCGGGGTCGAGCCGGGGACGCGGAGTGTTCACCCGGTAACGTTAGCCGCGCTTTCTTCCCGCAAAGAGACCAGGAGCGCAACATGGCCGCGTACGACGTCGTCGTCGAGATCCCCAAGGGCAGCCGCAACAAGTACGAGGTGGACCACGAGACCGGTCGCGTGTACCTCGACCGCGTGCTGTTCACCTCGTTCGTCTACCCGACCGACTACGGGTTCTTCGAGAAGACCCTGGCCGACGACGGTGACCCCGTGGACGCGCTGCTGCTCCTCGAGTACCCGACGTTCCCCGGTGTGGGCGTCAAGGTCCGCCCGGTCGGCGTCTTCAAGATGAGCGACGAGGCCGGCAACGACGCGAAGGTCCTCGT
The DNA here is from genome assembly GCF_900215175.1 of Curtobacterium sp. 314Chir4.1. Classification (NCBI taxonomy): domain Bacteria; kingdom Bacillati; phylum Actinomycetota; class Actinomycetes; order Micrococcales; family Microbacteriaceae; genus Curtobacterium; species Curtobacterium sp. 314Chir4.1. Next base: position 179,013 of record NZ_OCMI01000005.1, read on the forward strand.
CGTCCCCGCGAAGGACCCGCGCTGGGCGCACATCCAGGACATCTCGGACGTCGACGAGCAGACGAAGGCCGAGATCGCGCACTTCTTCGAGCGCTACAAGGACCTCGAGCCGAACAAGTGGGTCAAGGCCGAGGGCTGGGGCGACGCCGCCGAGGCCGAGGCGATCGTCACGGCCGGCCAGGCCGCGTACGTCCCCGCCGGTCACTGACCCTTCCGGTCGGGCGTTCGCGCCCGTCCGTGCGGGCGTCCGCGCCCTGCGACGCACAACGCGCCCCGTTTCCACGGGGCGCGTTGTTCGTTCTGGGGCGCAGTCCGACTAGAGCGAGCCGCTCGGCCGTGCCACGTACGGCAGGAGCTGGCTCGGGGTCCAGATCGCCCGCTCGAGCACGCCGCGCTGCGGGTTCGCCGCCTCGACCATGGTGCCGTAGCCGGTGACGATCGAGTCGTGGTAGGCCCCGGAGACGCTGCCGTTCGACGAGTAGAAGAGGATGTCGCCCGGCTGCCGCTGCGACAGGGGCACGAGGCGGCCGATCGACTTGAAGTAGTTGTACTGCCAGACGACGTTGTGCCCACCGGTCGCGATGCCCTGCGAGCTGTACGCCATCATCACGAGGCCGGAGCAGTCCCACTGGTTCGGGCCCGCGCCGCCGAAGACGTAGGCGTCGCCGATCTGCGCACGGGCGTAGGCGATCGCGCCGGCGGCCTTGGACGGGGTGCTCGGCGCGGTGGGGGTCGTCGGAGCCGCGGGTGTCGTCGGGGTGCTCGGCGTGCTCGGCTTCGACGGCGTGCTGGGCTTCGCCGGGGTGCTCGGGGTGGCGGGCTTCGCGGGCGTGCTCGGCGTGCTGGGCTTCGCGGGGGTGCCCGTGCCGGGGTTCGTGGCCGAGCCGCCGGATCTCGGCGTGGTGGGTGCGGTGCCGGTGCTGGGCGCGGTCGACGTGGTGCCGCCCCCGCCGGTGGTCGTGGTCTGGGACGCGAGCTGCGCCTCGGCCTGCTTCGCCTGCTGGGCGTTCCAGTACGCGGTCTCCGTGGCGACGCTCGTGCCCTTGAGGAACGCGAGCTGCTGGAGGACCTCGTCCTGCTGCTCCTGCTCCTTCTGGACGCGGGCCTGTGCGGACGAGGCCGTGTCGTTCGCGTCGTCGAGGGCGCGCTTCGTGGCGTCCGTGGCCTTGGCGAGCGCGGTCGTCGCCGAGCGCTGCTGCGCGGCGATCGAGTCGACGGTGTTCTGGTCCGCGCGGGCCTGGGCCAGCACGGTCGCGGAACGCTCGGACAGGTGGGACATCGTGCCGACGCGGTAGAGCAGGTCCTTCGAGTCGCTCGCGTCGATGAGCATCGTCGTCGACAGGTCACCACCACCGGTTCGGGAGAGCTCGACCACGAGCCCGGCGACCTGCTTCGCCGAGTCGTCCGCCGCGCGCTTCGCCCGCTTCGCCTGGGCCGTGAGGTCGTCGAGCGTCGCCTGCGCGTCCTGCTGCTCGGACGACGCGAGGGCGTACTTCTGCCCGGCCTGCAGCTCGACGACCTGCGCGCGGTCGGCCGCGTCCTGCAGGGTCTGCAGGCGGTCACTCAGCTCGTCGACCGTGGACTGCGCCTGGGCGGTGTCCGCCTTCGCTGCTCGCACGTCGTCCCAGCTCGGGGCGGACGGTGCCGCCTGGGCGGGGCCGGCGATCACGACGGAGAGGCCGATCCCGAGGACAGCGACCACCGCCATCCCGCAGGAGAGGGTGCGAGCGGAGTGCTTCACGGCGTTCAGGGCCTTTCGGGCGCGCACACGGTCATACCGAGATCCCCCGCGCTGCCATGAAGGGGACCGGGTCGACGGCGGAGCCGTTCACCCGGGTCTCGAAGTGGAGGTGGCACCCGGTCGACCAGCCGGTCGATCCGATCTTCGCGATCTGCTGGCCGGCACTGACGTGCTGGCCGACGGACACGAGGATGCCGCCGTCGACGATGTGCCCGTAGGCGGTGGAGATCCCGCCGCCGTTGTCGAGCACGACCTCGTTGCCGTACCCGCCACCGTTCGCGGCGAAGGTCACCGTGCCGGAGTGGGCCGCGTAGATCGGTGCGTAGCAGGCGGGCGCGAGGTCCACACCGGCGTGCAGTGCGCGGTAGTGCGTGTACGGGTCGACGCGGTAGCCGAAGGGGCTCGTCTGGTACCCGCCGGCGGGGCGGACCCAGCCGGAGGCGTTCGCGGTGCCGCCGCCCGTGCCACCCGAGTTCGTCGCCGCCGCCTTGGCCGCCGCTGCCGCGAGGGCCGCCTGACGCGCCTTCTCGACCTGGACGCCCTTGTTGTACTTCGCCTCGACGTTCGCCTCGTTGCTGGTGAGGAGGGTGAGCTGCGCCTCGAGCCGGGCCTGGTTGTCGCCCTGCGCATCGACGGCGGTCTGTGCGGCGTCGGCGGCCGACTGCGCCGCCTGCATCTTCTGCTGCGCCGCGTCGGCGAGCTTGCCGAGGGCGTCCTTCGCGCGGTCGGCCTTGTCGGCGAGGCCCTGCGCCACACCGCGGTCCTGCGTCGCCTGCGAGTAGATGCCGTCGGCCTGCTCGCTCAGCTTCGACATCGCGCCGAGCTCGTAGAGCAGGTCGCTCGACTTCGAGGGGTGCGTGAGGATGTCCGTCGTCACGTCGTTGGCGCTCGCCCGACCGAGCTGGGCCGCGAGCTGGCCGGCCTGCTCCTCCGACGCCGCGGCGGTCTTCTCGGCGTCGTCCGCCTGCGACTGCAGCTTCTGCTGGGTGAGGGTCGCGTCGTCGTACTTCGTCTGCGCCGTCTGGTAGGCCGTGCCGGCGGCCTCGGCGGACTTCTTCGCCGCCGTCGCCTTCGTGGTGAGGTCCGCGATGAGCGCCTTGATCTCGGTGACCTTGGCCTGCTGCGCCGACTTGGACGCCTTCGCCTTCTGCACGTCCGACCAGCTCGGGTAGGTCGCTGCGCTGGCTGACGTCATCGGAGCGAGGGCCGCGAGGGTGCCGGCGGTGAGCGCGACGGCGACCGCGGCGGCGATGAAGCGGCGGCGGGGACGGGGGCGGAGTGACAGCGATGGTGAGGTCGACATGTATCTCGATTTCGTAACAGCGCGGCAAGGCTCACGCACGTAACACTGTTAACAAACGCAACAGTAACAACAGGTGTCGCACCCGCACATCCCCTCGCACGAGGGGTACGGGCAGACGACGATGCTCGCATCCGATCATCGACAGCACGAATCAGGGCCTGGAGCCCCACGGTGAGTGAAGCCCGGTGCGCCCGCACGGACGCCGCGACACGCCGAGGATTCCGCGGGGACGGGCGCCGATTTGTGAAACCCGCAGGGCATCCGTATGCTTGTCCATCGGTAGCGCGAAGCACCGCTTGCGGCCCTATCGTTTAGTGGCCTAGGACACCGCCCTTTCACGGCGGCAGCACGGGTTCGAATCCCGTTGGGGTCACTCTTCACAGGGTGAGCGAGCAAGCAGAGCACCACCGAAGCAAGACAGCAACTCAATATGGCCCTGTAGCGCAGTTGGTTAGCGTGCCGCCCTGTCACGGCGGAGGTCGCGGGTTCAAGTCCCGTCAGGGTCGCCACGGCTGGATAGCTCAGTTGGTAGAGCGTTCGACTGAAAATCGAAAGGTCCACGGATCGATGCCGTGTCCAGCCACGGTGAAAGGCCCCCTACTCCGGTAGGGGGCCTTTTCGCGTTCCCGGGCGCCTCGTATCCCGGGGCGGTCTCGCGCCGAGGGGCGGACGGTCGGCCGTCGGCTCCGCCGGCCGCTCGACGCCCCGCACAACCGAAGTCACCCCGAACCACGCGACTGCGCAGTTCGGGGTGACTTCGGTTGTGCGACGCGTGGCTCAGGCCTCGCGGGTCTTCGGGCTGCTCTCCTGCGTCTTCGCCGGGTCGCGCTCGACGACCGAGCCGAGGGCGTCGTCGATGCGTGACAGCAGCTCGGCGGGGATGGTCACTCCGGCAGCGCCGGCGTTGTCGTGCACCTGCTCCGGTCGCGAGGCACCGATGATCGCCGACGCCACGTTCTGGTTCTGCAGCACCCACGCGACGGCGACCTGTGCCATCGACAGGTTCAGCTCGTCGGCGATCGACTTCAGGTCCTGCACCGCCGTGAGCACCTCGTCGCGCATGAACCGCTTGATCATGTTCGCGCCGCCCTTGTCGTCCGTGGCACGCGAGCCCTCGGGGAGCGGCTGACCCGGCTGGTACTTCCCGGTCAGGACGCCCTGGGCGATCGGGGACCACACGATCTGCGAGATACCGAGCTCCTCGGACGTCGGGACGACCTCACCCTCGATGACCCGCCAGAGCGCGGAGTACTGCGGCTGGTTCGAGATGAGCTGCACCCCGAGGTCGTCGGCGAGCTCGTGCCCGGCGCGGAGCTGCTCCGCGGTCCACTCGCTCACACCGATGTACAGCGCCTTGCCCTGCCGGACGACGTCGGCGAACGCCATCATCGTCTCCTCGAGCGGGGTCTCGTAATCGAAGCGGTGCGCCTGGTACAGGTCGACGTAGTCCGTCTGCAGGCGCTCGAGCGAGCCGTTGATCGACTCGAGGATGTGCTTCCGGCTCAGCCCGGTGTCGTTGTGGCCCTTCGGACCGGTCGGCCCGAACACCTTCGTGGCGATCTCGAGGGACTGCCGACGCTCGCCCTTCAGCGCTTCACCGAGGACGGTCTCGGCGCCGGTGTTCGCGTAGACGTCGGCGGTGTCGAACGTCGAGATGCCGACGTCGAGCGCTGCCCGGACGCAGGCGATCGCGGCGTCGTTCTCCACCTGGGAGGCGTGGGTGAGCCAGTTGCCGTAGGTGATCTCGGAGACCTTGAGGCCCGAGTTGCCGAGGTAGCGGTACTCCATGTGCGTGTCACTCCTGTCGTGGCCGCGTCGGTGCGGCTCCGCGGGTGACGGTAGTCCTTGAGGCCTTTGCGCGAGGCAGGAACTGTAAGGTGATGTATCAGAGAGTCGCGGCAAAGACGAAACCCCGGCGATGTGGCCTTGGCCAGTGATCGTTCCGGGGTCTTCGCTGACAACGGTAGCAGACAGGGGCATGATGCAGGAAGACGAGCTTGGACGCTTGATCACCGTCGAGCGGCTCCGCTCGTACACCGAGCGGACGGGTTCCTCCGCCGACGCGTTGCGGCTGTACGAGTGGAACATGCGTGCCGCGGCATCCGTCATGGAGCTCACCGGCGTCGTCGAGGTGATGGCGCGCAACGCGCTCGACCGCGAACTGCGTGAGTGGACAGCGAAGCGAACCGGTGCTCCCTGGTTCGACGTCGCCCCGCTCGACGGTCGCGGGCGCGCCGATCTGGTGAAGGCGCGAGCGCGTGCGAGCCGAGACGGACGTCGCGACGAGGTGCACGGAAGGGTCATTGCCGAGCTGACCTTCGGCTTCTGGCGCTACCTCGTCGAGACGCGGTACCTGACCGCGCTGTGGACACCTGCGCTCCACAAGGCGTTCCCCCACGGCCCCGCGGACTCCCTGACCCGCCAACGCGAGGTCCGGCGTCGGCTGCAGCAACTGCACTTCGTCCGCAACCGCGCAGCGCACCACGAACCCATCCACACACGGGACCTCCAGCGGGACCACGACTACGCACTCGAACTCGTCGGCTGGATCAGCCCGCACGCCGCGCTCTGGGCTGCGGACACCACGTCGCTCCGTGCGGTGCTCCGCGCTCGTCCTGACGGGTAGGTGCAGGATCGGAGAGGTTGCGGTGCAGTGGTGCACCGCCGGGAGCGAAGGAGCATCCATGTCGGGACCGAGCGTGCTGTTCATCGGCGGCAGCGGGGTCATCAGTGCCTCGTGCGTCCGCGAAGCCGTCGAGCAGGGGTTCGACGTGACCGTGCTCAACCGGGGGACCACCGGGGGCAGGCCGATCCCTGAGGGCGTGACGCGCCTCCAGGCCGACGTCTCGGACCGCAGCGCGCTCGCGGACGTGCTCGGCGACCGGAAGTGGGACACGGTCGTGAACTGGATCGCCTTCACACCGGACCAGGTGCAGGCGGACGTCGACTACTTCGCGGGTCGGACCCGGCAGTACGTCTTCATCAGCTCGGCGTCGGCGTACCAGACGCCGGCGACGCACCTGCCGATCACGGAGTCGACGCCGTTGAAGAACCCGTACTGGCAGTACTCGCGGGACAAGATCGCGTGCGAGGACCTGCTCATGACGGCGTACCGGGAGCAGGACTTCCCGGTGACGATCGTCCGGCCGTCGCACACCTACGACGAGACGAAGCTGCCGTTGACCGGTGGGTGGACGGCCGTCGCACGCATGCGGGCGGGGAAGCCGATCATCATCACGGGCGACGGCAGCTCGCTGTGGACCCTCACGCACAGCCGGGACTTCGCGGTCGGGTTCACGGGGCTGCTCGACCGGGCGGAGGCCATCGGCGAGGCGTTCACGATCACGAGCGACGAGGCACCGACCTGGAACGCCATCGCGCAGGAGATCGCCGCGGCGGCGGGGGTGGACGACCTGCGGATCGTGCACGTGCCGGCGGACGCGATCGCCGCGGCCGACCCGGAGTGGGGCGCCGCGCTGTTGGGCGACAAGGCGAACAGCTCGGTGTTCGACAACAGCAAGGTGCGGTCGCTCGTGCCCTGGTACCGGCCGCGGACGCCGTACCGGCACGGTGTGCGCGAGGTGATCGCCTGGTTCGAGGCGAACCCCGAGGCACAGGTCGTCGACGAGCGACTGGACGCGCTGATGGACGAGCTGGCGGCGCGCTGGGCGGTCTGACGCAGCGTCCACCGAGCAGGAATCGTCGGGTGCCGTGATCGGACCCGACGATTCCTGCTCAGTCGACGAGCGGCCTCACCGCGCGGCGAGCACCTCGGACAGCGTGCCGATCGCCAGGCGGATCTCGTCGTCGGTCACGACGAGCGGCGGCGCGAACCGGATCGTCGACCCGTGGGTGTCCTTCACGAGCACGCCCCGGTCGGCGAGGTCCTGCGAGATCTGCTTGCCCGTGCCGAGCGCAGGGTCGATGTCGATCCCGGCCCAGAGTCCGGCGACGCGGTGCGAGACGACCCCCTTCCCGAGCAGGTCGTCGAGCAGCCCGCGCAGCAGCGGTTCGCCCTCGAGGGCCCGCTGCTGGAACGTGCCCTCCCCGAGCATCGCCACGACCTCGGATCCGACGGCCGCCGCGAGCGGGTTGCCGCCGAAGGTCGAACCGTGCTCACCGGGACGCAGCACGCCCAGGACGTCACGCGAGCCCACCACGGCGGACACCGGGACGATGCCGCCACCGAGGGCCTTGCCGAGGGTGATCAGGTCGGGTCGGACCCCGACGCGCTGCACCGCCAGGGTGTGGCCGGTGCGCCCGAGCCCGGACTGGATCTCGTCGGCGACGAACAGCGCGCCGAACTCGTCGCAGACCGCACGGACGTCCCCGAGGTAGGAAGCCGGCGGGATGACCACGCCGCCCTCGCCCTGGATCGGCTCGAGCAGCACGGCCACGACGGTCTCGTCCATCGCCTCCCGCAGGGCAGCGGCGTCGCCGTACGGCACCGTGCGGAAGCCGGGCGTGTACGGCCCGAAGTCGTCGTGCGCCACGGGGTCGTCCGAGAACGACACGATGGTCGTGGTCCTGCCGTGGAAGTTCCCGGACGCGACGACGATCGTCGCCTGCCCCGCGGGGACCCCCTTCACCCGGTAGCCCCAGGCACGGGAGACCTTGATCGCGGACTCGACGGCCTCGGCGCCGGTGTTCATCGGGAGCACCAGCTGGGTGTCCGTCAGCGCGGCGAGCGACGCGGCGAACGGCCCGAGCTGGTCGTTCACGAACGCGCGCGACGTCAGCGTGACCCGGTCGAGCTGTGCGCGGGCGGCGTCGAGCAGCCGCGGGTTGCCGTGGCCGAAGTTCACGGCGGAGTACGCGGCGAGGCCGTCCAGGTAGCGCTTGCCGTCGACGTCGGTCACCCACGCCCCGGAGCCCGAGGCGATGACGACGGGCAGGGGGCTGTAGTTGTGCGCCAGCGAGCCGTCCTCGACGGCGAGCGCCGCAGCGGTCGCCGTCCCGAGAGCGGCGCTCATCAGGACCGTGCCACCGAGTTGCCGGTGCCGACGGGGTGCAGGTCGAGCGTGCAGCACTTCACGCCGCCGCCGCCGAGCAGGAGCTCGGACAGGTCGACGCCGATCGGGTTGTAGCCCTTGGCCCGGAGCTGCGACGCGAACGTGGTCGCGCGCGACGCGATCACGACGTTGTACCCGTCGGAGTACGAGTTCAGCCCGAGGATCGAGGCGTCCTCCTCGGTCGCGATGATCGCGTCCGGGAAGCGCTCGCGCAGGATGGCCAGCGAGGGCTCGTCGAACGCGCTCTCGAGGTACGCGATGTTCGACGTTCCGTCGGCGGCGGGCTCCGGGTCGAGCACGGCGATCGCGGTGTCCAGGTGGTAGAAGTTCGGGTTGACCAGCTTGAGCGTGACGACCTCGCGGCCGTAGATGCCGGCGAGTTCCTCGTGCGAGGTGCTGTCGGAGCGGAAGCCGGTGCCGGCGAAGATGGTGTTCCCGACGAGCAGGAAGTCGCCCTCGCCCTCGTTGGTCTGCTCGGGTTCGGCGACGGTCAGGCCGTTCGCGGCGAACCACTCCATGTACGCGGGGCCCTCGGGCTGGCGCTCGGGGTACTGGAACTTCGCGCCGTACGCGATGCCGTCGAGCACGAACCCGCCGTTGGCCGCGTAGACCATGTCGGGCAGGCCGTCGATCGGGTCGATGTAGGAGATGTCGAAGCCGAGTCCCTCGTAGACGTCGACGAGCGACTGCCACTGCTGGACGGCCTTCGACGTGTCGGTCGGGTCCTCGGGGTGCATCCACGGGTTGATCCGGTAGCTCACCGTGTAGAAGTCCGGCTTGCACATCAGGATCGTCCGCTTGGTCGCGGTACGGGTCGGTGCGTCGGTGGTCGAGGGTGCGGTGTTCGACATCAGTCCTCCTGGAGGGACCGGGGCCCGAGCCTGCCAGGAACCGAAACGGAACGGGGTGAAGTGCTCCGGCGAGATGCAGGCTCACTCGCCGTAGCGGACCAGGTCGACGCCGCTGACGAGTCTAGACAGAACCGTCCAGCGGGTGCAGCAACCGGGCGCGAAACACCGTGACACCCGTTCGGGGCGCGCACGTTTCGTGCGCAGACCCCGCCGCTCGTGCAACAACTCCGCGTAGCATGGGTCCAATGGATTCGCTCGACCACCGCATCCTGGACCAGCTCCGGGAGAACGCCCGCGCCGGCTACGGCGACATCGGGTCGGTGGTCGGACTCTCGGCCTCCGCCGTGAAGCGCCGCGTCGACCGGCTCGTCGGCGACGGGGTGATCCAGGGCTTCACGATCAAGGTCGACCCCGCCGTGGAGGACCGCGGCACCGAGGCCTGGGTGGAGCTCTACTGCCGCGGCACGGTCTCCCCCGACGAACTGCGCTCCCTGCTCGACACCGTCCCCGAGGTCATCGACGCCGGCACGGTCACGGGCAGCGCCGATGCCGTCGTGCACATGCGGTCCAAGGACCTCTCCGCCCTCGAGGAAGCGCTCGACAAGGTCCGCCTCGCTCCGCAGGTCGACCACACGCGTTCCGCGATCGTGCTCTCCAAGCTGGTCAGTCGCGAGACCGCGTAGCGTTCCGCACATGGGACGGACGGCGGCCTGGAGGCACGGATCACCTCCCGCGCGGTCGCGCACGGCCCGCCGGCTGGTCACCGCTGCGGGCCTCGCCTACGTCGCGAACTGCGCCTGGGGCACCGCCGTGGCGGTCCGGCTGATCCGGACGAAGAAGCTCCGGGTCGTCCACCACGGCCTGTTCGTCGTGACCGCCACGCTGACGGGTGTCGCCGCGACCACCCCGGTGTGGACCCGCGACCGGTCGGCACTCTTCCTGCTGCCCGCGCTCGTGCCGCTCGCGGTCGCCCCACGCACGAACCCGCGCTCGGGAGCACACTGGAGAGTCGCGGTCGCCGCTGCGCCGTCCTACCTGGGGGCGGTGCTGTTCCGGCGCTGACCGCGGGGAGGACAGCAGTGGAGCTCTTCGAGGCGATCCGACGGCGGCGCACGACCAACGGGGCGTTCCTGCCCGATCCGGTCTCCGAGGAGCACCAGCGACTGCTCATGGAGCTGGCGGGGCGGGCGCCGTCGCAGCTCAACAGCCAGCCGTGGCGGTTCGTGCTCGTCGAGGAACGGGACACGATCGACCGCGTCGCCGAGATCAGCGGCTCGTCGATGACCAGGACCATGGCCGAGGGCACGTTCTTCGAGCGGTACCGTCCGTACTTCCGGTTCTCGCAGGCCGAGATGGACGAGCGGCGCGACGGCATGCTGTTCGACAAGCTCCCCGGACCGCTCAAGCCGTTCACGAAGCAGGTGTTCACGAAGCGGGGGCAGCTCCTGATGAACACGCTCCGGGTGCCGCACACGCTCGGCGAGGAGAACCGGCGGCTCGTGGCCGGGTCGCCGCTGCTGCTCGGTGTGATGCTCGACCGGCACGAGTACCGGAAGGAGGAGCTCTCGGGCTTCTACTCGGTGTTCAGCATGGGTGCGGCGATGGAGAACATCTGGCTCGCCACCACCGAGCTCGGCCTCGGGATCCAGTTCGTGTCCTTCCCGATGGAGACCCCGGGCGCGTGGGCGGAGATCGAGGGCCTGCTCCGCGTCCCCGAGTCGCTCGAGCTGATGGCCGTCTACCGGATCGGGTACCTGCCACCCGAGCGCCGGCGTCCCGCCATCGACTGGACCTCGAGCGAACGGAAGCGCCCGTCGCAGTACGTGTTCCGCGGGACCTGCGACACCCCGCAGCAGGGGTGGGACGACGCGCCCGTGGCGGGGCACATCGCCCCGGAGGCGACCACCCCGTGACCGCCACGCCGCCCACCGGGGCCGCACCGCGCCTCCCGGCAGTCGCCCCCGGCCTGACCGGACGCCCCTGGATCGAACAGGCGTGGCGCGACGTCGTCTTCGTGCACTGGCGCGTCGACGTGTCGGCGGTGGCCCCGCTGCTGCCGGCGGGCACGCGGCCGGACACCCTCGGCGTCGACGGCGTCGACGACGGCGCGACCACCTGGGTCGGCCTCATCGCGTTCCGGTTCTCGGACACGCGCTTCCCACCGGTCTCCGTCGGCCGCGTCGGGGACTTCATCGAGGTGAACGTGCGCGTCTACACCGTCGACGACCGCGGGCAGCACGGAGTCGTGTTCCTGTCGCTCGACGCGGGCAAGCTCGCCCCGACGGTCGGCGCACGCGTGGCGACCGGGCTGCCGTACAAGTGGGCGGTGGCGCAGCAGCGACGGCCCGCGACGGACCGGGTCGCCTACGCGGTCCGTCGACACGGGACCCACCTGCGCTCCCTGGTCGACGTGCACACCGGGCCGCCGATCGCCGAGCCGACGGCACTCGAGACGTTCCTCACGGCACGGTGGGGCATGCACGTGCACCGGCTCGGCCGGACGCGCTTCTGGCCGAACGAGCACGAGTCGTGGCCGTTGCACCGGGCCTCGGTGGTGTCGCTGCGGGACGACCTGGTCGGGGCCGCCGGGCTGCCGTTCGCGCTGACCGAGCTCGCGCCGGACTCGGTGCTGTACTCCCCCGGGGTCGTGACCCGGTTCGGGCTCGGGCGCTGATCCTCGCCCCGGGACTACCGGCGGGGTGCGCGGGCGGCGGCCCGGGACTGGTGGACGACGACCACCACCGAGAACAGCGCGAAGACGCCGCCGGCAACCCAGGAGGCGCGCTGGACACTCGAGACGTCGTCGACGGTGAGCCCGATGACGGCGAGGGTCGCGCACATCGCGCCGACCACCCCGAAGGCCCACATGACCGCGAGGTGGTCGAAGCGGGGCACCGCGCGCGCAGAACTGAGCGTCAGGGGAAGCCCCACGATCCCGAACAGCACGCCGAACGGCAGACCGACCAGCAGGGTGGCTATCGCGACCACGCCCCCGATCGTCACCGCGACCAGGACGCTGGTGACGTGACCGCGCCAGGAGGCCTCGAGGGTCTGCTCGTCGTAGGCACGCCAGCTCGCCACGAACAGCGCCACGGCGCCGGCGGTGGTGAGTGCGGCGGCCGTCAGCCCGACGACCAGGGCGAACACACCCCCGAACCCGATGCCGCCGAGGACCTCCACGGCGGCGAGGAGCACGCTCAGGACCGGGACGGGCCAGATCTCCCGCCACCGTGTCGGCGTGCGGAGGACCCAGCCGGGCGGCGCCTCGGCGAGGTCGTCGGTCTCGGGGCCTCGGGTCTCCACTCGGCAATCATGCTCGGCCCTGACCTCCTCCGTCGATCCCGGGGGACAAGGGCTGTGGGGCGCCGCCCACCGCGTGCGTACAACTGGGTTCATGACACGAGTGGCTGTGGTGACCGGCGGATCGGCAGGACTGGGACGAGCGACGGTGCGGGAGCTCGCTGCCCGGGGCTGGGACGTCGCCGTCCTCGCCCGGGGACGGGACGGGGTCGATGCCGCCGTCGCCGAGGTCGAGGCCGCCGGACGACGCGGGCTCGCGCTCGTCGCCGACGTCTCCGACCGAGACGCCGTCGAAGCAGCGGCGGACCGGGTCGAGCAGGAACTCGGACCGATCGACCTGTGGGTGAACGGCGTGATGGTGGGGGTCTTCGGGAAGTTCCTCGACACCGCGCCGGAGGACTTCGAGCGTGCCCTGCACGTCACGTACCTCGGGTTCGTGAACGGGACGCGCGCGGCGCTGTCACGGATGGTCCCGCGCGATCGTGGCCAGGTGATCCAGGTCGGATCCGCACTGGGGTTCCGTGGGATCCCCCTGCAGGCCGCCTACTGCGGGGCGAAGCACGCGATCGTCGGCTTCACCGAGGCGGTGGTGTCCGAGCTCCTCGAGCAGGGCAGCCGCGTCCGGGTGTCCCGAGTGGACATGCCGGCGCTCAACACGATCCAGTTCCAGTGGGTGAAGTCGAAGTTGCCGCACCACCCGCAGCCGGTCGCGCCGATCTACCAGCCGGAGGTCGGCGCCCGAGCAATCGCCACCGTCGCGGAGCGGCCGCGGCGTCGCACGTGGGTCGGCGAGTCGACGGTCTACACGATCCTGGGCAACCGGATCAGCGGTGGGTTCGCGGACTGGTACGCGGCGAAGACCCTGGTGTCCGGGCAGCAGAACGCCGCGAAGGACGGCGAACAACTCGGCGACAACCTCTACGAACCGGTCCCCGGCGACCACGGCGCCCACGGGGTGTTCGACGACGCGGCGCACGGGTGGTCGCCCCAGACCTGGTGGGTGGAGCACCGCCGACTCGGCAACGGTCTGCTCGGCGCGCTCCTCGGCGCTGCGGGGGCCGTCGGCGCAGCGGCGGTGGCGGCCGGCCGTCGGCGATGACCGCACGACGCAGGCTCGGAGCGCGCACCGACGCAGGTTCACTCGTGGAGGTCCTGCGCCTGGCCGTCGGTGTCGGTCACGCTGTGCGTGCCACACGGGGGAAGCAGCCGGTGCTCGACTCGGTGCTCGCCGTCCGGCAGGTCGCACAGGCCGCCCTGGTCGGTCGATCGCAGCGCGCCGAGGCGCACACGCTCAGCGCGGTGGTCGACGCCGTGCACGGTGCGACCATGGTGCCGCTCGCCGTCCTCGACCCCCGGCGGCGGGCCTTCGCGCTCGGACAGGTCGGGATCGCCGTCGCGCTGACGATCGCCGAGGTCACCGCGGTCGGGACCGGTCGGCGCCGCGGCTGACCCGACGCCGTCCGACACGCGTCGCCGCATCGGACGCCCGTCGCCGTGTCGGACGCCCCCGGTACCGTCGCGCGCATGAACACGACCTCCTCCGTCGCCTCCTCCCTCGACGGGTTCGTGGCCGCCCCCGGTGACGACCTCGACTGGCTGCTGCAGTTCGGCTTCGAGCCGTTCCAGGAGCACCACGACCGCTTCTTCGCGGGCGTCGGCGCGATCGTGATGGGGTCGACCACCTACGAGTGGCTGCTCGCCCACGACGACACCTGGGCGTACCCGGACCTGCCGACCTGGGTGTTCACGACGCGCGACCTGCCCGTGGCGGACGGCGCCGAGGTGCACTTCGTGTCCGGATCGGTCGCAGACCACCAGGCCGTCGTCGAACGTGCGGCCGGCGAGCGCGACGTGTGGGTCGTCGGGGGCGGCCTGCTCGCGGCCCAGTACCAGCAGGCCGGACTGCTCGACGAACTCCGGGTGACGGTGATGCCGATCGCGCTCGGCGCCGGATCGCCCCTGCTGCCGGTGGCCGCGCCGACGCCGGTCTACGAGCTGGTGGGGACCACCACGTTCAGCGGTGGAGCGGTCGAGCTGCACTACCGCTCGGCGCGACCCCCGCGGCCTTGACCAACGTGTCGAGACGGCAGGTCGACCGCACCCAGCTCGCGAGCTCCGGGCTCGTCTGGCCGATCACCTGCACCATGTCGTCTCGTCGACGGGTGGCGCTCTGTCGCCAGACCGGCTCGTGGTGGGCGATCCGGTTCCGCAGCGAGTAGATCGGCTCCACGAGCACCCGGAGCGGCTCCATGTCGGCGTTGTTGCGCCCGAGCTTCCGGAGTTCGGGGTACAGGCGCATGACTGCGCTTCCGTGGGTGCGCTCGTACCTCCTGTCGATGAGCCGTCGCCAGAAGGAGAAGTTGAGTTCCGCGATGACGTGCCCGCGTCCGCTCACGTGATCGCCGTGACCGCTCCGGCGGTTGCGGATCGCGTCGGCGCGAGCCCGGTTGATCGCCTCGAGCGCGCGGTCGCTGAGCTCTCCGTGCCCGTCGTCCAACCAGTCGCCGGATCTCCGCTTGAAGTCGTGTCGGCTCCGCAGCGCGGCGTCCAGACTGTTCCGGAAGTGGATCTCGAAGTGACCGACCGTCTCGAACAGCGCGGCCGACACCTTCGAGTTCTGGTCGTAGAGGGCCAGCGCTTCGTACGGGTTGCGGTCGCTCGCGTCGAGGTACACCCGCATGCGTTCGAAGGGCATCGCATCGAACACGGCACGGAGTCGGGCCTTCTCGGCCTCGTCCAACTGTCGCAGCATCGATCATCCCCTCCGACCGATCACGACGTCGGCAACACCTGGTAGCATCTCACATGCAAGCCGAGGAGTACGCGGCGTCACAGGCTCTGGAGTAGTGGTCGAGTGCGTCGCCCAAGGCAGATCGTCCCTCCGTGCGGAGGCGTCAAAGGGAGTGCGAGTTCGCACTCCCTTTGGTGTTCCCGGGCATGCGGCGGACATCGTGGGCGAGACGCCCATGCGCCACGGCGTAGCGTCCGCGACATGAGCGATCACGAACAGACCGAGCCCGTCATGGACGGCGCCACCGAGGCCACGAACCACGAGAAGCTGCACGGCCTCATCGAACAGGTCGACCATGACCACGCGGGCGAGGGAGCCGGCGCGATGGCCGACCACCTCCGCGACCGCATGGACGAGACGGGTGTCGAGGACGAGGAAGCCGGCGACACCGAGGACTGAACCAGCGGATCGGTGCCGCGGCGTCCTGCCGGGCCGTACCGACCGGTCAGGCGACGTCCGCGCGGAACGTGCGCAGTGCCTCCAGGTCGGCGTCGTCGAGACCGGACCGCTCGACGAAGCGCACCGGGTCGAACCCGTCGAGCGCCGCGCGGAAGGCGCCCTCCACCGTGGTGCCGTGCTCGGCGCACAGGGCCTCGATCTTCGCCTCGTTCGACGGGACGCCGATCGAGGCAAGCAGCGCCGGCGCGTTGTCGACCGTGACGAGGTAGTCCGCGACGATCGACTCGGGTTCGACGCCCGCGATCTTCAGGAGCGCGAGCGCGATGATGCCGGTGCGGTCCCGCCCGCCGGCGCAGTGGAACAGGACTCCGCCCGGTTCGGCGCGGGCGATCGCCCGCAACGCGGACCCGGTCCGTTCCGGGAGCTCGTCGAGGTGCGGTCCGTAGTACAACGGGGTGCCGACCAGGCCGGTCTCCCAGTAGGCCGACCAGAACGACGGGGCGTCGTCGAGCCCGTCGTGGTCGATCACCACGGTGGTGAGCCAGTCCGGACGCGCGCCGGAGTCCTTCGCGGTCTCGGACGGCGCCCGCAGGTCCACGATCGTCCGGATGCCGGCGTCGTGGAGTGCCTGCCAGCCGTCGGCCGTCAGTCGGTCGACGCTCTCCGACCGGAACACGCGACGGGGCGGGGTCGACCCACCGCCCTTCAGCGGGAGGCCGCCCAGGTCGCGGCCGTTGAACAGGCCGTCGGCGTGCAGGGTCCGGTCGTCAGACATGCAGCTCCGAGAGGTCGGGGTCCAGGTCGCCGAACCGGTGCGCCGTGATCGACACCGCCTGCTCGCGCAGGAACGGCAGCATCTCGATGATCCCGGCCTCGACGACGGGGGCGTCGTGGATCGCCACGTCGACGCTCGCGCCGAGGGCTTCCTCGAGGGCGAGGGGATCCCCGCCGACGAGCCGGATGCGCGCACCAGGTCCACCGAACGCCGTGTGCGCGGGCGGCTCCTGCCCCTGGGAGAGCACGGTCTCGAGCGCGTCCTGCGTGTCGTCCTCGCCGTTGGTCCAGGACGCTCGGAAGACCTCGCCGGACGCCGCCCGGCGCAGGAACTCCTCGTCGGACTCGACCAGGTGGTCGACGACGTCGAGCGGGGAGCGGCTGGACGCGAGCAGCTGCGTCAGTGGTCCGGGGAGCGGCCGAGCGCTGCTCAGCAGGACATGGGCTCGTGCCGCGGTCGCGGCGACCAGGACACGGACGAGGTCACCGGTCGTGGCCCCCTCGGCCTGCCGCACGATCACGGACTGCGGGCGCCAGCGCAGCACGTTCCGCTGCACCACGAGCGCAGAGGGGTCGTGCGAGACGCCGAACTCCGTCGCCCGCGCGCGGACGTCGCTGAGCGCGCCCGCACGGACCTGGTCGAACTCCTCGAACGAGAGTCCGCTGCGTGCTGCCTCGATCACCGCGGTGACCCGCGGCGGCAGCCCGTGCAGCTGGATGCTCTTGTGCACGGTGCGCGGGATCGGCTGCCACCGGCCGAGGGTCGCGACGTACATGGACCCGCCGGCCTTCGTGCCCGTGCCGACGGCCGAGCGCTTCCAGCCGCCGAAGGGCTGGCGACGGACGATCGCCCCGGTGATGCCGCGGTTGACGTACAGGTTGCCGGCCTGGACACCGGCGATCCAGTCCGCGACCTCGTCGGTGTCGAGCGAGTGGATGCCCGCCGTCAGTCCGTAGTCCGTGCCGTTCTGGATCGCGATGGCCTGCTCGAGGGTCTCGGCGCGCACGATGCCGAGCACCGGACCGAAGTACTCGGTCTGGTGGAAGTCGCTGCCCGGCCGGACGCCGTCACGGATGCCGGGTGACCAGAGCCGTCCAGAGTCGTCGAGGGGCACCGGCTGCACGAGCCAGGACTCGCCCGGTCCGAGCTCCGTGAGGCCGCTCCGGAGCTTGCCCTCGGGCTCGGCGATGACCGGCCCCATCTGCGCGGTCGGGTCGTCCGGCCAGGCGACCCGGAGCGTGCGCGTCGCGTCGACGAGCTGCCGGCGGAAGCGCTCACTGTCGCCGACGGAGCCGACCAGGATCACCAGGGACGCGGCGGAGCACTTCTGCCCGGCGTGCCCGAAGGCCGACTGCACGATGTCCTGCACGGCGAGGTCGAGGTCGGCGCTGGGCGTGACGACGATCGCGTTCTTGCCGCTCGTCTCGGCGGTCAGCGGCAGGCCGGCACGCCACCAGCGGAAGGACCGTGCGGTGTCGGCGGAGCCCGTCAGGATGATGCGGTCGACGGCGGGGTGCGCGATGAGGTCACGGCCGAGTTCGTCCTCGTCGAGGTCGACGAGCTGCAGCAGGGAGTGCGGCACACCGGCGTCCCAGAGCACGTCGGCGAGCAGGGCGCCGCACCGCTTCGCCTCCGGCGCGGGCTTGAGGACGACCCCGCTGCCCGCGGCGAGAGCAGCCAGCACACCACCGGCGGGGATCGCCACGGGGAAGTTCCACGGCGGGACGACCACGGTCAGCCGCGGCGGGACGTAGCGCGCGCCGTCGCCGTCGAGCACGGCGAGGTGCCTCGCGCTCTCGGCGTAGTGGTGCGCGAAGTCGATCGCCTCGCTGACCTCGGCGTCGGCCTCGGACAGGGTCTTGCCAGTCTCCGCCGCCATCACCTCGATGAGGTCGGCCCGCCGGGTCTCGAGCTCGTGGGCGATGAGGTCGAGGAGCTCGGCGCGGTCGGACGGGTCCTGCCGGCCCCAGTTCACGCCGGCCTGCGCGGTGCGGGCGACGATGCGCTCGAGCTTGGAGCGGTCGGCGACCTTCGCGCCGCGGATCGTCTGCGCGCCGAGCTGCGACCGCGGCACCCGGCGGAGCACGTCGAGCGCCCACTCGCGGTTGGCCGCGAGTGCTGGGTCGGTGTCCGGGACGTTCGCGAAGGCGTCCCGGTGCACGGGTTCCCCGAGCGGCGCGCTGCGGTCCTGCGTGCGGTTCGTGGCGGGGACCGGCTCTGCGGCGTCGAGCGCCCGGACCGAGGCGAGCCACCGGCCGTGCTCCCGTTCGAAGACGCTCTCGTCGTGGTCGATCTCCGCGGCGCTCGCGATGAAGTTCTCGGGGCTCGCGCTCTCCTGCAGCCGACGGGCGAGGTACGCGATCGCGGAGTCGAACTGGTCCGGCTGCACGACCGGCGTGTAGAGCAGCACCTGCCCGACGTCCGCACGGACAGCGTCGGCGTGGGTCGAGGCCATGCCGAGGAGCATCTCGACGTCGATCCCGTCGGTGACCCCGCGGCGTTGGGCGAGCACCCACGCGGTGGCGAGGTCGAACAGGTTGTGCCCGGCGACGCCGATGCGCACCGCGTCGATCCGCTCGGGCGTCAGCGCGGCGTCGAGCATCCGGAGGTACGCGGTGTCGGTCTCCTGCTTCGAACCCCACGTCGCGAGCGGCCACTCGTGCAGGATCGCGTCGACCCGCTCCATCGCGAGGTTGGCGCCCTTGACGAGCCGGACCTTGATCGGTGCACCGCCCCGTGCACGCCGCTCCTGCGCCCACGAGGTCAGGGACTCCAGCGCACCGGCCGCATCGGGCAGGTACGCCTGCAGGACGATGCCGGCCTCGAGGCCGAGGAACTCGTCGCGGTCGAGCAACGCGCGGAACACGGCGAGCGTGACGTCGAGGTCGCGGTACTCCTCCATGTCGAGGTTGATGAACTTCGCCGGGCGGCCGGACGCCGGCCCGGACGCCGCCAGCCGGTAGAGCGGCACGAGTCGGTCCACCACGCGCTCGACGGTCTGGTCGAAGGCCCACATCGACATCTGCGGGACGACCGAGCTCACCTTGATCGACACGTGGTCGACGTCGTCGCGCGCGAGCAGGTCCATCGTCCCCTGCAGCCGCCGGTCGCTCTCAGCGCTGCCGAGCACGGCCTCACCGAGGAGGTTCACGTTGAGCCGGGTGCCGGGCCCGCCGACCTTGGCGAGCGCGGGTCCGAGCTTCGCGGGCGTCGCGTCGATGACGAGGTGCCCGGTCATGCGTCGCAGGATCTTCCGCGCCGTGGGGACGACCGCCCACGGGGCCATCGTCGCGAAACCGCCGCCGAGCGTCACCGCACCGCGGAGGTACCAGGCGAGGAAGTCCGGGACGTCCCGGCTGACCTGCTCGAGGTTCCGTGCGGCGACCCGCGGGTCTTCCGGCCGGATGACCTTGTCGACGAACCCCCGAGTGAAGTCGAGCCCCTGCTCGTCGCGGAGGACGCCCGCGAGACGGGCGGCACCGGCGTCCGGCTTCGCCCCGGCGGACGCCGCCAGCCACCGCCGCACGAGGGCGACGGCGTCGTCGGTGCAGTCCTGCAGTCGGGCGCTCGGCATGCTCCGATCGTAGGCCTCGCCACCGACTCCACCTCGGAGCGAGCCGTGTGCGCACACCGAGTCGTCTGGGCGGGACCCGGTCATCCGAGCGGATGATCATCGCGGCGAACGGGTCCGAGGTGGATACGCTGGCGCAATGCCGAACGAGGGGGCCGGAGGCCACGACTGGGCCACGTGGGACGCCTACCACGACGTGTGGCGACGACTCGACCGAGCGCTGGACCACGCGGTGCAGCAGGGGGCCGGGATCTCGATACCGGAGTTCGAGATCCTCATCGGGCTCCACCGCGAACCGGAGCACCGGTTGCGTGTGCGCGACATCGCCGCGGGCATCGGGTGGGAGAAGTCCCGGGTGAGCCACCAGGTCACGCGCATGGTCGCGCGCGGGCTGGTGGAGCGGGCGGACTGCCCGACGGACGGCCGCGGCAGCTGGGTCGAGATGACCCGCGACGGTCGTCGCGCGGTGCTCGCCGGCATCCGTGCGCACACGGGTGCGCTCGAGGACCTGTTCTGGAGGCCCGTGGGGACCGACGCCGAGACGCTGCGGTCCGTCAGCGCGCGCGTCCAGGACGCCATCGGCCCCGACGAGCCGGAGACGGACGCCGCCGGCTGACACCACGACGACGAAGGCCCCGCCCCGGCGGGTGCCGGGACGGGGCCGTCGAGTGGATCGGTCCTACTTGATCTTGGCGGTGATGGTTGCGGTGCCGACGAGGAGGCCGCTCTTGACGGCGTCAGTCTTGAAGGTGCTGTTGAGCAGCTTCGCCGCGTCACCCGAGACGTGCACCGTGGTACCGGTCAGGATCGCGTTGTCACCCTCGAGCTGCAGCGGCTTGAGCGTGCCACCGTGCAGCGAGAACAGGTACGCGTTCGCAACCGCGACCTTGCCGTTGACCAGCACGTCACCGTAGAGCTTGGACGAACCCGGGTTCACCACGAAGTTCTCCAGCGTCACCGTCGTGTCACCAGCCGACAGGGTCAGCCCCGAGTCGTCGTGGTTCAGCAGACCCTGCACATACGGACGGTACTTGCCGTCCGGCGACCAGTACGTCACCGAACCCGACGTGATCGGGAACGACACCGACCCGTCCGCGAGCTTGGCGTTGCCGGACACACCCGGGGTCAGCTTCAGCGCCGTCAACGCGTCGGTGAAGCCCGAGTCCAGGGCGACGGCCGTGTTGCCACCGAGGACCTCCGGCACCGAAGCGACCGGAGCCGGGATCTTCGACGAGCTGGAGGAAACAGTGTGCACCGTCGGCGTGGACGCCTGGGCGGAGGAGATGCCGAACGCGGCACCACCGAGCACGAGCGCACCGGTGGTGGCGAGGGTGATCGAGGTCTTGAGGCTCTTGCGCATTGGTCTGTCCTTTGCTGTGCTGGGCGCTCCGGCCGGTGGCCGAGCCGTCCGCTCCTGTGCGGCGGCTTGCTGTGAGTCAGCTACAGCCCGGCCGAGTACGACCGGAGAGCGCCCTGGGCATTTGCCCTTGTGACACTCATTCGGCACCCCCTCGGAATCGGTTTGGAAGATTTTCTGGGATTCGCCGGACGCCCCCTCCGTACCGTGGGTGCATGGCTCCCACCCCCACCTCGAGCACCGACCGGATCCGCGCGATCGACGCCTGGTGGCGCGCCGCGAACTACCTGACGGTCGGACAGATCTACCTGCTCGACAACCCACTGCTCGACCGCTCGATCACACCCGAGGACGTCAAGCCCCGACTCCTCGGGCACTGGGGCACCTCGCCGGCGCTCAACCTCATCTACGCGCACTGCAACGCGCTCATCGCCGAGACCGACCGGCAGCTGCTGTACATCTGCGGACCGGGCCACGGCGGCCCGGCCATGAACGCGAACGCGCTGCTCGACGGTACGTGGGGCGAGCTGTACCCGTCGATCACACCCGACCAGGCGGGGTTGCGGCAGTTCTTCAAGCAGTTCTCCTTCCCCGGGGGCATCCCCTCGCACGCGGCACCGGAGACGCCAGGATCGATCAACGAGGGCGGTGAGCTCGGCTACTCCCTCGCCCACGCGTACGGCGCAGCGTTGGACAACCCGGACCTCGTCGTCGCGTGCGTCGTCGGCGACGGCGAGGCCGAGACCGGTCCGCTCGCCGGGTCCTGGCAGGCGCACACGTTCCTCGACCCGGTGTCGGACGGTGCCGTGCTGCCGATCCTCAACCTCAACGGGTGGAAGATCGCGAACCCGACCGTCCTCGCACGGATCCCGCACGACGACCTGCACGCGTACTTCCGCGGCCTCGGGTACGAGCCGATCGTGGTCGACTCCGCCCGGGTCGACGACGACCCCTTCGCGGTGCACGCCCTGTTCGACGGCGCCCTCCGGCGTGCACTCGCCACGATCGACGACATCCAGGCCGCGGCACGTGCCCAGGCCCAGCGCGCGGCCGCCGGCCAACCCGCCGGCGCCGCCGAGCTCCGCCCCCGCTGGCCGATGATCGTGCTGCGCACGCCGAAGGGCTGGACCGGGCCGAAGGAGGTCGACGGGCAGCAGGTGGAGGGCACGTTCCGCGCCCACCAGGTCCCCCTGCCCGCCGTGCGCGAGGACGACGAGCACCGCCGGCAGCTCGAGGAGTGGATGCGGTCGTACCGTCCCGAGGAGCTCTTCGACGACGACGGACAGCCGATCGGCATCCTCACCTCGATCCGTCCGACCGGTGACCTCCGGATGAGCGCGACCCCGCACGCGAACGGCGGACGGCTCCGCACCGCACTCGACCGGCCAGGCCTCGAGGAGTTCGGCGTCCCCGTCGGCACCCCGGCGAGCGCCACCGGGACACTCGGCCCGTGGCTCGCCGCGCTCGTCGAGCGGAACGGCTCGACGTTCCGTCTGTTCGGGCCCGACGAGACGATCTCGAACAAGCTGGACGCCGTGTTCGACGTCACCTCACGCGTCTGGCGGGCCCAGCGTGCCGTCGGCGACGAGCACCTCGGTGCACACGGGCGGGTCACCGAGGTGCTGTCCGAGCACCTGCTGGAGGGGATGCTCGAGGGCTACGTGCTGAGCGGACGCCACGGCGTCCTCAACACCTACGAGGCGTTCGCGCACATCATCGACTCGATGGTCGGGCAGTACGCGAAGTGGCTGGAGTCGTCGACCGACATCGACTGGCGCGCCCCCGTCTCGAACCTGTCGATCCTGCTGTCGTCGCACGTCTGGCGGCAGGACCACAACGGGTTCTCGCACCAGGACCCCGGGTTCCTCGACGTCGTCGCCTCCAAGCAGCAGGACCTCGTCCGGATCAAGCTGCCGGCGGACGCGAACACCCTGCTCGCCGTGGCCGCGCACGCGATGGAGACGACCGACCGCATCGAGGTCATCGTCGCCGGCAAGCACCCGGAGCCGGTCTTCCTGTCGCTGCCCGACGCGGTCGAGCACGTGGCTGCAGGCCTGGGCGTCTGGGAGTGGGCCGGCACGGAGCAGTCCGTCGGACGCGTCGACGTCGTGCTCGCCTGCGCCGGGGACGTCCCCACCGTCGAGGCCGTCGCTGCAGCGGACATCATCCGGCGGCACGCGCCGTCGGTCGGCGTCCGCGTCGTGAACGTCGTCGACCTGCTGTCCCTCGGCGACCCGGGGAAGCACGAGCACCCGATCAGCGACGACCGCTACGACGAGACGTTCCTGCCCGGCACGCCGACCGTCTTCGCGTTCCACGGGTACCCGTCGCTCGTCCACCAGCTGACGTACCGTCGGCACGGACACGACGACCTGCACGTGCACGGGTTCCTCGAGCGGGGCACCACGACGACGCCGTTCGACATGCTGATGCGGAACGAGATGGACCGGTTCGCGCTCGCGCACGATGCACTGACGCGGGTGGACGCCGCGGCGCACTCGGATCTGCTCGCTCGGCTGACCGATGCGCGGACCGCGGCGCGGGCGTACGCGTACTCGAAGGGCGAGGACCACCCGTCGGTCGGAGGGTGGGAGTTCTCGGGGTGGCCGGTGGGCGACTGACGTCGGTCCTCCACAGACTGGAGGCACGGATCACCTTCCACAGGACCGGTCACGCATCGCGCGTGGCCGGTCCTCGTGCGTCACGGTGGTCTGCATGGACGTCGGAGTGATCAGTGCATTCGTGTCGGTCTCGAGCGCGTTCGTCGCGGTCGGTGCGTTGATCGCGAGCGTTGTGGACGGCAGAGCCGGGCGAAGGAATACAGAGTTCTTGGGGCACCGCGACATGTGGTGGCAGCGTTGGTCATGGGTTGCCGAGCGGGCGACCTCGAACGACTCGTCCATGCGGCGTGCCGCGGCGATCATGGCCTCGGCACTGGTGACGCGTGACTGGACGACTGAAGACGACACGTGGGTCTTCGCGAGGGTCGACCAGACATTGAAGACCCTCGACCCGGACCGAACGGAGGAGGCGGATCGACATGATCTCGACGATGAGTGACACCGAGTTCAAGCAGTGGCTGGACGGGATGGAGGTGGCCGTGCCCCGACTCCTCGCGAGCACCCACTACGGTCCGCTCGCCCGCGCTCGCGGTGACGACGAGCGACTGCGACGAGCCCGGATCGAGTGGCGGGAACGCGAGGAACGGGCTCGCGCCCGCAAGCTGCGGTGGGAGGCCTCGATCAGCGAGGGCTGAGCGGCAGTCTCGCCGGAGTGCCACGCTGGACCGGTGAGCGACCTCGTCATCCCGGCCCCCGCCCTCCCGACCGTCCCGACCTCGACCGGTGGGCGGTTCCCGGTACGACGGGTGTTCTGCGTCGGACGGAACTACGCGGCACACGCGCGGGAGATGGGGCACGACCCGGACCGCGAGCCGCCGTTCTTCTTCACGAAGCCGGCCGACGCGGTCGTGGTCGACGGTGCCGACACCCCGTACCCGAGCGTGACGGAACGGCTCGAGCACGAGGTCGAACTCGTCGTGGCGATCGGGACCGGCGGCGCGGACATCGCCGTCGAGGACGCGCTCGGGCACGTGTGGGGCTACACCGTCGGCCTCGACCTCACCCGCCGCGACCTCCAGGCCGAGGCGAAGCGGCTCGGACGGCCGTGGGACACCGCGAAGGGGTTCGATGCGTCGGCCCCGGTCGGTGTCATCGTGCCGGCGGCGGACGTCGACCCGACTGCGGGGGCGATCGACCTCCGGGTGAACGGCGAGCTCCGACAGTCCGGCGACCTCGCCGACCAGATCTGGTCGGTGGCCGAGACCGTCGCCGAGCTCTCCCGCTTCGTGGCGCTCGCTCCGGGGGACCTGCTGATGACCGGGACTCCCGAGGGGGTCGGGGTCCTGGAGCGCGGCGACGTCCTGCAGGGCTCGATCGCCGGCGTCGGGTCGGTCCGCACCCGCATCGTCTGACGGCACCGCATCGCACGGCCGTTTCGCGCGTGTGTCGGGGGCCTGGGAGCGCTCGCAGCACCGGCGAGTAGCAATGTGTCGACGCCGCTGCGGGGTGCGCGGCGTCTCCACACACGGGACACGTCGTTCGTGACGGGGCGTCGAGCGTGTCCGGACTACGGAGGTGACGCCGTGCAGGAACACGACCTGCTCGCGACGTCCTGGACATGGGCGGGCACCGAGCCGATCGCGGAGCGCATCCGCGCCGTCGGTGCCGCCGGGTTCGCAGGACTCTCGCTCACGCTCGGTGACCTGCACGAGGTGCGGGCGACCACCGGGTTCGCAGAACTCCGCCGGATCCTCGACGGAGCCGGCATCGTCTGGGTCCAGCTCGGACCGCTCGAACAGTGGTGGACCTGCTCGGGACGCACCGCCGGGCAGGACGCCGATCGCGGCGTCGTGCTCGAGGCCGCTGCGACCCTGAGCGCCTGGCAGGTCGTCGTCCGCGCCGACACCACGCTCCCGGGCATCTCGCCGACCGCGATGGTCGACGACTGGAACGACCTCGCCGGACAGGCCGCGAAGGTCGGCGCACAGCTCGTCCTCGAACCGGAGCCGTGGTCGAACCTGCCGACGGTGGAGCGGGCCTCACGGTTCGTCGCCTCGGCCGGGCACCCGAACGGCGGACTCCTCGTCGACGCGATGCACGCGCTGCGCGGCGGCTCGACGCTCGCGTCCATCCGGCAGGGTGTCGCTCCGGCGACGCTCGCGGCGGTCGAGCTGAGCGACGGCTTGCTGCACACCCCGGCGGGCATGACGCTCGCCGAGGAGTCCCGCGAGGCCCGGCACCTCCCGGGTGCCGGCGCGTGGGACATCCCCGGGTTCATCCGGACCGTGCGCGACCTCGGGTACGACGAGCCCTGGGGCGTCGAGGTCCGGACGGCAGCGCACCGTGCGATGCCGCTCGGGGACGCCCTCCGCACCGCCGCTGCGGCCACCCGCGCGGTGCTCGACGCCGCGGACGCCTACGGCACACCGGCGGCACCGGCGATGCCGACCACGCCCGCTCCGACGTCCGCGGTCGACTTCGAGCCGCCGACGCCACGACCGCAGACCAGCCCGCGGCGCGATGCCGACACAGGGACGCCCGCGTAGCCTCGGCCGCATGACCGACCACGCAGCACACGACGACGACCTGCTCCGCCGTTCGCAGGAGTCCATCGACGAAGCGAAGGCCGCAGCAGCAGCGGTGAGCGAGCCCGAGGAGGACGAGCTGGTCGACGAGGACCTGCCGGTCGCCG
This sequence comes from Curtobacterium sp. 314Chir4.1, assembly GCF_900215175.1. Classification (NCBI taxonomy): domain Bacteria; kingdom Bacillati; phylum Actinomycetota; class Actinomycetes; order Micrococcales; family Microbacteriaceae; genus Curtobacterium; species Curtobacterium sp. 314Chir4.1. The sequence goes on from NZ_OCMI01000005.1 coordinate 205,366, forward strand.
ACGACGCCGAACCGACGGACGGTCCCGCGCCGGCCCCCTGACCGCGCAGCGTGCCGGTCTCCTGACCGCGCCTCGTACCGTCAGTCGATCTCGACGACGCGCACGGTGACGGCTGCCGGGTGTCGACCCAACGCGTCAGTGGCCGCAACCACGACGGCATCCCGCACAGCGCGGACGAGTGCGATCGTGGGCGTCCGGCGGTCCGTGGTCACGACCACCCGGATCCGTGCGCCGTCCGCCCGGTCCTGCACGAGCACTGCTCCGCCGTCCCGAGGCAGGTCCAGCACGGACCGGATGTCCCGCACGAGCGTCGCGAGCTTCGGCCCTGGCGGTACGACCGATCGCACGCCAGGCACGCCGAGCACCACCTCGGTCAGGCCGCGCGAGACACTCCGCACGTCGTCGCTCATGGTCGTCCTCCGTCGATCAGGTCCGCCACCCGGACGGTGAGCGAGCGCACCGTGAAGGGGGCGTGCGCGGAGAAGGCCACGGCCACGAGTTCACGGAGGGCCTCGGCGCGCAGGTGCACCGGCCCGTCGGCGGTCACCGCGATCGACACCTCGACGTCGACCTGGCCGCCCGGCACCTCGACGTCGCCGGTGAAGCGGGTCCGCCGGACGGTCACGCCAGGGACGTCGTCGCCGAGTGCCCGGACGAGTGCCCGCAGTGCGCCCTCGGTCACGACGAGCGTCGAAGCGGGGTCGTCGTCGGGCACCGGGATGTCCCGTCCAGCATGCGCCGTGGTCCGGATGGACGTGAGCACGCTCGCGATCCAGCCGTCGTCCGTGCCGACGGCTTCGGCGTCGAGCAGGTCCCGCGACGCGGTCCGGAGCCGTTCGAGCCGGCGGAGGGCAACCGTGGCCTCGGGGTCGTCCTCGATGTCCGGGCGGACGGGCGTCCGGTGCGAGTCGAGGTAGTCGGACAGCTCTTCGAGGGTGAAGGCGCCGAAGCGTTCGTCGTCGGTCATCGCCACCCCTCCATCTGTTCCAGGACACGACGCCGTGTCCGGGCGAGCACCCCGCGAACCGTCGCCTGCGGCATCCCCGTCGCCTCGGCGATCTCGGCGTACGACGCCCCACCGATCTCCCGCATCACCCACACCGCGCGCGGGCCGTCCGGGAGAGCCTGCACGATACGCGCGAGTTCCTGGACCTGCAGCCGTGCGCTCACCACGTCGTCGACCGGACGGTCGTCGACGGACTCGGCCACTGCCTCCAGGTCGAGGTGGGGGTGACGACGCCGGAGACGGTCGAGCGCCTTGTTGGCGGCGATCCGGAACAGCCAGTTCCGCACCCGGTCGGGATCGTCCACGCGGTCGATGCGCTGCCACGCCTGCAGCGCTGCCTCCTGCACGGCGTCGTCGGCCTCGCCGTCGCCGTGCCCGAGGATCCGTGCGGCGTAGGCACGCATGTGCGGACCGTACCGACGGATGAGCACACCGAACGCGACGGTGTCGCCGTCCGCGCTGCGTTCGACCAGGGAGGCGTCCGACAGGGACGCCAGGGCGTCAGCGTCGCTCAGGATCGACTCCTCGGTGCTGGTTCGGATCGGGCATTTCGGGATGGGACGTGACGAACGGCGCGTTCGTCACGTCATACATACGTGCCTACCAGGTGCGCTCCGCGCGCCTGGTGCGAAAGCGCGTCGTGGCCGGCCATCCCTGAACGGTCGGTCACGGCGCTTCGACGGCGGCCCGTGCGTTCCCTGATCCGGCGCACGGGTCGCCTTCCCCCACGGTCGCGCGTTCCGCTACTCGTCGACCTCGTCGCCGAGGAAGTCCGCGTACGTGACCTCGGACTCCGACAGCGCGCCCGGATCGACCGGTGTCCTCGCTGACCGGTCCCCCGCGACCGTGACTCGTTCCTCCGCGGTGAACGGGGGCAGGTACTTGCTCGCGCTCATGCTCGCGCCCTTTCGTCCCGGTGAACGTAACAGCCCGTGACGGAATACCAGGCGATCAGGGCGCAATCGTCCCCCGGTCGAGGGCCGAACGGGGGACGGAAGTTCGCCGCGGGCTGACCCCATGCGGACGCATGCTCAGGTGTCCCGGACGACGTCCGACGGGTCCTTGTCCACCCGCCATCCGCGCCAGGACGGCTGCCGCAGCCGACCGTCCGACGTCCACTCGGCGAACTCGACCTCGCCGACGCGCTTCGGCGTGACCCAGCGCGCGTCGCGTGCATCGGGTCGTGGGACGTCGACGAACGGCGAGGTCTTCCGTTCCAGTGCGTCGAGCACGGTGCCGATCTCGTCGAGGTCCCGGTCGCGGAACCCCGTCCCGACCTTCCCGATGTACTCCAGCCCGTCGGGCCCCGGCACCCCGAGCAGCAGGGAGCCGACGCCACCTGCGCGCCGGCCACTGCCGGGCTTCCACCCACCGACGACCACCTCCTGCGTGGCGTGGTGCTTCAGCTTGAGCCACGCTTCCGAGCGTCGTCCCTCGGCGTACTTCGACGACCGCTTCTTCGCGACGACCCCCTCGAGCCCCCGCTCGGCCGAGTCGGACATCGCGCGGGCCAGGTCCCCTTGGTACGCCGGCGGGACGTCGATCGCGCCACCGGGTTCGACGACGGTCTCGAGGGCCTGCCGCCGAGCGTCGTAGCCGAGCCGTGTCAGCTCGTGCCCGTCCGCCTCGAGCACGTCGAACAGCAGCAGGCGGACGGGCGTGGACTCGCGGGCGGCGTCGACCTCCCGCTTCCGCGTCAGCCCCATGCGGTTCTGGAGCAGCTGGAACGACGGGCGTCCCCGGTCGTCGAGTGCCACGATCTCACCGTCGAACACGCCGTCCACACCGGCTCGGTCGCCGAGTTCCTGCAGCTCGGGGTACTGCGCCGTCAGGTCGTTGTCGTTGCGGCTGCGGAGTGTCACCGCACCGTCACGGACGGTCGCGAGGGCGCGGATCCCGTCCCACTTCATCTCGAACGCCCAGTCCGCCGGGTCGAGGGTCGGCTCGCCCTTCGCGAGCGATGCCTGCATGGTCCGGCGGTCCGCCGGCGCGGTCCCCGAGTCGGCGGCCCGGTCGATGCGCCCCTGCCCGTCGTGCGCGGGACCGGGCCGGGAGGCGCGGCTCGGCGCAGCCGGTCGGCCGCCGTCCGCCAGGCGGTCCGGCTGGTCCTTCGTGCGGTGGATGAGCCAGTTCTTCTCGTCGCCGTCACGGCCGCGACCACGACCACGGGTGTGCAGGAGCGCCAGGCGGCGAGCGCCGCCGGTGCGACCGTGCAGGGTGACGATGACCTCCTCGCCCTCCCGCCACTTCTCGAGCTCGTAGGTGCCGTCGTCCCAGATCGTGACGGTTCCGCCGCCGTACTCGTCCTTCGGGATCGTGCCCTCGAAGGCGCCGTACTCGAGCGGGTGGTCCTCGGTCTGCACGGCGAGGTGGTTCTTGCCCGGGTCGGTCGGTTCACCCTTCGGCAGCGCCCAGCTGACCAGGACGCCGTCGTGCTCCAGGCGGAAGTCGTAGTGGTCCCGGGTCGCGTGGTGCTCCTGGATCACGAACGTCGGGGTGTCGTCCTTCCGCACCGTCGGCGCGCCCTCGGGGACGGGCTCCGGCGTCCGGGACGCGTCGCGCTTCGCGCGGTAGGCGGCCAGCCGGTCACGACCGGGTTGTTCGGCTTCGTTCGCCTGCTGGGTCCGGTCGCTGTCCCAGTGGCCGTGGTCGTCGCGCCCGACCGCCAACGAGGCGGACGCGACCGGGTGCAGGAAGTCCCCCCGTGCCTCCAGGCGTTCCAGCACCTCGTCCAGCGTGAGCTGGGCCAACCCGCGTTCCTCGAGTTCCTTCCAGGTGCGGGGCGCCGCGACCGTCGGCCGGTCACGGCCGCGCAGCGAGTACGGGGCGATCGTCGTCTTGTTGCCGTTGTTCTGCGACCAGTCGACGAAGACCTTGCCCGTCCGTTCGGCGCGGCTCATCGACGACAGCACGAGGTCCGGCATGTCCTGCTCGAGCGCCTTCGCGAGCTCGTGCGCCACGTCGGAGACGTGCGCCGTGGTCGCGCGGCCGTCCAGTGCGGCGTAGAGGTGGATGCCCTTCGACCCGGAGGTCACCGGGTAGGGGTCCAGCCCCATGCCGTGCAGGAGCTCCCGTGCCGCGACGGCCACCTCGACGCACTCCGGCAGGCCGACGCCGTCCCCGGGGTCGAGGTCGAGCACGAGCCGGTCGGGGTTCTGCTGGCCGCCGCGGGGGCCGAACCGCCACTGCGGCACGTGCAGCTCGAGCGCGGCCTGCTGCGCCATCCACACCAGCGTCGGCAGGTCGTCGACGATCGGGTACTCGTTGTCGTGCTCGGAGTGGTGGATGGTGTGGTGCCGGACCCAGTCGGGAGCGGAGTCCGGCAGGTTCTTCTCGAAGAACACCTTGCCGTCCACGCCGTTCGCCCACCGCTTCCGGGTCACCGGACGGTCCTTCACGTGCGGGATCATCCACGGCGCCACCCGCTCGTAGTACTCGATCACCCGACCCTTGGTGGTCCCGGTCGCCGGGTAGAGGACCTTGTCGGTGTTGGTCAGCGCCAGGCGGCGGTCCCCGACCAGGACCACGGTCTTGCGTGCGGTCGGGCTCACAGCGCCACCCCGGTCGCACCGGCCACCGTGAGTGTCGTGCCCGAGGTGTAGGAGGACTCCGGACCGGCCAGGTAGACGTACGCGCCGCCGAGCTCGACGGGCTGTGCCGGCCGACCGAACGGGGTGTCCTGGCCGTAGGCGGCGATCTCGTCGCCCGGGTAGCTGATCGGTTGGAGCGGGGTCCACACCGGACCCGGCACGACGGTGTTCGCGCGGATGCCCTTCGCCGCGAGCTGCCGGGCGAGCCCGTTCGTGTAGGTGATGATCGCGGCCTTCGTCGCCGCGTAGTCGATCATGCGGTCCTGCGGTTGGTACGCCGACACCGAGCTCGTCGTCACGATCGCACTGCCGGGGGCCATGTGCGGGACGGCCGCCCGGACCAGCCAGAAGAGCGAGTACAGGTTGACCTTCATCGTGCGGTCGAAGTCCTCGGTCGACTGCTCGGTGACGTCCTCGTGCACCTGCTGGTGGCCCGCGACGAGCACCAGGGCGTCGAGGCCGCCGAGCTCGCTCACGGCGTCGCGGACGAGCGTCTCGCAGAAGCCCTCGTCGGTCAGGTCGCCGGGGAGCAGCACGGCCTTCCGGCCGAGGTCGCCCACGACGTCCCGGACGGCCTCCAGGTCGTCGCGCTCCTCGGGCAGGGCGTTCAGGGCGACGTCCGCGCCCTCCTTCGCCATCGCGATCGCCGCCGCACGCCCGATCCCCGAATCGGCTCCGGTGACGAGCACGCGGTACCCGGGCATGCGCCCCGTTCCGAGGTACGACGTCTCCCCGTGGTCGGGCTCCGGGTCCATCGCGCTCGCCAGCCCGGACCCCTGCTGCGTCTGCGCGGGGAAGGGTGGGCGCGGGAACTGCGAGCGCGGGTCCTGCTTGTCGAGCTGGCTCATGGGCCCATCGTGCTCGCTGACAGTCTCGGGCGTTCCCGGCTGCGCACGGGCATCATGGCCCCATGAGGTCGATCTGGAAGGGCTCCATCGCGTTCGGGCTCGTCAACGTGCCCATCAAGGTCTACGCGGCCACCGAGACCCACGACGTCTCGCTCCACCAGGTCCACGACGAGGACAAGGGCCGCATCCGGTACAAGCGCGTGTGCGAGTTCGGCCACGAGGTCGAGTACGCCGACATCCAGCGCGCCTACGACGACGGCGACAAGACCGTGGTGCTGACGGCGGACGACTTCAAGAAGCTCCCCGAGGAGCAGTCCCACGAGATCGAGGTCCTCGAGTTCGTGCCGGTCGAGCAGGTCGACCCGATGATGTTCGAGAAGTCGTACTACCTCGAGCCCGACTCCCGCTCCCCGAAGGCGTACGTGCTGCTGCGCGAGACGCTGGCGAAGACCGACCGGCTGGCGATCGTGCAGTTCACCCTGCGCCAGAAGACCCGCCTCGGCGTCCTCCGGGTGAACGACGAGGTCATCCTCCTGCAGGGTCTGCTCTGGGGCGACGAGGTGCGCGCCGCTGACTTCAAGGCGCTCGACACGTCGGTGAAGGTCAGCCCGACCGAGCTGAAGATGTCGTCGTCGCTCGTCGACAGCATGTCCACCGATTTCGACCCCGACCGATACACGGACTCGTACCAGGCGGAGCTGCAGCAGCTCATCGACGCGAAGCTCGAGGCCGGCGACGACATCGACACCGAGAAGACGTTCGGTGAGCAGTCGGACGAGGAGGACGAGGGCGAGGGCGGCGACGTCATCGACCTGATGGCCGCCCTGCGGGCGTCCGTGGACAAGAAGCGGTCTGGAGGCACGGGGTCGCGTTCCCGCAGCGGGTCCGGTTCCGCGAAGAACGAGTCCACGGCCGACGAGTCACCGAAGAAGGCGCCCGCCAAGAAGGCACCGGCGAAGAAACCCGCCGCGAAGTCGACCTCGTCGACGACGCGGAAGACCCCGGCGAAGAAGCCCGCGGCGAAGAAGAAGGCCAGCTAACCGTCCTTGCGGGTCCGCCGGAGCGCGAGCGGGATCGACACCCAGAGCAGCGCGGTCCCGACGAACACGACGATGCCGCCCACGAGTCCGCCGAGGTCGCCGATCACCACGTCGAAGACGAACAGCACGGTCCCGGCGAACAGCAGCGCGCTCGCGATCAGGGCGGCGATCAGGATGGCGTTCCCCACCCGGACCAGGTCGTGCTTCTGCCGCTGGCGGAACACGAGTCGGTGCGAGGCCACCGCCGACAGCGCCACCACGGTCACGAGGACGGCCAGCACGACCAGGACGAGGTAGATCGTCTCCTGTCGGGCACTCAGCGACGCGAAGCGCTGCTGGAACGGCAGGGTGAGCAGGAACCCTGCGAGGATCTGGGTGCCCGTCTGCACGATGCGGAGCTCCTGCTGGATGTCCGCCCAGTTCCGGTCCCACCGTTCCGTCGGCGTCTCGTGCCGGCCGCGTTCGGTCTCACTCACGCCCCCGAAACTACCGCCGTCGGGCCGATCGCGACACGAGCCGGAAACACCGGTCCGGGACACTGGACACATGACTCCAGAAGAGCCTGGGGCCTTGTCGTCGCCACCCGCGACCGATGGCCCGCCCGTCACCGTGTCCATCACCCGCCTGGTCGAACCCGAACGCATCCCCGACGTCACCCGGTGGGTGCAGTCCGGCGTGAACCTCGCGAACCGCTACCCGGGCTTCCTCGGCTCGGGGTGGGTGCGCTCGCACGCGACGAGCCGTGAGTGGCACATGCTGTACCGGTTCGCCGACCACGACTCCCTCGCCACGTGGGAGAACTCCGACGATCGGCTGCGCTGGCTCGACCTCGGCCGCGACCTCGTGGTGGAGTCCCGCGTCGAGAAGCGCACCGGGATCGAGGGCTGGTTCGACGCCCCGGCCGATGCCCCGGCATCGAGCGCTCCCCCGCGGTGGAAGCAGGCGGTGAGCATCTGGTTGGGGTTCTTCCCGGTGAACCTGGCGTTCACGTACCTGGTCGGCTGGCTCGTCCCGGCGTTCGGACACCTGCCCGTGCTGCCCCGGGTGCTCGTGACGACGCTCGTGCTCACGCCGATCATGACCTTCTGGGTGCTGCCGTTCGTCACCCGGATGATCCGCCCGTGGCTGCTCGCCCCGCCGAGGAACGGCTAGCCCAGCACGCTCAACTGGTCGAGCCGCTCCAGGATCACGCCCTCGCGGAGCGCCCACGGGCAGATCTCCAGCGCGGGCAGGTCGAAGATGTCCAGGCACGCCTCGGCGACGAGCGCTCCCGGGACGACCTGGTGCGCCCGGCTCGGCGACACCCCGGGTAGCTCCGCGAGTTCGGCCACCGACATCGTGAGCAGCGACGGCAGCGTCGCCCGGAGCACGTCCCCGTCGAGGGCGCGCGGCACGAGCGGCCCGGCACCCGACGGCGCGGCACCGCAGATCCGCGCGATCGACCGGAAGGTCTTCGACGTCGCGACCGCACGGTCCGGCCGGCCGGTGCGCAGGAGGAGTCCCGCGTCGCGGGCGATCTCGACCCGGATCTCGTGGCGGATCCGCCGGACGTCGTCCTCGGTGGGGGTCCCGGCGGCGAAGTACGTGCGGGCGAGCCGGGCGGCACCGATCGGCATCGACCACGCCACGTCGGGGGCCTCGTCGCCACCGCCGGCGATCTCGAGCGAGCCGCCACCGATGTCGAACACGGCCAGTCGCCCGGCCGACCAGCCGAACCACCGCCGGACGGCGAGGAACGTCAGGCGCGCTTCGTCGCCGCCGGACAGCACGGCGAGCTCGACACCGGTGGCCGACTCCACGTGGGCCAGGACGGCCTCGGAGTTCACCGCGTCCCGCACCGCTGAAGTCGCGAACGCGAGCATGTCCTCGCACCCGCGTTCCTCGGCGACGCGGACGGCGTCGGCGACGAACGCGGTCAGTGCCTCGACGCCCGCTGCCGTCACCGCACCGGCGTCGTCGAGGTGCTCGGCGAGCCGGAGGGGCTGCTTGAACGACGACGCCGGCAGCGGCGCCGCACCGCCGTGGGCGTCGACCACCAGGAGGTGGCCGGTGTTGGACCCGATGTCGAGGACTCCCACGCGCATGCATGCAGAATACCGGCGCGCTGGCTCCGTGACGGACGGGAGGCAGGATCACGCGGCCAGGAACGACTCCAGTTCCGCGGTGGTCGGGTACGACGCCTGTGCGCCCGCCTTCGTCGCGGCGTACGCCCCGACGCCGACGGCGAAGCGTGCAGCGTCGACGAGGGCGTCCCCCGCAGCCAGCCGCAGCGCGACAGCGCCCATGAACGCGTCGCCGCAGCCCGTGGTGTCGACCGGCTCGACCCGGACGGCGTCGACCGACACCGGCTCGTCGTCGCCGTCGTGCACGGTGCAGCCCGCGCCACCCCGGGTCACGATCGACCGCTGGACACCGTGGTCCCCGAGCTCGGCGGCCTCGTGCTCGTTCACCAGCAGGACGTCGGTCAGCTCGAGGAGCTCGGCCGGCACGGCACCGAACGGGGACAGGTTCGTCAACACCGTGACGCCGGCGGCACGAGCGGCCCGGGCGGCGGCGAGGACGACGTCGATCGAGACCTCGAGGCAGAGGCCCAGGACGCCCGCGTCCTCGAAGGCGTCCGACGGCACGTCCGAGGGCGTCAGCGTGCCGTTCGCGCCGGCGGAGATCACGATGGTGTTCTCCCCCGCGCCGTCGACCGTGATGACGGCGGTGCCGGTGGCCGTTCCCTGCCGGACGGCGACGTGCGTCGTGTCGACACCCGCCGCCGCGACGGAGTCGCGGAGCAGTGCACCGTTCCCGTCGTCGCCGACCGCACCGATCATGCGCACCGTGCCCCCGAGCCTCCCGGCGGCCACCGCCTGGTTGGCGGACTTGCCCCCCGGCAGGATGGCGAGGTCGGACCCCTGGAGGGTCTCACCGGGCTTCGGGAAGCGCTCCGTGCGGACCACCAGGTCCGCGTTGAGGCTCCCCACGACGACGATGCCGGTCATGCGGCGGCTCCTGTCTCGGCCGAGGCCGGGCGCGGGATGAGGAAGGACGTGGCGAGTGCCGCGCAGGTGATCACGGCACCGAGCAGCATCCCACCGGAGTAGCCGGCGGTGCCCGCGGACCCGCCGGTCCCGAGCGCGATCTGCAGGGCCGGCAGGACGGCGAAGCTGATGCCGGCACCCAGGTTGAACGCACCGGCGTTGAGGCCGGGCAGGAAGCCGGGGTTCGACTCAGGGGAGAGCACGATGCCGAGGCCGTTCAGGATGATGTTCGCGATGCCGGCGTAGGTGATGCCGATGAGGACGGTCGCCGCGATGAGCACCGGCAGCGAGTGGACGCCGACGAGCGCCATGACCACGGTCGCGACGATGCTGCCGACGAGCCCGACGCGCAGCACCGCCCGGTAGCCGAGCGTCGGCGCGAGCCGGCCGGCGAACGGTCCGACGATCCAGCCGACCAGCGCGTACGGGGTGAGGAACGCGAGCGAGGCGAGGTCGGCCTCCATGCCGAAGCCCGCGTCCTGGTTCTGCGCGAGGCTCGTGACGAGGCCGTTCACGACGGCGAACACACCCGTCATCGTGAGCAGGGTCGTGACGAGGAGCGCCCAGGTCGCACGGCGCTTGAGGAACCGCGTCTCGACGAGGGGCTCGCGCACCCGCGACTCGACCGCCCAGAAGACGCCGAAGGCCACGAGCGCGAGGACGATCCCACCGACCACGAGTCCCCAGTTCGCGGCCGCGAGCTTGCCCGCCTCGTTGAACGCGGTGAGCAGTGCGCCGACGCTGATGACGAGCGGGAGCACGCCCCACCAGTCCATCCGGGTGCCGGCCGACGGCTTCGACTCGACGCCCCAGGCCGCGACCATGACCGCAGCGACGACCGTGACGATCGCGATGACCCAGAAGATGCCGCGGAACCCGAAGTGCGTCGCGATCCAGCCACCTGCCAGGGCGTCGACGCCGGCGATGCCGCCGTTCACCGCGGTGAGCAGGCCGAGCGCGGCACCGTAGCGCTTCGGGTCGGCGATCTCGTTGCGGAGGATGAGCAGCCCGATCGGCACGACCGGACCGGTCACGCCCTGGATCATGCGGCCGACGAAGAGCATCGGCACGTTGACCGCGAGGGCGGCGACGACGCTGCCGACGAGCATCACCGCGAGCATGCCGAGCAGGACGCGCTTGCGACCGACGATGTCGGACAGACGCGGCAGGAACAGCGAGAACAGCGCGGCCAGGGTGAAGAACAGCGTCTGCGACAGACCGATCGTGGCGTCGTCGGTGTGCAGCTCGCGGGCCATCGTGACCAGGGCGGGGCTGAGCATGCTCGCGTTGAGCTGGAACGCGATGCAGGCTGCGAGGAGCGCGGCGGTGAGGGCGCCGATCGACTTCTTCGTCGACGTGGTGGTCATGGGGGTCAGTGCTCCGTGGTGGTCGTGATGGCTGCGGTCCGAGGGGTCCAACCGGTGTCCGGGGTCTCGCCGATGCGCTCCAGGGCGTCGACGACGAGGTCCCAGAACCGGCCGTGGTCGAGCTCCATCGCGGCGCTCGTGCGGCAGTCCTCCGGCGCGGGCGCGCGGAAGTCGGCGACGGTCATGCCGAGGGTCAGGGAGCCCTGCGTCTCGATGTGGATCGGGACCTTCACGGCACGGACGACCGTCGGGTCGATGACGTACGCGACGGCGCAGGGGTCGTGCACGGGCGGGGAGTCGAAGCCCTGGGCGTCCTTGTAGGTCTGGCCGAAGAAGTCGAGCAGCTCGCCGACGAACGCGGCGGGGCCGGTGCCGACGGCGGCGATGCGCGCGGCGACCTCCGGGGTGGCGAGCGCCTGGTGCGTCAGGTCGAGGCCGACCATGACGACGTCCCAGCCCGCGTCGAAGACGATCGAGGCGGCCTCGGGGTCGATGACGATGTTGAACTCGGCGACCGGGCTCCAGTTGCCGACGTGCACGCCACCGCCCATGAGCACGACCTGCTTGACGCGCTCGACGATGCGGGGTTCCTTGCGGGCCGCGAGGGCGATGTTCGTCAGGCCGCCGGTCGGCACCAGGGTGACGGTGCCGGGCTCGTGCGCCATGACGGTCTCGATGATGAGGTCGACCGCGTGCCGCTCGTCCAGCTCGAACGACGGCTCCGGCAGCGTCGGCCCGTCGAGGCCGCTCTCGCCGTGGATGTCCGGCGCGACCTCGATCTCGCGCAGCAGCGGACGGTCGGCGCCGGCGGCGAACGGCACGCCGGCGATCCCCGCGATGCGGGCGACGGCGAGGGCGTTGCGGGTGACCTTCGGGAGCGTCTGGTTCCCGACGACGGTCGTCACGGCGAGGAGCTCGATGTCCGGGTTGCCGTGGGCCAGCAGGATGGCGACGGCGTCGTCGTGCCCGGGGTCGCAGTCGAGGATGATCTTCTCGGGCACTGGCGTGCTCCACTTCTTCGGGGATGAGGTCTGGGCCCGACGTGGTGGGGATCCGCGGCGGAGGATCAGCTCCCGCGGCACGTCAAGCGTTTGACATCAGAACACGTCAAGCGCTTGACGTCAAGTCGGTCGGCCTGCTCTGACGCGGCGCCCGACCTCGCGCACCGCCGGTCGGTAGCATCGTCGGGTGCCATCCTCCGCCGCTCCCGGTCGCCGTGTGACCGCGGCGATGGTGGCCGAGCGTGCCGGCACGAGCATCGCCACCGTCTCCCTCGTCGTGAACGGCAAGGAGCGCGGCCGGGTCTCCGAGCCGATCGCCACCCGGGTGCGCGACGCCGTCGACGCCCTCGGGTACGTCGTCGACCACGCGGCGAGCTCCCTGGCGCGGGGCTCCGGCGACCTGGTCGTCCTCATCGCGCCGGACCTGTCGAACCCGTTCTTCGCCGAGGTCATCCGTGGCGTCCGGGACACCGTCGGCGACCGCTTCCAGCTCGTGCTCTCCGTGACCGAGCGCGGCGCGCAGCCCGTGGCCGCGGACGTCCGACGCTTCGAACGACTCCGGCCGGCGGGGATCCTCGTCGACGCCCCGGCCGCCGGCGAGGCCATGACCGCCACCGTGCCCGTGGTGCTGCTCGACGCCCCCGGCGGCGAGGAGGCCGTGAACTACGACCTCTCCCCCGGCGTGCACGAACTCGTCGCGCACCTGCACGAGCGCGGGCACCGGCGGGTCGGCTACCTCGACGGGACCTCACGGGCGGCGACGTTCGGCGTCCGCCGGGAGCTCTTCGAGCAGGAGTGCGCCGCGGTCGGCATCGCGGTCTCCGAGGTCACCGCCCGGGCCGACCTCACGGTGGACGCCGCGGCGTCGGCGACCGAGCACGTCCTCGAGGCGTGGCAGGACGACGACGTCACCGCGGTCGTGGCGGCCGCGGACACGCTCGCGTACGGGGTGCTCCGGGTCGCCGGACAGCTCGGCATCGCGGTCCCCGGCGAACTCGCGGTCGCGGGCTTCGACGACCTGCCGTCGTCCTCGGTCACCGCGCCGGCCCTGACGAGCGTCGCGCTCCCGGGCGCGGACCTCGGCCGGGCCGCTGCGCTCCGGTTGCTCGCGACGCTCGACGGCACCGCGCCCGAGGCAGCGGCGCTGCCCGCGCGGCTCGTGCGCCGCGCGAGCACGGGCGCGTAGCGCCCGGCCCCCGGCGCCCCGCGCCTGGCGGCGGTTCCTGCTGCGAAAGCGACGACGTACCGCCACCGGTCGGCGGCTGTCCCGGCACAGCGACAGATGCCCGCCGGGATCTGACGGAAGACTGTCGCTTTTGCGTGAAAGGGGCCGTAGACGTCGGCGATGGCGGCCTGG
>NZ_OCMI01000004.1:0-619033 GCF_900215175.1 Curtobacterium sp. 314Chir4.1
TCCACCCAGCAAGCTGGGCATCATCGTTCGACTTGCATGTGTTAAGCACGCCGCCAGCGTTCGTCCTGAGCCAGGATCAAACTCTCCGTAAAAAAATTACAACCAACACCGAAGTGCCAGCGAGTTGATTCTGACTGTTGACTGTCTACTGACAATCTTCAATCCAAAAGGAATTGTCTCCGACGATCACAACCGAAGTTGATCACGCACGGGGTCAATAAATTGGCATTGACAATGTGCACGCTGTTGAGTTCTCAAGGACCAGACGCACTCCCCACTCGACCCCGAAAGAGGTTCCGCCAGAGAGGCTTTCGTTCTTGGTTTGACCACCGGTGTGTCGTCGGACCCTGAGGTCCAGTGGCTCATCCTGTAGGAGAGAACCGGTGGAGTAGTCATCCTAGGCGTCGAAGCGATCCAGCGCAAGGCCAGATCTGAACTTCAGTGGAGGATGGTCCCGCTTGAGGGCCGGCGTGCTCTGGGCTTTCGCTCCAGCCGCTCCGCCGCACCTTTGGGGTGACGAGTAAGAACTATACGCAGCGATCGGCGGGTGCGCCAAGACAGGCCACATCCCGGGCGTGTCGCGTTGTGCAACACGTGCGGCTGGACGCAGCGATGCCCGGCTCCCACCAGGGGAACCGGGCATCGACGGGCGAGGGCGATCAGGAGAGCGTCACGCCGGCGAGGGTCTTCTTGCCACGACGGAGCACGAGCACTCCCCCGGGCAGGGCCAGGTCGGACAGCGGCGCGGTCGGGTCGTCCGCGCGGGCGTTGTTCACGTAGACCCCGCCCTGGTCGATCGCCCGTCGGGCCTCACCGAGGGACTTCACGAGTTCGGTGTCGACGAGCGCGCGGGCCACGTCGGCATCGCCGGGCAGCGCCACCGATCCCGGGAGCTCGGCGATCGCCGACCGGAGGGTGTCCGCGTCCAGCGCACCGAGGTCACCGTTGCCGAACAGGGCAGCCGAGGCATCGATCGCCGCCTGGGTGGCCTCGACCCCGTGCACGACGGCCGTCACCTCGAACGCGAGCGTCCGCTGGGCCTCGCGCCGGAAGGGCTCGTCGGCTACCGCCTGCTCGAGGCGCTCGATCTCCGCACGTGACAGGAACGTGAACTGCCGCAGTCGGGCGATGACGTCGGCGTCGGCCGTGTTGAGCCAGAACTGGTAGAACGCGTACGGCGACGTCATGTCCGGGTCGAGCCAGATCGCGTTGCCCTCGCTCTTGCCGAACTTCGTGCCGTCGGAGTTCGTGATCAGGGGCGTCCCCAGCGCGTGCACCGTGGCCCCCTCGGTACGCCGGATCAGCTCCGTGCCCGAGGTCAGGTTGCCCCACTGGTCGGACCCTCCGGTCTGCAGGGTGCACCCGTACTGCAGGAACAGTTCGCGGTAGTCGAGCCCCTGGAGGATCTGGTAGCTGAACTCGGTGTAGCTGATGCCCGCGTCGGAGTTCAGCCGTGCGGCCACGGCGTCCTTCTTGAGCATCGAGTTCACACGGAAGTACTTGCCGATGTCGCGCAGGAAGTCGATCGCAGACAGCGGCGCCGTCCAGTCGAGGTTGTTCACCAGCCGGACGCCGTTCTCGCCGTCCGGGCTGAGGAACCGGGACACCTGCCCCTGCAGACGCGTCACCCACTCCCCCACGGTCTCGCGGGTGTTCAGCGTCCGTTCCGCCGTCGGTCGCGGATCGCCGATGAGCCCGGTGGACCCACCGACCAGGGCGAGCGGCTTGTGCCCGGCCAGCTGGATGCGGCGCATCGTGAGCAGCTGCAGCAGGTTGCCGCAGTGCAGGGACGCGGCCGTCGGGTCGAAGCCGCAGTAGTACGTGATCGGCTCGCCATCGAGGGCCTCCTTGAGTGCCGTCTCGTCGGTGGAGACGTGCACCAGATCGCGCCAGCGCAGTTCGTCCCAGACCGAGGCGAAGGTCGGGTCGTTCTGCTGGCGCGTCAGGACATCGTGAGCGGATTCACTGGACACCCAGTCATCGTAGCGGCGAGCGCGGGCCCGGGCCCACGCCGCCGGTTCCGGCGCGACGCGCCAGCGGCGGGCCGGCCGTACCGGTGGGGAGAGGCGCGGTGCGGGTCAGTCAGTCGAGGGCGCCCTTGTGACGTCGGTACGTCGACACCGTCGGGTCACCCGTGAGCCAGAAGCGCCAGGGGAACTGCGCCCCGCCGGCGATGCCGCCGACGCCGGTCCGCGGTCCGCGACCGATCCGCGGGACCGGACCGGTCCCCGACGACCCGGGGAGGCTCTCGGACAGGAGCTCCTCGACGACGCGAGCGGGCCCGTGGGAGGCGAGCCGCGCCTCCAGGCCGGGTGCCAGGGTGAGCACGTACGGACCGGACCCGTCGAGGAGCGCGGTGCCGTCGTCCTCACCGAGGACGGCGCCGAGCGCGCCGCCGAGGTTGCCCGGTCCGCGCGCCAGCGCCACGTCCCGCACGGAGGGGCCGCGTCGTTCGCGCGCCGTCTCGATGCCGCCGATGACCTCCGCACCGCGGAGCAGCGATCCCGAGGACGTGCCGGCGGGTGCGCTCACGACGTTGACGCACGTGTGGATGCCGTACGAGCGGTACGCGTAGAGCGTGCCGGGCGGCCCGAACAGATGCCGGTTGCGCGGCGTCGGACCGCGATGTCCGTGGGATCCGGGGTCGGTCGGGCCGAAGTACGCCTCGACCTCGGTGATGCGCAGGACGACGCCCTTGCCCGCGATCGTCGCGCCGAGCAGCGCCGGTGCGGACACCGGCGCCGGCTCGGACAGGAGCGCGAACGTCGGGTCGGTCATCGTGCGAAGGGCGCGCCCTCGGCGAGGTCGTGGACGCGACGGGTCAGGGACGCGAGCTGTTCCGCGACGCGGTCCGGGGCGGTGCCACCGATGCCGGCGCGGGACGCGACGCTGCCCTCGATCGTGAGGACGCCACGGACCTCGGGGGTGAGGTGCTCCGAGACGGTCAGGTACTCGGCGTCGGTCGGGTCGTCGAGCTCGATGCCCCGTTCCTCGCAGTACCGGACCAGCGCGCCGGAGATCTCGTGCGCATCGCGGAACGGGACCCCCTGTCGGACCAGCCACTCGGCCACGTCGGTCGCGAGCGAGAAGCCCTGCGGTGCCAGCTCCGCCATCCGGTCCGTGTCGAACGCGAGCGTCGCGACCATGCCGGTGAAGGCGGGGAGCAGGACCTCGAGCTGGGCGACCGAGTCGAAGACGGGCTCCTTGTCCTCCTGGAGGTCGCGGTTGTAGGCGAGCGGCAGGCCCTTGAGCGTCGCGAGCAGACCGGTCAGGTTGCCGATGAGCCGGCCGGACTTGCCGCGTGCGAGCTCGGCGATGTCCGGGTTCTTCTTCTGCGGCATGATGCTCGACCCGGTGGAGAACGCATCGTGGAGACGGACGAAGCCGAACTCCTTCGTGTTCCAGAGGATGATCTCCTCGGCCAGGCGGGAGACGTCGATGCCGATCTGCGCGAGCACGAACGCGAACTCGGCCACCACGTCGCGGGCGGCCGTCGCGTCGATCGAGTTGTCCGCCGGACGGGCGAACCCGAGCTCCTGCGCGATCGCCGACGGGTCGAGCCCGAGCGAACTGCCCGCCAGCGCACCGGCGCCGTACGGACTCACGCTCGCACGGTCGGCCCAGTCACGGAGGCGCTCGAGGTCGCGGACGAGCGGCCACGCGTGTGCCAGTAGGTGGTGGGCGAGGAGCACCGGCTGCGCGTGCTGCAGGTGCGTCCGGCCGGGCATGATCGCGGCGGGGTGCTCGTTCGCCTGCTGGGAGATCGCGTCGACGAGGTCGATCACCAGGTGCCCGATGCGGCGCCCGTGGTCGAGCATGTGCATGCGGCCGAGCGTCGCGATCTGGTCGTTGCGGCTCCGGCCGGCGCGGAGCTTGCCGCCGAGCTCGGGACCGAGGTCGGCGATGAGCAGCCGCTCGAGGGCGCCGTGGACGTCCTCGTCGCCGTCGTCCGGACGGAGGTCACCGGCGGCGTGCTGCTCGAGCAGCCGGTCGAGGCCCGCGAGCATGCGGTCGAGCTCATCGGCCGACAGGTACCCGGCGGTGTGCAGCGCCCGGGCGTGGGCCCGGGAGCCGGCGATGTCGTACGGGGCGAGCTGCCAGTCGAACTGCGTCGAGCGGGACAGCGCGGCGAGCTCGGCGCTCGGGCCGTCGGCGAAGCGGCCGCCCCAGAGGGCGCCCGTGTTGGTGGCGTCGGTCTTGCCGGCGGGCTGGTTCGCGTCGGTCACGTCTGGTTCCGTTCGGTGGTGGTTCGCGCTGGTGTGTTCGCTGGTCGCGTCTGGCGTCTTGTGTCGTGCGTGGGTGGGCTCGGTCAGTTGGCCTGGTCGCGTCGGGCGGCGATCTTGCTCGGCATCGACCAGATGTCGATGAAGCCCCGGGACTGCGACTGGTCGAACGCGTCGCCGGTGTCGTACGTCGCGAGCTCGAAGTCGTAGAGGCTCTGGCTCGACCGCCGCCCCGTCACGACCGCCCGTCCGCCGTGCAGCTGCAACCGGACGTCACCCGTCACGTGCAGCTGGGTGTGGTCGACGAAGGCATCGAGGCTGCGCTTCAGACCGCCGAACCACAGACCGTCGTAGACCAGGTCCGCCCACTCCGCCTCGACGCCACGCTTGTAGCGGTTCACGTCGCGCTCGAGGGTGAGGCTCTCGAGTTCCTCGTGCGCGGCGATGAGCGCGACGGCGGCCGGCGCTTCGTACACCTCGCGCGACTTGATGCCGACGAGCCGGTCCTCCACGACGTCGATGCGGCCCACGCCGTGCTTGCCGGCGAGGGCGTTCAGCTCCTGCACCACGCGCAGCATGCTGAAGCGCTGCCCGTCGATCGCGACCGGGACGCCCTGCTCGAAGGTGATCGTGACCTCGTCAGGGTCGCGAGGGACCGTGGGGTCCTGCGTGTACGCGTAGAGGTCCTCCGCCGGGGCGTTCCACGGGTCCTCGAGGAACCCGGTCTCGACCGCACGGCCCCACACGTTCTGGTCGATCGAGTACAGCGATCCGGCGCTCTGCTCGATCGGGAGGTCGTGCTGCTGGGCGTAGGCGATCGCCTTGTCACGGGTCAGGGCGAGGTCCCGCACCGGAGCGACACTGGTCAGGTCCGGCGCGATCGCGGCCACGGCGGCCTCGAACCGGACCTGGTCGTTGCCCTTCCCGGTGCAGCCGTGCGCCACGCTGTCGGCACCGAGCTGCTTGGCGGTCAGGGCGAGGTGCTTCGCGATGAGCGGTCGGCTCAGCGCGGAGACCAGCGGGTAGCGCTTCTGGTACAGCGCGTTCGCCTTGAGCGCCGGGACGAGGTGGTCGTCGGCGAACTCGTCCTTCGCGTCGACGACGATCGACTCCACCGCACCGCAGTCGAGCGCACGCTGTCGGATGGCGTCGAGGTCCTCGCCGCCCTGGCCGACGTCGACCGCCAGGGCGACGACGTCCTTGCCGGTGGCGTCACGCAGCCAGCCGATGCCGACGGAGGTGTCGAGTCCGCCGGAGTACGCCAGGACGACGCGGTCTGCCACTTCGGTCTCCCTCGGTCAGGCGGTCGCCGCGGTCGTCGCCGCGGTCGCGGTCGTCGCCGCCTTCGCGGTCGCCGCCGCGTTCGCGGTGTTCGCCGCGGTCGCGGTCGTCGCCGCGTTCGCGGTGTTCGCGGCCAGGAGCCAGGCGAGGAGGGCCTTCTGGGCGTGCAGCCGGTTCTCCGCCTCGTCCCAGATGATGCTCCGCGGGCCGTCGATGACCTCGGCGGTCACCTCGAAGCCCCGGTCGGCGGGCAGGCAGTGCATGAACACGGCGTCGTCGGCGGCGTGCGCCATCAGGGCGTCGTCCACGCGGTAGCCGTTGAACGTGTCGAGCCGCGCCTGCTTCTCGTCCTCCTTGCCCATCGACACCCAGGTGTCGGTGACGACGACGTCCGCACCGGCCACCGCGGCGACCGGATCGGTGACGACGAGGACCGAACCGCCGGTCTCGGCAGCGCGGCGCTCGGCGTCGGCCACCACCGCGGTGGCCGGGGAGAACTCGGCGGGCGCGGCGACGCGGACGTGCATGCCCGCAGTCGCTCCGGCGAGGAGGTACGACTGCGCCATGTTGCTCGCACCGTCACCGATGAACGCGACGGTCTGGCCGGCGAGGGTGCCGCGGTGCTCTCGGATGGTGAGGAGGTCGGCGAGCAGCTGGCACGGGTGGAAGTCGTCCGACAGGGCGTTCACGACGGGGACCGAGGTGTTCGCCGCCATCTCCTCGAGCCCGGCCTGCCCGTAGGTGCGCCAGACGATCGCGGACACCATGCGCTCGAGCACGCGGGCGGTGTCGGACGGGGTCTCCTTGCCGCCGAGCTGACTGTTCGCCGTCGAGATGATCAGCGGGCTGCCGCCGAGGTCGGAGATGCCGACGTGGAACGACACCCGTGTGCGGGTCGACGACTTGTCGAAGATCACCGCGACGCTCTGCGGGCCGGCGAGGGGCTTCGCGCCCCAGCGGTCCGCCTTCATCTGCTCGGCGATGTCGAGGATCGCGGACTGCTCGGCCTGGCTGAGGTCGTCGTCCCGGAGGAAGTGGCGGGTCATGCGGAGGTCTCCTGGGTAGCGGTGCCCTGCTCGGCAGCGACGGCCGCGAGGCTCTGGGCCAGGATCGACACGAACTCGTCGATCTCGGCGTCGGACACGATGAGCGGCGGCGCGATGCGGAGGCTCGACTCGTTCGGGGCGTTGATGATCAGGCCGCGCTCGAGGGCGGCCGCGTTGACGGCGGGTCCGATCGGGCCGGTCAGGCCGACCCCGATGAGCAGGCCGGTGCCCCGGACCTCTTCCACCAGCGGTGAGGCGATCCCGGCGATGCCCGCGCGGATCCGCTCGCCCTTGGTGACGGCCCCGGCGACGAGGTCGGCGCGCTCGATCTCGGCGAGCACGGCGTTCGCCACGCGGGTGCCGAGCGGGTTGCCGCCGAACGTGGAGCCGTGCTGGCCGGCCGAGAACAGGTCCGACGCCCAGCCGAAGGTCACGAGCGCGCCGATCGGGAAGCCGCCGGCGATGCCCTTCGCGACCGTGACCGCGTCGGGCTCGAAGCCGTGTCCCTGGAAGGCGAACCAGTTGCCGGTGCGACCGACGCCCGTCTGGATCTCGTCGAGGATGAGCAGTGCGCCGTGCTCCTCGGTGAGGCGGCGGGCGGCGAGCAGGAAGCCCTCGGGCAGGTCGACGACGCCGGCCTCGCCCTTGATCGGCTCGATCACCAGCGCGGCGACGGTGTCGTCGATCGACTCCTCGAGCGCGGCGACCGTGGAGTCGATGTGCTCGACACCCGGGACCATCGGCAGGAAGTCCTCCTGCAGCGCGGGCTTGCCGGTGAGGGCCAGCGCGCCCATGGTCCGGCCGTGGAAGCCCTGCTTGAGGGCGAGGATACGGGTCTTCCGACCGTCGGTGCCCTTGTTCAGCCGGGCGAGCTTGAACGCGGCCTCGTTGGCCTCGGCGCCCGAGTTGCCGAAGTAGACACGGCCGGCCTCGCCCGCGCCCGTGATGCGCTTGAGGCGTTCGGCGAGCTCGAGCTGCGGCGGCGTCGCGAAGTAGTTCGACACGTGCACGAGCTTGGCGGCCTGGTCGCTGATCGCCTCGACCAGCGCGGGGTGCGCGTGGCCCAGGGAGTTGACCGCGATGCCCGCGAGGAAGTCGAGGTACTCGTTGCCGTCGACGTCCCAGACGCGGCAGCCCTGACCGCGCTCGAGCATGATCTTCGGCGGGGTCAGGGATCGCATGAGCGACGCCCCGAACCGGTCGTTCCAGGTCTCGGTCTGCGTCTCGGTGCTCACTGCTGCTGTCCCTTCTCGGTCGTGCTGGCCACGTGTTGGCCGGTACTGCTGGTCGTCGACGGTGCTGCGACGCGTCGGCCGATCTCGGCGTGGGTCATCTGGTTCTCGGTTCGTCGGCTCGGGTCCGGGATCACCTCGGTGCCGGCGCCGCGCAGGGTGAAGACCTCGAGCAGGATCGAGTGCGGGATCCGACCGTCGATGATGGTCGCGCCGCCGACCCCGCCGACCACGGCGTCGAGGCAGGCGGTCATCTTGGGGATCATCCCCGACTCGAGCGACGGCAGCAGCGCGCGGAGTTCCTCGACCGCGATGAGGTCGACGATCGAGTCGCGGTCCGGCCAGTTCCGGTACAGCCCGGGGACGTCGGTGAGCATCATGAGCTTCGACGCCTTGAGGGCGATCGCGAGCGCCCCGGCGGCCGCGTCGGCGTTCACGTTGAGTGCCTGGTCCGGGTGGGCGTCGTCGATGGCGATGCTCGACACGACGGGGATGCGGCCGGCCTCGATCGCGGCGAGCACACCGGAGGGGTCGACGTGCGTGATGTCGCCGACGTGGCCGAGGTCGAAGTGCTCGCCGTCGACGACGACGCCCTTCTTCTCGCCGGTGAACAGCGAGCCGCCGTCACCGAAGACGCCGACGGCCAGGCCCTCGCCGTGCTCGTTCATCAGGTCGACGATCTCGCGGTTGACCTCTCCGGCGAGCACGTCACGAACCACCGTGATCGCCTCGGTCGTGGTCACGCGGTAGCCGCCACGGAACTCGGACGCGATGCCCTGTTCCTTCAGCGCTGCCGAGATCTGCGGGCCGCCACCGTGCACGACCACCGGGTGGAGGCCGGCGTACCGGAGGTAGACCATGTCCTCGGCGAACGCGCGCTTGAGGTCGTCGTTCACCATGGCGTTGCCGCCGAACTTGACGACGACGATCTTGCCGGAGAACCGCTTCAGCCACGGCAGGGACTCGATGAGGGTCGCGGCCTTGACGGTCGCGAGCTCGTGTTCTTCTTCCTTCGAGAGGATGCTGTCGTCGGCCATCAGCTGGAGTACGCGCTGTTCTCGTGGACGTAGTCGTGCGTGAGGTCGTTCGTCAGGATCGTCGCCGAGAACGGCCCGACCCCGAGGTCGATGAGGACGTCGGTGTCACGCGGGGTCAGGTCGACGCTGTCGCTCGGCTGGTCGGGCGCACCGGCGTGACAGACCCGGACACCGTTCATCGAGACGTCGACGGCGTACGGGTCGAAGTCGGCGTCGGTGGTGCCGATCGCGGCGAGCACCCGGCCCCAGTTCGGGTCGTTGCCGAACACCGCCGCCTTGAACAGGTTGTTCCGGGCGACGCTCCGGCCGACCGTCACCGCGTCGTCCTCGCTCGCCGCGTTCACGACGTGGATCGCGATGTCGTGGCTGGCGCCCTCGGCGTCCTGCTGCAGCTGCCGCGCGAGGTCGGCACAGACGGCGGTCAGTGCTTCCTGGAAGTCGCCGACCTCCGGGGTGACGCCGCTGGCACCCGACGACAGGAGCACGACGGTGTCGTTCGTCGACATGCAGCCGTCCGAGTCGACCCGGTCGAAGGTGACGCGGGTGGCGGCGCGGAGTGCCTGGTCGAGTTCGTCGGAGCCGACGACGGCGTCCGTGGTGATCACCACGAGCATCGTCGCGAGGCCCGGGGCGAGCATGCCAGCACCCTTCGCCATGCCGCCGACGGTCCAGCCGTCCTCGGTGACGACCGACTGCTTCGGCTTCGTGTCGGTGGTCATGATCGCGGTCGCCGCGTCCGGACCGCCGTCGGCCGACAGCGCCGCACTCGCGAGGTCGACACCCCTGAGCACGGTGTCGCGGAACGTCTGGTCGCCGACCCCGATGAGGCCGGTCGAGCACACGACGACGTCACCGGCACCGATGCCGAGCGCGTCGCCGACTGCCTCGGCCGTCATGTGCGTGGTCTGGAAGCCGAACGGGCCGGTGAAGCAGTTCGCGCCGCCCGAGTTCAGGACGACCGCGCGGGCCACGCCGTCGCCCACGGCCTGGCGCGACCAGATGACGGGGTGCGCCTGGGCACGGTTGCTCGTGAAGACCGCCGCCACGGCGGCGTCGGGTCCGTCGTTGACGACGAGGGCCACGTCGGGCTTGCCGCTCGTCTTGAGTCCGGCGGTCACGCCGGCTGCGCGGAAGCCCGCTGCCGCGGTGACTCCCTGGAGGCCCGGCTCGGTTCCGGTGGGCTGGCTTGCGTCGGTCACGGTGCGACTCCGTCCACGCTGAGGCCGAGGGTCTCCGGGAAGCCCAGGGCGATGTTCGTCGACTGGACCGCGGCACCGGCGGTGCCCTTGGCCAGGTTGTCGAGGGCGCTCACCGCGACGACGCGGCCGGCGGCTTCGTCGACCGCGAGACCGACCAGGGCCGTGTTTGCGCCGATGGTGTCGGCGACCCGGGGGAACTCGCCCTCGGGCAGGAGGTGCACGAAGGGTTCGTCGGCGTAGGCCTGCTCCCAGGCGAGCCGGACGTCACGGGCGCTGACGCCGGGCGCGAGCTTCGCGGTCGTCGTCGCGAGGATGCCGCGGGACATCGGGACGAGGACCGGCGTGAACGAGATCGTCACGTCGGAGGCACCGGCCACGACGAGGTTCTGTTGGATCTCCGGGATGTGCCGGTGCTTGCCGCCCACCGCGTACGCGCTGGCGGAACCCATGATCTCGGACGCCAGGTAGGTGTTCGCGAGCTTCTTGCCGGCGCCGCTCGGGCCGACGCTCAGGACGGCCACGATGTCGTCCGACTCGACGAGCCCCGCCTGGATGCCCGGCTGGATGCCGAGCGTCACCGCGGTCACGTTGCACCCGGGGACCGCGATCCGCTTCGTCCCGACCAGTGCGGAGCGCTGACGGCTCTGCGCCTGGATGTCGTCGACGTCACGCCACTCGTCCGCCGAACCCGGGGTGGGTGCGGCGAGCAGGAGCTCGGGGAGGCCGTAGGTCCACGCACCGTGGTAGTCGCCGCCGTAGAACGCTTCCCACGCGGCGGGGTCCGTCAGCCGGTGGTCCGCGCCGCAGTCCACGACGAGGGTGTCGTCGCCGAGTTCCGCGGTGATCGCCCCGGACTGCCCGTGCGGCAGCGCGAGGAAGACCACGTCGTGTCCGCGCAGGGTCTCCGCCGTCGTCTTCTCGAGGGTCAGGTGCGACAGCGAGCGGAGGTGCGGCTGCGTCGCGATGAGCGGCTGTCCGGCGTTCGAGAACGCCGTCACCGTCCTGACGTCGAACTCGGGATGGGCGGAGAGCACGCGCAGGAGCTCACCGCCCGCGTAGCCGGAGGCTCCCGCCACGGCGACGGATACGGACATGGGATTCCACCTTTGGTCGGACTGGTCGTCGAGAGAGTCGGAGGCGGCGGCCCCGGGCGGTGCTGGTCCCGATGGGATCAGTCGCGCAGGGTCGCCCCGAATCGCTCGCCGGCACGTCGGACAGCGCCGTCACGGGCCTCGGAGGCCTCAGCAGCGGTCAGCGTGCGGTCCGTGGCACGGAAGCGCAGGGCGAACGTCAGGGACTTCTGTCCCTCGTCCACGCCTGTGCCCCGGTAGTCGTCCACGAGCCGAGCATACTCCAACAGGTCTCCGGCACCAGTCCGGACCGCATCCAGTACTTCGCCCGCCGGTACGTCGGAGCCCACCACGAGGGAGAGGTCCTGCGTCGCCGCCGGGTAGGACACGATCGGTGCCACCGACACGAGCTCGGGCGCCGCTGCGACGAGGGCGTCGAGGTCGAGTTCGACGACCGCGACCACACGCGGCAGGACCGCGGCCTCGGTCAGCTCGGGCAGCAGTTCGCCCGCGACGCCGACGACCGTGTCGCCCACCAGGAGCGACGCCGCGCGGCCCGGGTGCAGGGACGGGTGCGTCGTCTGCGCCACGGTGAGCTCGACGCCGACGGCCCAGGCGACCGTGCGGGCCACGTCGAGCGCGTCCGCGATGCCGTACGGCTCGGGCTGGACGCCGGGCTGCTTGACGACGCGGTTGCCGGTGAGGAGTGCGGACACGTGGAACGGCTGCGGCGGCAGGGCGGCGTCGAGCGCAGCCAGGGTCTCGCGGTCGGGCAGGGCGGCGCCGGCCGGGACCGTGTCGGTGCCGAGCGTGACGCCCTGTTCCGGCAGGAACACGCGCGAGGTCTCGTAGAGCGCGACGTCGACGAGCCCACGGGAGACGTTCCGCCGGGCCGCGTCCACCAGTGCCGGGAGGCCGCTGCGACGGAGCAGGCTCTGCTCGCTGTCGAGGGCGTTCGCGAGCACCACGCTCGGGCCGCCGTCGGGGTCGATCCCCGGGTAGGCGTCCTGCGTCGCCTGCGAGACGAACGGCGCGGTGACGGCCTCGACGAGTCCGTCCGCGGCCAGGGCGGCGGCGACGCGACGGCGTGCCTGCTGGTGACCGGTCAGGCCACGGCCGGGCGGGGCGACCGGCAGGACGCTCGGGATGCGGTCGTAGCCCACGATGCGCGCGACCTCCTCCACGAGGGTGGTGTCGTCGGTGAGGTCCGGACGCCAGGTCGGCGGGGTGACGGTGAGGAGCGAACCGTCGACGTCGACCGTCGCGCCGATCGCGCGGAGCGTGTCGATGACCTCGGCGTCGGTGTACTCGACGCCGATCATCTCGGCCGGGCGCGACAGCCGCATCGGCACCGTCGGCCGTGGCGTCGTGTCGACGAGCGTCGATCCGAGCGCGTCGGCCGTCCCGCCTGCGAGCTCGACGAGGAGCTCGACGGCGCGGTTGGCCGCAGCCTCGGCGACGAGCGGGTCGACGCCACGCTCGAAGCGACGGGAGGCCTCGCTCGGGAGCTTGTGGCGACGTGCCGTGCGGGCGATCGAGACCTGGTCGAAGCCGGCGGCCTCGATCAGGACGTCGGTGGTGCCGTCCGAGATCTCGGTGCGGGCGCCGCCCATGACCCCGGCGAGACCCACGGGGCCCTGGTCGTCGGTGATGACGAGGTCCTCCGGGTCGAGCGTGCGCTTGGTACCGTCGAGGGTCGTCAGGGTCTCGCCCGCCGTGGCGCGACGGACACCGAGGCCGCCCTTGACCGTGGCGAGGTCGTACCCGTGCAGGGGCTGGCCGAGCTCGAACATGACGTAGTTCGTGATGTCGACGGGGAGGGAGATCGAGCGCACGCCGGCGAGGGCCAGGCGGGACACCATCCACGCCGGTGTCTTCGCCGTCGGGTCGATGCCTCGGACGACTCGGGTGACGAACGTCGTCGCGCCGACGCGGCCGCGGATCGGAGCGCGGTCGTCGATCGTGACGGCGAAGCCCTCTGCGCTCCGGGGTGTGACACGGTCCACGGGGTCGCGGAAGCTCGCACCGGTGGCGTGCGCGTACTCGCGGGCGACGCCGCGCATGCTCAGCACGTACCCGCGGTCCGGCGTGACGTTGATCTCCACCGCGGCGTCGTCGAGGCCGAGGAGCGCGATGGCGTCCTGGCCGACCGCTGGTTCCATGCCGAGGTCGGCGAAGCGGAGGATGCCGTCGTGCTCGTCACCGAGGCCGAGTTCGCGCGCGGAGGCGATCATGCCGTCGGACACGTGCCCGTAGGTCTTGCGGGCAGCGATGGGGAACGGCCCGGGCAGGACCGCACCCGGCAGCGTCACGACGACGAGGTCGCCCACGTCGAAGTTGTGCGCACCGCAGACGATGCCGCGGGGCTCGGCCTCGCCGACGTCCACCTGGCACCAGTTGATCGTCTTGCCGTTCTTCTGCGGCTCGGGCTCGCGCGCGAGCACGCGGCCGACGACGATCGGGCCGGTGAGGTCGTAGGTGTGGACGGCCTCTTCCTCGAAACCCACCGACACGAGCGCCGCGTGGACGTGCTCGAGGGTGACGTCGTCGGGGAGGTCGACGGACTCGCCGAGCCAACGGAGTGGGACGCGCATCAGACCACCGTTCCGAACTGCTGCGAGAAGCGGATGTCGCCCTCGAGGAAGTCACGCATGTCGTTCAGGCCGTTGCGGAACTGGAGCGTCCGCTCGATGCCCATGCCGAACGCGAAGCCCTGGTACTCGTCCGGGTCGATGCCGGCGGAGCGCAGGACGTTCGGGTTGACCATGCCGCAGCCACCCCACTCGACCCACCGGGCGCCGCCCTTGGCGTTCGGCTGCCAGACGTCCATCTCGGCGCTTGGCTCGGTGAACGGGAAGTAGTTCGGGCGGAGGCGGATCTGCGCCTCGGCACCGAACATCTGGCGGGCGAAGTGCTCGAGCGTGCCACGCAGGTGCGCCATCGTCAGGCCCTTGTCGATCGCGATGCCCTCGACCTGCGTGAAGACCGGCAGGTGCGTGGCGTCGAGTTCGTCGGCGCGGTACACGCGGCCGGGGGCGATGACGTAGAGCGGGAGCTCACGCGTGAGCAGCGACCGCACCTGCACCGGCGAGGTGTGCGTGCGCATGACGAGGTGCCGCTCGACCGGCTCGACGAAGATCGTGTCGGCCATGGCCCGGGCGGGGTGGTCCGGGTCGAAGTTCAGTGCGTCGAAGTTGAACCACTCGTGCTCGAGCTCGGGGCCCTCTGCCACTTCCCATCCCATGCCGACGAAGATGTCGGCCACGGTCTCGTTCAGCAGCGAGAGCGGGTGCCGGGAGCCGTGCGCACGACGGACCGGGAGCGCGGTGACGTCGACGCGCTCGGCGTCGAGCCTGGCACGTTCCTCGGCCTCGGCGAGCACGGACTCCTGCTCGGCGACCGCCTTGTTCACCTGCCCACGGGCCTGGCCGACGAGCTTGCCCGCAGCGGCCTTCTGCTCCGGCGGCACGCTGCGCATCGACGCGTTCATCCGCGCCAGCGCGGACTGCTCGCCGGTGTGCTCGGCCCTGGCCTGCTTCAGCTCGGCGACGGTCGTCGTGGCACGGACCGCAGCGAGGGCCCGGTCCACGGCGTCGGCGACGGCCGATTCGCTGATCTCGAGAGGTTCTGACACGAGGCCCAAGCCTACCGGCCCCTGGGATACCGCCGTCCTGTACCGGACGGACTGGGGAGGACGAGCCCGGTCAGGCGCCTGTGGAGGGATGGGCCGTGCGCTGGGCGAACGCCGACTCGTACAGGCAGACGGACGCCGCGGTCGCGAGGTTCATCGACTCCGCCCTGCCGTAGATCGGCACCTTCACGGCACGGTCGACGAGGGCGAGATCCTCGGCGGAGAGCCCACGGGCCTCGTTGCCGAAGACCCACGCGGTCGGGCCGTCGAGCATGCCGTCGGCGCGGACCTCGGGCAGGTCGTCGCCCGAGACGTCGGCGGCCAGGATCGTGTACCCGAGACCCCGGGCACGGGACACCGCGTCGGCGAGCGTGACGCCGACCGACACCGGGACGTGGAACAGCGAACCCGTGGTCGACCGCACGACCTTCGGGTTGTACGGGTCGACGCTCCGCCCGGTCAGGACGACGGCGTCGGCACCCGCGGCGTCGGCCGCACGGATGATGGTGCCGGCGTTGCCGGGATCACGCACCTCTTCCAGGATCGCGACGATCCCCGGCAGGCCGCCACGCGCCTCCAGGTCGGCACCGGCGTCGGGGAAGACGTCCTTGACCGACGTCGGGAACTGCTGACACACCGCGACGACGCCCTGCGGCGTCACCGTGTCGGCCATCGCGTCGAGCACCTGCTCCGTCACGAACCACGTGTCGACCGGCGCGTCGTCGAGCGCGTAGCGCGCGGCCGCCGTCGGGGTGACGTAGAGCTCGCGGAGGAGCTCCGGACGGTACTCGATCGCCTCCCGCACCGCCTGCGGTCCTTCGAGCAGGAACAGGCCCGTCTCGGCGCGCACGTCCTTCTTCGACAGCGCTGCGACGGCACGGACACGGCCGGCCTTGGGGTTCTCGAGGAGATCGCTCACGGGACAAGTCTAGGAACGACGAAACCCCCGCCGGACCGGCGGGGGTTTCGCGAGCAGCAGGACTGACTACGCAGCCTTCGGGGCCGAGGTGTCGGCCGGGAGCGCCTGCTTGGCGGTCTCGACGAGCGCCGCGAACGTCTCGGGGTTGTTCACCGCGAGGTCCGCGAGGATGCGACGGTCGACCTCGACGCCAGCAAGGCCGAGACCCTGGATGAGGCGGTTGTAGGTCAGGCCGTTCGCACGCGAGGCAGCGTTGATGCGCTGGATCCACAGGCGACGGAACTCGCCCTTCTTCGCGTGACGGTCGCGGTACGCGTAGACGAGGGAGTGGGTGACCTGCTCCTTGGCCTTGCGGTACAGACGCGAACGCTGGCCGCGGTAGCCCTCGGCGCGCTCGAGGATGACGCGGCGCTTCTTGGCGGCGTTGACCGCTCTCTTTACTCGTGCCATTGATCTATTCCTTTACGTTCCGGGGGCTCAGTGGCCGAGGAGCTTCTTGACGTTCTTCGCGTCAGCCTTGGCGAGGACCTGGTCCTCGTTGAGGCGGGCCTTGCGCTTGGCAGACTTGACCTCGAGGTTGTGACGCATACCGGCCTGCTGCTTCATGATCTTGCCGCTGCCGGTGACCTTGAAGCGCTTCTTCGACCCGGAGTGGGTCTTCTGCTTGGGCATGGTGGTGCCTTTCCGTGGGGTGGATGGGGAGCCGCGTCGTTGCGGGATCGGTCGGTGGGACCTATTCGGCGGGAGCTTCGGCCTGCTCGGACTGGGCCGACGCGTCTGCGTCGTCCTTGCCCTTCGCAGCGTGCTCCGACGCACGACGCTCGGCCTTCTGAGCAGCGCGCTTGGCGTTCTGCTCGCCCTTGACGTCGGACTTGTTCTTGAGCGGGGCGATGATCATCGTCATGTTGCGGCCGTCCTGGGTCGGACGCGACTCGACGACACCGAACTCGGCGATCTCCTCGGCGAACTTCTGGAGGAGACGGACACCCTGCTCCGGACGCGACTGCTCGCGGCCACGGAAGAGGATCATCGCCTTCACCTTGTCGCCACCGAGGAGGAAGCCCTCGGCGCGCTTGCGCTTCGTCTCGTAGTCGTGCACGTCGATCTTCAGGCGGAAACGGACTTCCTTGAGGTCCGTGTTCACCTGGTTGCGACGGGCTTCCTTGGCCTTCTGAGCGGCCTCGTACTTGAACTTGCCGTAGTCCATGATCTTGGCCACGGGCGGCTTCGAGTTCGGCGCGACCTCGACCAGATCCAGCTCGGCTTCCTGCGCGAGGCGCAGTGCGACGGCGATGGGGACAACGCCGACCTGCTCGCCCTGGGGTCCGACAAGACGGACCTCGGGGACGCGGATTCGGTCGTTGGTACGGGGATCGGGAATGCGGAGCTCCTTCAATCAGGTGGTGGCCGTCCGGGGCGTTTGCCCTGGACGACGGCACGAGAGAGGAGATCTGACGCGCGGATCGTGACCCGTTCGGCAGCCGCCCGACGCCGACCCCTGCGGGACGGCCGACCGACGCGGACGCCGGTGGAGCGGTTGGGACCCGGTAGCCTGGTGGTGCACGGCCGCGGGTGGGAGAGACTCCTCTTTCACGATGCTGTTCGCCCGCCCGAAGGCGCACGGAAGCATCTGCCGCGACAGAGTCTAGCAGAGGAGCACCGTGACCGACACCCCGCCCAACGACGCCGCCGAGGAAGCACGCGACATCTCGGAGGTCCCCGCCGTCGAACTCATCAACACGGTCGCCGTGCACCTGCTGAGCGCCGCCGCGGTGAAGGTCGGGCTCGCCGATGATCCCGAGACGCAGACCGACCTCGACGAGGGCCGGAAGCTCATCACCGCCCTCGCCGGCCTCGTGACCGCGGCCGCGACCGAGATCGGCGACCAGCACGCCCGGCCGCTGCGCGACGGGCTGCGTTCCGTGCAGCTCGCCTTCCGCGAGGCGTCGTCGATCCAGGACGCCCCGGGCGCCGGTCCGGGTGAGAAGTACACGGGCCCGGTCACCTGACCGACGTGACCAGGTGACGGACTGGAGGCGCGGTGCCAGCTGGCACCGCGCCTCCAGTCCGTCATCCGGTCGCCGTCGCGAGCCGCGTGACGGCGGCGAGCGGGATGCCCACCCAGGCGGGGCGGTTCCGGGTCTCGTAGACGACCTCGTAGACGGCCTTGTCGAGTTCGAACGCGTCGAGCAGTTCGCGGTGTGCGCGGAGCTCCGTCCCCGTGCCGCGCTGGTACCCGTCCAGGAACGCCGATCGCGCGGTCCGGGCCCACTCCCCCGCGTCGACCGGCTCGTCGTCCTGTGCCAGGGCGCCGGCGACGTAGTCGAACGAGCGGAGCATGCCCGCGACGTCCCGGAGCGTGACGTCCGGGAGGGAGCGTTCGGTGAGGGGCCGGAGCGGCTCTCCCTCGAAGTCGAGGAACACCCACCCGCGTGGCGCGGGGGCGGCGAGGACCTGGCCGAGGTGCAGGTCGCCGTGGATGCGCTGCAGGTCCGGCCACGCGACCCGCTCGGCACGGGCGTACACGGCACGGACGGCGTCGACGTGCTCGGCGACGGCCGGGGCCTCGCGTGCTGCGGCGTCCAGTCGGGCGTGCATCGTCGCGATCGCTGCGGCTCGTCGGGACTCGTCGGCGGGCTCGGTCGGCAGCGCCGAGGCCAGCGTGCCGTGCACCTCGGCGAGCGCGGCGCCGAGGTGGTCCGCCTCGGTCGCGAACGAGGTGCCCTGCCGGGCGTCACGGAGTGCGACGCGCCACGCGTCCTCGAGGCCGGGCAGGAACTCCTGGGCGAACGCGAGGTGCCCGGTGGCCGATCCCCCGGCCCGACCGGTGTCGGGCCAGGAGCTGCGCAGGGCGCCGTAGACGCGCGGGACCCTGGTGCTGCCCGCCGCCGAGAGGGCGAGCTGCGTCGTGACGTCCGGGTTGTCGCCGTGGTGCAGGACCCGGAACACCTTCACGATGACCTGCTCGCCGGATTCGGTGTCGCAGATGACCGAGGTGTTCGACTGCTCGCCGCTGAGCACGCGGGACGACGACACCGTGCCGATCGGACGGAGGCTCTCCGGGTCGGCGTCGATCCGCGCGGCGAGTGCACGGATCCACTCGGGGTCGGTGGTGGCGTCCTGCAGGGCCTCGCCGTCGGTCGTCCCGACGGGTGCCTGGTAGAGGACCGGGCCGGTGGGTGCGTCGTCGATGATGAGCCGGGTGCCGTCGTGCTCGGCGATCGTGCGGAGCCGCGGCCGCGCACCCTTCGCCGTGTACCAGCGCTGGTGGGCGATCCAGCCCTCGAGCGTGCGGTCGGTGGGCTCGGCGGTGCGGTGCTCGAGTGCCTCGTCGCTCATGCAGCGAACCGTACGCGGCGGCGGCTGGACCGGTTCCGGGGGGCGTGCCGGCCGAGACCTCGCACCGTGTGAGGTGCGCAACGCAGTGTGCGCGGTACGCGACGCAGTGTGCGCGGTGTGCGACGCAGTGTGCGAGGTTCCGCGCACGGTGCGGGGCCCCGAGGGTCGCACACTACGAGGAACCTCGCACCGTGCCGACACCTCGCACCGTGCGAGGTGCGCGACGCAGTGTGCGCGGTTCCGCGCACGGTGCGGGGTCCCGAGGGTCGCACACCACCAGGAACCTCGCACCGTGCGACACCTCGCACCGTGCGAGGTGCGACCGGTGGGAGGATGACAGGGTGCCGCACTACCTCGAGGACCTCGCCGCCGGACAGACCTTCACGACCCCGGGTCGCACCATCACCGAGGCCGACGTGGTCTCGTTCGCGTCGTGGACGAACGACAACAACCAGGTCCACACCGACGTCGAGTTCGCCGCGAAGACCCGGTACGGCCAGCGGATCGTGCACGGGCTGCTCGGCACCTCGCTCTGCCTCGGCCTCATCGCCCGGACCGGGGTGTTCGAGGGGTCCGCGGTGGCACTGCTCGGCATCGACCAGTGGCGGTTCACGGCCCCGGTGTTCATCGGGGACACCCTGACGTGCGAGGTCGAGATCCTGTCCACCCGGCTGACGAGCTCCGGGAGGACCGGGATCGTCGAGCGGACGGTGTCGCTCCGGAACCAACGCGGCGAGGTCGTGCAGCAGGGGCGCATGGACGTCATGGTCCTCACGCGCGCGGCCGCGATCGGCTGACCGAGCAGACGGCCACGGTCGGCACCGCGTGCAATCGTTGCCGCCCTCTTTACAACGATGTACAAGCGCGCCAGCATGGACGCATGAGCACGCTCGACGGCACCGTCGCCGCACCTGACACCGCCCCTTCGCCGGCCCTCCCGCTCGCCTCGCGGCAGGACGGCTCGTACCCCAGGCCCCAGATGCTCCGCCGTCACTGGGCCGACCTGGACGGCACGTGGTCGTTCCGCAACGAAGGCGACGACAGCGCCTGGCGCGCGGGCTTCCCCGACGCCCGGGACATCGTCGTCCCGTTCCCGCCGGAGTCCGTGGCGTCCGGCATCGACGAGCCCGGCTTCCACCCCGTCGTCTGGTACTCCCGCACGATCACCCGCGCCGAGCTCGACGCAGCGGGCTTCGGCTCCACGGCCCCGCGCCTCGTGCTGCACTTCGGCGCCGTCGACCACCGTGCCCGGGTCTGGATCGACGGGCAGTTCATCGGCGAGCACGAGGGCGGGCACACCCCGTTCTCCTTCGACGTGACGGAAGCGCTGACGGGCGACGCCGACCCCGACGCGGTCCACACCCTCGTGGTCCGTGCCGAGGACGATCCGCACGACCTCACCCAGCCCCGCGGCAAGCAGGACTGGCACGAGGACCCGCACGCCATCTGGTACCGCCGGACCACCGGGATCTGGCAGACGGTCTGGCTCGAGGCCGTGCCGACCGCGTCGATCGAGTACCTGCGCTGGACGAACGTCGACCACGGGACCGTCCGCCTGACCGTCCGGCTCCGCGGCGAGCGCACCGGCCGCGAGCGCCTCCGTGTCGAGGCACGCTGGGACGAGCGCGACGAGCACCTCGCGACGATCGAGTCCACGCTCGGCGACACCTCGGACGAGTTCGACGTCGTGGTCCCGATCGCCCGACAGACGAACGGCCAGGCCGAGGACGAACTGCACTGGACCCCCGAAGCACCGCGGCTCGTCGACGCCACCGTCACCCTGCTCGACCGCACCGGAGCCCCGGTCGACGCCGTCGCATCGTACTTCGGCGTCCGCACGGTGGGCGTCGACGGCGGCGCCTTCCTGCTGAACGGCCGGAGCTACGACGTCCGGAGCGTCCTGAACCAGGGGTACTGGCCGGACTCGCACATCGCCGCGCCCTCCCGTGAGGCACTCCGCCGCGAGGTCGAGCTCATCAAGGAACTCGGCTTCAACGCGGCCCGCAACCACCAGAAGATCGAGGACCCGCGCTTCCTGTACTGGGCGGACCGGCTCGGCATCCTGGTGTGGGGCGAGGCCCCGGGTGCGTACGCGTTCTCCCCGCGTGCGGTGCAGCGGCTCATGCGGGAGTGGATGGACGCCGTCGAGCGCGACGCCTCGCACCCGTCGATCGTCACGTGGGTCCCGGCGAACGAGAGCTGGGGCGTGCAGCACATCGCCACCGACCCGGCACAGCAGGCCTACGCGCGGTCGCTGGCGGACGTCACGCGGGCGATCGACCCGACGCGCCCGGTGATCTCCAACGACGGGTGGGAGCACACGAACTCGGACATCATCACCATCCACGACTACGACGGCGTGGGCGAGAGCCTGGCCCGGACGTACGCCGACGACACCGCACGGTCGGAGCTCTTCCACGGGATGGGTCCGTCCGACCGGTGGGTGCTGGTCGCCGGTGCGACGGACCACGGGCAGCCGGTCATGCTGACCGAGTTCGGCGGCGTGAACTACCAGCCGGGAGCGCAGCGCGAGGACGGGTGGGGCTACACCTCGGCCACGAGCGGCGACGACTGGATCGCCCGGATCACCGCCCTGTACGACGCGATCCGCGCGAGCTCGTTCCTGGCGGGCTCCTGCTACACGCAGCTGACGGACACGATGCAGGAGACGAACGGCCTGCTGAACGCCGACCGCACCCCGAAGGTGCCGATCGAGCAGATCCGACGGGCGATCACGGGTCGCTGACGCGACGCGGACGGCCTGGAGGCGCGCCTTCAGGTGAGCAGGAATGGTCGGGTCCCGTAGACGGACCCGACCACTGCTGCTCACTCGACGCGCAGGTCGGCGCGGGCAGTGGACGTGGGAGGATCGCCCGGTGACCAGCGCTGCGGAGACGACCCGCGCCTCCAGGCCGGCCCTGGACGCGCGCCACAGCGCGTGGACCACTCCCCTGCTGCTGTGGCTGGCGTCCCGCGTCGTCAGCACGGCGCTGCTCGCGACGGTGTACGTCGTCGCGACCGCGAACGGGTGGACCTTCGCCTCGTACCGGCGTGACGCGTCGTTCTTCACCTTCTCGGGCTCGTGGGACGCGTCGTTCTACCGGATCATCGCGGAGCACGGGTACCCGACGACCCTGCCGCTCGACGACGCCGGGCACGTCGCCCCGAACGCCTGGGCGTTCCTCCCGGTGTTCCCCGCATTCGTGCGCGCGGTGATGCCCCTGACGGGCGGGTCGTTCTGGGTCGCCGGCGTCCTGGTGTCGGCGCTCGCCGGGGCTGGGGCGTGCGTGCTGCTGTACCGGCTCGTCCTCGCGGTGGGCTGCTCGCACCGGGCACGCTGGGCGACCGCGCTCTTCGCGTTCGCACCGACCGGGTTCCTGCTGCAGGTCGCCTACGCCGAGAGCACCTTCCTGCTGCTGCTCTTCGGGGCGCTGCTCGCCCTGGTGCGTCGGCGGTACTGGCTCGTGGCGCCGCTCGGGCTCGTCGCTGCGTTCACGAAGCCGGGCGTGCTCGCGCTGGCCGTGGCGCTCGCCGTCCATCTCGTCGTGCGGTGGGTGCAGGAGCGCCGGGCGCTCCCCGTCCGGGACGCCGTGGCGATCGTCGTGTCGGGTCTGGTGGTGGCAGCGGCGGGACTGGCGTGGCCGGTGATCGCCTCCGCGGTGACCGGTCGACCGAACGCGTACCTCGACACCGAGCTGTCGTGGTGGGTGGGGTTCGTCGGCCGGCAGCACTTCGCGCCGCTGACCCCGTGGTTCACGATGGCGGGGACGTGGCTCGGGCCGCTCGGGATCGTGCTCGTGGTCGCCGTGCTGGCGGGTGCGGTGTGGTTCTGGCGGCGGCGCGACGTCCGGGCGCTCGGGGTCGACGTGTGGGCGTTCACGGCGTCGTACGGGCTGTACCTCGTCGCCGTGTTCCTGCCGCAGCAGAGCCTGCCGCGGCTGCTCATGCCGATGGCGCCGCTGCTCGGGTCGGACGTGTTCGTGCGGACGCGCCGGCGGGCCGTCACGTGGCTCGTGGTCGGGGTGTGCCTGCAGCCCGTGGCGATCGTGCTGCTCTGGTTCCTCGGGTACCCGTGACGCGGTGCGCGGCCGCCGCGGAGCGAGGGCGGCCGGGCGGTGTGTGCCACCGCCTCCGCTGCCGCTCGCACAACCAAAGTCGTTCGGCGCCGCGCACTTCCGCGGTTCGACCGGACTTCCGTGGTGCGCAGCCACGCCGAACCGGATGTGGGCGACCGACGAGCCGTGCGGACCGGACGGGCTACGCGTCGAACGTGTGGAACCAGGCGGTGCCGCCCGGGTGCTGCACGGTGATCATCTCGTCGAGGTCGCGGTACGGGCCGTCCTGGTTGTGGCTCGCCGACTTGATGCGGATGGTGCCGTCGGGCTCCGTGAAGACCTCGGACACGATCGTGGTGTGGTCCGGCGAGTCGTTGTCGTTCCAGTCGTAGAACACGATGTCGCCGACCTTCACCTTGTCGCGCTCGTCGAGGGAACGGCGGGTGAGACCGAACTCGGCGGCGTTCGTCGTCAGCCACGGGTCCATCGTCGGGCAGTACGTCCACGTCGCCGAGTGCTCCGCTCCGGCCGAGCGGTTGTACCAGTCGGAGCGCTGCTCCCACCCGCGGGCGATCAGGGTCTGCGACACGTAGTTCGCGCAGTCGCCGCCGATCGGGTTCATGGTGCCGTACTCGGCCAGGTTGTAGTCCTTCCAGTGCGCCATCGCGTACTGGAGCTGCCGGTCGACGTCCGTCAGCGCGGCGTACGCCAGGGTCGAGGTCGCCACCGCCGTCGAGGCATCCGGCACCGGAGCGGCGGTCGGCGTGGGCGTGGCGGTCGCGGAGTCCTGCGTCGCTCCGGTCTGCCCGTCGTTCGCTGCACTGCCGTTGCCGTCCGACGACTGGTTCGCCGACGGTGACGGCGTGATCGCCGACGTGAAGAGCGCCACGTCCGCGGAGCCCGCCGTGTACATCGCCTGGTGCGGTGCCGTGAAGGTCACCTTCGTCGCCGTGGCCTGCACGTCGCGTGCCGCGATCCCGCCGACCGTGACGCCCTTGACGGCCGCCAGCCCGGTGCCAGCGACCGTGATCGTCACACCGCCGGCGAGCGGGACCTGCGCGGGGCTGACCGACTTCGCGACGGGCTTCGCGGTCGGGGTCGCGCTGCCCGTCCCGCTGCCGCCGTGGTCCTTGCCCGCGCCCTTGCCGTCGTCACCGGAGGAGCACGCTGCAACGGCGAGCCCGATCCCGGTCACCCCGGCGAGGGACAGCAGGGAACGGCGCGTGAACGAAGCAGTCATGGTGCTTCCCAGGGTAGGCGACGACACGGCATGATCTCTGGCAGGAACCACCGTCGAGAGGATCAGACCCGATGCCCGAGAGCCACGACTTCTTCGTCGCAGCCGACCCCGAGACCGTCCGCGCCCGAGTCCGCGGCGCCCTCGCCCGCGAGGGCTACACCGTCGAGGACGGCGAGCAGGGAGCCCTGCGCGCCACCCGCGGCAGCCTGGGCCTGACGCTGCTCATCGGCGGCATGGCGAACGACCGCACCTTCCACACCCGCCTCGACGTGCAGATCATGGTCGCTCCGGACGGGAGGACGGTCGCCCGGCTGCTCCGCGGCTCCGGGAAGTCCGCGATCAAGGGCGGTGCGCTCGGGATCTCGCGTGGCAACCGCGCGTTCGAGCAGGCCGCCAACGCGATCCACACCGATCTGGCGCAGGCGGGCGTCCTGACGGAGAGCGTCCCCGGCTGACGCCCACGGACGCCGCAACGAGAGAAGGCCACCCGATCGGGTGGCCTTCTGTCGTGGAGTGGAGCTAAGGGGATTCGAACCCCTGACCTTCTCATTGCGAACGAGACGCGCTACCAACTGCGCCATAGCCCCAAGGACTCGACCACACTAGCACCCGCGTCCGCCCGAGCCGAAATCGAGTGGTCACACGGCGCGGCGGCGACGCATGATCGCGTCGAGGTCCGCCTGCTCGTAGGCGTCCTCGCCGAGGACCCCCATGCCGGCCCACTTGCTCGGCGGCGCGGGAGGCTCGGTCGGCGCCGGGTTCTCCGGCGCAGCGGCAGCGGGCGACGCGGGCGCGCGCAGCCCCAACCGCTCAGCGAGTCGCCCCTGGTCGTGCGCCGACAGCGACGCGACGGCTTCCTCGACGTCCGGACGCATCTGCGACACCCGAGCGAGCGACGGGTCGGTCTCGGCAGCGCGGATCGCGGCGGCCTCTGCTTCGGCCTGCGCCTTGGCCTCGGCGACGCGCTCCTTCAGCCGCGCGGCCAGCTCGGCAGCGGACTCCGGCGACGCAACCGGAGCGGTGGGACGTTCGACGTACAGCGGCTTCGGGACACGGTTCGGCGTCCAGCTCCGGTCGCGCGCGGGCTCCGCGGGCTGCTCGGTGGACAGCGGCGGCGCCGGGTCCGTCCACTCGCGCGTCGGCCTGGAGGCACGGCTCGCCTCCGGCACGGCCGTCGCGGTCCGCGCCTTCCGCGCCGTCGCGACCTGGTGCAGCTGGGCGAGGACCGCTGCGGATCCACCCGCGGCGACGAGGCCGGCGACACCGACCAGCCAAGCGGCGGGTGCCGCGACGAAGACGACGATCGCGACGACGATGCCGAGCGTCCCGAGCAGGGTCGCGCCCAGGCGGGAACGCCGCATCCGCATCGCGGTGAGCGCGGGGACAGAGGACGCACGCTCGAGGACGGGAGCCTGCTCGGCGAGCCGACGGGTGATCTCCCGCTGACGGGCGGCCTCGTGGGCACGGACGATCGCGGTGCGCTTCGCCTCCTCCGACTTCGCGACGCGCTGCGCCTCGGCGAGGGACTTGGCGTTCATCTCGACGCGGACCTCGTCCGGCAGCTCGGCCGTCTGGGCGAGGATGCGGAGGGTCTGCTGCAGGCGGATCGCGTTCCGTTCGGTGGCGAGGTACTGCCGCCGGGCCGCCCAGGACGGCATGAGGTAGACGAGCCAGAGCACGGCCGCGATGAGCAGGACGATGCCGCCGCCCCAGGAGCCGATACCTGCCATGGGGACACGGTAGGGGCGGGCGTTCCCCTGGCAGGTGATTGCCGGACGCGTGTTGCGCGTGTCGTGACGAAATCACGGGAGGCGAGCCGCGCCTCCAGTCCGCTCGGTGGGACGAGGCGGACGGGACCGCCGGGTCAGACGCGGGGCGTCGTGTGCAGCGGCAACGCCGCCTCGTCGCGGGCGGCGAGCGGCACGCTGCCGACACCGGGCGGGACCATCCCGCGGACCCAGCGTTCGAGGACGCCCTCGCGGACCTCCTCGGCGACGAGGGCGAAGCAGAAGTGGTCGCGCCAGTCGCCGTTGATGTGGATGTACCGGCGACGCAGGCCCTCGTACCGGAAGCCGAGCTTCTCGACCACCCGCAGCGACGGTGCGTTCTCCGGACGGATGCAGATCTCGATGCGGTGGATGCCGACGACGCGGAAGCAGTGGTCGACCGCCATCGCGACGGCGATCGGCGTGACGTTGTGACCGGCGGCGTCCTCGACCACCCAGTAGCCGATCGAGGCGCTGGCGAGGGAGCCGTACGTGATGCCGGAGACGTTCAGCTGGCCGACGAACCGGCCGTCGAGCTCCATGGCGAACGGCAGACCGAGACCCGCGCGGGCGTTGGCCTGGAGCGCGCGGATGCTGCCGCGGACGTCGGTGGAGACGTGTCCGGAGGGGTTCGTGGCCTCCCACGTGCGGAGCCACGACCGGTTGGTGGCGAGCGCGACGTCGAGGTCGCGGCTGTCGCGCAGGCGGAGGGGCCGGATGGTGACCCGCCCGTGGGACAGGGTCGGGATCGTCGTCATCGCGCTGGTTCCTCCGGGGGCGTCGAACGGGCCCGGGGTGGTTCCCCCGGACCCGTTCGGCGACGGGTCGACTATTCGCCCGCGTTGAACTCCTTCAGCCACGACTTGAGGTCGGGGCCGAGGTCCTCGCGGTCCGAGGCGAGCTGGACGATCGCCTTGATGTAGTCGAGTTTGTCACCCGTGTCGTACCGGCGTCCACGGAACACGACGCCGTACACGCCGCCGGTCCACTCCTCGGCGCTCG
Source organism: Curtobacterium sp. 314Chir4.1 (assembly GCF_900215175.1). Classification (NCBI taxonomy): domain Bacteria; kingdom Bacillati; phylum Actinomycetota; class Actinomycetes; order Micrococcales; family Microbacteriaceae; genus Curtobacterium; species Curtobacterium sp. 314Chir4.1. The sequence continues at coordinate 27,041 of NZ_OCMI01000004.1, forward strand.
CCATCTTCATGAGCGCGTCGGTCAGCTGGATCTCGCCGCCCTTGCCCGGCTCCTGCTTCTCGAGGACGTCGAAGACCTCGGGGCGGATGACGTAGCGGCCGATGATGGCCAGGTTCGAGGGCGCCTCGCCCTGTGCCGGCTTCTCGACGAGGCCGGTGATCTTCACGACGTCGTCGGTGTCGGTCGGCTCGACGGTCGCGATGCCGTAGAGGTGGGTCTGCGACTCCGGGACCTCGAGCAGCGCGACGACGGTGGCGTTCTTCTCGCCCTGGACCTCGATCATGCGCTGGAGCAGCGGGTCACGGGCGTCGATGATGTCGTCACCGAGGAGCACGGCGAACGGCTCGCGGCCGACGTGCATCTTGGCGCGGAGCACCGCGTGGCCGAGGCCGAGCGGGTCGCCCTGACGGACGTAGTGCATGTCGGCGAGGTCCGTGGACTGGTTCACCTTCTGCAGCTTTTCGTGGTCGCCCTTCTTCTTGAGGGTCTCCTCGAGCTCGGACACGTGGTCGAAGTGGTTCTCGAGCGCGTTCTTGTTGCGCCCCGTGATCATGAGCACGTCGGTGAGGCCCGCGCCGACTGCCTCTTCCACCACGTACTGGATGGCCGGCTTGTCGACGACGGGGAGCATCTCCTTCGGCATCGCCTTGGTGGCGGGGAGGAAGCGCGTGCCCAGGCCGGCGGCGGGGATCACGGCTTTCGAAATCTGGAAGCCCATGCCTGTGACGGTATCGGATGACCCCTGGACGGGGCATGTCGTCGCTACGGAGGACACGGCTTCGCGCGGCCGGCGGCGGGAAGCCGCAACGGACACCCTCGGTAGACTCCTGCGCATGATCGCCGATCTCGGGAACGAGAAACGTGCCCTGCGAGCCGACCTCCGGCAGCGGCGGCGCACCCGGACCACGACCGAACGCGACGCCGACACGGAGGCGCTCACCGCCACCCTCCAGCGCTTCGCCGAGGAACGGCAGGTCGAGTCGATCGCGCTGTACCTCTCGGCACCCGAGGAACCGAACGTCCGGCCGTTCCTCAACTGGGCCTACTCGCGTGGTGTGCGCGTCCTGCTGCCGATCACCCGCGAGGACGGCCTGCTCGACTGGGCCGTCGGCGACGGGACGTCCGAGACCGAGGGCCTGGCCGGCATGCCCGAGGTCGTCGGCGAGGTGCTCTCACCGCTGGCGATCAACGACGTCGACGCGATCCTCACCCCCGCCGCCGCGGTCGGGCACGACGGCGTCAGGATGGGCTGGGGACGCGGCTACTACGACAAGACCCTCGGGTCGATGGCGAACCGCCCGCCCGTCTATGCTGTGATCTTCGACGCGGAGTACCTCGACGAGGTCCCGCGCGAACCCCACGACGAACCCGTCGACGGCATCATCACGCCATCGCGCATCATCACCTTCCGGAGCTAGGGTGCCCACCTACTCGTACCGCTGCACGGAGTGCGGCAACGCCTTCGACGTCAAGCAGTCGTTCTCCGACGCCACGCTCACCGAGTGCCCGGCGTGCGGGGGCGCGCTGCGCAAGGTCTTCTCGCCGGTCGGGGTGACCTTCAACGGGGGCGGCTTCTACCGCACGGACTCCCGGGCCACCCCCAAGGCGGAGAGCGGCTCGTCCGGATCGTCGTCGACGCCCGCGCCCGCGAAGACCGAGTCGAAGCCGAGCACGCCGGCCCCGTCGAAGCCCGCCGCGTCCTGACCCGGGCGCCGACTCCTCGGTAGGTTTGTGGGGTCGCCGACCGGCGGCCGTCCTCGACCCGGAAGGAGTCCCGTGAAGGGCTTCAAGGAGTTCCTGCTCCGCGGCAACGTCATCGACCTGGCCGTCGCAGTCGTCATCGGTGCTGCGTTCACCGCCATCGTCACCGCCATCGTCAACGCGCTGATCAACCCGCTCATCGGTGCGGTCTTCAACGCGTCGAGCCTGGACAAGGCACTCATCGTGCACATCCCGACCGTCTCCGGGGGTGACGCGAAGCTCATGTTCGGCGCGATCATCGGCGCCGCGCTCAACTTCGTCATCGTGGCGGCCGTGGTGTACTTCGCGCTGGTCCTCCCCGTGAACCACCTCAAGAAGGTCGCGTTCGAGCGGGTCAAGAACGACGAGGAGCAGACGCCGCAGGACGTCCCGCCGACCGACGTCGAGGTGCTGCTCGAGATCCGCGACCTGCTCCGTTCGCAGAACGGCGTGCCCACGTCGACGGGATCCGGCGCGCACGTCGCACCGTCGACCGCGCCCGAGGGTCCCGGCATCGGCGGCACGACGAAGCTGTAGGCGCTTCCGCACAACCAAAGCCCGCTCGCGCCACGCAATCGCGCGGTGCGAGCGGGTTTTGGTCGTGCGGCGGCGGGCCGAACCGCGGAACTCGGGGATCCGCCCGCAGGGCCTCAGCGCGCGGCGGTCACGCGGCGGCGCTTGGCGAACATCGCGATGGCGTACTGGATGCCGGCGAGCACGTGGCCGACGGTGCCGAGGTAGACGAACACCAGGGCGACGACGCGGACCCACGGGGCGTTCTCGTCGACCGTGTGCACGGCGGAGAACAGCAGCACCGGGAGCCCGACGAACAGCAGCGCCGAGCGGATCTTGCCCGTCCAGGTCACGTCGAGGTCCGGGTTGCCGTGGAACAGCACGCTCGAGAGCACGACGAGCACCAGGTCGACGAGCACGACGACGGCCACGACCCACCACGGCAGCAGTCCGGTGAGCACCAGGGACAGCACGATCGCGATGATCGCCAGACGGTCGGCGACGGGGTCGATCGCCTTGCCGAGCTTCGAGCCCTGGTCGAACCTCCGGGCGATGAAGCCGTCCGCCCAGTCGCTCACGCCGATGACGACGAGGGCGACGAGCGCCCACCCGGGGTGTCCGGCGACGACGAGCCACACGAAGACCGGGATCAGCAGGAGCCGGAACAGCGAGATCAGGTTCGGCCAGGTCTGCCAGTCGGGGCGCTCCCGCACGGTGTCAGTCATCTCCGGAAATGCTACCTGGTCACCAGTGCGGGGGGACGTCCCGCCGGAGCTGGTCGTCGTTCTCCCCGTCGCGGTGGCGGGCCGGCTCCGCGGGCGCGGCGGGGTCGTAGCCCGGCACCGGCTGGGTGGTGACGCGCCTGCGGCGTCGACCCGCGCCTCCAGGCTGTGCGTCCGTCTCGCCGCCGTCGGTCGCTGGTCGGACGGGGCCAACGCCTGACGACGCGTCCTCGGCCCGCGTCCACGTGCCCACCAGCTGGTCCGTCCCGGGCGTCACCGGCCCCGCGGGCCGGTGTGCCCGCCGTGTCATCGGCGGGCCGGGATCGGCGGGATCGAGATCTCCTGCGTGGCGCCACGGTCGACGCCGAGCACCGACGCGACCGTGTTCGCGACGCGGTCCGGGTCGGAGAACAGCTGGAACGCGTGCACGCGCACGTAGTGCCAACCGAGTCGGCGGAGCACCTCGGGGCGGAGTCGCAGCGACTCGCGCAGCGACCCCTTCACGAGCGACGCGTCCGTCTCGATCGTCACGCAGACACCGCCGTGCGCGGCGACCAGGCCGAGCTTGCCGCGGTGGCCGAGCGCGACGGGGATACCGCGCATCTCGAGGCGACGGGCCAGGTCGACGAGCAGCGGGTCGGAGTCGTCCGGCACGTACTCGGCGGTCGTGCGGGCACGGACCTCGGCGAGGATCTCGGCGAGTGCGACGGTGCCGTGGCCCATCCGCTCGGCCTCGATGTCGGAGGGCTGGAAGCACGTGACGATCACCATCGAGCGGCGCGCGCGGGTCATCGCGACGGCGAGCAGGCGCTCCCCGCCGGGCTTGCCGAGCGGACCGAAGTCGCGCAGCACACGACCGTGCGGCGTCCGTCCGTACCCGATCGAGAACACGACCCGGTCGCGGCTCTGGGCGACGGACTGCTCGAGCGTCGCCACGATGAACGGTTCGGCCCGGTCGCCGATGACGAACTCGGTGAGGTCCTTGTGCCCCTGCGCCGCGGTCAGCACGGCCTGCTCGACCCGGACGGCGTGCTTCGCCGACGCGGTGATGACCATGAGGGACTCGGTCGGCCGGGTGCGCGCGTGGTCCATGACGAGCCGGACCACGCGGTCCACCTCGGCGTCCACGCTCTCGACGGCGCCGGACTCCGGGTCCGGGACCGCCTTGCCGTCGCTGACGTAGTCGAGCGCGATCGAGCCGTGCCCGAGGAACGACCCGGCCCACGGCAGCGACTCGATGCGGCCGCCGTAGAAGCGGCGGTTCACGAGTTCGGCGAGGTCCTCGCCGCCGGCGCGGTACGAACGCGTCAGCGACAACGTCGGCAGCAGGGTCGACAGCTTCGCGAGCGCGGAGTCGGCGTGGAAGGCGTCGAGCGTCTCCTCGTCGACCTGCAGTGCCCGGTGCGCGGGGTCGACGGCGATCCGGAACGGCGACGGCGTCTGCGTCACCGGGTCACCGAACACGACGGTCTGGCGGGCCCGACGGACGGCACCGACGGTCTCGGCGATCGTCACGGCACCGGCGTCGACCAGGATCACGGTGTCGAACGGCATCGTGTCCGCGATCTGGGCGACCTCGTACGGCGAGGCGAGCCACACCGGCGCGATCGACCGCGACAGGTGCGGCGCGGAGTCCTGCAGGAGGCGCGAGGTGATCGCGCCCTCCTTCAGCTGCGTCTTGAGGGCGGTGGACTCCTCCGGCCAGTCGACGAGACCGACCTTCCAGTTCTCGGCGAGCTGCCACGCCAGGCCCTGGGACACCCCGGCCGCGTGCGCGTCGTCGACGAGGCGGAAGTCGGCCTCGACCCGGTCGAGCATGTCGGTGTTCGCACCGAGCAGGGCGCGGTCGGACTCGAGCATGGTCTCGAGTGCGGACTGCCACCAGGCGAGCTCGAGCTCGGCGGGGACGTGGGTGTCCGGGACGTGCCGGTTCGCCAGGTCGGTGATGAGCGGCTCGAGCTGCAGGTCGCGCAGGGTCTGCATGAGCTCGGTGCGCTCCTGCAGGTTGTGCAGGACGTCGGACTCCTCGGCCAGGCGTGCGATCGTCGGCACGAGCTCGTCGATCGGGACGTTCGCCAGCTGGGTCTCGCGGGCGGTGCGGCCCAGCGGCTCGTCGAGGCGCGCGAGGTCCTGCACCACGTTCGAGAACAGCACCTGCACGTCCGCGATGCCGGTGGGCACCTCGGGGTTCACACCGGCGGCGACGTAGCGCTGCCAGAGGACGCGCTGCTGCTGGACACGGGTGAGCGCCTCGTGCAGGTCGGAGACGTGCACGCCGGGACGGACGTACTCGCGCGCCAGCTTCTTGAGGCGGCGACGGTTGGTGCTCGACATCGGCGCACCCTCACCACGCGGGGCGGTGGCGGCCACGAGCTCGGACACCGAGCGGTCGAAGACGACGGGCAGGAACCGGTCGAGGGTGTCCCGGATCTCGGTGAGCAGGCGCAGGTAGATGCCGAGCTCGTTGATCGTCGTGAACTGGCGCATGTGCGTCGTCGCCACGAGGTCGTGGGCGCGGCGCAGCAGCGTCGGCAGGGCGTCGGCGTCGAGGTCCTTCGCGATCTTGTGGGCGCGCTGCGCACCGTCGCTCGTCGAGAACTTCGCGCCGTACCAGGGCGAGTCGTCCGGGCCGTAGCGGAACTCGCCGAGGTTCGCCGCGCTGACCATCGTCTCGGCGACGCGTGAGCGCCCCTCGACCATGCTCGTCACGCTCGTCTTCGAGAGCCGCGCCGTGGTCGACGGCGGGACCGGCAGGAGGGACAGCCGCGAGAGCTCGACGAGGCAGTCGAGCACCGAGACGCGGAAGTCCGGGTCGACGCGGGTGAGCGACCCGCGGTAGTCCGTGAGCACCTTGCGGAGTCGGACCAGGGCGTCGTCGACCTCGCGCAGGTTCGGACGGGAGGCCTTCTCGTTCCGGGCGATCGCGCGGACGACGTCACGCCGGAGCGTCGACGGGGTCACGGCGACACCGGGCAACTGCACCTCGGCGAAGCGGGCGGCGATGCCGCGCAGGGTCGCCCGGCGCGGGCTCACGACGAGCACGCGCTTGTTCGCGGCGACGAGGCCGCCGAGCGCGTTCACGATCGTCTGCGTGCCCCCCGTGCCCGGGAGGGTCTTCACGACGATCGAGTTGCCGGCCGTGATCTGCGCGATCACGTTCTCCTGCTCGTCGTCGGCGTCGAGCAGGAGCGTGTCCGTCTCCGGGCTGCGCTCGTCGGACGGCGTCTGCTCGACCGGGTGGTACGACTGCTCGACCTGCCACTTGGCGCTCGGGTTGCCGGCGAGGGCGTCGAGGACCGGGTGGGACAGGTCCTCGGTGTCCTCGACCATGCCGGACGCGACCTCGGCGAACGTGGACACGACGAGTCGTGCGTGCACCGAGAAGCCGGGGATGTGCGCGGTCAGGCCGCGGAGCCGGTCGATCACGGGGTTCGGCGTGAACGACCCGTCCTGCTGGGCCAGGGCGACGAACGACTGGGCGTCGAGGATGACCCCGAAGTGCTCGTGCAGCGCGTCGGCGAGGCCCGGGTTCAGCACGGGCTCGCCGAGCAGGCGGACCTCGAAGTCACGGCCGTGGCGACGGATCGCGAGCGGTCGGAGGAGCACCGGGCCGCGGAACTGCTCGTCGCCGTGCTTCCAGTCGGCCATGCCGATGCCGAGCTTCACGGCGTCGATGCCGCGCACGGTCGCGAGCTCGGTGCCCTTCGCCTCGACGTGTCCGGCGGCGATGCGGGCGGCGCGGAGCGCGACCTCGTCGCGGATCAGGCTCGACAGCAGCGTCGTCTTGCCGGTGATGAACTGGGCCAGGCCGCCCGGGTGCGTCGTCGAGAGTTCGATGCGGGCGCGCGGGTGGTCGGCGAAGTGGGTGAGCGGGCTCGTGCCTCCGACACCGGTCAGCTGCTTGCGCCAGACGTCCCACACCGGTTCCGCGGCGTTCCCGGCCTGGAGGCGCGGATCACCCAGGCTGATCGCCTGCGGACTCGTGAGCTGCAGCTCTGGACGCAGGGTGCGGTCGGGTTCGTCCGTCACCACGGCCTCTTCCTGGTGCCCCCGTCGGTCCTGCTCCCCCTGCCGGTCGTGCTGTCCGTCTGCGGGCGCGTCGGCGCCCTCGACGGGGACGTCGTCGTTCACGTCGTCCTCACCGTCGGTCACCCTGTCCGCTCGCCACACATCCGACACTGTAGGCGGAAGCGGGCTGCCACTCTGGCAATGAACCGAGGTTTCGGGGTTTCCGGGGGCGCACGATGCGATCCACGCGGACCCGATGTGGTACCAACGGGGCATGGCCATCGACGACCGCACTGCTCCGTCCACCCCCGCACCGGAGTCCACCTCCGGGCCGAACCGGCGCCGATCGGTCCCGGCGGAGATATCGCGCTCGTGGCTCCTCGTCGCCGGGACCGCCGCTGACCGCTTCGAACGGGCCCAGCGATCCCGCGCCGACCAGATCATCCTCGACATCGAGGACGCCGTGGACCCGGCAGCGAAGCCCGGTGCTCGGAACACCGTGGCGTCCTGGCTGGCCGGCGGCGGCGAGGCGTGGGTGCGCATCAACGACGTCACGACCGACTTCTGGGCGGACGACGTCGAGGAACTCCGCGGCCTGCCCGGGCTGCAGGGCGTGATGCTCGCGAAGACGGAGTCGCCCGCGCAGGTCACCGACACGTGGCACCGGCTCGGCGGCCAGACCCCGGTGATCGCCCTCGTCGAGTCGGCGGTCGGCATCGAGGAGTCGGTGTCGATCGCGAAGGCCCAGGGCGCGTTCCGACTGGCGTTCGGATCCGGCGACTACCGCCGTGACACCGGCACGAGCGCCGACACGCTCGCGATGGCGTACCCGCGGTCGAAGCTCGTCGTGGCCTCCCGCGTCGGTGGCCTGCCCGGCCCGATCGACGGCCCCACGGTCGGTTCGTCGCACCCGATCCTCCGCGAGCAGTCGCAGGTCGCGGTGTCGCTCGGCCTCACCGGCAAGCTGTGCCTCGACACCGAGCAGCTGCCGGTCATCAACGAGGTGATCTCCCCCACGCCGACCGACGTCGCCTGGGCGCAGGACTTCCTCGACGACTTCGAGGCCCGCGGGAAGGTCATCCGCGACGGTTCCGACCTGCCACGACTCGGTCGCGCGCAGAAGATCCAGCGCCTCGCACAGGCGTTCGGCGTCGAGGCGCGGTAGGACTGCACCCATGACCTGGTCGAACGTCCCCGGCGGTCCGCCGCAGCCCACTCCCCCCGGTTCCGGCGACCCGCAGCGCGCGGCGTGGGAGCGCGGTGGCACGACCCTGTTCCCGCCCGCCAAGCTCGCCGACCGGATCTCGACCGTACTGCTGCTGGCGTTCGGTGCGGTGATGACGATCGTCACGGCGGTCGTCGGCATCATCGCGGTGATCTCGGCGACGGCGACGTGCGACGCGTCGGCGGGGTGCTCGCCGGGGGCGTACATCGGCGGCACGGCGATCGCGGTCGGCGGGGCGTTCGTGATCGGGGTGGCCACGGTCGTCCTGGCGATCGGCGCCTGGATCCGGCGGCGGTCGTCCTGGTGGATCGCCGCGGTGGGCTTCGTGCTCGCGATCGCGGTCATCACGTGGGGTGGCGTCGTGTTCGCGGGGGCCGCCGACGCCGGCACGGCCTCGAGCTCGTCGGGCACCACCGCCTGACGCGGACGCACGTGCGGCCGCGGACGCATGTGCGGCGGTGGACGCGGCCGGACGGCGGACGGGAGGCGCGGGGCGGGCCCGCACCGTGCCTCCCGTCCGGGACGGCGTAGCGTCCAGGGCATGGTGACGGTCTCGCGCACGACGGTCGCGGTGGTCGGCGGCGGCCCCGCCGGGGTGGTCCTCGGCCTGCTGCTGGCCCGGGCGGGCATCGCCGTGCGGGTGGTCGAGAAGCACGACGACTTCAACCGGGACTTCCGCGGTGACACCGTGCACGCCTCGACGATCCGGCTGCTCGACGAACTCGGCCTCGGAGAGCGGTTCGCCGCGCTGCCGCAGTCACGGCTGGACGACTTCTCGCTGCCGATGCCCGACGGCTCGCGGCTGCTGCTCGGCGACTTCTCGCGCCTGCGACCGCCCTACGACCACGTCGCGATGGTGCCGCAGTGGGACCTGCTCGACGTGCTCGTCACCGCCGCCCGCGAGGAGCCCTCGTTCGACGTCTCGATGGGGCTCGCCGCGACGGGGACCATCGAGGAGAACGGCGTCGTGACCGGCGTCCACCTCCGCCCGTACCGCGGGGACGGCGAACCCCAGGAGCTCCGCGCGGACGTGGTCATCGCCTGCGACGGACGCGACTCCGTGCTGCGCGCCGCGGCGGGACTGCACCCCCGCTCCTTCCCGGTGCCGTTCGACACGTGGTGGTTCCGGCTCCCCCGCAGACCCGGCGACGCCACGACCGCGCTCGTCCCGGCGTTCTCCGGCACCGACGTCCTGCTGAGCTTCCCGCGGCCGGACTACCACCAGGTCGCGTACTTCGCGCCGAAGGGGTCCGATGCCGCCCTCCGCGCCGAGGGGCTCGAGGCCTTCCGCGCACGGGTCGCCCGGCTCCGGCCGGACTTCGCGGACCGCGTCGACACGATCGCGTCGATGGACGACGTGCACGTGCTCGACGTCCGGATGGACCGACTGCCCCGGTGGTGGCGACCGGGGCTGCTCTGCATCGGGGACGCCGCGCACGCGATGTCCCCGGCCGGCGGCGTCGGCATCAACCTCGCCGTGCAGGACGCCGTCGCGACTGCCGCGGTGCTCGCGCCGGCGCTGCAGCGGGGGCTGCGCGGGGCGGCACTCGACCGCACCCTCGCCAGGGTGCAGCGACGTCGGACACCGCCGGCCGTGGCGATCCAGACCGCGCAGGCGATGCTGCACCGGGTGGTGTTCGAGCGGGCGTTCGCGGGCGGGCTGCAGTCCGGTCCGCCGAAGCTGCCCGTCCTGCTCGCCCGGTGGGTGCCGCCGGTGCGCGGGCTCTACGCCCGGGGCATCGCGTTCGGGCCGTTGCCGGAGCACGCCCCCGCCTGGGCACGGCGCTGACCCTGGACACCGACGTGCGGTCCCGGCGCATGCTGGGGACATGAAGCAACGAGTCATCGGAGACGTGTCGGTCAGTGCCATCGGGCTGGGTGGCATGCCCATGTCCATCGAGGGACGACCGGACGAACGGCAGGCGATCGCCACGATCCACGCCGCACTCGAGGCCGGCGTCACGATCATCGACACCGCCGACGCGTACCACCTGGCCGCCCACGACGAGGTGGGGCACAACGAGGAGCTCATCGCGCGGGCCGTCCGGGAGTTCCACGGTCCCGCCGACGACGTCCTCATCGCCACGAAGGGCGGACACCTCCGTCCGGAGGCCGGCGCATGGGCGCAGAACGGGCACCCCGACTACCTGAAGCAGGCGGCGAAGGCCTCCGCGAAGCGCCTCGGCGTCGAGACGATCGGCCTGTACCAGTTCCACCGGCCGGACCCCGCCGTGCCGTACGCCGACTCCGTCGGGGCCCTCGCCGAGCTGCTCGACGAGGGCGTCATCCGGATGGCGGGCATCTCGAACGCCGACCCGGACCAGATCCGCACGGCGAACGAGGTGCTCGACGGCCGTCTGGCCTCGGTGCAGAACCAGTTCTCGCCGAAGTTCCGCTCGAGCGAGCCCGAACTGGCGCTCTGCGACGAGCTCGGCATCGCGTTCCTGCCGTGGAGTCCCCTCGGCGGCATCGCGAACGCCGCGGAACTCGGCACCGCCTACGAGGACTTCGCGTACATCGCCCGGGACCGCGGGGTCACCCCGCAGGTGGTCGCACTGGCGTGGGAGCTGCAGAAGAGCGACGTCGTCGTCCCGATCCCCGGTGCGTCGCGCCCACAGTCGATCCTCGACTCGGTGACGGCCGCGACCGTGAAGCTGCGTCCGGAGGACGTCGCCAGGCTCGACGCGTCGCAACCGGCGGCCGCGTAGACGACGCACCCCGCGCCTCCGGGTCGGCTGTGCCGTCTGCCTGGAGGCGCGGGGTGCGTTCGTCCGTCGGCGTGCGTCAGGCCGTGCAGGACTTCTGGAAGTCGTTGCCGGCCTCCTGGACCTTCGTGGTCGTCTCGGTGAACTTCGAGATGTCGGCCGACTGCGGGTCCTTCGCGATGGCCTCGATCTGCGTGAGCATGTCGGTGTAGGCCGTGTGGAAGGCCTCGGCCTTGGGCTTCACGGTCGGGTTCGTGACGGCGTCGACGCCCTCGGAGAGCGAGGTGTCGAACTCCTTGAGCTTCGCGACCGCGGCCTGCGGGTCGGACTGGAGCTTGGCGACCTCGGACTGCAGTCCCTGGGCGGCGGACTCGACCTTCGACTCGAAGGCCTTGCACGCGGCCGTCTTCGACTGGGTCGGGGTCTCCTTCGCGGCGGTGGTCGCACCGGTGCCGGAGCCGCCGGTGGAGCAGCCGGCCAGGAGTGCGACGGCGATGGCGGCCGTGGCGAGCGAGACGAGCTTCTTCGTCATGGTGATGGGTCCCCCCGGGTCTGACCGTGCCCCTCGGTCAGGGCACGGATCCGCATCGAGAGTACATGGGGGACGCACAGGTCCGGCAGGCCGATCACGAGCCCGGCACAGCCGTCCGGACGGTCCGGGAGCGTAGCGTCGACGCCATGCGTGCCATCCTCCCGGTCAACGGTTCCCTCGACGTCACCGACCTCCCCGACCCGGTGCCGGGCACCGGCGAGGTCCTCATCGAGGTCGTCGCCGCCGGGGTGAACAACGCGGACCTCCAGCAGGTCGCCGGCAACTACCCGCCGCCGCCAGGCGCCTCGGAGGTCCTCGGCCTCGAGGTCTCCGGCACGGTCCGCGCGCTCGGCGACGGCGTCGACGGGTTCGCGGTCGGCGACCGGGTCTGCGCCCTGCTGTCGGGCGGCGGGTACGCCTCGCTCGTCGTCGCACCGGCCACACAGGTGCTGCCGGTGCCGGACGGCGTCGACCTGGTCGAGGCGGCTGGGCTCCCCGAAGCCGCGTGCACCGTGTACTCGAACGTCGGCATGCTCGCCGGACTGCGGCCGGGGCAGACCCTCCTGGTGCACGGCGGCACCGGCGGGATGGGGTCGCACGCCGTGCTGTGGGCGAAGGCACTCGGGGCGACGGTCGTCGCGACCTCGGGTGGCGAGCGGAAGGTCCGGGCGTCCGAGGAGCTCGGCGCGGACCTCGTGGTCGACCACCGCTCCGAGGACTTCGTCGCCAGGACGCTCGAGTTCACCGACGGTCGCGGGGTCGACGTGGTGCTCGACGTCGTCGGACCGGAGTACCTCGGCCGGAACCTCGAGGTCCTGGCGACGAACGGGCACATCGCCGTGATCGCTTCGGGCAGCGGACGCACGGGCGAGCTCGACTTCGGCGCGATGATGCGGAAGCGGGCGACGATCAGTGCCACCACCCTGCGCGCACGGCCGCTCGCCGAGAAGGCCACGATCGTCGAGGCCGTCCGGTACAACGTGTGGCCGTTCGTCGCGGACGGTCGCGTGTGCCCGGTGATCGACGCGGTCCTGCCGCTCACCGAGGCCGCCGAGGCGCACCGGCGGGTCCGGGACGGCGAGGTCGTCGGGAAGGTGCTGCTGACGCCCTAGGCGCCCGCGGCCCGCTGGCCCCGGACGAGGTCGAGCACCTGCCCGCACTTCGCCCCGAACGTCGCCCGCAACAGGTCGGCCGCGTCCGGGTCGTCGTCGAACCGGGAGGGCATGTCGATCGCCAGCATGATCGCGAAGATCATGCCGCTGCCGAGGAACCCCTGGACCTGGTCGTCGGCGATCCCGGCCTCGTCGCGGAGGAACCGGTAGAGCTCGAGGAACCCCGCCCGGGCCGCGGCACCGATCGCCGGTTCGGCGCCGGACACGAACCCCTGGAGCAGCAGCGTGTGCAGCCCCCGCCTGGCTGCGAGGTCGACGAACTGCTCGCCGATGACGTGCGCCGCGGTCTCGTCGGGCCCGAGGTGCGCGAGGGTCTCCCGCCAGGCGTCGAGCAGGATGTCGAGGGTGTCGCGGAAGACCTCGAGGAAGAGCGCTTCCTTCGAGCCGAACATCCGCACCACGTAGGGCTGGCTGATGCCGGCGGCCGCCGCGATCTGGTCCGTCGTCGTGCCGTTGTAGCCCTGGCTGCCGAAGAGTCCGCGCGCCGCCTCGAGGATCATCGCGCGACGCTGCGCGGCGGGCATGCGGACGGCCGTCGCCGGAGCCGGTGCAGATGCCGAGGGAGTCATGGTTGACATGTTATCAGTCGATTACTACAGTCACCCTTCGTAAGTAATCATCCGATTACCAAACCGAACGGACCCCCACCATGGAACGACGCATCCCCGTCTGGCTGGCCATCGCCGCCGCGTCCCTCCCGATGTTCATGGCGACGCTCGACAACCTCGTCGTCACGAGCGCCCTGCCCGCCGTGCACGCGGACCTCGGCGCCTCGGTCGAGGAGCTGCAGTGGATCACGAACGCCTACACGCTCGCGTTCGCGGCGCTCATGCTGCTCGCCGTCGGCCTCGGCGACCGACTCGGTCGACGGCACCTCTTCGTCGCCGGCATCGCCGTGTTCACCGTGTCCTCCGCGTTCGCCGCCCTGAGCACCGATCCGACGTCGCTCATCGTCTGGCGCGCGATCGAGGGCGCCGGCGCCGCCGCGATCATGCCGCTCTCCCTCACCCTGCTCGTCGGCAGCGTCCCCGACCGGCTCCGCACCGTCGGCATCGGCGTCTGGGGCGGCATCTCCGGCCTCGGCGTCGCCCTCGGCCCGCTCATCGGCGGAGCCGTCGTCGAGGGCTGGAGCTGGGAGGCGATCTTCTGGCTCAACGTGCCCGTCGGCATCGTCGCCGTCCCGCTCGCACTGTTCGCGCTGCCGAACACCCGCGGTGCCCGTGTCCGCGCCGACGTCGTGGGTGTCCTGCTCGCCGGCCTCGGGGTGCTCGGCGTCGTCTTCGGGGTCGTCCGCGGCAACGACGCCGGCTGGACGAGCGGCGAGGTGCTCACCGGGCTGATCGGCGGCGGTGTGCTGCTGGTCGCGTTCGTGCTCTGGCAGGCCCGCACCACGGCGCCGCTCCTGCCCCTGCGGTTCTTCCGCGACCGGAGCTTCGCCCTCGCGAACATCGTCGCGATGACGTTCTCGTTCGGCGCCTTCGGCGCGGTGTTCATCCTCATCCAGTTCCTGCAGGTCGTGCAGGGGCGCACTCCGCTCGAGGCCGGCGTCTGGACGATGCCCTGGACCCTCGCGCCGATGGTCGTCGCCCCGCTCGCCGGGATCATCGCGCCCCGGGTCGGCACGCGTGTCCTCATCACCGGCGGCATGGTGTTCCTGTCCGCCGGTCTGTTCTGGATCGCCGGCACGATGGCCGCGGACGTCACGTTCGCCACGCTGCTGCCGGGCTTCCTGCTCGCCGGCATCGGGATGGGCGCCGTGTTCGGGCCGATCTCGACGGCGGTGCTCGCCCGGATGCCGCAGCACGACCACGCGAAGGCGTCCGGTGCGAACTCGACACTCCGGGAGATCGGGGTCGCGCTCGGGATCGCCGTCCTGACGGCCGTCTTCACGGGCAACGGCGGGCAGCTCACGCCGACCGGCTACGTCGACGCGGCGCAGCCCGCCGTGGTGGTCGGGGCGGCCGTGGTCGCGGTCAGCGCGATCGTCGCGGCGTTCCTGCCGGCCGGTCGGTCGGCGCACGTCCCCGAGACGGTCACCGACGACGGCCTGGAGGCACGGCTCGCCGCCGCCTCGCCGGCCCCCGTCGCGTAGTCGGTCGCGCCCGGAGTGTGCGAGGTCCCGGGCACGGTGGGATGTCGCGGACCTCGCACACTGGTCGGCACCTCGCACGGCGGAGAGCGTGCCTCGCACGGTGCGAGCCCGGCGCGGACTACGCGTGGACGCGCGAGAGGAACTCGACCAGCGCGGGGTGCTCCGGGGTGTCGAGGACGTCGGCCGGGGCACCCTGCTCCACGACCTCGCCCTGGTGCAGGAACACGATCCGGTCGGCCACGTTCCGCGCGAAGTGCATCTCGTGCGTGGTCATCAGGATCGTCGAACCCTGCCGCTTGAGCTCGGTGACGAGGTCGAGGACCTCGCCGACGAGCTGCGGGTCGAGCGCACTCGTGACCTCGTCCAGCAGCAGGAGCTCGGGGTCGGACGCGATCGCCCGCACGATGGCGACGCGCTGCTGCTGCCCGCCGGAGAGCCGGTCCGGGTACGCCCCCGCGAAGTCCGCGAGGCCGATCCGCCCGAGCAGTCGCCGCGCGTTCTCCTCCGCCGACGCCCTGCCGACGCCGTGCACCTGCCGCGACGCGAGCGTCACGTTGTCGAGCACGCTCATGTGCGGGAACAGGTTGAACTGCTGGAAGACGACACCGATCCGGGCGCGCGTCGCGTCGACGTCGACCCTCGGGTCGGCGATGTCGGTGCCCTGCAGCAGGATCTCGCCGTCGTCGATGCCCTCGAGCAGGTTCACCGTCTTGAGCAGCGTCGACTTGCCCGAACCGGAGGCCCCGATGACGCAGATGACCTCGTGGCGGTGCACCGCCAGGTCGATCCCGCGCAGGACCTCGTGCGCGCCGAAGGCCTTGCGCAGGCCGCGCAACTCGAGGACCGCGCCCGACGCGTCGGGCGTGATCCGTGCCTCCAGGCCGGACCCGGTGCTGCTCATACGGTGCCCCCGATCTGCTCGCGCCGCTGCTGCCGACGTGCGATCGCGTCCGTGACGCGGATCAGCGGCAGGCTGATCACCACGAACAGCAGACCGGCGACGAAGTACGGGGTGAAGTTGTAGGTCTCCGCCTGGGCGATCTGCGCGGACCGGACCGCGTCGACGGCACCGAGGATCGACACCAGGCCGACGTCCTTCTGCATCGACACGAAGTCGTTCATGAGTGCCGGGGTGACCTTGCGGATCGCCTGCGGCAGCACCACGAGCCGCAGCGTCTTCGCGTGCGACAACCCGAGCGACCGGGCGGCGAGGCGCTGCGAGGGGTGCACGGCCTCCATGCCGGCGCGGAGCACCTCAGCGATGTACGACGAGTACGTCAGCACGATCGCGATGGTGCCCCAGACCTCGGCGGGCAGCCGCGGGAAGACCCCGAGGCCGGGGATCCCGTACCCGACCAGGTACAGCACGATGATGAGCGGCAGTCCGCGGAACAGGTCGGTGTACCCGGTGGCGAGCATCCGCAGCGGGAAGAACACCGGGTTGCGCAGGCCCCGCACCACCGCGAGCAGCGTGCCGAACACGGCGACGCCGATCGCGCTGAAGAACAGGATCCGGACGTTGAGCCACAGCCCCTCGAGGATCGACGGGAACGAGTCGATGGCCGTCTGCGGGTCGAAGAACGACTGCTGGACCGCGGCCCAGCCGGGCGTGTTCACGACGCCGAAGTACACGACCGCGATGACGACCACCGTCGAGGCGACCGACACCACGATCGAACGGCGGCCGCGCTGCCGACGGTAGAGGCGACGTTCCAGCTCGATCTGGCTCGGCGCGGATGCGGCCACCGGGGTGCCGGCGCCGGCGCCGGCGGGGACGGTCACGCGGCTACTTCAGGACGGGGGTGTTGGTCTCCGAGGAGAGCCACTTGGTCTGCAGGTCCTTCAGGGTGCCGTCGTCGCTCAGCGTCTTCAGGGCCTTGTCGACCTTGCTCGTCAGCTCCGAGTCCTTCGGCAGCACGAATCCGAACTGGTCGCCCTTGCCGTCCGCGGGGAACTGCGCCGAGACCGTGCCGTCGTCGAGCTGCGCGGACGCCATGTAGAACGCCGTCGGCAGGTCGGTCACGATCGCGTCGATCTGGCCCGACTTGAGCGCCAGCACGGCGTCGTCGTTCGAGTTGAACACCTGCGGGGTGACCCCGAGCACGCTCTTCACGGACGCGATGCTCGTGGAACCGGTCGCGACCCCGATGGCGTCCTTCTTGAGCTCGTCGATCGTGGTGTGGTCGACGGCCTTCGACTTCTGGGTCGTCACGACCGCCTGGGTCGTCGTGTAGTACGCACTCGACATGTCGACGGCCTTCTTGCGCTTGGCGTCGATCGAGAACTGCTGGACGTTGAGGTCCCAGTCCTTCGGGCCCGGTGCGATCGCGCTGTCGAACGTGCTGCGCTTCCAGACCACGTCGGCCTTGCTGTAGCCCATCTCCTTCGCGACCGCGTAGGCCACGGCGGACTCGAAGCCCTTGCCGGACTGCGGCTTGTTGTCCTCGACCCACGGCGAGTACGCGGGCTGCCCGGTCGCGATCGTGAGCTTGCCGTCGGTGACGGTGCCGTCGGCGCTGCTGCCACCGGCGGAGCAGGCGGACAGCGCGAGTGCGGCGACCGCGGCGGTGGCCACGGCGATGGTGAGGCGGAGGGAACGGGTCACGGTCGGGCCTTCGTGCGAGGGGTGGGGGCAGGTCGAAGTGTACTTCGCGGTGGGATACCAACGCGACTCCGGAGGTCGCACGGCGGGGAGGGTTCTCGCCAGCACCTGCCGGGAGTGCGGCGAGACGCCGCCGATGCCCCGAGACGCCGTCTGGCTGTCGAGACGCCGCCTGGCTGTCGAGACTCCGCAGGATCCGGCGGCGTCTCGACGCCGGCGCGGCGCCTCGACCGGGTGAACCGGTCTCGGCGCAGCGAGACACCGCCCTGGAGCCGACCACACACCGGACTGGAGGCGCGGCTCGACGCCGCCACGTGCCTCCAGTCCGCCGGACGTGCCGTCGCGAGACGCCCCACCGGTGGCGAGACACCGTCTCGCCCGCGGGACACCGCGGGATCCGGCGGCGTCTCGACGCCGGCGCGGCGCGTCAGCGCGCCCGCGGCGTCTCGTCTCGACGAGACGAGACGCCGCGGGACGCCGCGGGACGCCGCGGGACGGCGCGGGACGGCGAGACGCGCCGGCGCCGCGGCGCCGCTCAGTCGGCGAGCGTGAAGTCCTCGAACGAGAAGCCCGGCGAGACCAGGCAGCTCAGCAGCACCTCGCCGTCACCCGGCAGGGTCCGCTGCCAGACACCACCCCGGACGAACGCCTGCGCGTCGTTCACCCGGTCGCGCCCGGCGTCCGGCCCGAGGGTGATCGTCGCACCGGGCTCCGGCTGGTCGCCGGACCCGCCGAGCTGCAGCTCGACCGTGTCCGGCCCGTGCCACATCCAGATCTCGTCGCTCGTCACCCGGTGCCACGCGGACGCCTCACCCGGGGGCAGCAGGAAGTGGATGAGCGTCGCTGCGGGCCGGTCCCCCGCGGGCGTCGACACCGTCGCGGGCGAGGTCCACGTCCGGACGTACCAGCCGCCCTCGGGGTGCGGCTCCATGCCGAGGGCCACGGCACGCTTGGGGACGTCGAGCCACTCGATGAGCTCGCCGTCCACCGTGCGTCGGGCAGCCATGCCGGGTCGGGGTGCGGTTTCGGTCACGGTTCCTCCTGGGTGTTCGGGGTGAGCACGCCGTCGGCGGCGCGGACGACTCCACGGATGACGGTCGCGACCGCTCGGCCGGCCCCGTCCTCGACGAGTTCGGCCATCGCGTCCGGCACCGTGCGGGCATCGACGTCGAACACGGCGAGGTCGGCGCGGGCCCCGACGGCGAGGTGCCCGACTCGGTCCGGACCGACCGCGAGTCCCATGGCGTGCGCGCCACCGAGGGTCGCCGCCGCGAGGAGCCGTTCGTGCAGGTCCCGGTGGCCGTAGCCCTGTGCCCGGGCGATCCGGTGCAGCGCCGTGACGTCGGCCATCAGGTCGAGGGACGGCGAGGACGACAGCGAGTCGGTGCCGATCGCGACGGGGCTGCCCTCGCGCAGGTAGTCGGCGACGGGCGGCGGGTCGAGTCCGATGACGGCGTTCGAGCGGGGGCAGAGCGCGACGGCGGTCCCGCGCGCCCGGAGCAGTGCCCGGTCGGCGGCGGTCATGTACACGCCGTGGGCGATGTGGCAGTCGGGGCCGAGCACACCGAGCCGGTCGACGAAGGCCGTCGCGCTCGCGCCGAACCCGAGCGCGCGCATCGCCCGGAACGAGGGCACGTTCGCCAGGTGCCAGTCGGTGCCGTGTCCGACACCGTCGACGCCGTCCAGCCCGGGGACCGGGCCGAGGGCGATGCGCTCACCCTCGAACGCGGCCTCGCCGAGGTGCAGGTGCAGCCGGAGTCCGCGCTGTCGGACGATGTCGGGCAGCTCGAGCAGGGGCGCGACGTCGAGCGAGTAGGGCGCGTGCGGGGAGAGTCCGGCACCGGGGGTGGTGGGGACCCGTTCGAGCTCGGCGAGCACCTGGTCGCGGCCGTGGGTCTGCCAGGCCTCGTTCTCCCAGTCCATCACCTCCCAGTAGGCGATCCCGCCGAGGCCCGAGTCCTCGAGCACGGTGGCCGCCTCGATGTCGGTGACGATGTCCGCGATGCTCGTCACGCCGGCGAGGATCGACGCCTCTGCACCAGCGGCGGCCTCGGCGCGCCAGTCGTGCGGTTCGGCGTAGTCCTCGTTGAACGCGGCCGCCCAGTCCTCGAACCCGCTGTACTGACGTCGGCCGACACTGGCCATGCCGGTGTACTGCAGGTGCGAGTGGGCGTTGACGAGCCCGGGGAGGAGCGCTCCGCGCCACCGCCGCTCGGTGAACGGCGTGCCCGCGTTCGCCAGCTGGTCGACCACCCACGAGCGGTCGCCGACGTGCAGGATGCGACCGTCCTGCACCGCCACGGCGCCGTCCGCGATCGGCGGTGCCGTCATCGGGACGACGATGCGCGCCGCGTGCACCGTGACGGGATGCGCCGTCATGCTGGGTCTCCGAAACGGCGGGTCCGGACGTCCGGCTCGCGGTCCGCCGGGTGCTCGGCGAGACCGACGGGAGGCGCGGGTCGGCTCCCGAACGCGGCGAGCGCCGCGCGGGCGGTCGCCTCGTCCACCGCGGGGTCGATCGGCACGACCGCGCGGTCGAGTTCGTCGCCCCGTTCGAGGAGCATCCGCACGGCGCCGAGCTGCGCCGCGAAGGACAGGTCCATGATCTCGACGGGGTTGCCCTCGGCAGCGGTGATGTTGATGCAGCCGCCGTCGTCGAGCAGGAGCACGTGGTGGCCGTCCTCCCACGTGAGGCGTTCGACCTTCCGGCTGATCGTCGTCCGGGCGGCGCCGTCGACGACCGCGGCGTGGACCGCGACCTCCTGGTCGACCCCGCCCGCGACGGCGACGACCGCCCCGTCCGCGCAGGCGCGCAACACCCCGAGGTCGATCGTGTCCGACACCCCCGTCGCGCTCATCACCAGGTCGGCCTCGCGCACGGCGTCGGTGAGCGGCGCGACGGCGTGGCCGGCGAACAGCGCCTGCAGGGCGCGGACCGGGTCCGTCTCGGCGACCGTCACCCGGAACCCGAGCGCGGCGAGCACCAGCGCGACCCCCTCGCCGACGTGCCCGTACCCGGCGACGACAGCCGTGCCTCCAGTCCGGACCCGGTGCGCGTCGGACGTGAGCCCGTCGACCAGGTCGAGCACCGCGAACACCGTCGACTGCCCGGTGCCGTACCGGTTGTCGAAGAACGTCTTCGTACGGGCGTCGTTCACGGCGACCACGGGGATGCCGAGCGCGCCGCGGGACGCCATCACGCGGAGCGGGCGGAGACCGCTCGTCGTCTCCTCGGCGGCACCGAGCATCGTCGGCAGCAGGTCCGGGCGCTCCTGGTGGGCCAGCCGGATCAGGTGCGAGCCGTCGTCGAGCAGGATGTGCGGCCGGGTGTCGAGCATCGCGAGGGCGAGCGCCTTCTGCTCCGCGGTCGTGGCGGTGCTGCTCGCGTGGACGGTCAGTCCGGCCTGCCGCAGCACCTCGGCGACGGCGTCGTCGGTCTCGTCGGCGTGGGCGTAGACGACGACCTCGGCGCCGGCGTCCCGGAGGAGCAGGCTCAGCACGGCCGTCTTGGGCTCGAGGAACATCGCGACGCCGATCCGGGTGCCGCGGAGGAATCCGCCGTCCCGGAGCTCGGCGGCGACGGCTCGGGAGACCGGCATGGAGCGGCGGGCCCAGCGCAGGCGCGCCTCCGCGGCCGGGTCGTCCTCGGGGTCGCGGCCCGTGGAGACGAGGAACACGTCGTCCGACAGCACCGGGACGCCGAGCACCCCGGGGCGGGCACTCGTCACGGGCCCGAACGCGTCCTCGTCGACGGCGGGCATGTGCCGACCGGCGTCGACCACGACCAGGGTGGCGCCGCGGGGGCGGTCGGCCTCGCGCTCGATGACCGCGGTCGACTCGTCGGGGGTGCCGAGGCACCAGAGCTGGTCGACGGGTTCGTGGCCGGCGGCGGCGCGGGCCCCGAGCCCGGTGAGCAGACCGTGCAGCGCTGCGGTGTCGCGGGGGTCGCCACCGACGATCCGGAACCGGCGTGCGGCGACGAGCATGTTCGTCGCCGCTGCGAACCGCCGGACGGCCTCGGACGCCCAGGCGAGGGTGTCGGGGTCGGGTCCTGGCGGCATGGTCCAATCGTATGGAATACCGAGCGGCTCCCGGACGTAGTCTCTGGACATGAGCGATGCATCCTTCGACAAGGTCACGATGTTCGGTGCGGACTGGTGCCGCGACTGCCGCCGTTCCAAGGCGCTGCTCGACACCCTCGGGGTCGACTACGAGTACGTCGACGTCGAGGAGGACCTGTCGGCCGCCGGACGCGCCGAGGAGATCAGCGGGCGCAAGAACATCCCCGTCGTGGTGCTGCCGAACGGCAAGCACTTCGTGGAGCCGTCCGACGCCGAGCTGCGCTCGGAGCTCGAGGCCGCCGGCGTCGTCTGACGCGACCGCGGGCGGGGCGGGGCCCTGCGACGGGACGCGGCCTTGCCGCGAAAGCGACAGATTGCCGCGACAGTATCGCGGGGAACTGCCGCTTCGGCGGCACGGACCGCGCCGACTGGCGTGATCCTGTCGCTTCAGCGGCACCGGCCGCGCGCCTCGCGCCTCGCGCCTCGCGCCCGCGACGCGACCACGAGGCTGGAGGCGCGGTGCGCGCCGGACGTGCACCGCGCCTCCAGGCCGTGGTTGCGGCCACCCAGCCCAATCCGCGCGGACATCGGATGAATCGGGCATGATGGCCGCGTGATCATCGATGCTCACCACCACCTCTGGGACCCAGCCGACCGGCCGTACCCCTGGATGGACGACTCCGTCGCCCCGATCCGCCGCCGGTTCGACGTGGACGACCTCCGCACCGCGACGCGCGACACCGACGTCACGCGGACGATCGTCGTGCAGGCCGTCCACGATCCCGGCGAGACAGCGTGGCTCCTCGCGCAGCCCGCACCGGTCGCCGGCGTCGTCGGCTGGGTC
This sequence comes from Curtobacterium sp. 314Chir4.1, assembly GCF_900215175.1. Lineage (NCBI taxonomy): Bacteria > Bacillati > Actinomycetota > Actinomycetes > Micrococcales > Microbacteriaceae > Curtobacterium > Curtobacterium sp. 314Chir4.1. The sequence goes on from NZ_OCMI01000004.1 coordinate 49,257, forward strand.
AACCTGACCGCACCGGACGTCGCCGACCGCCTGGCCGAGATCGCCCGTCCGCACTTGGTCGGGATCCGGCACCAGGCACAGGACGAATCCGATCCCGAGTGGCTCGCACGCCCCGACGTCGTGCGCGGAGTGCGCGCACTGGCCGAGGCCGGGCTCGTGTTCGACCTGCTCGTCCGCGCCCGGGAACACCGCGCTGCGCTCGCCCTGGTCGACGCCGTACCGGAGGCGTCATTCGTGCTCGACCACGCGGGGAAGCCGACGATCGCGTCCGGTGACCCCGGGTGGCGGGAACGGATGCGCGACCTCGCGGCCCGGCCGAACGTCGTCTGCAAGGTGTCGGGCCTGCTCACCGAGGCCGGTCCGGACTGGCGGCGTCAGCCGGTGGCCCGGTACGCCCGGGAGGCCGTCGAGACCTTCGGTCCGGACCGTTGCCTGTTCGGGTCCGACTGGCCGGTGTCGACCCTGGCGACGGACTACGCGGACACCCTGCACACCACCCAGGACGCACTCGCCGACCTGACGCCGGACGAGCACGACGCGGTGTTCCGGGGCACGGCCGAGCGTGTGTACCTTGCCGGAGTATCGACCCAGACATAGGATGTTTCTGCTGCACCGTCGCAGCAGGAGAGTGAGGAACGATGCGGTTCGCACGACTGGGCCCCGCCGGGAACGAGATCCCCGTGGCCATCGACACCGACGACGAGGTCCTCGACCTCCGGAGCATCACGAGCGACATCAGCGGACCGTTCCTGGCGTCCGACCCGGGCCCGGTCGAACTCGTCCGTCACGCCCGGGCGGCCGGCGACCTCCCGGTGCTGCCGCGCGACGAGGCCGACGCACTGCGACGCGGCGCTCCGGTCGCCCGCCCCGGCAAGGTCGTCTGCATCGGCCTGAACTACCGCGACCACGCGGCCGAGACCGGCGCCGAGATCCCCACCGAGCCGATCGTGTTCATGAAGGACCCGATGACGGTGATCGGCCCCGACGACGAGGTGCTCGTCCCCCGCGGCAGCACCAAGACCGACTGGGAGATCGAGCTCGCGATCGTCATCGGCACCACCGCGCGGTACTGCGACTCCGCCGAGGAGGCCGCGACCCACATCGCCGGGTACGCCATCGCCCACGACGTGTCCGAGCGCGCGTTCCAGCTCGAGCGCGGCGGGCAGTGGGACAAGGGCAAGTCCTGCGAGACCTTCAACCCCCTCGGGCCCTGGCTGGTCACCCCCGACGAGGTCGACCCCGCGGCCCTCGCGCTCCGGCTCACCGTCAACGGCGAGGTGCGGCAGGACGGCACCACCGCCGACATGATCTTCCGGCCCGCCGAGATCGTCCGCTACCTGTCGCAGTTCATGGTCCTGTACCCGGGCGACGTGATCAGCACCGGCACCCCGGCGGGCGTCGCACTCGGGAGCGGTGCCCCGTACCTGCGTCCCGGCGACGTCGTCGAGCTCACGGCCGACGGGCTCGGCGCACAGCGACAGACGATCGGGGCGGCGTGATGACCGACCTGCGAGGCCCCGTCGGCGGGCGCAGCCACGACGGCGTCCGAGCGATCGTCACGGGCGGCGCGTCCGGCATCGGTGCCGCGATCGTCGCCGCACTGCAGGACCGCGGCGCGACCGTCGCCGTGCTCGACCTGCAGTCCTCGGACGCCGGGGTGTTCTCGGTACCGTGCGACGTGAGCGACGACGACTCCGTGCGCGCCGCCGTCGACGCCGCGGTGGAGCACCTCGGCGGCCTCGACGTCCTGGTGAACAACGCCGGCATCGGCGCGCAGGGCACGGTCGAGGACAACCCCGACGACGAGTGGCGCCGCGTGTACGAGGTCAACGTGCTCGGCACCGTGCGCCTCTCCCGCGCCGCGCTGCCGCACCTGCGGGCCTCCGGCAACGCCAGCATCGTGAACACCTGCTCGATCGCCGCCACGGCCGGACTCCCCCAGCGCGCGCTGTACTCCGCGACGAAGGGGGCGATCGCGGCGCTCACCCGGGCGATGGCCGCTGACCACCTCCGCGAGGGCGTCCGCGTCAACGCCGTCAACCCGGGAACCGCGGACACCCCGTGGGTCGCGCGCCTGCTGTCGACCGCGGGCGACCCGGCTGCGGAACGCGCAGCCCTGGAGGCACGGCAACCGCACGGTCGCCTCGTCGCGGCCGAGGAGGTCGCCGAGGCGGTCGCGTACCTGACGAGTCCGTTCGCCCGGTCCACGACCGGGGTCGACCTGGCGGTCGACGGCGGGATGCAGGCGCTGCGGCTCCGGCCTGCCTGATGGTGCTGATCGAACGGTCTGGGCCCACGCCGCCGGTTCCGGGCCGACGCGCCAGCGGCGGACCGGCCGTGCCGGTGGGGAGAGGCACGGTGCCGGTATCGTCAGCGTGTCCCGTCCGCTCGTGGTCGGGTCCCAGGAGGTGGTGACGTGGCTTCGCTGACCGACGACGCGATCGCGCGCATCCAGCAGATGATCGTGAGCGGCGAACTCCAGCCCGGGCAGCGCCTGCCGCCGGAGAAGGAGCTCAGCGAATCACTGGGGCTGTCACGGAACAGCCTGCGCGAAGCGGTGAAGGCCCTCGAACTCATCCGCGTGCTCGACGTCCGACGCGGCGACGGCACCTACGTCACCTCGCTCGAGCCGTCGGTGCTGCTCGAGGCGGTGTCGTTCGTCGTCGACATGCACCACGACCGGTCCCTGGTCGACCTGCTCGAGGTCCGTCGCATCCTGGAGCCCGCGTCCGCCGTCCTCGCGACCGCCCGGGCGTCGGAGCAGCAGATCGACGACCTGGCGACCCTGATGCACTCGGTCGGCGAGGACACCGGCGTCGAGGACCTCGTCGCCCACGACCTCCTGTTCCACTCGACGATCGCCGGCATCGGCGGGAACCAGTACCTGTCCGGGCTGCTCGACGCCCTGTCCAGCAAGACCGTGCGGGTGCGGGTGTGGCGCGGCCTGACGCAGAACGGCTCGGTGCAGCGCACCCTCGACGAGCACGCGGCGATCGTGGACGCCATCCGCCGCCGGGACCCGCAGCTCGTGCAGGCACTCGTGGTGTCGCACGTCGAGGGCGTCGAGCGCTGGCTCCGCCGCTCCCTCGACTGACGCGAACCCGTCAGTCCTCCCAGGCAAGGGCGTGTTGGGTCGGACGTCGGCCCTGACTCCGGCAACCATGCCGCGGCAACCGCACCCACGAGGAGGAAACCGTGCTCGGTCTCATCATCAGCTTGATCATCATCGGACTCATCGCCGGCGCCATCGCGCGACTGGTCATCCCCGGCAAGCAGCACATCTCGATCCCCATGACCATCCTGCTCGGGATCATCGGGTCGTTCGTCGGGGGCTTCCTCGGGTTCCTGATCTTCCAGCACGACCCGATGGACGGCTTCTTCCAGCCGGCTGGCATCATCGGCTCGATCATCGGCGCGATCATCGTGCTGTTCGTCTACACGCGCTTCGCGGGTCGCTCGGCGCGCACGAACTGACGCAGCGCGCGTCCCAGGCCCCTGGTTCCGCCGGGTGCCGCACAACCAAAGTCGCCCCGAACCGCGCAAGTCCGTGGTTCGGGGCGACTTTGGTTGTGCGCGGCCCGCAGCCCGCGGCCCGCGGCCCGCAGCCCGCAGACGCCGCCGTCAGCCGCCGCCGTCAGCCGCCGAGCAAGCCCGCCGCGCGCAGGTCGTCCCACAGCGCCTCGGGGACGACGGCCGCGGCGCGGGACACGTTGGAGCGCACCTGGTCGGCGGACTGGGCGCCGAGGGCGATCGCCCGGACGGCAGCGGCCCGGCGCGGGAACGCCAGTGCGGCTTCGGGCAGGGTGACGCCGTGCCGTTCGCAGACGTCGGCGATCGCGTTCGCCCGCTCGACGAGGGTCCCTGGCGCGGTCGCGTAGTCGTACGTCGCTCCGGCTCCGGGCCGGTCGACCCCGAGCAACCCGGAGTTGTAGACGCCGACCGCCACCACCGCGACGCCGAGCGCTTCGCACCGTGCGACGAGCGCTGCCGCGGGCTGTTCGAGCAGCGTGTACCGCCCCGCGAGCATGATGACGTCCGGGATGCCCGTCGACACCGCGGCCTCGAGCGCGGCCACCGAGTTCGACCCGACGCCGACCGCCCGGACCACGCCCTCGTCCCGCAGCTCGGCGAGGGTCGGCAGCGCCTGGGTCAGCCCGTCCGGCAGCGAGTACACGTCCGGGTCGTGCAGGTACGCGACGTCGACACGGTCGAGTCCGAGTCGGCCGAGCGACTCGTCGAGGGACCGCCGGACGCCCGACGGTGACGGATCCCACTGCCGGACGAGGTCGTTCGGCACCGCGAAGCCACCCGGCTCCAGGTCGTCTCTGTCGCCACGACCGGGAACGAGCAGCCGCCCGACCTTCGTGGAGACGAGGTACTCGGATCGGGGCCGCCCGGCGAGCGCAGCCCCGAGTCGGCGTTCGGACAGCCCGAGGCCGTAGTGCGGTGCGGTGTCGAACCCGCGGACCCCGGCGTCCCAGGCGGCGTCGACCGTGGCCCGGGCATCGTCGTCGGACACCGGCCGCAGCAGGTTCCCGATGCCCGCACCACCGAACCAGAACGGCCCGCGATCGAGGTCGAGGTCGGTCATCCCTGTCCTTCCAGCGTCCAGACGAGCGGGATCCCGTCGTCGTTCCCGGAGTAGTCGTCGTCGGCCTCGAGCAGCGGGTTGACGACGTCCTGCCAGGCGGCGTTCACCGGGTCGTCCGCGAGGGACCGACGCATCGCACGGTAGTCCTCGACCTCGATGAGGTGGACGAGGTCCTGCCCGTCGCGCCAGATGCTCCAGTTCGACACGCCGGCTGCCCGGAGCCGCTCGACGAGTGCGGGCGGGATGGCGGCGTGCACACGTTCGTACTCCGCCTCCATCCCGCTCCGCAGTCGGGTCCTCGAGAGGATGCGCTGCATCAGTCGCGCAGGAAGAGCTCGACGACGGGCACCGCGACGTCCGGTCGCACGATCGGCAGCGTGAGCGTCAGCGTCCCGGCCGGCTGCCCGCCGAGCCCGGTGTTCTGCGCCCGGGTCCCCGGCGGGATCTCCCGGTAGTGGATCTCGGACGCGTCGTTGAGCAGCTGCGCGTACTCCACCCGGCCGGCGAGGTCGGGCAGGTGCACGTGCTCGAACGGCCACGTGAACAGGTGCAGGTACAGCCGGTTGCCGCGCTGCGTGTACACGGTGCCGGCGGGCGCGGTGAAGGTCGACGGACCGGCGCCGTAGACGGACCGGTCGTGCCGGCGCATCCAGTCGCCCATGCCGGCGAGCGCCGACCGTGCGACCCCGTCGAACTCGCCGCGACCGGTCGGGCCGACGTTGAGGAGCATGTTCCCGTTGTTCGACACCCCGTCGACGAGCATCCGGACGAGCAGGTCGGTGCTCTTGACGTTGAGGTTGTCGCGGTCGTAGCCCCACGAGCCGTTGAGGGTCTGGCAGGCCTCCCACGGCACCTGGACGCCGTCGACCTCCATCGGCTTGTCCGGCTGGTACTGCTCGGGTGTGACGATGTCGCCGGGCAGGTCGAGCCGGTCGTTGACGATGATGCCGGGCTGGAGCCGCCTGGTCAGCGCCAGCAGCTCCTCGGATCCCCAGTCGTCGCGACCCTTGCCGCCCCAGATGTCCTCGTGGTCGTTGTCGCGGTACGAGAAGTCGTAGAACAGGTAGTCGATCCGCCCGTAGTCGGTCAGCAGTTCCTCCACCTGCCCGTGGAGGTACGAACGGTACCGGGCCATGTCACGGCCCTCGTTCAGCGCCGCGATCGCCGCGTCCCCGTCGTCCCGTCGCGGGTGCACGCCGTCGATGGTGAAGTCCGGGTGGTGCCAGTCGATGAGCGAGTGGTAGAAGCCGACCCGCAGGCCCTCGGCGCGGACGGCGTCGACGAACTCGCGCACGATGTCCCGGCCGAAGGGGGTGTTCGTGGACTTGTAGTCGGTCAGGGCGCTGTCCCAGAGCGCGAAGCCCTCGTGGTGCTTCGTGGTGAGGACGACGTACTTCATCCCGGCCTCACGGGCACGACGGGCCCAGTCGGCCGCGTCGAACAGGTCCGGGTCGAAGTGGTCGAAGTACTTCTGGTAGTCAGCGTCGGTGATCCGCTCGCGGTTCTTCACCCACTCGTGCCGTGCCGGCAGGGCGTAGAGCCCCCAGTGGATGAACATGCCGAACCGGTCGTGGGTGAACCAGGCGGGCAGACCGTTCGCGTCGGGGGCGACCTGCGGCGATGCGGGTGCGGTGATGGTCATGTGGCCAGTGTTCCTTTCAGGAGTGCAGCACGTCACCGGCCGCCGAGGCCGCTGGTGACGATGCCCTTGACGAGGTGCTTCTGGAGCAGGACGAGCAGGATGACGGTGGGCAGCATCGAGATCACCGAGGCGGCCATCACGAGGTTCCACTCGGAGCCCTGCTGCCCGAAGAACTGCTGCAGGCCGAGCGGGATGGTGCCGTGGGCCTCGACGTCGTTCACGACCACGAGCGGCCAGAGGAACGAGTTCCAGTACGAGATGAACGAGAACACGGCGAGGACGGCCATGGTCGGCCGGGCGAGCGGGAGCATCACCGAGAAGAAGGTGCGGATCGCTCCGGCACCGTCGACCCGGGCGGCGTCGTCGAGTTCCTGGGGGACGGTGAGGAAGAACTGCCGGACGAGGAAGGCCCCGAGCGCCGTGAACGCCCACGGGATGATGAGCGCCTGGAACGTGTCGACCCAGCCGAAGCCCTGCATCATCACGTACATCGGGATGACGAGGACGTCCTGCGGGATCATGAGCGTGACGAGGAACAGCAGGAACACGGTGTTCCGTCCGCGCCAGCGCAGCCGGGAGAACGCGTACCCGGAGAGCACGGCGACGGCGACGTTGATCGCGGTCCCGACCGCCGCCACGAACACCCCGTTCAGGATGAACCGCGCGAACGGCAGGTACGTGAACGCCTGCACGTAGTTGTCCCACTCGAGCGAGCGGCCCCAGAGCGTCGGCGGGGTGGTGAACACCTGGTCGGCTGGCTTCAGGCTCGTCGCGACCATGTAGATGAGGGGCGAGACGAACAGCAGCGCGACGAGGCAGAGCAGGGCGTACCCGATCGCGTGCCGCACCCGTCCGGGGCGTGGTGCCGAGCGGGTCCGGGCCACGGCGCGGGGGTTCACCGTCCGGTTCGACGTCGTGGCGCCGAGGCGACCGCGGACTGCTTCACTCATAGTGCACCCACCGCTTCTGGCCGAGGAACTGGATGGCCGTGATCCCGAGGATGATGACGAACAGCACCCAGGCGCCGGCGGACGCCAGGCCGAGCTGCTGGTTCTGGAACCCGGTGTTGTAGATGTACTGCACGAGGGTCTCGGTCGCCGTGCCCGGTCCGCCCTTCGTCAGGACGAACGGTTGGACGAACACCTGGAACGAGGTGATCAGCGTCATCATCGTCGCGAAGAACACGGACGGCGAGATGAGCGGGAACTTGATGGCCCAGAACGTCTGCCAGGCGTTCGCGCCGTCGAGCTGCGCGGCCTCGAGCTGGTTCTCCGGCACGGCGTCGAGCGCCGCCGAGAAGATGAGCATGTTGTAGCCGAAGCCCTGCCACACGCTCATCGCGACGATGGCGAGCATCGCCCAGTGCTCGTCGGCGAGGAAGTTCGGCGCGTGCACCCCGACCGTCGACTGCAGCGACGCGTCGATCGCACCGCCGGGCTGGTACAGCATCCGCCACACCACGACGTTCGCGACGATCGGCGTGATGGTCGGGATGAAGAACAGGACGCGGAAGACGTGCCGTCCGGCGATCCGCGGCGTCAGCCAGGCGGCGAGCCCGAGCGAGACGACGAGGTTCAGCGGCACGTACAGCACCACGAACAGTGCCGTGTTGAGGGCGACGGTGCGGAACACCGGGTCGCCGAAGAGCCTGGCGTAGTTCTCGATGCCGGCCCAGCTGCGTTCGCCGAGCATCGGCCAGTGCATGAAACTGACGACGAGGGACGCGACGATCGGGAACGCGGTGAAGACGACGAGCCCGATCGAGTGCGGGGCGGCGAACGCGGCGCCCCACCAGGAGCGGCGCCCGAGCGCGCTCGTGTCGTCGCCGCCCTTCCGCCGTGGGGCGGCGGTCCCGACCGCGACCGCGGTCGCGACCGCGGGGACGGCCGCTTCGGCCGGTGGGTCCTGGATGGTGGTCATGCGACGACCTCCTCGTCGTTCGCGCGGTCCTGGGGTGGGGTGGGGACGGACTGGAGGCGCGGGGCGGGGTCGACCCGCGCCTCCAGTCCGATCACTGGTTCAGCTGGTCACTGCGTGCCGAGCTGGCCGGCGATGGAGGACATCGTCTCCTTGCCGGAGGTCTGCCCGTTCACCGCCTGCAGGGCGTACTGCGTGAACAGCTGCGACAGCTGGTCGCTCTGCTTGTTCCCGAGGAGCGGTGACGACTTCGCGAGCGCCGCCTTGAGTGCTGGCTCGGCACCGTCGATGCCCGCGCTGGAGTACCACGCCGCCTGGGCCGCCGTCCGTCCGGGGAAGGCCCGACCCTGCTCGGCGAGCGAGGTCAGGACCTTCTCGCTGGTCATCGTCTGGACGGCCTTGAACGCCTGCTCCGGGTACTTGCACTGCTTCGAGACGCCGAAGCCGGAGCCGGCGGCGAAGGTCGACGGTCCGGACGTCCCGGCGGGGAGCGTCGTGACGCCGAGGTCGAACGTCACCTTGGCCTTCTGGCTGATGAGCGACCACGGACCGTCGGTGTACATCGCGACCTTGCCGGCGGCGAAGTCGTTGCCCGACGTCGAGCCGTCCGACGAGGCCTCGGTCGCGTAGCCCTTCTTCACCAGGCTCGCGAGCCAGTCGAGGCCGTCCGCGAACTTCGTGTCCGTCGCGTCGAGCTTGCCGCTGGACGTGATGACCCGGCCGCCGTTGTAGCCGTAGACCAGCGACTCGAGGTTCAGGTCGCTGACCGTCGAGCCGAACATCGTGACGCCCTTGGCCTTCAGTGCGGCACCGGCTGCCTCGAAGTCGTCGACGGTCCAGCCCGGCTTCGGCTCGGCCACGCCGGCCTTCTGGAAGACGTCCTTGTTGTAGAACATCATGATGGGCCCGGTGTCGTAGGGCAGTCCGTAGAGCTTCCCGTCGACCTTCATGCCGTCGAGGGCGGTGCTGTCGAACGCGGACAGGTCCGTGCCGTCCTGCTTCGCGAGGTCGTCGAGCGGCAACAGCGACGACGTGTAGTTCGCGGCACGCAGGGACTGCATGCTCACGACGCACTGGGCACTCCCGGCGCTCAACTGGGTGCTGAGCTTCGTGAAGTAGTTCTCGAACGGCGCGCCCTGGATCGTCAGGGTGATGCCGTCCTCGCTCTTCACGGTGTCGGCGACCTTCTGCCAGGCGGCCTTGTCCTCCTTCCCGGCGATCCACATGGACCAGGTCAGGGCGTCCTTCGACTGGCTCCCGCCGGCACTGCTGCCGGAGGAACAGCCGGTGAGCACGAGGGCCGCGGCAGCTGCCGCCGCGAGCCCGGCGAACATCCGTCGTCGTTGCATCGGAGTCTCCACTTCGTCGTGGTGATCGGGTGAGGGGGTGGGTGTGTCGGTCAGGCGACGCGGACCGCGTCGGGGATCGTCTCGGTCGAACCGGCCCAGACCGGGCCGTCCGGGTACGAGTACGTGGCGAGGGAGGCGGCGAGCATCTCGGTCCCGGCACCGGGGGCGGTCGGAGGCCAGTACCGCCCGTCGTGCACGTCGACCGGGGTCACGAAGTGCTCGTGCAGGTGGTCGACGTACTCGATGCACCGGGTGTCGACATCACCGGTGAGGGCGACCGCGTCGAACATCGACAGGTGCTGGACCGCCTCGCACAGCCCGACGCCGCCCGCGTGCGGGCAGACCCGGACGCCGTGCTTCGCGGCGAGGAGCAGGATCGCGAGGTTTTCGTTCACGCCGGCGACCCGGGTCGCGTCGATCTGCAGCACGGACATCGAGTGGGCCTGGATCAGCTGCTTCGCGACCACCCGGTTCGCCATGTGCTCCCCCGTCGCGACCGGGATCGGGGCGATGCGGCGGGCGATCTCGGCGTGCGCGAGGACGTCGTCGGGGCTCGTCGGCTCCTCGACCCAGGCGATGTCGAACTGCTGCAGCCGCTCGATCCACGTCACCGCTTCGTCGACGTCCCAGCGCTGGTTGGCGTCGATCGCGATCCGGATGTCCGGGCCGACCGTGGCGCGGGCGATGCCCATCCGGCGCGCGTCCTCGTCGACGTCGCCGCCGACCTTGAGCTTGATCTGGGCGAAGCCCTCGTCGACGGCCTCGCGGCAGAGGCGGGCGAGCTTCTCGTCGTCGTAGCCGAGCCAACCGGGGGTGGTCGTGTACGCGGGGTAGCCGGTCTGCTCCAGCCGCCGGCGTCGTTCGGCGCGGAGGGGTTCTGCCGCCCGGAACAGCTCGAGCGCCTCGGCCGGGGTGATCGCGTCGGAGAGGTACCGGAAGTCCACCAGGTCGACGAGCTCGTCGGGCGTGAGGTCCGCGAGCAGCGCCCACAGCGGTTGCCCGGCGCGTTTCGCCCGGAGGTCCCAGAGGGCGTTCACCACGGCACCGATCGCCATGTGCATGACGCCCTTCTCCGGGCCGAGCCAGCGGAGCTGCGAGTCGTGTACGAGGGTCCGCCACGTGGCGCCCATGTCGGCGAGGACCGCTTCGGCGTCAGCGCCCACGACGTGCTCGCGGAGGGCTGCGATCGCCGCTTCCTGCACCTCGTTGCCGCGGCCGATGGTGAAGACGAACGCCGCGCCGACGTGCCCGTCGAGGGCGTCGGTGGTGATCTCGACGTAGGCGGCGGAGTAGTCGGGTGCCGGGTTCATCGCGTCGGACCCGTCGTGTTCCCGCGAGGTCGGGAACCGGACGTCGCGCACGCGCAGACCGGTGATGCGGCTCATCGTGTCTCCTGCCCGTTCGGTCTCCGTCGACCGAACGAGGTAATCGAAACATCCGATGTCTCTGCTGTCAAGAGCGATCTTCGTCGCGTTTTGGTCACAAGCCGCCCGGAGTGACCCGATGACTGCGGGGGTGGCGTGCGGGGCGCGGGGCGCGGGGTGCGAGGCGTAGCTGGTCGTTTCGGGCGTAGCAGGTCGAAAGTTTCGACCAGGTACGCCCGTTCTCGCCCTCCATCGCACGCGTCATGGGTGAAAACGCACCAACGGCCGGTCAGGCGGCGGCGAGCCGCCCCATCCCGAGGTGCGGGGTGCAGGGCGCGCGGTGTAGCTGGTGGTTCCGGGCGTAGCAGGTCGAAAGTTTCGACCAGGTACGCCCGTTCTCGCCTTCCATCGCACGCGTCATGGGTGAAAACGCACCAACGGCCTGGAGGCACGGTGCGGGTCGAACCCGCACCGCGCCTCCAGGCCGTGCTCACGTCGGTCAGGCGGCGGCGAGCCGCCCCATCTCGGAGGGCGGGGCGCGGGGCGCGCGGTGTAGCTGGTCGTTTCGGGCGTGGCAGGTCGAAAGTTTCGACCAGGGACGCCCGTTCTCGCCCTCCATCGCACGCGTCATGGGTGAAAACGCACCAACGGGATGGAGGCACGGTGCGGGTCGAACCCGCACCGCGCCTCCAGGCCGTGCTCGCGTTGGTCTGGCGGCGGCGAGCCGCCCCGTCTCGGGGCGCGGGGCGCAGGGCGCGAGGCGTAGCTGGTCGTTTCGGGCGTAGCAGGTCGAAAGTTTCGACCAGGTACGCCCGTTCTCGCCTTCCACCGCACGCGTCATGGGTGAAAACGCGCCAACGGCCTGGAGGCACGGTGCGGGTCGAACCCGCACCGCGCCTCCAGGCCGTGCTCGCGTTGGTCAGGCGGCGGCGAGCCGCCCCATCTCGGCGACCACCTCACGGAGGCGGTCGGCCAGCTCGTCGCGCGACGCGACCGTGAACCGGTGCGCGGCCTCGATGACGGCGGCCATCACGAGCGTGACGGCGGTCCGTGCCGAGTCGGCGCCGGTCCGTTCGGCGGCGACCTCGACGACGGCGAGCCGTGCCTCCGCCATCCACTGCAGCATCGTCGGCACCATCTCGGGCCGAGCCTGGACGAGTGCCTTCATCCGACGACGGTCCTCGGGGAGGTTCACCGTCTGCGCGACGAGCTCGCAGAGATCGGACACGAGCGGTCCGGAAGCCGCGAGGAACGCCGTGCGAGCCTCGCCGGGGATCGTCGTCGTCGGCAGGCCGAGCGCCGCGTGGCCCTTCGACGGGAAGTAGTTGAAGAACGTCCGGGGTGAGACGCCGGCGGCGGCGCAGATCTCCTCGACCGTGACGCCGGCGAGCCCGCGGTCCGTGACGAGGTCGATCGCCGCGTGGTGGATCGCGGCGCGGGTCTGCTGCTTCTTGCGCTCCCGCAGGCCGCTGTCGGTCGGGGTGGCGGCACTGCGTGCTTCGGTGGTGGTCACGTACTGCTCCTGGTGCGGATCGGGGCCTCCCACCCGTACGGTGGGAGGCCCCGAGCGGCTAGTCGTCCGACGAGCCCCGCTGGACGGCGATCGAACCGGTGACGGGCGCCGTGGGCGAGCCCATGGTGTCAGCGGCCGTGACCGCCTGGACCTCGAGGTCGTCCGCCGTGCGGTCGTTGTCCGCCTGCTCCTGCAGTGCCGAGCTCTTGCGGAGCGGCGGCGCCTTGAAGAACCAGCTGAGGATGAACGCGAGCAGGATGACCGCGAAGCCGACCCAGTAGACCGTGACCGCCGACGAGTTGAAGCCGGTCATGAACGGCCGCGTCAACGCGGAGTCCGCGCCGTTGAGGTAGGACGTGTCGCTCGTCTCGCTGCTCGAGGATGCCTTGTCGCTGGTGCCCTTGTCGATCTGCTTCGACAGGGTCGGCGCGAGGTCGTCCACCCAGTACGTGCGCTGGGCCGAGTCGGACCAGTCGACGACGAGCTTGCCGTCCTGCACGCTGGCGTGCGCCTTGTCGGCGGCGGCGGTGAGGGCCTGCTGCTGGACCGCCTCCGGAGCACCGGCCGTGGCCTGTGTCACCTGCGCGGTCGCGGCGTCGAGCCCGGACTGCACCTGCTGCTTGATCGGCGTGACGATCGGGTTCCAGATCTGGTCCATGACCCCCTGGTTCGCCTTGGCGCTGGCGACCGTCGGGTTGAGCGCCGCGTCGAGCGCACTGCTCAGGTTCTTCTGGTCGGCCGTGGCGTGCAGGATGTTCGCCGGCATGATCGAGAACAGGACGCTCAGGAGCACCGCGGTGCCGAGCGTTCCACCGATCTGGCGGAAGAACGTCGCCGAGCTGGTCGCCACACCCATGTCGCGCGGCTGCACCGAGTTCTGCGACGCGAGGGTGATGCTCTGCATGAGCTGGCCGAGGCCGAGGCCGATGAGGAACATGCCGATCATGAGGAACCAGAGCGGCTTGTCGATCGTCATGAACGTCAGGACGACGTAGCCGATCGAGACGAGCGCCGTGCCGATCACCGGGAAGATCCGGTACTTGCCGGTGCGGGCGACGATCTGACCGGAGGCGATCGAGGCGATCATCAGACCACCGATCATCGGCAGGGTCGCGAAGCCCGACTCGGTCGGGGTCAGACCCGTGACGATCTGCAGGTACAGCGGGATGGTCAGCATCGCGCCGAACATCGCGAAGCCCACGAGGAAGCCCAGGATCGTGGCCATCGAGAAGACACCCGAGCGGAAGAGCTTCAGCGGGATGATCGCGTCGTCCTTCATGAGCGTCTCGATGACGAGGAAGGCGACGAGGCCGAGGGCGCCGATCACGTAGCAGGCGATCGCGCCGGCCGAGCCCCAGCCCCAGGTGCGGCCCTGTTCGGCCACGAGGAGGAGCGGGACGAGGGTCACGATGACCGAGGTGGCGCCCCACCAGTCGATGCGCGGCTTGGCCTTGGCGTCGCCGAACTTCGGGAGGTGCAGGAACGCGATGACCATGAGGAGTGCAGCCACGCCGATCGGCACGTTGATCAGGAAGACCCAGCGCCAGCCGGTGATGCCGAGGATGCTCGACGCGCCGGCGAACAGACCGCCGATGAGCGGGCCGATCACGGACGAGATGCCGAACACCGCGAGGAAGTACCCCTGGTACTTCGCGCGCTCACGCGGGGCGAGGATGTCGCCCATGATCGCGAGCGGCAGCGACATCAGCGCACCGGCGCCGATGCCCTGGAAGGCACGGAACGCGGCGAGCATGATCATCGAGGTCGACATCGTCGAGAGCAGCGAGCCGAGGATGAAGACCGCGATGCCGAAGATGTAGAGCGGACGGCGCCCGAAGACGTCGGAGAGCTTGCCGTAGATCGGCGTCGTGATGGTGCTCGCGATGAGGTACGCGGTCGTCACCCAGGCCTGCTGGTCGAGGCCGTGCAGGTCGTCACCGATGGTGCGGATCGCCGTCCCGACGATCGTCTGGTCGAGGGACGACAGGAACATGCCGGCCATGAGGCCGTAGATGACGAGGAGGATCTGGCGGTGCGACATGATCGGCTTCCCGGGCTGGCCGGCCGGGGAGCTCTGTCGTCCGCGCTGCACCTCGACGGGTGCGGTGGCAGTAGACATGGGGGTCCTTCAGGGGTGCGTGTGGTGGTCGTGGTCGCGAGGGACGCCGGAGCGTTGTGGCGGGCCGATGACGGCGGGTCAACCTTGCAGACGCTGCAACTTTACACCATGAGCACGTTTGCCGCCAACGCAAACTTTCCCATTGCGCACGTTTGGTGAACGGCTTCTCAGCTACCGTGCTCCGGTATGGGGCGAACGAGTTGGGGCGACGTACCGGGCACACTGCACGCACGGATCGAGGCCATCCTCGGCGGACCGGTCGTCGACGCTGTCTCCCAGGCCGGCGGGTACTCCCCCGGCGGCGCCGATCGTGTGGTCACCGCGGACGGTCGCCGGGCGTTCGTGAAGACGCTCGCGCGGTCCCGGAACGACGACGGCTTCCGCCTGCACGAGCAGGAGGCACGGGTGATGGCGCACCTGCCGGCATCCGTGCAGGCGCCTCGTCTGATCGACGCGTTGCACGAGACGGGGGCCGGTGACGAGTGGATCGCGCTGGTGTTCGAGGACGTCGACGGACAGCACCCCGGTCGGACGCTCGACGGCTCGGACGTGACCGCGGTCCTCGACGCGCTCGACACGCTGCCGCCCGCGACCGGGCCCCTGGCGGCGCTGCCGCGGCTCGCCGACGAGCTCGCCGAGGAGCTCGGCGCGTGGGACCGGATGCTCGCCGGCGGGATGCCCGAGGTCGTCCCGGCGCACGTCGCGTCGGTCGCAGCCGACCTCGCACGCACGGCTCGGCCGGCCGCGGGACTCCTCGACGGCGAGCACCTGGCACACGTGGACTGCCGTGCGGACAACCTGCTCGTCGACGCCGACGGGCGGGTCTGGGTCGTCGACTGGCCGTGGGCGTCGGTCGGCGCCCACTGGTTCGACCCGCTGACGTACCTGCTCGACACGCTCGTCCGCGGTGAGGACACCGACGTCGAGTACCACCTCGCGACGCACCCGATGTTCGCCGGACTGCCGGCCACGACCGTCGACGCCGTGCTCGCCGGACTCGCAGGGACCTTCTTCGAGAAGGCGTCGCGGCCCGCCGTCCCGAACATGCCGACGCTCCGCTCGTTCCAGCGCGCCGAGGGACTGGCAGCAGCGGAGTGGCTGCTCCGGCGATGGGGCGAGGGCCGCGCGGTACCCCGTTGATCCAGGAAGCGCGGCGCCGCGGAGCGTACGGTCCCGCTCATGACTGACGAGCACGAAGGCCAGCGTCCGGAAGACGATGCTGCGCGGCTCGGACTCGTCGTCGTCGGCGAGGCAGCAGCACTGCACTCCGGCGACGAGGCGGCTCTGGACGCGAGCGAACAGAACATCCGCGACACCATCGACGAGATGATCGACGAACCACTCACCCCACGCCAGGAGCAGGTGGTCGAACGGTTGGCGTCAGCCGGGGGCACCCTGACCGCCGGGCTCAGCGGCGCCCTCGCCGCCCAGACGGGCCGGAGCGTCGACGACGTCCTGGAGGGCGCTGCGCGCAGTGTCGTCTGGCAGCAGCGGCTGGCGGACCAGCGCGACGCGGAGTCCGGTGCGCGCGACCACGACGCCGGCCGCGGCCAGCGCGAGGACGCCGGCGGGCAGCAGCGCGAGCACCGGAACGACGACGGGCGCGACGAGGGCTGAACCCCGCCGCGCCCGCACCGGCGACCGGCTACTCGGTCGCGGACTCCTGCGCCTGTTCGCGCGCCACCGCACGGGCGGCGGCCTGACCGGTCGTCGTGCTCTTCACGATGTCGCTCAGGGTGAACCCGGCGGTGGTGCCGAGCAGGGCATCGACCTCGCTGAACTGGCTCACGACGCTCTTCGACAGTGCGCCGGCGCCGTCGGACGAGACGACCGTGAGCTTGTCGATGTTGCCCATCGGCGCCGCGAGCTCGCGAGCGATGCTCGGCAGGGTCTCGATCGCCTTGACCCGCAGGACGGCCTCGGAGTGCTGCGCGAGGGCATCGGCCTGGGCCTTCGTGGCGTCGGCCTCGGCCTGACCCTTGGCGCGGATCGCGTCGGCCGCTGCTTCGCCCTCGGCACGGGAGGCGTCGGCTGCGAGCTTGCGCGCCTCGGCTTCGGCCTTGGCCTCGGCGGCGATCGCCTCGGCCGAGATGCGACGGGCCTCGGCCTGCGCACGAGCCGTCTCGACCTGCGCGGCAGCAGCGGCTTCGGCCTCGACCCGGGTCTTGCGCGCCTGTGCCTCGGCGACGGCGGACACCTCGGACTCGAGCTCGGCACGACGGAGCTCGGCACGCTTCTGCGCGGTGAGCTGCTCCTGCTCCACGACGCCCTGCGCCGCACGGGCCTGGGCGAGCGGGCCGGCCGCAGCCGCTTCGGCCGACGCACGGTCGGCGTCGAGCTGCAGGGCCGCACGCCGGATCGCGAGGGTGTTCTCCGCCTCGGCGATGGCCTGGTCCGCGGTGGCACGGGCCTCGCGCGCTTCGCGGTCGGCCTGGGCCTCGGCGTTCTCGGCCTCGAGCCGGACGCGGGCGCGCTCGGCACGACCGAGGTCGCTGATGTACTCGTTGCGGTCCGAGATGCCCTTGATCTCGAAGGAGTCGACGTCGAGCCCCTGGCTGTGCAGGGCGTCCTTCGCGACGTCGAGCACGGCGACGGTGAGCTGGTCACGGTTCCGGATGATCGTCGACACGTCGGTCGCACCGATCGAGGCGCGGAGCGAACCCGACAGGACCTCTCGCGCGAAGTCGTCGATCTTCTTCTCCTGCCCGAGGAAGCGCTGCGCGGCCGCCCGGATGGAGGCGTCGGCCTCGCCCACCTTGACGAGCGCCACGGCCTCGACGTCGATCGTCACGCCGCGGGAGTCCTGCGCGTTGACGTTGATGTCGATCGCCCGGGAGCTGAGCGACAGCTTCGCGACCTTCTCGAAGAACGGCCGGACGAGCACACCGGCGCCGAGGACGACCTTGATGCCGGACTCGACGGTCTCGGTGCCGTCGGAGTTCTTCACCTTGCGGGATCGCTTGCCCGTGATGATGAGCGCCTCGTCGGCGCCGGCGTTGCGGTAGACGAGCTTGGCGTAGACCAGCGCGATGACCGCGAGGACGATGATCCCCACGATGATCAGTGGGACGGCTCCGAGCGCGAACAGGACTTCCATGACTCCCCCTCCGGACCAGGCCGCAGCCTGGATTCCGCATCTGTTGTTCCGTTGCGTCTCATCCTAGGAGAGCGCGCGGACAGACGGGAGGCGCGGTGCGGGTCGGACCCGCACCGCGCCTCCAGGACGGTGTCGCGTGAGCGCCTACGCGCCGGCACGCCACCAGTCGTCGAAGGGCGTCGCCGGGACCTGTCGCTTGTGCTCGGTCGCGCGGTAGCGCGACTCGATCGCCTCGGCGACCTCGAGCGGCACGTCGTGCCCCTGCAGGTAGGCGTCGATCTCGGCGTAGCTGAGGCCGAGGTTCGCCTCGTCGGTCTGGCCCGGTGTCTCGTCGAGCAGGTCCGCCGTCGGGGCCTTCTCGTAGAGGCGAGCGGGGGCGCCGAGGTGCTCGAGGAGCTGTCGACCCTGGCTCTTCGAGAGGCCGGTGAGGGGCGTGAGGTCCACGCCGCCGTCGCCGTACTTCGTGAAGAAGCCGGTCACGGCCTCGGCCGCGTGGTCGGTGCCGACGACGAGGAGCCCGCGCTGCCCGGCGACGGCGTACTGGGCGACCATGCGCATCCGGGCCTTCACGTTGCCCTTCACGAAGTCGCTCAGGTCGACGCCCGAGGCCGCGGTGTCCTGCACGACCCCGTCGACGCCGTGCTCGATGTTCACGGTGATCCCGGGGTCGGCCGCGATGAACTGCAGCGCGAGCTGGGCGTCGTCCTCGTCGGCCTGCACGCGGTAGGGCATGCGGACGGTGGTGAACTCGGCCGGGTGCCCCTCGGCGCGGAGGGACTCGACGGCGAGCTGCGTCAGGCGGCCGGCGAGCGTGGAGTCCTGGCCGCCGCTGATCGCGAGCAGGTAGCCCTTGGCGCCGGTGGTGAGCAGGTAGTCGCGGAGGAACCCGACGCGACGGGCGACCTCCTGCTCCGGGTCGATGGTCGGCTGGACGTTGAGGTCCGCTGCGATGGCGGCTTGGAGTTCACGCACCACCCCAGTATCCCGCTGCATCCGCCCGGTGCACAGGGTTCAGCGCGCGGGTTCCGCTCCGACCTGGCGGATCGTGTTGTCGTGGTCGGCGCCGATCGCGCACGTGCAGACCACCGCGATGGTCCCCTGCGCCTTCGTGAGCACGAACCGTTCGACGTGCGGCGGTCCGACGTGGCGGTCGAGCGGGTGGGTGTCGTGGTCGTGCACGGTGGGCCTCACTTCGCGGATCGAGGACAGAGTTCGGGAACAGGCGGGGACGAGCACGGGACGGGACGTGCCGGTGCGGTGGTGGTCCCATCCACCACCGCACCGGCGGGTCCGCGACGACCCGAACGCGTCGCGGACCCGGGGAGACGGGCGCCGGTACCCGCCGGCGCCCGTCCGGGTCAGGCGCGACGCAGGCGTCGCGCGACGAGGGTGCCGCCACCGGCTGCGAGGAGCAGACCGGCGAGGAGCATCAGCGGCAGGACCTCGGCGCCCGTGTAGGCGAGGGTGCCCGCGCCCGTGCCCGCGCCGGGGCCGTTGCCGGCACCACCCGCGCCACCGGCGCCGCCTGCACCACCGCTACCGCCCGGGGTCCCGGGCGTCCCGGGCGTCCCGGGGGTTCCCGGGTCCGTCGGGTCGACCGGGGCCGCTGCGACCGCGAAGGTCACCGAGTCCGGGTCGCTGACGAGCGCGCCGATGGTCTCGACCGCGACGGCCTCGTGGTCACCGACCGCGACGTCCGGGAACGTGACCGTCCAGGTCCCGTCCTCGTCCGCGACGGTGGACTGGACGCCGTCGTCGTCACCGTCGAGCGTGACGTCGACGTCGGCGCCCGGTTCCGCGGTGCCCGTGACGGGGACGTCGGTGGTGTCGTCGTCGGTCGGCACCGCGTAGTCCGTGCCGTCCTCCGGCGTGGTGATCGCGATGCCGGCGAAGGGGTCCGCCTGCACGGTCGCGGTCGCCAGGTCGACGGTCGCCAGGTTCGCAGCCGGCAGGAGCTGCACGCGGACGGCCCGGACCGTGGTGGCCCCGGTGGAGTCGGCGGTCGGTTCGGTGAACGCCGGTGCCGTCTGCGAGTTGATCGTGATCGAGACGAGCTGGTTCACGATGTCGAGCAGCGGGTCGAGCGCGGTGACGGTACCGGTGACGGTCGTGAGCAGGCCCTGCACCGTGTCCGCGACGAAGTCCCCGCCGAGCACGTCGCCGACGATGCCGGTGAGCGCCGGCACGATCGTCGAGCCGAGCAGCGGCTGCAGGAGCGGGTCCAGCGTGCCGAGCACCGGTCCGAGGATGCCCGTGCCGGCGACGGTGAGGGTGGCGCCGTCACCGGTGCCGAGCAGGTCGCCGACGGTGGTGTCGACCGTGAGGGTCAGGCCGGCCACGTTCGCGCCGAGCAGGTCGACGCCGGTGTCGACGACGAGCTGCACGTCGGCGGCGTCGAGCGCGTTCGTCAGCGTCGACGTGAGGAGCGCCGGGAGCTGCTCGGTGAGGATGTTCGAGATCGCCCCCGTGATCTGCGCGTTGATCGTGTCGCTGGCGAGCAGCGTCGTGTTCGCCGGCAGGTCGTTCAGCGTGTAGAGCTGCCCGAGGTCGATCGAGACCACACCGGAGGACAGGTCGATGGTGACCGGGCCGTCGGTCAGGGACTGCTGCGTCACGGTGGACAGCGCACCCTGCAGGTCGACGTCTGCCGAGAGCTGCGCCGTGGTGTCGTCGAGCGAGAGCACCCCGAGCCCGAGGCTGTTGACGGCCGTGGTGACGGGGCCGAGCAGCGACGCGGTGAGGTCGGTGGTGAGCCCGTCCTCGCCGAGGGCCGCGTTCACGGTGTCGTCGGTCGTGCCGAGCGAGGTGTCCAGCGTCTGGACGAGCTGCTGCACGGCCGGGCTGACGAGCCGGACCTGTGCGCCGGCGACCTGGTAGTCGGTGGTGACGTCCGCGCCGTCGAAGGTGCGGTCGGCCTCCGCCCGGGCGGACAGTGCGCCGAGTCCGACGGAGAGTTCGCTGACCACCCCGTCGACGTCGAGGTCGCCGAGGAGCGGGGTGAGGTTCACGGTGGCACCGGCGCCGGGCGTGCCCGGACCGACCTGGATCGCACCGTCCGCGCCGACGGCACCCGCGGCGGCGACCGCCGAGGTGGTGTCGGTGGCGGCGACCTGGCCGGCGACGCCGACGTTCACCAGGCCGTTCTGACCGAGCAGCTGGATGCCGCCAGGGACGTTGATCCCGATGCTGTTGAGCACCGAGAGGTCGAGCGGGTCGGACTGACCGTCGGCGGTACCTCCGGGAGCCGTGGCCCCGAACGACCCGGCGAGCGCCGCGACGTCGTCGAGGTCGATGGTGCCGCTGCCGGCGAGGAGCCGTCCTTCGGCCTGCGTCGCGTCGGACGCGGCGGCGTGGGCGGGGAGCGCGGCTCCGCCGATGATCACGGCCGCGACGGTGGCCGTGGCGCCCGCGCGGAGCGCGAAGCGTGTTGCAGTGCGTGGCATGGTGCCTCTTTCTCCGGCGGAACAGTGCTCCGCCGCTGATCCATCCCCCGCCGGTGGTGCGGGGGATCCGACGGGCTCGCTGGTGAGGCGGCCCGGAGTCACGTGTGCGCGTCGTGCTCCGCGCGGGCGCGGCTATCCGGGGTGATCACCTCCGTGGCGACGGCGACGGGACCCGGCCGCGACGGACGGGCGCATCGACCGTGCGCGCATCGTTCGTCCTCGTGCCATGTCCTGATCCCCTCGGGTGGGCTCGGCGTCGTCGCCGAACTGAGGATGGGCGGTTGGTGAGACCGCGTTCCTGTGCAATCTACAAGGGGCACGCCCCCGTCTGGCGATACCCCCGTTCGGGGCGCGTGGGTGTGACGAGCGAGACGCACAGTTCGATCGTTGACAGTTAGAACTCGAATGGTTAGTGTTCTGATCATGACGCAGCAGGCACCCCGGTTCGACTCGCCCCTCCAGCAGATGCGCTGGATCGGGTGGGCGCAGCGCAAGGCGGCCGAGGAGTGGGTCCGCGAACGCGACCTCACCCAGGAGCAGTCCTTCGTGCTCGGGTACCTGCAGCACAACCCCGGGGCGATCCAGCGCGACATCGCCGACATCACCCGGACCAGTGCTGCCAGCGTCTCGAGCCTCCTGCAGGGGCTCGAGCGTCGCGGGCTCGTCGAACGACGCGCGGACGCCGAGAACGCCCGGACGAAGCGCGTGCACGCCACCGACGAGGGGATCGCCCTCATCGCCGGGTTCGAGGACGCGATGATCGCCCTCGACGACGTCCTGCTCGCGCCCCTCGACGCGGACGAGCGGGCCACCCTGCAGACGCTCCTGCAGAAGGTGACCGCCGAACTGCCCGAACCCACCCGCTAGCGCCGACCCACCCAGCGCACCGCGCGCCTCCCGGCCGACCGCCGGAGGCCCCACCCACCCACGCGACGGCACCCGCCGCCCGCGCTCCCCGTCATGCCCCGACCCACCGCCGGGGCAGCGGAGCCCTGCCCAGAAGGAGGCAGTCATGCCAACCACGACCCCCGAGGACACCGCAGCGGCGAAGAACCGCTGGTACCTGTCCGCCGCCCCGATCACCCGCGCGCTCGTGCACCTCTGCGTGCCGATGGCCGCCGCGATGGTCGTCAGCGCCGTCTACAACGTCATCAACGCCGGGTTCATCGGTTCGCAGCACGACACGTCACTGCTCGCCGCCATCACGTTCGGCACGCCGCTCCTCGGCATCATCATGGCCGTCGGTGGCGTGTTCGGCGTCGGCGGCAGCGCGCTCATGTCGCGCATGCTCGGCGCCTCGGAACACGACCCGGCCAAGGCGCAGGACATCAAGCGCGTCGCCTCCTTCGCACTGTGGGGCGCCGTCGTCACCGGTGCGGTCCTCGCCGTCGTCGGCCTGGTGTTCCTGCACCCGCTCGTCGCCGTGCTCGGTGCCGACGCCGCCGCGGTGCCCGCCACGAGCGCGTACGTGTCCGTGATGCTCGCGTTCGTCCCGGTGCTCGCCGCGTCGTTCGCCCTCGAGCAGATCGTCCGGTCCGAGGGGGCGGCACGACAGGCGATGGTCGGCCTCGTCCTGTCGACCATCGGCAACCTCGTGTTCGACGTGCTCTTCATCCTCGTGCTGCACTGGGGCGTCGCCGGCGCCGCGCTCGCCATCGGCCTGGGCAACGTCGTCGCGATCGGCTACTGGGTCGTCTGGCTCCAGCGGAACAGCGAGAACGTCAGCTTCGCGCCGAAGTGGTTCACGCTCCGTCCGGACATCCTCAAGGGCGTGTTCGGCATCGGCTCGAGCGAACTCCTGCAGGCCTCGTTCCTCATCGTCACGACCCTCGTGCTCAACAACCTCGCCGCCGCCTACGGAGACGACCCGCTCGCCGCGATGGGCGTCGCGGTCCGCATCGCGCAGGTCCCGGAGTTCCTCGTGATGGGGGTGACCATCGGCGTGCTGCCCCTGCTCGCCTACGCCTTCGGCAAGGGCGACGCAGCCCGCCTGCGTGCCGCACTCCGCGGCGCAGCCTGCACCGTCGGCACGATCGTCCTGGTCTTCTCCGGCACGGTGTTCGTCTTCCGCGAGCAGGTCTTCACGATCTTCTCCGGCGACCACTCGGTGCTGGCGATCGGCCTGACCATCCTGACGGCGCAGCTCGTCGCGACGATCGTGAACGGGTTCACCGGACTGCTCACCTCGCTGTTCCAGGCGACCGGGATGGTGCTGCCGGCGATGGTGCTCTCGATGGCGCAGGGCGTGCTGTTCATCCCGATCGTCATCGTCGGGAACCTGTGGTTCGGGCTCGCTGGGATCATCTGGGCGCTCACGGTCACCGAGGTGCTCGTGTTCGTCGCGGCCCTCGCGCTCTGGGGAGCGTCCCGCGGGCGGATCGCCCGCGGTCTCGCGGAGGGCTCGCCGGAGCGCGCGGACGCGACCTTGGAAGAAGCGGCCGTCTGACGGTCTGGACGCGCGCCACGGCGGACTGGAGGCGCGGTGCCAGCTGGCACCGTGCCTCCAGTCCGTCGCGTGGTCGCGTCCGGCGTACGCTGCCGGCCGATCTGCGCGTCTCGCGACAGCGCACGAGTCGATCGACGAGCGCGGTGTCGAACTCCGCGCGGCGACCTGGGCACGTCCGGTTGCGTGACCGCGGCTACGACAGGACGAGCTCCAGCAGCGAACCCGGGACGGGAGCCACCGGAGTGCGGGTGGAACTGACGAACAGGTCGACGAGCGGCGTGCACGGAACGGTGACGGCGGTCATGGCGACCAGCCCTTCGTCGGAGTGATGCGCACCCCGGATTCGACCGGGCCGTCCCGCTGCGCCAGACCCCGCGACCGCGAGGAGCATCAAGACCACGGAACCCTGTGTCGGCCCAGTCTGTTCAGCGTACTGTCGTCGGTCGATCCGCACGAGAACCGTCCGGTACCCGCACTCGACCACCTCGGGCACCAGTCCCCCGAACTGGGGAGACCGATCTGTCTGTCCACACTTCGGCGGACCACTAGGGTGGACACCAGCAGCGAGTCACACCCGACCGGCGCTCCCCTCGCCGGGACCCACTGCGAGCATCGACGCTCCGGCCCTCGAGCACTTCCCTGCAGCTCGGGCCGGAGCGCGATGGCCCCGGTACGGTGGGCGGGCACACCCGTACCCCGAGGAGCCCCATGCCCCTGTTCGGCAGCCCAGCCAGCACCACGACCACCACCACGGAACCGTCCGACCTGACGAAGAAGTGGTCCGACTCGTTCGGCGGCCTCGCGACCCGGTGCCTCCAGCTCATCGTCGTGCTCGTCGTCGCCATCGGCATCGTCTACGCCGCCGCCACGCTCAGCGTCGTCACGATCCCCGTGCTGCTCGCCCTGATCATCGCGTCGGCCATGCACCCCGTCGTCTCGTGGCTCCGCCGACACAGGGTCCCGTCGATCCTGGCGACGCTCGCCGTCCTGATCGGCGTCCTCGTCGTGCTCGGGCTCGTCGGCTGGCTCATCGTCGTCGCCGTGATCTCGCAGTGGCCGGACCTGCAGAAGTCCGCGCTGCGCGGCTTCGACCAGTTGCAGGACTTCGCGTCCACGCTGCCGATCTCGATCGACCAGTCCCAGATCGACGACGCCGTGAAGGGCATCCAGGACTTCGTCACCAGCTCGCAGTTCGGGTCGGGAGCCCTCGCCGGCGCCTCGGCCACCGCGAACTTCCTCACCGGCCTCGTGCTGATGATCGTCGTGCTGTTCTTCTTCCTCAAGGACGGCCCCCGCATCTGGGAGTTCCTCCTCCGCCCCTTCACCGGTGCCCGGTACGACCGTGCCCGTCGCGTCGGCGACCGCGTCGTCCAGACGCTGGGCGGCTACGTCCGCGGCACGGCGACGGTCGCCGCGGTGGACGCCGTGGGCATCGGTGTCGGCATCGCGATCGTCGGGGTACCCCTCGCACTCCCCCTGGCCGTCGTCGTGTTCATCACGGCGTTCATCCCGATCGTCGGCGCGACCGCGGCCGGCATCCTCGCGGCGCTGGTCGCCCTCGTCGCGCTCGGCCCCGTCCAGGCGCTGATCGTCGTCGGCATCGTCGTGCTCGTCAACCAGCTCGAGGGCAACCTGCTCCAGCCCGTCCTGATGGGCAAGACGCTCAAGCTGCACGGCCTGGTCATCCTCATCGGCCTGACCGCCGGCACGGTGCTCGCGGGCATCACCGGGGCGATCATCTCGGTGCCGCTGCTCGCCGCCGCCTGGGGAGCGATCCAGGTGTGGGACGGCCCGGACCAGCCGGCGCGGCCGTGGCGGCAGAAGCGCGTGGAGACCGCCGAGGCGCGCTGAGGCTCTCGACACGGCCGCAGACGGACGGGAGGCGCGGTGCCAGCTGGCACCGCGCCTCCCGTCGGTCTGTGCCTCGGTGTGCACCCGCTCCGGAACGACAACGTCGACGTCGTACGACGTCGACTCTGTCGTTCAGCGTCGGGCAGTCGAGGTCAGTCGGTGCCGGAGTCGAACGCGGCACCCTCGGACACGGCGTCGGTGGCGCGGCCCAGTGCGTCGTCGGCGTCCGAGGTGACGACGGCGCCACCGAGGATCTCCTCGGCCTCGCCCGACTCGAGCCGACCGACGAGGTCACCCGTCGCCCCACCGATCAGACCGGCGGCCGCGTACTGCTCGAGGCGCGAACGGGAGTCCGCGATGTCGAGGTTCCGCATGGTGAGCTGGCCGATGCGGTCGTCCGGGCCGAACGCCGAGTCACCGACGCGCTCCATCGAGAGCTTGTCCGGGTGGTAGGACAGCGCCGGACCCGTGGTGTCGAGGATCGTGTAGTCGTCACCACGACGCAGCCGCAGCGTGACCTCACCGGTGACGGCGGAGGCGACCCAGCGCTGCAGCGACTCGCGGAGCATGAGCGACTGCGGGTCGAGCCACCGGCCCTCGTACATGAGGCGACCGAGGCGGCGACCCTCGTTGTGGTACGACGCGACGGTGTCCTCGTTGTGGATCGCGTTGAGCAGGCGCTCGTAGGCGATGTGGAGGAGCGCCATGCCCGGCGCCTCGTAGATGCCGCGGCTCTTCGCCTCGATGATGCGGTTCTCGATCTGGTCGGACGCACCGAGACCGTGGCGGCCACCGATC
Organism: Curtobacterium sp. 314Chir4.1; assembly: GCF_900215175.1. Taxonomy (NCBI): domain Bacteria; kingdom Bacillati; phylum Actinomycetota; class Actinomycetes; order Micrococcales; family Microbacteriaceae; genus Curtobacterium; species Curtobacterium sp. 314Chir4.1. Next base: position 75,387 of record NZ_OCMI01000004.1, read on the forward strand.
GCGTTCGCCTCGTAGACCAGGGCGACGGCGTCGGCGTACTCGACACCGTTGATCGCGACCGGGCGACCGGCCTCGAAGCGGACGCTGACGACCTCGGTCGCGACCTCGACGTCGTCACGCCAGGCGGCGACGCCCATGATCGGCTCGACGATGTCCAGGCCGCTCGAGAGCTCCTCGAGGCTCTTCGCCTCGTGCGTGGCACCCCAGATGTTGGCGTCGGTCGAGTACGCCTTCTCGGTGGAGTCCCGGTACGGGAAGCCGCGGGCGACGAGCCACTCGCTCATCTCCTTGCGGCCGCCGAGCTCCTCGACGAACTCGGAGTCGAGCCACGGCTTGTAGACGCGCAGCCGCGGGTTCGCCATCAGGCCGTAGCGGTAGAACCGCTCGATGTCGTTGCCCTTGTAGGTGGAGCCGTCGCCCCAGATGTCGACGCCGTCCTCCTTCATCGCGCGGACGAGCATCGTGCCCGTCACCGCACGGCCGAGCGGCGTCGTGTTGAAGTACGTCTTGCCGCCGGAGCGGATGTGGAAGGCACCGGTCTGCAGGGCGACGAGGCCCTCCTCGACCAGGGCGCTCTTCGCGTCGACGAGTCGGGCGATCTCCGCGCCGTACTCGTGGGCGCGGCTCGGGACGGCGTCGATGTCCGGCTCGTCGTACTGGCCGATGTCGGCCGTGTACGTGCAGGGCACCGCTCCCTTCTCGCGCATCCAGGCAACGGCGCAGGAGGTGTCGAGACCTCCGGAGAACGCGATGCCGACTCGTTCGCCGACGGGGAGACTGCTCAGGACCTTGGACACGGCCCCAATCGTACGGGGAGTCCAGCCGGTACATCGAACCCGCGAACACAGCGTGCCCCTGGAGGGACTCGAACCCCCAACCGTTTCCTTAGGACGGAACTGCTCTTCCATTGAGCTACAGAGGCTGGCCCTCCCACTCTAGCGGCGGAACGGCTCCAGGAAGGCGCGGAGCTCCCCGACGAACAGGTCCGGCTGCTCGAACGGTGCGAAGTGCCCACCGCGGTCGAGCTCGTGGTGGTACACGAGGTTCGTGGTCCGCTCGAGCCACTCCTTCGGCGCCCGCACGAGGTCGCCCGGGAAGATCGAGAACCCGGACGGAACCTCCACCCGTCGACTCAGCTGCGAGGCCGGGACCGCCGCGTTCGCGTGGTACATCCGCATCGCCGAGCCGATGGTCTCGGTCGCCCAGTACTCGGTGAGCAGCGCGAGGACCTCGTCCCGCGTGTAGACCGACCAGAGGTCCCCGGCGCAGTCGCTCCACGACCGGAGCTTCTCGACGATCCACGCCGCGAGGCCCGCCGGGGAGTCGTTCAGCCCGACCGCCGCGGTCTGCGGCTTGGTCCGGTGCATCATCGCGTAGGCACCCTCGGCCGTCCGCCACCGGTCGGTCTCGGCGACGAACGCACGCTCGGCGTCCGACAGCGTCGACGGGTCGAGCCCAGGCCAGGCGAGCCCGCCGTCGATCCGGTGCACGGCGACGACCCGGTCGGGGTGGTCGAGCGCGAGGTACCGGGCGACGTGGGTGCCGATGTCCCCGCCGGACACCGCGAACCGCTCGTACCCGAGGTCGGTCATCAGCGTCGCCCACATGCCCGCGACCGCGCGGGCGTCGATGGGTTGCGACGGTGCGTCGGAGAAGCCGTAGCCGGGCATGTCCGGAACGACGACGTCGAACCCGGCCTCGACGAGCATCGGCAGTACCTTCCGGTACCGCCACCCGAAGTCCGGCCACCCGTGCGCGAGCAGGACCGGGAGCGCGTCCGGGGCGTCGGCGCGGTCGTGCAGCACGTGGATCCCGATGCCGTCCACCGCGATCCGTCGTGACGGCAGCGCGGCGAGCGCGGCCCGGTGCGCATCGAAGTCGAACCCGTCCGCCCAGTACTCGACGAGGGGCCGGAGCTCGTCGACGTCGACCCCGAGTGACCACCCCGCGCCGGCGGGCGCGTCCGGCCAGCGTGTCGCACGGAGTCGCGCTCGCAGGTCTGCGATGGTCGCGTCGTCGATCTGCGGGGTCTGGGTCATGGCCGCACGCTACGCGTACCGACCGACACGCCGACCGCCGGGACACCGGAACCCCTATGGTTTCCCCATGTCAGGGAACGCATCGGGGAACCGCGGGAACCGCACGGGCTGGGCCGGCTTCTGGGACCAGGGTGGGTGGTGGAAGGCGATCGCGTTCGCTGTCGTGTACCTCGCGGTCTACCTCGGCGTCGGTTGGGTCATCGACAAGACGGCCGGGGGCGCGATCGACCCCGACGACGTCTTCGGGGATCCGCTGAGCGTGTTCCTCGCGGTGGCGCTGCCGCTGGTCATCGGCTCGATCGCCCTGTTCGCCTTCGCTGCCTCCGTCCGCTGGCTCCCCCGTCCGCTGTTCGGACGCCAGCCGGTCACGGGCCGGTGGTGGATGTGGATCGCACCCGTCCTCGTGGTGATCACGTTCGTCCTCCGCCTGTTCGGCATCGACTGGGCGGCGTACACCGGTGGCGTCATCGCGACGACGTTCCTCGCCGGACTGTTCGTCGGGATCGCGGAAGAGGTCCTCACCCGCGGCATCGTCGTCACCCTGCTCCGCCGCCACGGCTACCGCGAGTGGGCCGTCGCCGTGCTGTCCTCGCTCGTGTTCGCGCTGCTGCACACCACGAACCTGCTCTCCGGCCAGCCCGTCCTCACGGTGCTGGTGACCGTCGGGTTCGCCTTCGGGTTCGGGATGATGATGTACCTGACGCTGCGCGTGACCGGGAACCTCGTCTGGCCGATCGTCCTGCACGCGCTGACCGACCCCTCGACCATCCTGGCCACCGGCGGGATCGACGTCGCCGGCAGCAACCACAGCCCACTGCTCAGCTTCGCGGGACTGTCGACGTTCGTGTTCCTGGCCTTCGCGCTCCTCGCGATGGTCTTCATCCGCGGCACCGCGAACGGCCGCGCAGCGGCCGGCGAACCCGAACTGCGCACCACGGTCCCCACCGCCTGACGCGCGCGCCGCCCGAGACGCGACCAGGAGACGGACTGGAGGCACGGTGCCAGATGGCACCGTGCCTCCAGTCCGGTGCGGCGACAGCCGCACAGGCCGCTACGCGGCCACGAGGTACTCGTCCCACTCGGACTGCGGACGCTCGATGCCCCGCACCACCCACGAGGCACCGTGCGGCGCCTTCGGGCGGAACCGGAGCCGCCATCCCATCTCCTGCGGGGTGCGGTCACCCTTCGTGTTGTTGCACGCCAGGCAGCAGGCGACGAGGTTCTCCCACGAGTCCTCACCCCCGCGCGAACGTGGCTGCACGTGGTCGATGGTCGTCGCGTGCCGGTCGCAGTACGCACACCGGTTGGCGTCCCGGCGGAGCACACCGCGCCGGGACACCGGCACGAGTCGCGAGTGCGGGATGCGGACGTACCGGGTGAGGATGATGACGGACGGACGGTCGTAGGTGGACGTCGAGCCCGTGACCGGGTGCTCGAGGTCTGCGGCGACGATGGCGGCCTTCTGGTTCATGACGAGCACGAGGGCCCGTCGGAACGAGATCACCGCGAGGGGCTCGTAACCGGCGTTGAGGACGAGAGTGCGCATGGTTTCCCTTCCGACGTGCCTGGACGGCTTCCAGGCGCTGCGGGTGCGTCGGACCGGGACTCCGCGCAGGTGACCGTCGCTCGCGTACACGTCCCCTGAACCACGAAGAGCACCACCCGGATGGGCAGTGCTCTCGTCATGCAGGGGCGTGCTCGTGCACGCAGGCGGTGGTCGACCATATGTCGACGTGCGCGCGCCGACCCATGGTGCGGGTCGTGCGGAACGCTGACATGGGGTCTCCCTGCTCGGGGCCGTTCGGACCGGTGCAGCGCCAGGGTACGTCAGAAACCGGCCCGGCACGAGGGTGCACGGGCCGGTTCCGGCGATGTTCACGGGATCGACGCCCCGCGGTCGGATCAGATGCCGAAGCGGACGATGTGGTAGTCGCTGGTCCAGATCGGGCGGATCGAGACGGAGCCACCGGGCTTCGGGGCGTCCATGATCATGCCGTTGCCCATGTAGAAGCCGTCGTGCGCCTCGTTGTTGAAGATGACGACGTCACCGGGCTGGGCCTCGGACTCGGGGATCGTGGTGCCGGCCTGGTCCTGCAGCGGCACCGAGTGCGCGAGGTTGATGCCGTACTGCGCGTACACGAACATGACGTAGCCCGAGCAGTCGAAGCCCGACGGGTCGGCGCCGCCGAAGACGTACGGGGTGCCGATGTACTGCTTGGCGGTGGCGACCACGGCCGGCAGCGAGAACGGGGTGTTCGCGGCGGAGGCCGTCGCGACGTAGTCGGACGCGCTCGGGCCGGTGTACGCGGCGTACTGCGAGGCGGTCTGCGCGCGGGCGGCCTGCGTGGCGGCGGCCTGCTTGGCGGCTGCAGCGGCTGCCTTCTTCGCGGCCTCGGCGTCGAGCGTGGACTGTGCGGTGGCGCCGTAGCCGTCACGGCTCGTGCCGGCGAGGGCGACCGCGTCGGACACGGAGAAGTTCTGGGCCTCGGTCGTGCGGATCTGGCGCTGCGCGTTGGCGGCGTCCGAGCCGGTGGACTGCTGCGTCGCGGCGAACGCCGGGGCGACGGCCACGGTGCCGAACATGCCCGCGGCGACGGTCAGCACGACCGGCGCGAGGAAGCGGCGCTTGCGGGCGGAGGAGCTCGCCTTCGCCGTGGCGGCGGTGCGGGCGACCTGCGCTGCACGACGGCCGCCGGGGAGCGGGGCGTCGCGGACCGGGGTCACGCGGCGGGCGGGCTCCGCGGTGCGAGCAGCCCGGCGGGTGAGCGGGGCGTCGGTGGCGTTCACGGTGTTCGTCGGGTTCGCGGGCGTCTGGTCGTCCGCGGCGGAACCGGTCTGCGTCAAGGGATGTCTCCGGCGTCTCGTCATCACTGCCAGCGGGGGTGATCGCCGGCCGTGCAACCCCATCCGTTCGTCATCGTTTCCGATCGAGACAGGAGACGGGTTCGAGACGTCCTGTCACGGGTCCTGGGCCTCGTGGGTGGCCGGCGGACTCGACGAGTGTACGTGGACGCCGTTACCTTGTCGAGATGAAAACGCCGGTTTGTAACGGAACGGTAAAGAATCCCTGATCAGAGGCCAGAAAACCGGTCCGCCCCAGTTTCGGGGGCAGTGCGTCAGGAGCGCTCGATGTAGACGTGCTGCGCGACCTCGCTGGGCAGCTCGATCCCAGCGTCCTCGCCGTCGACACGGACGGCGACGTAGGCCCCGGCGCGCTGCACGCTCGCGAGCCGGCCGGGCATGACGCCGGCGGACCGCAGCTGGTGGAGGAGCTCCGGTTCGAACTGCACGGGCTCGCCGAGGCGACGGATCACACCGGTCGCGACGGCGTCCGTGCCCTCGGTCGCGGCGACGATGTTCTGCACGCCCTCGAGGAACCCGGGAGCCGCGGGGCCACCGATCTCGGCGAGGCCGGGGATCGGGTTGCCGTACGGCGACTCGGTTGGGTTGCCGAGCATCTCGAGCAGGCGGACCTCCACCTGCTCGCTCATCACGTGCTCCCAGCGGCACGCCTCGTCGTGGACGAACGCCCAGTCGAGCCCGATCACGTCGGACAGCAGACGCTCCGCGAGCCGGTGCTTGCGCATGACGTGGGTCGCGCGGGAGCGCCCCTCGTCGGTGAGTTCGAGGTGCCGGTCGCCGGAGACGACGACGAGTCCGTCGCGCTCCATGCGGGCGATGGTCTGCGAGACCGTGGGACCCGAGTGGCCGAGACGCTCCGAGATGCGGGCGCGCAGCGGAACGATCGCCTCCTCCTCCAAGTCGAGGATGGTGCGAAGGTACATCTCCGTGGTGTCGACGAGATCGGTCACGGTCCGCCTCTCATGTCTGGGCCCAGCGCGCCCCACCCTACTTGTTCGAGGCGACGTGCACTGACCAACACTTGCACGGCGCAAGGAAGTCCGTGCCGTGTGGGTCCGCCCCGTCCGGCCGGTGCACGGTCACGAGCGCTGGGATACCGCTCGTTAGGATCGGTGCATGGCAGACATCGTCATCCCCGCCGAACTCCTCCCGACCGACGGCCGCTTCGGCTGCGGACCGTCCAAGATCCGTGGCGCGCAGCTCGAGTCCCTCGTGACCCGCGGGGCGACGATCCTCGGGACCTCCCACCGCCAGAAGCCCGTCAAGGACCTGGTCGGCAGCGTCCGTCAGGGCATCGCGGACCTGTTCGACGTGCCCGAGGGCTACGAGGTCGTCCTCGGCAACGGTGGCTCGACCGCCTTCTGGGACGCCGCCGCCTTCGGCCTGATCGAGCGCCGGGCCGAGAACCTGTCCTTCGGCGAGTTCGGGTCGAAGTTCGCCAAGGCCGCCGGTGCGCCGTGGCTCGAGGCACCGCACGTCGTCGAGGCCCCGGGTGGGTCGCTCGCCGCACTCGAGGTCGTCGAGGGCGTGGACGTCTACGCCTACCCGCACAACGAGACCTCGACGGGCGTCATGGCCCCGGTCGTCCGCGCCGCGGGTGACCCCGGCGCCCTCACCGTGGTCGACGCCACGAGCGCCGCCGGTGGGGCCGCGTTCGACGTCAGCGCCACCGACGTCTACTACTTCGCGCCGCAGAAGAACTTCGCGTCGGACGGCGGCCTCTGGCTCGCACTGTTCTCCCCCGCAGCGATCGAGCGCGTCGAGCGGATCGCCGCGAGCGGCCGGTACATCCCGGAGTTCCTGTCGCTCAAGAACGCCGTCGACAACTCACGCCTGAACCAGACGCTGAACACCCCGGCGCTCGCGACCCTGATCCTGCTCGACGACCAGGTCCGCTGGATCAACGAGTCCGGTGGGATCGCGTGGGCGGACACCCGCACGAAGACCTCGTCGTCGACGCTGTACGACTGGGCCGAGTCGGTCGACTACGCGACGCCGTTCGTGTCCGACGTCGCCGCTCGCTCGCAGGTCGTCGCGACGATCGACCTCGACGACTCCATCGACGCGAAGGCCGTCGCCGCCACCCTCCGCCAGAACGGCATCGTCGACACCGAGCCGTACCGGAAGCTCGGCCGCAACCAGCTCCGCATCGCGACGTTCACGGCGATCGACCCGGACGACGTCGCGAAGCTCGTGCAGGCGATCGACTTCACGGTGAACGCGCTGCGCTGACACGCGGGCGCGCCTCGGTTCGTCTCGGTTCGTCTCGGCTCGGTTCGTCTCGTCTCGCTGAGACGAGACGCCGCCGGGCACGCGAGACGCCGCCGGACGCACGAAACGCCGCCCGATCGGGCGGCGTTTCGTCGTCGTGGCGGTGTCTCGAAGGACACGCGGTGTCTCGAACGACGCGTGTCTCGAGCGGGACGCGGTGTCTCAGGCGCCGTGGCGGTCCGGGTCGACCTCGCCGGCGTCGAGCCGGTCCGTCTCGAGGTCCTCGTCGGGGTCGACCGGGCGGACGCGGCTCGACCGGCGACGAGCTCCGCGGGACGGCGGCGGGGTCACGACGGCCTCGTCCTCGTCCTCGTCGTCCGGCTCATCGTCGTCCGGCTCATCGTCGTCTGCGTCGTCGAGTTCGTCGACGTCCACGCCCTCGATGTCGTCGTCGTCCGACTCGTCGAGGTCGTCCTCGTCGGCGTCGAAGTCGTCCTCGTCGTCGGACTCGTCGTCATCGGACTCGTCGTCGTCCGCGTCGTCGTAGTCGGCGTCCTCCGCGTCCTCGGCGTCCTCGTCGTCGTCCGCCTCGTCGTCATGCTCGGCGTCCTGCCCGGCGCGGTACTCCGCGAGCCGCTCGGACCACGGCACCCAGTCCGGCGCGACGAGGGACCCGTCGCCCGGCATGAGCTCGACCTCGAGCACGGTCGGCTCGTCACCCTCGACCTGCGCGATGGAGACGGTCCACCGCCACCCGGGGTAGCCCGGCATGCGGTTCGCGAAGAGGACCGACACGACGCCGTCCCCCTCGTCGACGGTTCCGGCGGGCGCGCCGACGGTCGATTCGGGGGTCACCTCGAGCAGGGCCTTCCGCGCCAGGGCGGTGAGGTCCTCCGAAGGGGCCGGGGAGGTGGGGGAGGTCTCGGTCATCACGCGTCCAACTGGTCAGCGACGTGCCGCAGGATCGCGGCGATACGGGTGCCGTTCTTCGGGTACCGGCCGTGCCGGAAGTCCCCGCTGATGCGGTCGAGCTCCTTCACGAGGTCCTCGACGATCACGGCCATGTCGTCCGCCGATCGCCGTGACATCTTCGCCAGGGACGGCTGCGGGTCGAGGAACCGCACGGACAACGCCTGCGATCCCTTCTTCCCCTGGACGACGCCGTACTCGAGCCGCGATCCGGCCTTCACCGACGTGACGCCGTCGGGCAGCGAGGACGCGTGCAGGAAGACGGGTTCGCCGTCGTCGCCGGTGATGAACCCGAACCCCTTCTGGTCGTCGTAGAACTTGACCTTGCCGGTGGGCATTGGTGGGACTCCTCGAGGTCGTGGAACGGCCGTGGTGCGTCGGATATCCTGGGTCGATGGCCAACCCGACCCGGTCCACCGGGAACACGCAGGATTCCGCGGAACCCCCGGTGACGTTCAATCGTACCGAACGCGCCCTCGCGTTCATGGTCGGTGGGATCTTCATCGCGGCGTTCCTCTGCATGGCGGCGATGATCGTCATGTGGCTGACCGCCCCGAGTGCGCAGGGATCGATGCCGTGGCCCGTGATCATGGCGATCCCGCTCATCGGCTTCCCGATCGGCATGGTGCTGGTGTTCACGCTCCTCGCCATCACCTGGACGCGCAGGGCGCGAGCGAACCGGACGGCGCGCTGAGGCCCGCGCGGGACGATCGCGGCGGACGATGACGACCACCGCAGACCTCGCCGCCCGGCTCCGGGCGATGCCCGACGACGCCCTCGAACGACTCGTCGTGGCGCGGCGGCTGCCCGCGGCGGTGCTCGCCGAGGCGGGCCCGCTGCGCATCTCGGACTTCTTCGACCTCGCCGAGGCACTCCGCACCGACGACGCCGTCGACGCCGCGATCGAGCACCTCCCCCGCGCGACGCTCCTCGCGCTCCGTGACGGAGCGGGCTCGGCCGACGACCTCGCACCGGCGGTCACGCTCGGCCTCGCCGACGAGGACGGCCGCGTCGACGACGCGGTCGCGGCCCGTCTGGCGGCGCACCCGGACATCGCTGGACTGCCTGGAGGCACGGGTCACCCCCGTCACGCCGGTCCGCCACCCGAGACGGTCGACGAGGCACGCGCCCGCACGACCGGCGCGGAGCACGCCTTCGCGACGATGACCGTGCTCGCCGAGCTCCTGCGCGCCGTGTCCGACGGCGCCGTCCGCGAACTCGTGAAGGGCGGCATCGGGACCCCGCTCGCGAAGGCCCTCGGCGAACGCGCGGGCGCCGACGCCCAGGTCGTGCCGGACCGCCTGGCGCTGCTCGAGCGCACCGGCTTCGCCGAACCGGGCGACGGCACGTGGACGACCACCGACGCCGGGGACGCCTGGCTCGTGGCGAGCTGGCCTGATCGCTGGTCGACCCTCGTCTCGGCGTGGCGGGAGTCCCTCGACCCCGCACTCCACGACGTCCTCGACACCGCCGGGGACGATCTCCGCGACCTCGTCTCCGTCGGCCGTTGGGCCTACCCCGCCGGTGCCCGGTGGCTCGACGCCGTGCTGCTCGAGGTCGCCGGCACCGCCACCGCCCTCGGTCTCACGGTGGACGGTCTCGTCACGACCACCGGCCGAGCGCTCCTCGACGGCGATGCGACACCGGCCGCCGAGGACCTCCCGCGCACGGTCGACGGCGTGTACCTCCAGCACGACCTCACCGTGATCGCCCCTGGCCCGCTCGCACCCGTCGACGACGCCGCGCTCCGGAGCGTCGCCGTGCTCGAGGCCCCCGGACTCGCGGCGCGGTACCGGATCTCCGAGGACTCCCTCCGACGAGCGTTCCGGGCCGGACTCACCCGTGACGAGGTGGTGGCACTGCTCGAGCGGCTGTCCTCGACCGGGCTCCCGCAGCCGCTCGCCTACCTCGTCGACCAGGTCGCCTCCCGTGACGGCAGCATCGTCGTCGACGTCGGCGCGGACGGTGTCGGGAGCCGCGTGCACGGTACCGCCGACCAGCTCGACCTCATCGGGGTCGACGCCGAGCTGCGCCAGCTCGCGTGGGAGCGGGACGACCTGACGACCCTGGTGACCCGCTACCCACCGCACGTCGTCCACACGGCGCTGGAGGACCAGCGCTACCCGGCCGTCCTGACGGCCGCAGCCCGCCCCGCGACGGGATCCGTGCCTCCAGGCCGTCGACGCGGTGGCGGACGCAACCCGGAGCAGGCGGCGCACGCACTCGTGGAACGGCTCCGCGTCACCACCGAACGCGGCGACGCGGAACCGGAGCAGGAGTGGCTCGGACGGCAGATCGACCTCGCGGTCCGCGGGCGCACGCCGATCCGGCTGACCGTGCGGATGCCGGACGGCACGGAGCGACCGTTCTCGATCATCCCGACATCGGTGGCCGCCGGGCGCGTCCGGGGGCGCGACACCGCCGTCGACGTCGAACGCACCCTGCCGCTCTCCCTGGTCGTGGCTGTGGAGAGCGACGCGTGATCCACAGGTGAGCCGAACCGCGCCGGTTCGCAGGCAAGCGGCCTAGGCTGATCCGTCATGAACGGACCGCTGATCGTGCAGAGCGACCGCACCGTGCTCCTCGAGGTCGCACACCCCGACGCCGAGGACGCACGCCACGACCTCGCGGTCTTCGCCGAGCTCGAACGTGCTCCCGAGCACGTGCACACGTACCGCATCACACGGCTCGGACTCTGGAACGCGCGCGCGGCCGGACACGACGCCGAGAGCATGATCCACACGCTCGAGCACTTCGCGAAGTTCCCCGTGCCGCAGAGCGTGACGGTGGACATCCGGGACACCGTCGCGCGCTACGGGCGGCTCGTCATCCGGCGCGAAGAGCGCCCGGACGCTCCGGCGATCGCGAACTCCCCGTCCGAGGAGCTCGAACTCCAGCCGGTCCTGCTGCTCACCGCGACCGAGCCGTCGGTGCTGGCCGAGGTCATCCGGTCGAAGCGCATCAAGCCGCTGCTGGGCAACATGCGCTCCTCGGAAGAGGTCGAGCTGCTGCCGTGGGCGCGCGGGCAGATCAAGCAGGAGCTCGTGAAGCTCGGCTGGCCGGCGGAGGACCTCGCCGGCTACACCCCGGGCCAACCACACGCCATCGACCTGGACACCTCGGAGTGGAGTCTGCGTCCGTACCAGGAGCAGGCCGTGGACACCTTCTTCGCGCAGGGGTCGGGCGTGGTCGTGCTGCCCTGTGGTGCCGGCAAGACGCTCGTCGGTGCCGGCGCGATGGCGACCGTGAAGGCGACGACGCTCATCCTCGTCACGAACACCGTCTCCGCTCGGCAGTGGCGGTCCGAGCTCCTCCGCCGGACCACCCTGACCGAGGACGAGATCGGCGAGTACTCCGGCAGCGCCAAGGAGATCCGGCCGGTCACGATCGCGACCTACCAGATCCTCACCGCCCGCCGGAAGGGCGAGTACACGCACCTGTCGCTGCTCGACGCCCTCGACTGGGGGCTCATCGTGTACGACGAGGTGCACCTCCTGCCCGCGCCGGTGTTCAAGCTGACCGCCGACCTGCAGGCCCGCCGACGGCTCGGCCTCACCGCGACCCTCGTGCGCGAGGACGGCCGCGAGGGCGACGTGTTCTCCCTCATCGGGCCGAAGCGCTACGACGCCCCGTGGAAGGAGATCGAGGCGCAGGGCTACATCTCCCCCGCCGAGTGCTTCGAGGTCCGCATCGACCTGCCCCACCAGGACAGACTCGAGTACGCGGCGTCGAGCGACGACGAGCGGTACCGGCTGGCGGCGACCTCGCCCGCGAAGACCCCGGTCGTCCGGGAACTCATCGAGAAGCACCGCGGGGAGCAGATCCTCGTGATCGGGCAGTACATCGACCAGCTCGACGACCTGGCGTCGTCGTTGGACGCCGCGGAGATCACCGGCGCGACGCCCGTCGACGAACGCGAGCGGCTGTACCAGGCGTTCCGCGACGGATCGATCGACGTGCTCGTGGTCTCGAAGGTCGCGAACTTCTCAGTCGACCTGCCCGACGCGACCGTGGCGATCCAGGTCTCCGGGTCGTTCGGCTCGCGGCAGGAAGAAGCCCAGCGACTCGGCCGACTCCTGCGCCCGAACAAGGACGGACTCCCGGCGTCGTTCTACACGCTCGTGACCCGCGACACCGTCGACCAGGACTTCGCGCAGAACCGGCAGCGCTTCCTGGCCGAGCAGGGGTACTCCTACACGATCCTCGACGCCGATCAGGTCCAGGCGCCCGTGGGCTGACGCACGCACCGCTCCCAGGAAACCATTAGGGAACGGTCAGAAGATAGGACCATGAGCGATGGCCCCAAGATCCTGATCGTCGACGACGAGCCGAACATCCGCGACCTCCTGACGACCTCGCTGCGCTTCGCCGGCTTCGCCGTGCGCGCAGTGGGCAACGGCGCTCAGGCGATCTCCGCCGTGCTGGAAGAAGAGCCGGACCTGATCATCCTCGACGTGATGCTCCCCGACATGAACGGCTTCGGCGTCACGAAGCGCCTCCGCTCGTCGGGCTACACCTCGCCGATCCTGTTCCTCACCGCGAAGGACGACACCGAGGACAAGATCACCGGCCTCACCGTCGGCGGCGACGACTACGTCACCAAGCCGTTCTCGCTCGACGAGATCGTCGCCCGCATCAAGGCCATCCTCCGTCGCACCATGAACGACGAAGAGGACGCGATCATCCGCGCCGGCGAACTCACGATGGACCAGGACACGCACGAGGTCACCATCGGCGACGCGCAGATCGAGCTCTCCCCCACCGAGTTCAAGCTGCTCCGCTACCTCATGCTCAACCCGAACCGCGTGCTGTCGAAGGCCCAGATCCTCGACCACGTGTGGGAGTACGACTTCAACGGCGACGCCGGCATCGTCGAGTCGTACATCTCGTACCTGCGTCGGAAGCTCGACCAGTACTCGGCCGAGCCGATCATCCAGACGAAGCGCGGCTTCGGCTACATGCTCAAGGCGACGAAGGCCTCGTAGCGCCTCTCGGACTTCTGGGTCCGTCTTCACGGCGGCCGTCGGGTTTCGACCCGCGGCCGCCGCCTATCGTTGGGGAAGCATGCACACGCGAATGAGCCGCTGGTGGGACGGGATCTCCCTGCGCACCAAGATCACCGGGATCACGGTCCTGTTGGTGGCGCTCGGCCTGCTCGTCGCCGGGCTCGGCACCATGACGGTGCTCTCGACCTACCTCATGTCGCAGCTCGACACCAGTGTGAAGAACACGACCGAGCAGCTCGAGGGTCAGAACATCAGCGACGGCGAGCAGTACTGCAAGCTGTCCGTCGTCCTGTCGCAGAGCGCCTACGTCGCCGCCTACAACTCGGACAGCGACCGGATCTGCCAGACGAAGGCGTCCAGCCGGCCCGACATCCGACAGCTCGACTTCTCGGCCGCGGCCCAGAGCGGCGTCCGCTTCTCGCTCTACGACAGCCAGCACAACCACGAGTGGCGTGCCCAGGTCATCCCGGCTTCGTTGCAGGACCAGTCGAACGGCACCACCGAGACGGGCTACGTCCTGGTCGCGGTGTCCAGCGCCGACACCGACCAGACGATCGCCCGCTTCACCGTCATCTTCCTCGGGTTCGGGATCTCGGTCATCCTGCTCGGCGCTATGCTCACCCGACTCCTCGTGACGGCGACCTTCGACCCGCTGCGCGACGTCGAGGACACCGCTGCGCGCTTCGCCGCCGGCGACTTCAACCAGCGACTCGAGTCGGACACCCCGAACACCGAGGTCGGGCGCCTCAACCGCTCCCTGAACTCCATGCTCGAGCGCATCGACACCGCGTTCGAGGACCGCCAGCGCACCATCGACCAGATGCGCCGATTCGTCGGGGACGCCTCGCACGAACTCCGCACGCCGCTCGTCTCACTGCGCGGGTACGCCGAGCTGTACCGGATGGGCGCACTCCGCAAGGAAGAGGACGTCGCGCAGGCGATGGAGCGCATCGAGAAGGAAGCCCAGCGCATGGGCCTCCTCGTGCAGGACCTCCTGCAGCTCGCCCGCATCGACGAGTCGAAGCCGCTCGAGCTCGGGCCGGTGGACCTCGTCGCCATCGCCCGCGACTCCGCGCTCGACACCATGGCGTCGAACCCCGACCGCGAGATCCAGGTGCTCGTCGAGGACTCGGTCACCGGCGAGAGCGTCCCGCACGCCGTCCGTCCGGCGTCGGCACCGGGCTCCGGCTCGGGCGACTCCCCTCCGGTCTCCCCCACGTCCGCGAACACCACCGGACCGATCGCGTTCTCGCGCCAGACGATCGCACGGCTGCGTGCCCGTCGCACCCGGGCGATGGGCGTCGACGGCGACCTCGCTCCGAGTGACGAGACGACGCCGCTGCCCACGGTCGTGCTGCCGAAGCGTCCGCCGATCGTCTTGGCGGAGGAGAACAAGATCCGCCAGATCGTCACGAACCTGATGGGCAACGCCATGCGGTTCACCGAGCACGACGACCCGATCGAGATCGGCATCGGCGTGGACGACGAACGCGGCATGGCGCACATCGACGTGATCGACCACGGCGAGGGCATCCCGCCGCAGCTGCGCGACAAGATCTTCCAGCGCTTCTGGCGGGCCGACACCTCGCGCGCTCGGGACACCGGTGGCTCGGGCCTCGGGCTCGCCATCGTGTCGGGCATCGTCGCGGCGCACCACGGGTCGGTCGAGGTCTTCGACACCGAGGGCGGCGGAGCCACCTTCCGCGTCTGGCTCCCCCTGCTCCCCCGCGACTACGCGGCCCCGGCGCCCGGCGCCTGACGCCGCGCCGCACCGCGCCCGCCCGCCCCGCCCGCCCCAGGTTCCAAAATCTCGGCATCTCGAACGCGCTCGTAGGCTTCTCCGGAACCCCCGCACCGCGCACACGGCATGTCTTGGAACCTCGGCGGGATGAGAGCGAGCCAACCCCGTCCAGGTCGTCACGACGTCGGGCTCACGTCATGCTGCTGAGCGGCGCGCTTCCTCGAGTCGGCGTTGCACGAATGCCTGCCGGAGCCGTTCGAGGAGGACCGTCGGGCGTCCAGCATCCATCGACGTCGCATGGATGACGATCCAACCGTTCACCACGAATCCGTTCGAGCGTCGCTGATCGTGCTGGAACGTGCGCTGCTCGCGATGGTGGTCTCCGTCGTACTCGAGCGCGATCCGGACGTCCGGCCACGAGAGGTCTGGGCGTCCGAGGAACGTCCCCGCGTCGTCCACGACGTCCTCGTTCACTGCCGGCTCCGGGATTCCCGCATCGATCACCACGAGGCGGAACCGCGTTTCCATGGGTGACTCGACGCCGGACCGGATCCGTCCGAGCGCAGCCCTCGCCTTCTTCGACGACCGCGATCCGGGCACGATCGCAGCCCGGAGCCCGTCGATGGTCGCGAGTCCGGCCGGCCCGACGAAGTAGTCGCCGAGGACGACGAGATCGGTTTCGGAGAGGAGTGACGAGCACTCGAACCAGGCACGTGCTGGCCCGCTCACGGGGATGCCTCGAACCCGCTCGGGACGGAACGTGTCAGATCGGAGTCGATGGGGTGTGACCTGTGGCCGTCGCATCACGGGTGCTGTGCCGATCGATGTGACGTGCACGAGCGCATCACCGGGTCGGCGCGGGAGGGGAGCGCCCCACAACTCGGCGGCCGTCGTGTGACTGATGAACTGATCGCCGCGGAGCACGAGCGCGATCGCCTCGACTGTCGTGATGGGAATGCCCGCTCGAGACCGAACGCCGTGCACGGGAGCTTCGAGGTCACGTCTCGTCAGCCGCGACGGCGACACCCCAGCAGCGATCGCCTCACGGACGCGGAACGCTCCGGTCGGCTCCTGTACACGTGTCGGTCGACTCCCCATGGAGCGAGTGTTCCGCGCTCCTTGCCCAGGCCGGGGCCTGGATGACGCATCTGTGGAGAACGAGGTGATCCGCGCCTCCAGGCGGACAGCGCACGCAACCGATCGAGGTTCCACAACACGCCGTCCGCGTGTTGCGGATGTGCGGCAACTGGCGGGTTGCTGACGCGAGATGCCGAGAATTTGGAACCTCGGGAACCCCACCCACCCACCCACCCGCGCACGCGGAAGGGCCCCGCACGCGCAGCGTGCGAGGCCCTTCCGGAAGGACTGCTTAGAAGTCCATGCCACCCGTCGGGTCGCCGGCCGGGGCAGCAGGGGTGCGCTCCGGCTTGTCGGCGACGACGGCCTCGGTCGTGAGGAACAGACCGGCGATCGACGCAGCGTTCTGCAGCGCCGAGCGCGTGACCTTGGCCGGGTCGATGATGCCCGCGGCGACGAGGTCGACGTACTCACCGGTCGCGGCGTTGAGGCCGTGGCCGGACTCGAGCTCGCGGACCTTGGCGGCGACGACGCCCGGCTCGAGACCAGCGTTCAGCGCGATCTGCTTGAGCGGCGCGTCGATCGCGACGCGGACGATGTTCGCACCGGTCGCCTCGTCGCCCTCGAGCTCGAGGGAGTCGAGCACGATGGACGCCTGGATGAGCGCGACGCCACCACCGGCGACGATGCCCTCTTCGACGGCGGCCTTCGCGTTGCGGACGGCGTCCTCGATGCGGTGCTTGCGCTCCTTGAGCTCGACCTCGGTCGCGGCACCGGCTTTGATGACGGCCACGCCACCGGCGAGCTTCGCGAGGCGCTCCTGGAGCTTCTCGCGGTCGTAGTCGGAGTCGGTCGCCTCGATCTCGGAGCGGATCTGACGGACGCGGCCCGCGATCTGCTCCTCGTCGCCAGCACCCTCGACGATGGTCGTCTCGTCCTTGGTGATGATGACCTTGCGTGCCTTGCCGAGCAGGTCGAGCGTGGCGTTCTCGAGCTTGAGGCCGACCTCTTCCGAGATGACCTGGCCGCCGGTGAGGATCGCGATGTCCTGCAGCATGGCCTTGCGACGGTCGCCGAAGCCCGGGGCCTTGACGGCGACGGACTTGAAGATGCCGCGGATCTTGTTCACGACGAGCGTGGCCAGGGCCTCACCGTCGACGTCCTCGGCGATGATCAGGAGCTGCTTGCCCGCCTGGATCACCTTGTCGACGACCGGCAGGAGGTCCTTGATGTTCGAGATCTTCGAGTTGACGATCAGGATGTAGGCGTCCTCGAAGACGGCTTCCTGACGCTCGGGGTCGGTGACGAAGTACTGCGACAGGTAGCCCTTGTCGAAGCGCATGCCCTCGGTGAGCTCGAGCTCGGTGCCGAAGGTGTTCGACTCCTCGACGGTGACGACGCCTTCCTTGCCGACCTTGTCGATGGCCTCGGCGATGAGCGCGCCGATCGTCGGGTCCGCGGCGGAGATCGACGCGGTGGCGGCGATCTGGTCCTTGGTCTCGATGTCCTTGGCGTTGAGGAGGAGCTGGTCGGAGACGGCGGCGACGGCCTTCTCGATGCCGCGCTTCAGCGACACGGGGTCGGCACCGGCGGCGACGTTGCGGAGGCCCTCGCGGACGAGTGCCTGGGCGAGGACGGTCGCGGTGGTCGTACCGTCACCGGCGACGTCGTCGGTCTTCTTGGCGACCTCCTTGACGAGCTCCGCACCGATCTTCTCGTACGGGTCGTCGAGCTCGATCTCCTTGGCGATGGAGACACCGTCGTTCGTGATCGTGGGGGCGCCCCACTTCTTCTCGAGGACGACGTTGCGGCCGCGCGGGCCGAGCGTCACCTTCACGGCGTCGGCCAGGATGTTGAGGCCGCGCTCGAGGCCGCGACGGGCCTCTTCGTCGAAAGCAATGATCTTTGCCATGTGAGTTTCTCGTCCCTCCCGGACGTCGTCATGGGGGTCGTGCTGGCACTCAGCGTGAGCGAGTGCCAACGCCGATTCTGGCACTCGCAGGGGTCGAGTGCAACACCGACGGGAGGCACGGGTCGAGTTCCCAGGACACGCACCGGCGAGCGGTCGTGCAGCCCGGCACGGAAGAACGCGCCGCCCCTGACGGGACGACGCGTTCGAAGTGGTTCGCCGGAGACGACGCTCAGGCGGGACGGACCGATTCGGCCTGCGGCCCCTTCGACCCGGTGCCGACGTCGAACGTCACTGCCTGGCCCTCCTCGAGGACCTTGTAGCCCGACATGTCGATTGCCGAGTAGTGCACGAACACGTCCTGGCCCCCTCCATCGACGGTGATGAAGCCGAAGCCCTTCTCGGCGTTGAACCACTTCACGGTTCCGTTGGCCATGATCTCTTGCTCCCTGCGGTGGTGCTGTTCCGGACGACGCAGTCGCCGTCTTGGCACGACTCTTACCGAACAATGCCGACAGGGCAAGGGGTGTGACGTTCTTTCACGATGATTCCGACAAGAATCAACGTGCCTGAAACACGCCCGTCACAAATGCGTCAACCGGCGTAGTCGGCACCGAGCACGACGCTGATGTCGGCATTCGGGAACGCCGCCGACTGCTGCACCGCGGTCACGCCCAGGGACTTCGCGATCCCCTGCGCGACCGACGCCTGTGCCGCCTGCTGGTAGTACACGATCGTCGCGGTCGTCCCGGTCGTGCCCGCGTCCCCGGTCGACGTGACCTTCCACCCGGCCGAGGTCAGCGCGGCACTGGCCTTCGCCGCGAGGCCGGTCGTCGTCGTGCCGTTCAGGACCACGACGCTCGTCGTCCCCTGGTCGGCGGGCGTCCCGGCCGCTGGGGCCTGCGGCGCCGAGGACGACGGCGACGACGACGGTTCGGCGGTCGCCGACGCGGACGCCGAGGACGACGCCGACGGAGACGTCGAACCGTCGAAGGAGTAGCTGCCGTTCAGCAGGGCGAGGACGAGCACCCCGATCCCGACGAGCACACCCGTGGCGAGGGCGGCCCAGGCGAACGCGATCCAGCCGCGGCCCCGGCGCTGCGCGCCCCGGTGCGCTCCGACCCGCGGGCCGTCGGCGACGTCGTCGAACCGGTCTCGGGGGTATCTCGTCGTCATCGTTCCTCTTCACGTCCTTCGGGTGCTGCGCCGGGAGCGACGAAGCTGCGCGCCGCCCGGGCACTGGTGCGCGCGTGGCGGAGCCGCTGCAGCCGGGAGACCAGCTGCGGGTCGTACGCGAGCGCCGCGGGCGAGTCGATCACACGGTTCAGCACCTGGTAGTACCGCGCCGGCGACATGTCGAACTCGACCCGGATCTCCGCTTCCTTCGTGCGGTCGTGCCGTGCCCGGTCGTGCTCGAAGGCGAGCACGTGCTTGGCGAGCTCGTCGAGCTCGACGGGTGTGGCGGTCACTGCGGTTCCGATCACGGTGAGGTAACGGGTCTCGCACATCGTAGGGGTGGAGATCATCCGGACCCTGGCACGCCGCTGGACTGTCGCGAAGACCGGTCACAGGTTCGGATCGCGCAGCCACCGCACGCGCACGCCGAACGGGTCGGAGACGGCCATCGCCACGCCGTCGAGCGAGGCGGTCGCGAACGCATCGGGGTCGGCGGGATCGACGTCGTCCGGCAGGGTCGCCGCGACGCCGCTGAGGATGCCCGTCCGTTCGAGCGCGATCCAGTGCACACCGCGGTCGTGCACCCCGTCGACGAACCGCTGGCGGTCCGCTCCGGGGACGTAGACGAGCGTCCCGGTCGTCAGGACGACCGGGACGACGCCGTCCGGCAGGGCGTCCAGAGAACGGTCGAGGTCACCGGGCAGCGTGCCCCGGATCCGGACTGGAGGCACGGCGAGCGTCGCGCGCGCCGCCTCGCGCATCAGGGCGGTGCGGTCCGTCGCCTCGGGCGGGACGGCCTCGACGAGCCGGTCGAACGCGTGCGGCTCGGCGAGGTCGATCGGGTTCGGGTCGAGGGCGATCCGGGCCCCGACGGCGATCGGCGTGGTCGTCGGCAGGACCTCGACGCCGGAGACGTCCGCGGTGAGGTGCACCGACGGGTCGCTCGGCGCCGTGCGGATCCGGACGAGGGCGTCCCCGCGTCGGTGGTCGAGCGTCACGCGGTCCGGGATCGAGCAGAGTCCCGCCGCGGCCCCCGCGTCGACCAGGCCGAGCGGCCGGCCCACCCGTGCGGCGAGCGCCGCGAACAGCGGGACGACCGGGGCGAGCCGCCGCGGGTCGTTGGCCTGCACCGTGGCGGAGGCGAGGGCCGCGACCAGGGCGGGACGTGCCTCCAGGCCGAGCGCGCGCAGCGCACCGGGATCAGACGGATCCGCACCCAGCCGCCGCGCGACCGCGAAGAGCAGCTCGGGCTGCCGCTTCGACTCCGGGACCTCGTCGAGCATGGCCACCATGCGGTCGTCCAGCGACCGCGCCCAGGCGGCGTAGGACGGCGAGGCTCCCGCGATGCGCTCCGCGTAGGCGGCGTACCGCTCCCGCGTGTCCATCAGTGACCGGGACGGTGCATGCCGACGTGGCGGATGCCGGCCTCGTCGTAGGGGGCGCCGAAGCGCGTGAACCCGTGGCGTTCGTAGAGGGCCACGATGTACTCCTGGGCGTGCAGGACGACGGCATCGTGCCCGTGGGCCTCGAGCACCGCGGCGACGAGCCGACCCGCGATCCCCCTCCCTCGATGGCGGGGGTCGGTGGCGACCCGACCGATCACCCACGCGGGCGGCTCGGCGCCGTCGGGGTGGACCTCGTCGGGTGCCGGACGGATCAGCCGGAGGTACCCAACCGCATCGGCGTCCGTGCCGAACCACCAGTGCTCGGTGTCGGCTTCGCGGTCACGGCCGTCGAAGTCCTCGGCGGTGACGCGTTGTTCGAGTGCGAACACGCGGTTCCGCAGCACCACGATGCCGTACAGTTCGTCCGTCGTCAGACGGTCCCAACGGGCGTGGTGCACGGAATGTTCGGACATCGTGGCGAGTTTACCGAAGTGGTCGGGAACACCCCGGAAGAGCCCGGCCGGAAGCAGGAGGAAACAATGACGTACAACGTCGACAAGTCCGACGCCCAGTGGCGCGAGGAACTCTCCCCGGACCAGTACGCCGTCCTCCGTCAGGCCGGCACCGAACGCCCCTGGACCGGTGAACTCCTCGACGAGGAGCGCGCCGGCGTCTACACGTGTGCGGCCTGCGGTGCGGAGCTGTTCAAGAGCGGCACGAAGTTCGACTCCGGCTGCGGCTGGCCGTCGTTCTACGAGTCGGTGAACCCGGACGCGGTGCAGCTGCTCGAGGACAACTCCCTCGGCATGGCACGCACCGAGGTCCGTTGCGCGAACTGCGGGTCGCACCTCGGGCACGTGTTCCCGGACGGTTTCGGCACCCCGACGGGCGACCGGTACTGCATGAACTCGATCTCGCTGAACTTCGCGGAGCAGCCCGCGGGCGAGTGAGCACCGGGCGCGCCCGCCGCTAGGATGGGGCGCGTCAGCCGGCATGGCGCAATTGGTAGCGCACCGTACTTGTAATACGGGGGTTGCGGGTTCAAGTCCCGCTGCCGGCCCGCGCGGTGCAGGAGCACTGCATGCGAAGGCCCCGGGTGGGAACACCCGGGGCCTTCGGCGCGTGGAACACGGATCAGGGGGCGTTCCGAGCGCTCGACGCGGTAACCAGCCGGTCGTGCAGTGATGGTGACACCTCACTGAACGCAGTGTCCACACCGGCGTCGAAGGTCGCGGAAAGCCGCAGAACCCGGACAGCCGACGCTCAGCGTCCGCCCGTGATCTTCCGCTCGCGCTGCGCGACGCCCGCCGTGCCGTACGGGTAGTCGTCGATCCGCGGCGCACTGACCTCGGTGAGGGTGTCGAGCTCGGCCTGGTCGAGCACGAGGTCCGCGGCGCCGAGGTTGTCCTCGAGCTGCGACACCGTGCGCGCGCCGAGGATGACGCTCGTCACCGCTGGCCGGGCGAGCAGCCACGCGAGGGCGACCTGCGACCGCGATGCCCCGTGCGCGTCGGCGACCGCGGACACCGCGTCGAGGACGGCCCAGGTGCGCTCGTCCCCGTTGCGGGCCTCCCACGCCTCCATGCCGCGCTGCGGGTTCTCACCGAGCCGGGTGTTCCCGGTCGGCGCCTCGTCGCGCTGGTACTTGCCGGAGAGCCAGCCGCCGGCCAGGGGCGACCACGGCAGCAGGCCGATCCCGGCGTCGAGGCACGCGGGGACGATCTCGTGCTCGATGTCGCGGACGAGCAGGTTGTACTGCGGCTGCAGGGTGACGGGCGGCGCGAAGTGCCGGGCACGAGCCTCGTAGACCGCCTTGGTGATCTGGTAGCCGAGGTAGTTCGAGAAGCCGTACGAGCCGATCTTCCCGGCGGAGACGGCGTCGTCGAGGAAGCGGAGGGTCTCCTCGATCGGCGTCAGGGCGTCCCACGCGTGCATCTGGTACAGGTCGATGTGCTCGACGCCGAGCCGCTCGAGGGACGCATCGAGTGCCACCCGGAGATGCCGACGGGACAGCCCCACGTCGTTCGGGCCGTCGCCCTGGGGGAAGCGTCCCTTCGTGGCGAGGACGACCTGCTGCGCCTCGGTGGGGTGCGCGGCGAGCCAGCGGCCGATGATCCGCTCGGACTCGTTGCCGGAGTACACGTCGGCCGTGTCGATCAGGGTGCCGCCGGCCGCGACGAACGTGTCGATGATGGTGTGGGAGGTGGGTTCGTCGGCTTCGCTGCCGAACGTCATGGTGCCGAGGGTCAGCGTCGACACCGATGTCCCGCTGTTGCCGAGGAGTCTGTAGTCCATGGCGGGGACGGTACGCGCGGCCCGCTCCGACAACGAGGACCTGGCAGTACCCGTCAGCGTGCGGCGGACAGGAAGGTGATGGCTGCTTCGCGGAAGTGACGGGAGGTCGGTGCGTTGAAGTGGTTCCGTCGCGGGATCTCGAAGAACGAGGCATCCGGCGCCGCCGCGGCGAGCCGCACGGCGCTGTCCTTGATGCCGTCCTCACTGCCCGCGGCCATCAGCACGGGCTGCGCCGGTGCGTTCTCGGGCGTCGGTTCGATGCTGTCGCGCATGCCCTCGACCATCGCGACGAGCGCGGCGAGGTCGTTGCCCTCGACGTTCCCGGCCATCGTCAGGTAGCCGTTCGTCACGCGGTCCTCGATCGGCGTGCCGTCGGCGAGGAACGCCTTCGCCTGGTCGACCCGCACGCGCCGCATCGGGTCGGCGTCCGGGATGCCGCCGAACACCGCGCGGGTGATCCGGTCCGGGATCCGCTCGGCCGTGTGCCACCCGACCCGGGCGCCGAGCGAGTACCCGAGGTAGGCGACGTCATCGAGCAGGTACGTGTCGATGACGGCGGTCACGTCGGCGACGAGCAGGTCCATCGAGTACGCGCCGGGGTCGCGCGGCTTCGAGCTGGCACCGTGCCCACGCTGGTCGAGGGCGACGACCCGGTAGCCGGCGCGGACGAGGTCACGAGTCCAGCCGGAGGCGTGCCAGTTGAGGAGCGCACCGGAGGCGAACCCGTGCACGGCGACGACGGCCGGTGCCTCTGGGTCGCCGAAGTCGTAGGTGGCGATCTTCATGCCGTCAGGGGACATCACGGCACGGGGACGGGGCGCTTCGGGGACGAGTGACATGTCCCCTCCAGGCTACCGGGGCACTGTGGTCCCATGGACGGCTACGGAGGCGATCAGATCCGGGCGGCGGAACGGCCGCACCTCGACGCGGGTGAGCCCCTCATGCAGCGCGCGGCCGAAGGACTGGCGCGCATCGTCGGCGACCTGCTCGACGACCCGGCCGTGCGGCCGGGCGACGGACCGGGATCGGTCCTGCTGCTGGTGGGCAGCGGCGACAACGGCGGGGACGCCCTGTTCGCGGGTGCTCGCCTTGCATCGGCCGGGAGGCACGTGGCGGTCCTGCGGGTCGGCTCACGCATCCACGAGGCGGGCCTGGCAGCGGCGCTGGACGCCGGGGCGCGCCTCCTGGACGACCCCACCGGTCCCGCCGGACCGGCGGCCGTCACGACCGCCGCCGCGCTCGAGGCGGACCTCGTGCTCGACGGGATCCTCGGGATCGGTGTGCAGGGACCCGCGGCCCTCCGCTCCCCCGCGCGCGAGGTCGTCGACGCGATCCGGGAACTCGCGCGCGACCAGCGCGCCCCGTTCGTCGTCGCGGTCGACGTGCCGAGCGGCATCGACGTGGACACGGGCGGCATCGCCGACGAGCACGTCCTGCACGCCGACGTCACGGTCACGTTCGGCGGGGTGAAGGCCGGGCTCCTGATGGGACCGGCAGCCACGCTCGCCGGGCGGATCGAGCTCGTGGACGTCGGGATCGGTGCGGACCTGGCGACGACGGAGCCGCTGGTCCGCACCTGATCCCGATCCGGTCAGTGGTGCCGGTACAGGACCGGCTCCGGCAGGCCGTGCTCGGCGCGGATGCTCCGGGAGATGCCCTCGATCGCCACGAGGGCGTCCACCACGAGTTCCGGCGTCACCGGGAACGGCATGTTGTGGATCGTCTCGCCCTCGGCGGTCGCGGCCTCGGCGACGGCGAGCAGGACGTCGCGGTCGTCGACGGTCAACCCGATCTCGGTCAGCGTGTTCGGCAGCCCGACCTTCGTGGTGAAGACGACGAAGTCCTCGATCTCCTCCGCGGGGGCGCCCTCGAGCACGAGCTGCGCGATCGTCCCGACGTTGACCTTCTGACCGTGCGCCAGACCGTGCGCCTGCGGGGCCGCGGTCAGTCCGTTGTGGATCGCGTGCGCCGCTGCCAGTCCGCCGGACTCGAACCCGAGGCCGGACAGCAGCGTGTTCGCCTCGACGACCTTCTCGAGCGCGGGGGTGACGACCTTGGCCTTGACCGCCTCGATGGCCTGCAGGGCGTTCTCGTGCAGCAGCTTCCAGGACAGCTCGGCGAGCGCGACGCCCGTCTCGGTCTGCAGCCCACCGGCCATGGTGTCGGCGTGCGCGCGCTTCGCCGCACGGGCCTCGACCCACGTCGCGAGCGCGTCGCCGATGCCCGCGACGAGGAACTGCACGGGCGCGTTCGCCACGAGCTTCGTGTCGATGAGCACGAGGTCCGGGTTGTGCGGGAAGAAGCGGTACTCGATGAACTCGCCCTCCTCGGAGTAGACGACGGCGAGCGCGGAGGTCGGGGCGTCGGTGCTCGCCGCCGTCGGGACGCTCGCCCACCGGATGCCCGCCAGGTGCCCCGAGGCCTTTGCCGCGTCGATGGCCGAACCACCACCGAGGCCCACGATCACGTCCGCCTCGGTCTCGCCGATCCTCGTCACGAGGTCGTCGATGGCCTGCGGCGTCGCGAACCGTCCGAACCCGACCCGCTCGACCGGCAGCCCGGCCGCGTCGAAGCTCGTCCGGACGGCCGACTCGACGATCCCCCAGACGACGTCGTCGGCGACGATGAGCGGGCGCTTCCCGATCGGCGCGACGAACTCGCCGACGCGGGTGATCGCGTCCTTGCCCTGGACGTAACGGGCGGGGCTCATCACGGTGCTGATGGGGGTGGCCATGGTGTGGTTCCTTCCAGGTTGTCCGACAGGTGTCGGGATCACCGACGCCCCAGACGGTACGCGTCGCACCTCCGGGCCGTACATTCGGGGCATGACGTTCAACGAGGACTCGCAGCTCAAGGGCGGGAAGGTCACGCGCCGTGGCCGGGGTGCGGCGATCGGCGGCGGCGCGGTGGGTGTCGGCGCGATCGTGGTGTTCCTCGTCGCCCAGTTCACGGGGGTCGACATCAGTCAGCTCGTGGGCGGTGGCGGCACGACGCAGATCCAGCAACAGGGCGAGACCGTCGACGCGGCGAGCGAGTGCCGCACCGGCCGGGACGCCAACCTCAAGGTGGAGTGCCGGATGGAGGGCGCTGCTGAGTCGCTCGACGGGTACTGGACGTCCGAGGCCGGCAAGCTCGGGATCTCCTACACCTCGCCCGGGTTCGTGCTCTTCACCGGGGCGACCGACACCGGGTGCGGGCAGGCCTCGGCGGCGACGGGTCCGTTCTACTGCCCGCCGGACCGTGCGATCTACCTCGACACCGCCTTCTACGACGACCTGCAGTCGAAGTACGGGTCGTCCGGCGGTCCGCTCGCCCAGATGTACGTCGTCGCGCACGAGTGGGGCCACCACATCCAGCAGCTGCAGGGCGCCTTCGCCAGCACGGACCGGTCGGGGACCGGTGCCTCGTCGGGCAGCGTCCGCGTGGAGCTGCAGGCGGACTGCTACGCCGGTGCCTGGGTCGGGGACGCCGCGAACACGACGGACGCGAACGGGGAGACCTTCTTCGAGCCGATCACGCGCGCGGAGATCAACGACGCACTGTCCGCCGCGAGTGCGGTCGGAGACGACAGCATCCAGCAGAAGTCGAGCGGGCGCGTCGACCCGGACTCGTTCACGCACGGCTCGAGCGAGCAGCGGCAGAACTGGTTCATGCGCGGCTACCAGCGCGGTGCGACCTCGTGCGACACGTTCAGCGTCCCGGGGTCGTCCCTCTGACGACTGCGGTCAGTTGGAGGGCGTCGCGCTCGGCGTCGCGGTCCCGGTCGGCGTCGCACTCGGCGTCGGCGTCGGGGTCGGCGTCGGCGTGGACTCGGTCGCCCCCGCCGCCGTCACCACGAAGGTGCGGAAGTCGTCGTTCGTGATCGGCGACGTGAGCTCGTAGCGCTGCCCGTTCACCAGCACGAGCGGCACCCCGGGGAACTCCTTCGAGGAGGAACCCGGGACGTCGCCGCCGACGACCGAGCTGGTGCGCTCGTCGACCCACTTGCTGAAGGTCTGGTCCTCGATGCACTTCGTGATCGCGGAACGCTGCTGCAGTCCGTCGACGCCGGTGACGACCCGGGTGAGCTGCGCGTCGGTCAGCCCCGCCGTGCCCTGGTCCGGCTGCTTCGCGAACAGGGCCGCGTTCACGGCGAAGAACTGGTTCGGCGAGCGGTCCGCGACGCAGGCGGCGGCGTTCGCTGCCCGGAGCGAGTACTTCGTGCCCTGCGAGCGGTTCGACAGCGTGGCGAGGGGGTGGATGTCCACCGTGGCCGCTCCGGAGTCGACGAGGCTCTCGATGTAGTCGCCGTTGGCCTGCTCGAACTGGCCGCAGGTCGGGCAGAGGTAGTCGACGTACATCGTGATGCGGACCGCGCCGGAGCCGTCCGTGGCGGTCGGCGCCGGCGACTGGGACGACGCGGTGACGGCCTTGAGGTCCTGCCCGATCGTGATCCCGCCCTGCGACATGTTCGACGGGCCCGGGCCGGCGGGCTGCACGGAGTCGACGAGGACGAGCGTCACGATCGTCGCGGCCGCGAGCAGCACAACGCCGAGGCCGATCTGCAGCCCGAGCCGGACGCCGCGCTGGCGACGCTTCTGCTGGGTGCGGGCTCGCTGGGCGCGCTGCCGCGCCGCTTCACGTCGTTCGTTCCGCGCGGCGCGGGCGTCACCCTCGGGGCGGTTGGTCATGCGTCCTGGTCCTCACTTGGTCGTCGTCCGCACGGCCTTCCCCCGCTCGGCGGACGGACCCGCCGATCGTAGCGGGGCTCCATGGGAACCACCCAACCAGGTGAGAACACTGGCGCACCCGGCGGAGATCGTGTTGTATGAACCTCGATGGTCGACGGCGACCATCCGGGGCCCGCACGGGCAACCGCTTCACTCGGATCGTCCGGCACGTACCTGCCGGTGAAGGAAGGACCGAACGCTCATGGCGTCCGTCACCTATGACAAGGCAACCCGTCTCTACCCCGGAGGCAACCGTCCCGCGGTCGACTCCCTCGACCTGGACGTCGCCGACGGCGAGTTCCTCGTCCTCGTCGGCCCGTCGGGCTGCGGGAAGTCCACCTCGCTGCGCATGCTGGCCGGTCTCGAAGAGGTCAACTCCGGCGCCATCCGCATCGGCGACCGCGACGTCACCGACGTCCCGCCGAAGGACCGCGACATCGCGATGGTGTTCCAGAACTACGCGCTGTACCCGCACATGACCGTCGCCGAGAACATGGGCTTCGCGCTCAAGATCGCCGGCGTCGGCAAGGAAGAGCGCGCCACCCGCGTGCAGGAGGCAGCGAAGCTCCTCGACCTCGAGCAGTACCTCGGCCGCAAGCCGAAGGCCCTCTCGGGTGGTCAGCGTCAGCGCGTCGCGATGGGCCGTGCGATCGTCCGTCAGCCGCAGGTGTTCCTCATGGACGAGCCGCTGTCGAACCTCGACGCCAAGCTCCGCGTCCAGACCCGCACCCAGATCGCCTCGCTGCAGCGTCGTCTCGGCGTCACCACGGTCTACGTCACGCACGACCAGACCGAGGCGCTGACCATGGGTGACCGCATCGCGGTGCTCAAGGACGGCATCCTGCAGCAGGTCGGCTCGCCGCGCGACCTGTACGAGAAGCCGAACAACGTCTTCGTCGCGGGCTTCATCGGCTCGCCGGCGATGAACCTCCTGCCGGCCGACGTGGTCGAGGGCGGCATCAAGTTCGGCTCGCTGAACCACCCGATCGACCGCGACACGCTCTCGAACGCGCGTTCCGGGAACATCACGGTCGGCATCCGCCCCGAGGACGTCGTCGTGGCGCAGTCGGGCGAGGGCCTGCCGGTCACGGTCGACGTGGTCGAGGAACTCGGCGCCGACGGCTACCTGTACGGTCACGCCGACGTCAAGGGCTCGCGCGTCGACATCGTCGCGCGCGTCGACGGCCGCTCGCACCCCTCGATCGGCGACACCATCGTGGTGACGCCGAAGCAGGGCCACGTGCACGCCTTCGACACCGAGTCGGGCGAGCGTCTCGACGACAAGGCCGTGGTCAGCGCGTAACGCTGGAAGACCACCAACGGGAGGCGCGGTGCCAGCTGGCACCGCGCCTCCCGTCCGTCCCACCGCTCGCACGCACCCAGAGGAACCCATCGTGTCCGACTCGATGTCCATCACCGCAGCCTCGGTCGACCCCGGCCTCCTCGACCTCCCGTGGGACCTGCCGCTCGCCGACTGGCCGGACGACACGATCGTCGCGTTGCCGAAGGGCATCTCGCGGCACCTCGTCCGGTTCGTGCACCTCAGCGGGTACGTCGCCGCCGTGAAGGAGACCGGCGAGGAGATCGCGCGCTCCGAGTACGAGATGCTCCGGACCCTGCAGCGCATGGACGTCCCGTGCGTCGACCCCGTCGCCGTCATCACCGGTCGGGTCAGCGCTGATGGTGAGCCGCTGCACCCCGTCCTCGTCACGCGACACCTGCGGTTCTCGTTGCCGTACCGCGCGCTGTACTCGCAGACGCTCCGTCCGGAGACCGCGACGCGCCTCGTCGACGCCCTCGCGCTGCTGCTGGTCCGTCTGCACGTGATCGGCTTCTACTGGGGTGACGTCTCGCTGTCGAACACCCTGTTCCGGCGTGACGCGGGCTCGTTCGCGGCGTACCTCGTCGACGCCGAGACCGGCAAGCTCTACCCCGGCGGCCTGTCCAACGGGCAGCGCGAGAACGACCTCGAGGTCGCCCGCGTGAACATCGCCGGCGAGCTCCTCGACCTCGAAGCCGGCGGCCGCCTCGACGAGAACGCCGACGCGGTCGACGTGTCGAACCGGATCGTCGCGCAGTACCGGACGCTCTGGAAGGAACTGACTGGCACCGAGCAGTTCGACATCAAGGAGCGCTGGCGGATCAACGACCGCGTCGAGCGACTCAACGCACTCGGCTTCGACATCGAGGAGCTCTCGATCCACACGACCGAGGGCGGCTCGCAGGTGCGGATCCAGCCGAAGGTCGTCGACGCCGGCCACCACCAGCGTCGCCTGCTGCGCCTCACCGGCCTCGACGCCGGCGAGAACCAGGCCCGGCGGCTGCTCAACGACCTCGACTCGTACCGGGCGCGCAACGGCCGCGACCAGCTCGACGAGGAGATGGTGGCGCACGAGTGGGTGTCGCGGGTGTTCGAACCGGTCATCCGGTCGATCCCGCGGGACCTCCGGGGCCGCCTCGAACCCGCCGAGGTGTTCCACGAGCTGCTCGAGCACCGCTGGTTCATGTCCCAGGAAGAGGAGCGCTCGGTGTCGCTCCCCGAGGCCACGACGGCGTACATCAACGACGTGCTGCGGCACCGCCGTGACGAGCGGCTGCTGATCAACCCGCCGACGTCGTCGATGACGCTGCCGATCCCCGTCGTCGAGGACGCCGCGCCGGCCTCCCCCGACGACGTCGAGGACTGGCGCGCCACCGTCTGACGCGCGCGCCGCCCGCGCCTGCGCCCGCCGCGCCGCCCCGGCCCGCGCCGCCCGTTCCTTCCCAGAACGGCCGCGATGGAAAGTGGAAACGGGCGTACCCGGTCGATCGGAACGACCAGGTACGCCCGATTCGGCACAGCACGCCCGGGTTCGCCAGGTCTACGCCCTGCGCGACGGCGGCCTGGAGGCGCGGGCCGGATCCACAGCGCAGGCCAGCGGTCCGCCTCCTCCGACCCGCCCGTTCCTTCCCAGAACGGCCGCGATGGAAAGTGGAAACGGGCGTACCCGGTCGATCGGAACGACCAGGTACGCCCGATTCGGCGCAGCATGCCCGGTGCAGGCATGCCGTGTTCGGCTACTCAGCGCGACGGCGCCGGGCGACCTCCCACAGGGTGACGCTCGCGGCGATGCCCGCGTTGAGGGACTCCGTCGCGCTCGAGATCGGGATCGACACGATCGCGTCGCAGGTCTCGGTGACGAGGCGCGACAGGCCCTTGCCCTCCGAACCGACGACGATCACGATCGGACGGTCGGCGAGCTCGAGGCCGTCGAGCTCCACGTCGCCGTCACCGTCGAGGCCGAGCACGAACAGCCCCATCGACTTGAGGGACTTCAGGGTCTGCGTCAGGTTCGGGGCCATCGCGACCGGGGTGCGGGCAGCGGCACCGGCACTGGTCTTCCACGCCGAGGCCGTCACACCGACGGACCGACGCTGCGGGACGATGACGCCGTGGCCGCCGAAGGCCGCCGTGGAGCGGATGATCGCTCCGAGGTTGCGCGGGTCCGTGATGCCGTCGAGCGCGACGACCAGCGGGACCTCGTCCTTCGCGAAGGCGCGCTCGACGAGGTCCTCGGCGACGGCGTACTCGTACGCGGGGACCTTGAGCGCGACACCCTGGTGCACGCTGTCGTGCCCGGTGATGCGGTCGAGCTCGGGGCGCATGAGCTCGATGATCGGCACGCCGCGGTGGTTGGCGAGCGCCAGGATCTCCTTGACGCGGTCGTCGACCTCGATGCGGGACG
This sequence comes from Curtobacterium sp. 314Chir4.1, assembly GCF_900215175.1. Lineage (NCBI taxonomy): Bacteria > Bacillati > Actinomycetota > Actinomycetes > Micrococcales > Microbacteriaceae > Curtobacterium > Curtobacterium sp. 314Chir4.1. The sequence goes on from NZ_OCMI01000004.1 coordinate 106,491, forward strand.
CGATGTAGAGCGTCGTCGACGGGGTCTTCGTGCGCAGTGCCTCGAGCACCGAGTTGCGGCCGGTGACCAGCTCGGAGTCGTCGGTCTTCCGCTGCGGCGGACGGCCGGTGCGCTGCTGCGGCGAGCTCGACGCACCGTGACGACCGCGTGCGGCCTCGTAGCGCTCCTTCGCGGCCTTGCGCTTGCCGGCCGGGTGGTACGGGCGGTCCTCGGCCTTCGGGGTCGGCTTGCGCCCCTCGAGCGCCTGTGCGCCCTGGCCGCCGGAGCCGACCTGCTTGTTGCCCTTGCGGCCGGAGCGGACGGCGCCGGGCCGACCCTTCTTGCTCCCCGAGACGTTCTTCATTGCTCTCTCCTGTCCGGCACTGCCGTTGTCAGGCGATGCTCCAGCGTGTACCAGCTGCGGTGTCTTCGATGGTGATGCCCGCGGATGCGAGATCGTCGCGCACGCGGTCGGCCGTGGCGAAGTCGCGTGCCGCCCTGGCGTCGGAACGCTCCTGCACGAGGCGTTCGACGAGGGCTGCGAGTGGTGCGGCCGATGCGTCGTGGCCACCGCCGGACCAGTGGTCGGCCCGCGGGTCGATGCCGAGCACCTCGACCATCGCGGCCACCTGATGGTACGCGGTTCCGACCGCTTCCGCATCGTCGGTGTCCAGGGCGGCGTTCCCGGCACGGACGGTCTCGTGCAGGACGGCGAGGGCCTGGGGCACCGAGAGGTCGTCGTCCATGGCTGCAGCGAACGCGTCGGGCACCCCCGGGGCGTCGGCGAGCGAGACCCCCTCGAGCCGGGTCTGGGCGCGCGCGAGGAAGCCGGCGATCCGGTCGAGCGCCGCCTCGGCCTCGGCGAGCGACCCGTCGTGGTGGTCGATCGTGGAACGGTAGTGGGCGGCGCCGAGCGCGTACCGGACGACGATCGGCCGGGCGGAGCCGAGCATGTCCGCGGCGAAGACCGAGTTGCCGAGCGACTTCGACATCTTCTGCCCGTCGACCGAGACCAGGCCGTTGTGCAACCAGTACGAGGCGAACGGGTCGCCTGCTGCGGTCGACTGCGCGAGCTCGTTCTCGTGGTGCGGGAAGCGGAGGTCGAGTCCGCCGCCGTGGATGTCGAACGCCGGACCGAGGTAGCGCCGGGACATCGCCGAGCACTCGATGTGCCAGCCCGGACGGCCGGGGCCCCAGGGCGAGTCCCAGTTCGCGGTCGTCGGCTCACCGGGCTTGGCACCCTTCCAGAGCGCGAAGTCACGCGGGTCGCGCTTGCCGCGGGGGTCGGCGTCGGCGGCCTCGACCATGTCCTCGCGACGCTGGCGGGTGAGGGCGCCGTAGGACTCCCAACTGCCGGTGTCGAAGTAGACGTCGCCGGAGCCGTCGGCCGCCGCGTACGCGTGGCCCCGCTCGATGAGCCGCTCGATGATGTCGTGCATCTGCGGCACGCTGGCGGTCGCGCGCGGCTCGTACGTCGGGGGCAGGATGCCGAGGGCCGTGTACGCGGCCGTGAACTCGAGCTCGACGCGGTACGCGCGGGCGAACCACTCCTCGTCGGTGCCGGCGGCGAGGTCGAGCACCTTGTCGTCGATGTCGGTGACGTTCCGCACGAGGGTGACCCGGTACCCGCGGTGGCTCAGCCAGCGGCGCCAGACGTCGTAGACGAGTGCGGAACGGAGGTGACCGATGTGCGGCGACGACTGCACCGTCGGCCCGCAGACGTACATGCTCACGTGTCCGTCGACCAGCGGGACGAGGTCGACGACGGCAGCGGCGCGGGAGTCGTAGAGGCGAACGGTCACGCCCCCAAGCCTAGGACGTCAGGACGCCCGGACGACGGCTGTTGCGATCGCGGCGAGCCCTTCGCCGCGGCCGGTGAACCCGAGGCCGTCGGTCGTCGTGCCGGAGACGGCGACGGGAGCCCCGACCACGGCCGCGAGGGCGTCCTGCATCTCGGTCCGGCGGGCGCCGATGCGCGGGCGGTTGCCGATCACCTGCACGGTGACGGACACCGGGACCATGCCCGCTTCAGCGAGGAGACCGACCGCGCCCCGGACGAAGACGTCACCAGCCGCACCGGCGTACGCGGGGTCCGACGTGCCGAACGTCCCGCCGATGTCGCCCAGGCCACCCGCCGAGAGCAGGGCGTCGCAGACCGCGTGCGCGACCGCGTCGCCGTCGCTGTGCCCGGAGAGACCGGCCTCGCCGGGGAAGTCGAGCAGCCCGACCCGGCACGGCGAGGCCTCGTCGAAGGCGTGCACGTCGACGCCCAGCCCGACCCGCGTGTCCGGTGGAGCAGGGGGACCGGACGACGACCGCACGATCGACTCCGCCCGTGCCAGGTCCCACGGGGTGGTGATCTTGAAGGCGTCGGCGTCGCCGGGGACGAAGCACACCGTCCCGCCCGCCGCCTGGAACACCCCGGCGTCGTCGGTCTCGGACTGCGACGACACCGCGTACGCCTGCCGGAGCGCGACGAGCGGGAAGCCCTGCGGCGTCTGCACCCCGACGAGGGCGGCGCGGTCGACCGTCTCGACGACCTCGGCACCGGAAACCCGCTTGATCGTGTCCGTGACGGGCAGTGCCGGGACGAACCCGGCCGCCGACCCGTCGGCGAGCGAGCCGGCGACCGCGTCGAAGACCCGGTCGAACTGCGCCGTCGGCGTCAGGCACCGCGCGGCGTCGTGCACCAGCACCGAGGTGACGGAGTCCGGCAGGACTGCCAGGCCGGCCTCGACCGAGCCATGGCGATCCGTGCCTCCCGGGACGACGGCCGTGTACGCGACCGCGGCCCCGGCGACCGAGGCGACCACCTGTCGACAGTCGTCGAGCAACGCCGCGGGCGCGACCACGACGACGAGCGTCGGCGACGCCAGGGCGAACAGCGGCTCGAGCGCCCGCGCCAGCATGAGCGTGCCGGCCACGGGGACGAACGCCTTCGCCGTGCCGATGCCGAGCCGTGTGCCGGACCCCGCCGCAACGACGACGACCGCCCTGTCCACCCCTTCGGGGAACAGAACGGTCGAGGTCGTGTTCAGTGGTTCGGTGCGCTCAGGAGGCGAGGACCTCGTCGAGGACGGTCGATGCCTTGTCCTCGTCGGTCTTCTCGGCCAGCGCCAGCTCGGAGATGAGGATCTGCCGCGCCTTGGCGAGCATCCGCTTCTCCCCCGCGGAGAGCCCGCGGTCCTGGTCGCGTCGCCAGAGGTCGCGGACGACCTCGGACACCTTGATGACGTCACCCGAAGCGAGCTTCTCGAGGTTCGCCTTGTACCGGCGGGACCAGTTCGTGGGCTCCTCGGTGAACGGAGCGCGCAGGACCTCGAACACCTTGTCGAGGCCCTCCTTGCCGATCACGTCGCGGACACCGACCAGGTCGACGTTGTCCGCCGGGACCTCGATCGTCAGGTCACCCTGGGTGACCCGCAGCTTCAGGTAGACCTTTTCCTCGCCCTTGATGACGCGCGTCTTGACTTCAGAGATGGTTGCCGCCCCGTGATGGGGGTAGACCACGGTCTCGCCGACCTCGAATTGCATGTATCAGGCTCCGTTCCGAGACACCCAGTTTACCACAAGCAGTTTTCGGGTAAGGGGCACCTAACACCTGGCACTCCCGCCGATCGGTAGGATGGTCGTCGGACCGTCCGGTCCACATCGTGATCTTCCGGAGGAATCTCTTGCGAGCTCGGGTACTCGTGTCCGTCGCCGTTGCGGCAACCATCGCGCTCGGCGCCACCGGCTGCGAGTTCATGTCGCCCGCACAGACGACGGAGATCAAGCAGATCACCGACGGCGTGAACGTGTCGACGGGCAAGATCGACGTCCGCAACGCGCTGCTCATCTCCGACGACGGCGAGGGTGCGCGCTTCATCGGCACGCTCGTGAACAACGACGAGACCGACGACATCACCGTCTCGGTCGAGATCGGCGGCGACACCGAGACCGTCGAGGTCCCGGCCAGCGGACACGTCGACCTCGCCAACGACGCGAAGCACGACACGCTCGACTTCGACGGTGCGGACGCCAAGCCCGGCGCGCTCGTCAAGGTCTACTTCTCGTACTCGGGCGCCGAGGGCGTCTCCGCCAGCGTGCCGGTGCTCACCAGCTCGCAGGAGGAGTACGCGACGCTCGCGCCGACCGCCACGCCGACGGCGGAGGTCACCCTCCCGACCGCGACGCCGACGGACGTCCCGATCAACCCGTAGGCACACGCCGCAACCGCCTGGAGGCCCGGTGCGAGTCCCATGGACCCGCGCCGGGCCTCCGGTCGGTTGCGCTGCGCGCGGGGCGCGACCCGCAGGCCGCGGCCGCGGCCCGTCGCGTCAGCCCTCGATGCGGTAGCCGAGCCCCCGGACGGTGACGAGGATCTCCGGAGCACTCGGGACGCGCTCGATCTTCGAGCGGATGCGCTTGATGTGCACGTCGAGGGTCTTCGTGTCCCCGAAGTAGTCCGACCCCCACACCCGGTCGATGAGCTGCCCGCGGGTGAGCACCCGGCCGGCGTTCCGGAGCAGGAGCTCGAGGAGCTCGAACTCCTTCAGCGGCATCGGCGTCTCGGAGCCGTCCACCGCGACCGTGTGCCGCTCGACGTCCATCCGGATGCCGCCGACCTGCAGGATGCCGCTGTCCGCCGGGTCGTCCTCGGTGCGGCGGCGGAGCACGGCACGGATGCGCGCCAGGAGTTCCCGGGTCGAGTACGGCTTCGTCACGTAGTCGTCGGCGCCGAGCTCCAGCCCGACGACGATGTCCACCTCGGAGTCCTTCGCCGTCAGCATGATGATCGGGATGTTCGAGCGGGTCCGGATCTGCCGGCAGACCTCGGTGCCGGACAGCCCCGGCAGCATCAGGTCGAGCAGCACCAGGTCGGGGTTCTCCGCGTCGAACTTCGACAGGGCGGTCACGCCGTCCGCAGCGACGGAGGTGTCGTACCCCTCGCGCTGCAGCAGGAACTCCAGGGGCTCGCTCAGGGCCGGCTCGTCGTCGACGATGAGGATCTTGGTCACGATTGCTGCTCTTCCAGTTGCTCTTCGAGTGCTGTGGTCAGTTCGGGGTCCGCCTCGGGGAGACGGATGGTGAAGGTCGAGCCCTTGCCGGGCTGCGACCAGACGCGGACGTCGCCGCCGTGGTTCCCGACGACGTGCTTGACGATCGCGAGGCCGAGCCCGGTGCCGCCGGTGGCCCGGGAGCGCGCGGGGTCGACGCGGTAGAAGCGTTCGAACACCCGGTCGAGGTCGGCCTCGGGGATGCCGACGCCCTGATCGGTGACGGCGATCTCGACGAAGCCCTTCGCGGACCGGACGCCCACACCGACGCGGGTGCCGTCCGGGGAGTACTTGACCGCGTTCGCGATGAGGTTCGACACCGCGATCTGCAGCAGTCCGGGGTCGCCCATCACGCGGAGCTTCGACTTCTTCGCCCGCACCAGCTCGATGTCCCGGGCCCTGGCGACGATCTCGTTCGCGTCGACGGCGGCCTGCACGATGCGGTCGATCGACGTCTCCTCGCTGTTCTCCAGCGCGTCGACGGACTGCAGGCGGGAGAGTTCGATGATGTCCTTCGTCAGCGCCGCCAGCCGCTCGGACTCGGTGACGAGCTGCGCCGCGAACTTCCGGACGTGCTGCGGTTCGTCCGCCGCGGCGACCAGGGTCTCGGACAGCAGCCCGATGGCGCCGATCGGGGTCTTCAGCTCGTGGGAGATGTTCGCGACGAAGTCCCGCCGGACCTCGTCGATGCGCCGGCTCTCCGTGAGGTCGTCCGCGGTGACGAGGACGTACCGGTTGCCGAGCTGCGCCGCCCGGAAGCTGAGGTAGCCGATCTGGTCGCTCCCACGGCCACGGGGGAGCTCGAGGTCCTCCGCTCCCATCTCCCCGCTCTTGCGCACCCGGTCGACGAGGTCGGCGAGCTCTCGGTGCACGAGCTTCCGCCGCACCACGAGTCCCACCGTCAGGGCCTGCGGCGACGCGGCCACGACGGTGTTCGACGGGTCGACCACCACGGCCGGGTTGTGCATCGTGGCGATGACCGCGGCGACGCCGTCCGGCAGGGTGCGTTCCGCCACGTCTGCTGCACGAGCCGTGCGCTCGGCGGTGATGATCAGCACCACGACGCCCGCGCCGAAGACCCCGCCGAGGAGCATCGACAGTGGCACGAGCCACGCGTTGTCCATGCCGTCAGTGTAGGGATGGTCACGCGGGGTTCGGGCCCCGTTCACCCCCGTCCGGGCCGATCCTGCCGGAGGATCGCGAAGCGTTCAACCGCACGTCACCGTTCGTTCACCTGACCTGACGACACTCGACCGGTACGCAGAGAGAGGCACTCCCCCATGCGCGAAGTCTTCCAGCAGGAACTCCAGGACGTCCAGGAGCGACTGACCGAGATCGCCGGGCTCGTCGAGTCCGCCATCACCCGGGCCACGCAGGCCTTCAGCGACTCCGACGTCGCCCTCGCCGAGGAGGTGATCGCCGACGACGCCAAGATCGACGAGGCGGCGAACAGCCTCGACGAGATCGCCATCGACATCCTGGCCCGCCAGGCACCGGTGGCCCGTGACCTCCGCGTCGTCGTCACCGCCCTGCGTGTCAGCTCCTCGCTCGAGCGCATGGGCGACATGGCCGAGCACATCGCGCAGCTCGCCCGCCAGCGCTTCCCCGAGAAGGTCGTGCCGAAGGGCCTCCGCGGCACCTTCAAGAAGATGGGCGCGCACGACGTCGCGATGGCGCAGAAGCTCACCCGCCTGCTCGCGACCGAGGACATCACGCTCTCGGCGGAGATCCGCGACGAGGACGACGCCGTCGACGAGCTGCACGCCAGTGTGTTCGACTTCGTGCTCGGCGAGACGTGGAAGGGCAACCCGATCGACACCGTCGACGCGACCCTGGCCTCCCGGTACCACGAGCGCTTCGCGGACCACGCGGTGTCGATCGCCAAGAAGGTCGAGTACCTGGCGACGGGCGACTGGACGGGCGCGTCCACCACGACCGCGGCGGTCTGACCCGACCCGCACGTCTGCGAGGATCGTGGCATGGCCCAGGTCGCGATCATCGTCAACGGCATGCCCGGTTCCGGCAAGAGCACGATCGGTGCAGCCCTCGCCGAGGTGCTCGGCTGCCCGTTCCTCTCGAAGGACCGGATCAAGGAGCCCCTCGCCGACATCGTCGGCCCGATGATCGCCTCGCGTCCGCTCGGCGGCATCGCGATGGAGACCATGTGGTCGATGGCGCGGGCCGTCGAGAACGGGGTCGTCCTCGACGCCGTCTGGCTGCCGTCGCGCGACCGTGACCTCCTGGAGGCAGGGCTCGCCTCCGCAGGGTCGCCGCGCGCCGTCGAGGTGTGGTGCCACGTCGACCGGGCCACCGCCGAAGAGCGGCTGCGCGACCGGTACGAGCCGGGCACCCTTCCGGTGCGACACGAGGTCCACGGGGACCTCGCCGGCATCCTGTCGTTCTGGGACGAACACGGCGCCGCCGCGGAACCGATCGGACTCCCGGGGACTGCGGTCGTGCACGTCGACACCACGAAGCCGTACGACGTCGGCGCCCTGGTGCAGGAGATCGCCTCGCACTTCGTGTGAACGGCTCGGGCTTGCAGAGCCGACCACCCCGCCGAAGCGACACGGTGCTGGCGAGGCGATCCGTTCCTCCCGGCAGAGCGACAGAAGTCGGGGGAACGTCCGCGGCAGACCGTCGCTTTCGCGAACCGGGCCCCGCCCCGGGCCGAACGCACGAACGCCCCGCCTGGTGACCAGGCGGGGCGTTCGTGTGTCGGGGTCTACTTCTTGGCGCCCTGGGCGGCCACGGCGGCGGCGCCGGCAGCTGCTGCCTCGGGGTCGAGGTAGTACGAGGGCTTGGTCGGGCGGAACTCGTCGTCGAGCTCGTACACCAGCGGGATGCCCGTCGGGATGTTCAGGCCGGCGATGTCGTCGTCGGAGATCCCGTCGAGGTGCTTCACGAGCGCCCGCAGCGAGTTGCCGTGCGCCGTGACGAGGACGGTCTTGCCCGCGCCGAGATCCTTCGTGATGTCCGACTCCCAGTACGGCAGCAGCCGGTCGATCACGAGCTTGAGCGACTCCGTGCGGGGCAGCTGGTCCCCGAGGTCGGCGTAGCGGCGGTCCCCGAACTGCGACCACTCGGCGTCGTCGGCGATGGGGGGCGGCGGCACGTCGAAGGAGCGACGCCACTCCATGAACTGCTGCTCGCCGTACTGCTCGAGCGTCTGGGCCTTGTCCTTGCCCTGCAGGTCGCCGTAGTGGCGCTCGTTGAGCCGCCAGTCGCGCTTCACGGGCAGCCAGGCGAGGTCGGCCTCGAGCAGGGCGATGTCGGCCGTCTGGATGGCGCGGGTGAGCAGCGACGTGTACAGGACGTCCGGGACGATGCCCGACTCGCTGATGAGCTCGCCGGCGCGCTTCGCCTCCTTCTCGCCCAACTCGCTGAGTCGGACGTCGACCCAACCGGTGAACAGGTTCTTCTGGTTCCAGTCACTGTTGCCGTGACGGAGCAGGACGAGCGTGGAGGTCATGCGTCCGAGTCTACCGAGCGTGCTCCACGCCGTAGCCTGGGCTGCATGCCGATCGGGAACGTCACGCGCGGGACGACCGGGTACAACCGGCTCCGCCGTGTCGACCGGTGGATCGCCACGCTCCCGGTGCTCCGACGGACCGACGACCCGCTCGTGGCGGACGTCGGGTACGGGGCCTCCCCGACCACGACGCTCGAGCTCCGGGACCGACTGGCGCGGGTGCGACCGGACGTCGAGGTGACCGGCATCGAGATCGAACCGGCACGGGTGGCGCTCGCGAACGCCGGCACCCGCGACGGCGTGACGTTCCGGCTCGGCGGGTTCGAGACCCCGACGCCCGGGAACCGACGGCCGGCGGTGATCCGGGCGTTCAACGTGCTGCGGCAGTACGACGAGTCCGCGGTCGAGGGTGCCTGGCGGATCATGCAGGACCGGCTGCAACCGGGCGGCGCACTGGTCGAGGGGACCTGCAACGAGGTCGGTCGGGTGGCGTCCTGGATCACGCTCGACGACCGGGCGGCGCACACGTTCACGGTGTCGCTGCGGCTCGCCGGGTTGGACGTTCCGTCGATCGTCGCCGAGCGCCTGCCGAAGGCCCTGATCCACCGGAACGTCCCGGGCGAGCGGGTGCACGCGTTCCTCCGCGACCTCGACCTGGCGTGGGCGGTCGCTGCGCCGCTCGGCACGTACGGCCCCCGGCAGCGGTGGATCGCGACGGTGCGGGGCATGCGCGACCGGGGTTGGCCGGTGCTGCACGGCGTGAGCCGCTGGCGCCTCGGCGAGCTCAGCGTCCCGTGGGCCGCGGTCGAGCCGGCCTGACGCGCGCGGTCGAGCCGGCCTGACCGGCGCGGTCGGGGCGACGGGCGAGCCGAGACTCGGACTGCGCGACCGATCTCGTGCTCGATGACGCGAGATCGGTCGCTGGCACCGAGACTCGGGCCCGACGCACGAGCGCGGGCGGCTCAGGACCGGCGGACCGCCCCGAGGCGCGGCAGCCGCGGCACGTTCGCCGTCGCACCGGCGCCTGGTGGCACGATGACCTCCTGCGTCGCGGCCACGACCACGTCGTCGGCGGTGAGGGTCAGCGTCGCCGCCGGGTCGAGGGACCGCTTCACGACCGCGAGCCCGATCGGCCCGAGCTCGTGGTGCAGCCCCGACGCCGACAGGCGCCCCACTTCCTTGTCGTCGAGCACGACGGGCGTCCCCGGGGCCGGGAGCACGCCGTCGGACCCGTCCAGGTGCAGCAGCACGACACGGCGCGGCGGGTGCCCGAGGTTGTGGACCTTCGCGACCGTCTCCTGCCCCCGGTAGCAGCCCTTCGTCAGGTGCACGGCGGAGCGGAGCCAGTCGAGTTCGTGCGGGATGGTGCGCTCGTCGACGTCGGCGAGCGACGGACGCCAGGCGGCGATCCGGAGTGCCTCGTAGGCGAGGAGCCCCGCGGCGGGGACGTCCGACGCGGCGATCTCGGCCGCGGTGCCGGGGGTGACCACGGCGATGCGGAGGGTCCAGTCGGAGCCGGGATGGGCCTCCGGGTCGGCGTAGCCCCACCCACCGGGCGTGACGGACGCCCACGGGTCGACCCACTCGACGACCGTGTCGTCGGCGAGCACCGCCGAACCGAAGCGACCGATCGTCGCGAAGTCCGCCGAACGGTCGGCGACCTCGACCCGCAGCATGAAGCGCATCGAGTCGAGCCAGGCGGCGAGCGGTGCCGCATCGGCGGGCTCGGTCAGGAGCCACGCGACCGAGCCGTCGTCGACGACGCGGGCGGCGTGCTCGACGCGACCCGACTGGTCGAGCACGAGCGTCTCGGTGCTGACACCGGCGCCGAGCCCGAGCAGGAGCTGCGACGTGATCGAGTTGAGCCACGACAGGCGGTCCGGACCGGACACCGTGACGACACCGAGGCCGAGCTCGACGACGGCGCGGCCGCGGGCGAGCAGACGCTGTTCGCCGAGGGGGTTGCCGAAGTGGGCGGCGGGACCCGCGTCGGTCCCCACGAAGCCGTCACGGCCGGCGAACGCCGACATCAGTCGACCTTCGCGAGCTGCCCCGAGGCGTGCGAGGTGAGCTCCTTGCCGAGGGCTGCGATGTCCCACGCCCAGAAGAGCTTGCCCTCGACCAGGCCGTACAGCCGGGTCGCCGCGGAGTAGTCCTTCGCGTTCGGCGAGCGCATCACGGCGTCCGTCGCGAGGTCGATGCGGCCCTTGCGGACCCGACCCACGTAGAGCTCGTTGACGCCCGTCGGGTGGATGATCGCCGCCTCGACGTCGAAGCCGTCCGTGGTGTTCCGCAGTGCCTCGACGCTCTCGACCGTGCTGAACGGCGTCGGCCCCTCGCCGAGGAGCATCGCCGGACCGCGGTCGCCGGGCTCGGACGGACGGTCGATCCGCCAGTAGCCCATCTCGGCCGCGAGCGGGGTGTGCTCGTCGTCGAGCAGCCACGTCGTGGACGAGTAGTTGAGGTAGGGCAGGCCGTCGTGGCTGAAGCTCACGCGCTGGCCGAACTCGTAGTTCCGGGGTTCCTCTTCGTCGCCCACGGGGTACTCGACCACGCCGGTGCCCTCCCAGACGCCGACGAGCCAGGACAGGGGGACGAGTTCGGGGGCGAGGCCCTCGGGCAGTTCGATCAACGCTGACCCTTGAACAGCTTCACGACGACGGTCACCGAGACGAACGCGATCGCGAGCGACGCCAGACCGAGGAGGCCCACGTAGAAGAGCTCGAGCGCAAGCAGCGAATCCATGGTGCGAGTCTACGCGGACCGGCTCAACGCGCCAGGAGCACCACCGCGGTGACGAGCACGACGACGAAGGCCCCGGACGACGCGATGCTGATCCGCTCGACCAGGCCGTCCTTGGTGGCAGTGATGAGCTGCAGCACGAAGCTGACGAGCACGCAGAGCACGAAGACGAGCAGGAGCCAGGCGAAGGAGTCCTTCTCCGTCAGGGTGAGGACGAGCACGGCGCCGACGATCGCGAGCAGCCACACCGGCAGTACGGACGTCAGTCGGAGGCGACGCTGGTCGGTGGGCGGCACGGGCTCGGTCACGCGCCCCATCATGACAGGCGGGACGAGCACCGTCCGCTCGGACGGCAGGACACTTCCCGAGCATCACTAGGATGTGTGCACGACTCCCCCACCACTGGAGGTCCTGTGGCCCAGCTCCTGGTACTCACCTCAGCCGCGCCCGGCGACGTCCTGCCGAGCCTCGGACTGCTGAGCCACCGGATCCGCCACGTGCCCGCCGAGGCCGCACAGCTGGTCAACGCACCGCAGAGCGACCTCATGTTCGTGGACGCCCGCACGGACCTCGCGAGCGCCAAGGCCCTGTGCAAGATCCTCGCGACGAGCGGGTCGACGACGCCGATCATCCTGGTCGTCACCGAGGGCGGCCTCACCGCCGTGAACAGCGAGTGGAACGTCGAGGACGTCGTGCTCGAGACCGCCGGCCCCGCCGAGGTCGACGCCCGCATCCGCCTGACCGCCGGGCGCGCGGTGAAGAACCAGACCGGGTCGAAGATCCAGGCGTCCGGTGTCGTCATCGACGAGGCGAGCTACTCGGCGAAGGTCCGCGGCCGGCCGCTCGACCTCACCTTCAAGGAGTTCGAGCTCCTCCGCTTCTTCGCCACGCACCCGTCGCGGGTCTTCACCCGCGAGCAGCTCCTCAGCGAGGTCTGGGGCTACGACTACTTCGGCGGCACGCGCACGGTCGACGTGCACGTGCGTCGACTGCGCGCCAAGCTCGGCGACCTCGAGTCGCTCATCGGCACCGTCCGCAACGTCGGGTACCGCTTCAACGTCTACGACGACGAGGCCGACCGGCTCTCGGCGCAGTAGTGGCCGTCGACCTGTCGCGCTTCGCCGTCCCCGGCGAAGCGCCGCCGTTCTCGGACCAGACCCTGGTGGACGTGCGCGCTGGTCGCGCCACCGTCGTCGGGGACGAGCGCGGTGTCGCCGTGGTGCGCGACGGTGAGTTCGAGCTCGCGGTCGGCCTGGAGGAACGGGGGCGCGGCCTCGGCACGGCCCTCGTCACGCAGGTGCTCGGCGCGGGCGGCGGGGCCGCCCCCGTGGTCGGTCCGGCTCCTCGACTCGCGTGGGCGCACGGGGACCACCCCGCTGCGCGGGCGCTCGCGGCGCGGTTCGGCTGGACCGCCGTCCGCACGCTCCTGCAGCTGCGCGCGCCGATCCCCTCCGCTGCACCGGACCCGGCGGTGCCGGCCGGGTACTCCCTGTCGGCATTCCGCGCCGGGGACCCCGGTGACGAGGCAGACTGGCTCGCCCTCAACGCGTCGGCGTTCGCCCACCACCCGGAGCAGGGCCGGATGACGCTCGAGGACCTCCGCGCCCGCGAGGCCGACGACTGGTTCTCCGGCGACGACCTGATCCTGCTGCGTGACGGCAGCGGGAAGCTCGCGGGGTCGTGCTGGCTCAAGGTCGAGGGCGGGATCGGCGAGTTCTACGCGGTCGCCGTGCGCCCGGACCTGCAGGGGCAGCAGCTCGGCGGCGTGCTCATGCGCGCGGGGACGGCCCGGCTGACCGGTCGTGGGCTCACCGCCGCGGCGCTGTACGTCGAGGGCGACAACGAGCCGGCGCTGGCGCTCTACCGGCGGTCCGGGTTCGAGCAGCACGCGATCGACGTGCAGTACGCCGCTCCCTGAGCGACAGCCACCACACCTCCCCCACAGCAGGTCGTTCACCGCGCGTTTCCACAGCGTCCACGCGAGGCCCTCCGGGCGCAGGGACCGGGTGGCAGGATGTGAGCATGGACACCGAACCGCAGCTCGACGGCGAGTCCGTCGCACCGGACCTGGACGACTTCGACGAGGTCGTCGAGATCGAGCACGAGTCGCTGCCCACCGACCGCTACTTCGACCGTGAGCTCAGCTGGCTCCGGTTCAACCAGCGCGTCCTCGAACTCGGTGAGGACCGTACGCAGCCCCTGCTCGAGCGTGCGAACTTCCTGGCCATCTTCGCGTCCAACCTCGACGAGTTCTTCATGGTCCGGGTCGCCGGCCTGAAGCGCCGCATCGACACCGGGATCGCCGTCCCGACCAACGTCGGCCGCGCACCGCTCGACGTGCTGCGGGACATCGCGAAGAAGGCGCACGAGCTGCAGGACCGCCACGCACAGGCCTTCATCGAGTCGCTCAAGCCCGACCTCGACGCCGCCGGCATCCACGTCGAGCACTGGTCCGACCTGGACGAAGCCGACCGGCTCCGGATGCGCGAGTACTTCAACGAGCAGATCTTCCCGGTGCTCATGCCGCTCGCGGTGGACCCGGCGCACCCGTTCCCGTACATCTCCGGGCTGTCGCTCAACCTGGCGGTGCGGGTCCGGAACCCGAAGTCGCAGCGGCAGGAGTTCGCGCGACTCAAGGTGCCGCAGAACTTCTCGCGGTTCATCAAGCTGCCGGACGACAACTCCGGTCGCCTGCGGTTCATCCCGCTCGAAGACCTCATCGCGAACCACCTCGACGACCTGTTCCCGGGGATGGAGGTCCTCGAGCACCACGTGTTCCGGGTCACCCGCAACGAGGACGTCGAGATCGAGGAGGACGAGGCCGAGAACCTCATCCAGGCGCTCGAGCGCGAACTGCTCCGTCGTCGGTTCGGTCCGCCGATCCGCCTGGAGATCACCGAGGACATGGACCCGGTGACGCTCGACCTGCTCGTGCGCGAGCTCGACATCACGGAGCAGGAGGTCTTCCGTCTGCCGTCGCCGCTCGACCTCGGCGGCCTGTTCGAGATCGCGAAGATCAACCGCCCCGACCTGCACTACCCGAAGCACGTGCCGACGACCCCCGTGCAGTTCCAGCCGGGCGAGCCGAACACGAAACCGGACCTCTTCCGCGCGATCGCGTCGAAGGACGTCCTCGTGCACCACCCGTACGAGTCCTTCGCGACGAGCGTGCAGGCGTTCCTCGAGCAGGCGGCGGCCGACCCGAACGTCCTCGCGATCAAGCAGACGCTGTACCGCACCTCCGGCGACAGCCCCATCGTCGAGGCCCTCATCGACGCCGCGGCCGCGGGCAAGCAGGTCCTGGCGCTGGTGGAGATCAAGGCGCGCTTCGACGAGCAGAACAACATCACGTGGGCCCGCAAGCTCGAGAAGGCCGGCGTGCACGTGGTCTACGGCCTGGTGGGCCTGAAGACGCACTCCAAGCTGGTGCTCGTGATCCGGCAGGAGGGCGGCACCCTCAAGCACTACAGCCACATCGGCACGGGCAACTACAACCCGAAGACCTCGCGCATCTACGAGGACATGGGCCTGTTCACGTCGGACGACACCGTGGGCAAGGACCTCACGCGCCTGTTCAACGAGCTGTCCGGGTACGCCATCGAGAAGAAGTTCAAGCGGCTGCTCGTGGCGCCGCTGCACCTGCGGAAGGGCCTGCTCAAGCGGATCCAGACCGAGGCCGAGAACGCCCGCGCCGGCAAGCCCTCGGGCATCCGCATCAAGGTGAACTCGATGGTGGACGAGCAGATCATCGACGCGCTCTACCTGGCGAGCCAGGCCGGCGTGCCGATCGACGTCTGGGTACGCGGCATCTGCTCCCTCAAGCCCGGCATGGAGGGCGTCAGCGACACCATCCGCGTGCGCAGCGTCGTCGGTCGGTACCTCGAGCACTCCCGGGCGTTCGCGTTCCACAACGACGGCGACCCGGCCGTGTTCATCGGCTCGGCGGACATGATGCACCGCAACCTCGACCGCCGCGTCGAGGCGCTCGTGCGACTGTCCGACCCGGCCCACGTGAACGAGGTCCAGGACATGTTCGACCTCGCGATGGCGGACACGACGAGCTCGTGGCACCTCGAGTCCGACGGCGAGTGGACGCGCCGTTCGACCGACGACGACGGACGACCCCTCGACGACGTGCAGAATGTCCTCATGCGGAAGATCTCGGCTCGGAAGCGCTCCACTCGGTGAGCGGCGGCTCCTCAGGACCCGTCGTCGCAGCAGGTGCCGTCGTCTGGCGTGAACAGGACGGCGCCCCGCTCGTGCTGCTCATCCACCGCGACCACCACAGGGACGTCTCGTTCCCGAAGGGCAAGGTCGATCCGGGCGAGAGCGTCCCGACGACGGCCGTCCGCGAGATCGACGAGGAGACCGGCTACCGCGTCCACCTCGGCGCTCCGCTCGGCACCGCGGAGTACGTCCTGCCGAGCGGTCGCGACAAGGTGGTGCACTACTGGTCCGCCCGGGTGCCCTCGAAGGAGTACGAGCGCGCCGGCAAGTTCCGCCCGAACGACGAGGTCGCCTCGGTCGAGTGGGTGACCCTCGACGACGCCCGGCACCGGCTGACGTACGACCGCGACGTCGCGATCCTCGACCGGTTCGCCGAGCGCGTCGCCGCCGGCGAGCACCGCACCTTCGCACTCATCGCGCTCCGGCACGCCAAGACGGTGCCCGGTTCGGACTGGAACGGCCCCGACGCCACCCGTCCGCTCCTGCCGGTCGGCCGCACGCAGGCCAAGGCCGTCGCGTCGCCCGTCGCCGCGTTCGGCCCGAAGAAGATCGTCAGCAGCACGGCGGCACGGTGCCTCGCGACCGTCGAGCCCCTGTCCGACCGCACGCACCTCGGGGTATCCAGCACCCCGGACATCAGCCAGGAGGCCCACGACCGCGGTGCGGCCAACGTCAAGGGCGTCGTGCAGAAGCGCCTCGAGAAGGCGAAGTCGACCGTCCTGTGCTCGCACGGCCCCGTGCTGCCGGACATCATCGCCCGGATCGCGACCGCGACGGCCGACGACAGCGGACGGTTCGACCTCCGCCGCGCCGCGATGCTCTCCGTCGGGGACTTCGCCGTGATGCACATCGCCGACGGCCGACTCGTCGCCGTGGAGACGCACCGCAACACCGTCTCGGCGTAGGCCGACCGCCGGGGGCGAGCCGCGCCTCCAGGCCGGGTGAACGCATGCGCGTGCATGCGTCCGTCGAGCGCACGACGTTCCCGATCCTGCTCCCGTCCACGCGCCCGCGCACGCCGCCCCGTCGGACACAACCCCTCGTTCACCTTCCGTTCACCAGCGAGCGTGATCCCCGTCACTTCGCGTCCCTACAGTCGCTCCCGGGTCGGCACCGACCCACGGGACCAGCAGCGGTCCCACCTGCACTGACATTCCCGAAGGGACCCCTGTGAACATCAAGCGAATCGGTACGGTCGCGGCAATCGCGATCGCCGGCGCGGTCGTGCTCTCCTCGTGCGCGGCGAACGAGGACGCGGGCAGCACCGCGACCTCCTCCTCCAGCTCGGGCACCGACTACTCGAAGCTCTCCGGCACCCTCACCGGTTCGGGTTCGTCCGCCCAGCAGACCGCCGAGGCCACCTGGGCCGCCGGCTTCCAGAGCGTCGCCTCCGGCGTGACGGTCAACTACTCGCCCGACGGTTCGGGCGCCGGCCGCAAGAACTTCATCTCGGGTGCCGCTGACTTCGCCGGCTCCGACGCCGCGCTGTCGGACGAGGAGCTCTCGGGCTCCTTCGGCCTGTGCGCCGCGGACTCGAAGGCCATCGACATCCCGGTCTACATCTCCCCGATCGCGATCGCCTACAAGGTCGACGGCGTCAAGGACCTGACGCTCGACGCGAAGACCATCGCGGGCATCTTCTCGGGCAAGATCACCAAGTGGAACGACTCGCAGATCGCCGACCTGAACAAGGACGCGACCCTGCCGGACGCGAACATCACGGTCGTGCACCGCTCCGACGACTCGGGCACCACGCAGAACTTCTCCGAGTACGTCTCGGCGAACGCCAAGAGCGTCTGGACCGAGGCCCCGAGCCAGACCTTCCCCTACCAGGTCGGCGACAGCGCCAAGGGCACCTCGGGCGTGGCCTCGGCCATGGCCAGCGCCTCGAACGCGATCACGTACATCGACGACTCCGGCGCCGGTGACCTCGACAAGGCGAAGCTCATGGTCGGCGACAAGGCCACCGAGATCTCCGCCGAGGGCGCTGCCAAGGTCGTCGCGGACTCCGAGACGGTCTCCGGCCGCGAGGACAACGACCTCGCGATCGACATCAACCGCGAGGACACCGCCGACGGCGCATGGCCGCTGGTGCTCGTCTCCTACGCCATCGCGTGCCAGGAGTACAAGGACGCCGACAAGGGTGAGCTCGTGAAGGGCTACCTCGACTACGTCGTCTCGAAGGACGCGCAGGACGCCGCCGCGAAGGAGGCCAAGTCGGCCGCCCTCTCGACCGACCTCGCCGAGAAGGCCGCGAAGGCCGTCGCCTCCATCAAGTAAGGCACCCTGAGCGCCCGGACGCCGGTCCCACCCAATCGACCGGCGTCCGGGCCCTCGCCCGTCCTGCTCCACTGTTCGAGCGGACGCAGCACCACCGGACACCCCCACCCGACGCCTCCCCCGGCGTTCCTCCGACAGGAGTCCCATGACGACCGCACCGGCCCAGCCAGTGGCCCCCGTCGCCCCCAAGCCGAAGCCCGTCGTCCGCATCGGCGACCGGGTCTTCTCCGCCGCCTCCGTCATCGCCGGCGGGCTGATCCTCTTCGTGCTCGTGCTCGTCGCGGCCTTCCTGGTCTGGCAGAGCATCCCGGCGTTCAGCGCGAAGGTCGGCGACCTGCCGAACCAGGCCGCGAACTTCTGGGACTACGTCGGCCCCCTCGTCTTCGGCACCGTCTGGTCCGCGCTCATCGCGCTCGTGATCGCCGTGCCGCTCTCGCTCGGCATCGCGCTCTTCATCTCGCACTACGCGCCGCGCCGGATCGCCCCGCTCCTCGGCTACGTCATCGACCTGCTGGCCGCGGTGCCGTCGGTGGTCTACGGCCTCTGGGGCATCGTGGTGCTGGCGCCGTTCGTGAAGCCGTTCTACGTGTTCCTCAACACCTACCTCGGCTGGTTCCCGCTGTTCTCCGGGCAGGTCTCCGGCACCGGCCGCACGATCCTGACCGCGTCGATCGTCCTCGCGGTGATGGCGATCCCGATCATGACCGCGGTCATGCGCGAGATCTTCCTGCAGGCCCCGCGCCTCAACGAGGAAGCCGCCCTGGCCCTCGGCGCGACCCGCTGGGAGATGATCCGCCTGTCGGTCCTGCCGTTCGCGAAGTCCGGCATCGTGTCCGCGATCATGCTCGGTCTCGGTCGGGCGCTCGGTGAGACGATGGCGATCGCCCTGGTGCTGTCGGTGTCGACGAACGTCACCTTCCAGATGCTCACCTCGCTGAACCCCTCGACGATCGCGGCGAACATCGCCCTGCAGTTCGCCGAGGCCTCCGGCACCGCCCTGAACGCGCTGATCGCGTCGGGTCTGATCCTCTTCGTCATCACCCTGGTCATCAACATGCTCGCGCGGTACATCGTCCGCAAGCGAGTGAGCTGAGAGGTACGGCCCGATGTCCCTCGCCCTCCGTCAGTCCGGCGTCGCCGGCAACGTCTACGCCAACGGCAAGCTGCACAAGTCCGTGCCGTGGCTGCTCCTCGTCGGCTCCTGGGTCGCGCTGATCCTGGTCTTCGCCCTGCTCAACGCCGGCGGCGCCGTCAAGGACTTCAACGTCGTCGCCGCGCTCTTCCTCGGCACGGTCCTGTTCGACGTCCTCATCGTCGTGATCTCCCGCATCGTCGAGGGTGGCCGCAAGGCCGTCGACCGCCTCGTCACCTCGCTGGTGATCACCGCCTTCGTCATCGCGGTGCTGCCGCTCGTCTCGCTGCTGTACACGGTCCTCGCCGACGGCCTCGCCCGCTTCGACGTCGAGTTCTTCTCGTACTCGATGCGCGGGGTCATCTCCGAGGGCGGCGGCGCACTCCACGCCCTGATCGGCACGCTCGAGATCACCCTGTTCGCGGCGCTCATCTCGGTACCGATCGGGCTGCTGACGTCGATCTACCTCGTCGAGTACGGCACGGGCGCGCTCGCCAAGGGCATCACGTTCTTCGTGGACGTCATGACGGGCATCCCGTCGATCGTCGCGGGGCTCTTCGCCTACTCGCTGTTCGCGCTGTTCCTCGGCCCCGGTGCCCGCTTCGGCCTGGTCGGCTCGGTCGCGCTGAGCGTCCTGATGATCCCGATCGTCGTCCGCTCCACCGAGGAGGTCCTGAAGATCGTCCCGATGGAGCTCCGCGAGGCCTCGTACGCCCTCGGCGTCCCGAAGTACCTCACCATCCTCAAGGTCGTGCTCCCCACCTCGCTCGCCGGGATCACCACCGGTGTGATGCTCTCCATCGCCCGTGTCATCGGGGAGACGGCACCGCTCCTGGTCACGGCCGGGTTCACTGCGAGCATGAACTACGACCTGTTCAAGAACCCGATGATGACGCTGCCGGTGTTCGCGTACACGCAGTACTCGCAGCAGGGCGCCAACCCGGTGCCGTTCGTCGACCGGGCGTGGACCGCGGCACTGCTGCTCATCCTCATCGTGATGCTGCTCAACCTGCTCGCCCGGTTCATCACCCGCCTCTTCGCCCCCAAGCTCTCGCGCTGACGCGCGGGTCCACCCACCCCGAAGGAACACAGTGTCCAAGCGCATCGAGGTCGACGGCCTCAACGTCTACTACTCGAAGTTCAAGGCTGTCGAGGGCGTCGACATGACGATCGAACCCCGCACCGTCACCGCGTTCATCGGCCCGTCCGGCTGCGGCAAGTCCACCTTCCTCCGCACGCTGAACCGCATGCACGAGGTCATCCCCGGCGCGTACGTCGAGGGCTCGGTCAAGATCGACGGCGACGACCTGTACGGCGCCGGCGTCGACCCGGTCATCGTCCGCCGGCAGGTCGGCATGGTCTTCCAGCGGCCGAACCCGTTCCCGACGATGTCCATCAAGGACAACGTCCTCGCCGGTGTGAAGCTCAACAACAAGCGCGTCTCCCGCTCCGAGGCCGACGACATCGTCGAGCGCTCCCTGCAGGGTGCGAACCTCTGGAACGAGGTCAAGGACCGCCTCGACAAGCCCGGCATGGGCCTGTCCGGTGGCCAGCAGCAGCGTCTCTGCATCGCCCGTGCGATCGCGGTGCAGCCGGACGTGCTCCTCATGGACGAGCCGTGCTCGGCGCTCGACCCGATCTCGACCCTCGCCATCGAGGACCTCATCGAGGAGCTCAAGAAGGAGTACACGATCGTGATCGTGACCCACAACATGCAGCAGGCCTCGCGCGTCAGCGACAAGACGGCGTTCTTCAACATCGCCGGCACCGGCGCCCCCGGCAAGCTCATCGAGTTCGACGACACCGCGACGATGTTCTCGAACCCGTCCGTGCAGGCCACCGAGGACTACGTCTCGGGCCGCTTCGGGTGACCCGGCGCTGACCCAGAACGACACGACCGACGTCACACGACGTCGGTCTCGTCGTTTCCCGTCGGGGTGCCGATGCGCGCGCACGACGAACTCCCCGCCCGCGGACCGTGCCAGGCGAGCGGGGAGACGTGGGACGCGTCAGGCGGTGGGGACCGCCATGATCGGCGTCGTCGTCGGCTGCTCCGAACCGCCCTCGGGCTCCACCGTCATGCCGATCGTCACACCGTGCGACCGCGTGCCCGTGAGCACCGCCGAGTGCACGCCGTCGGCGGCACCGTCCATCAGGCCTGCCGAGCTGATCTTGCCGCCCGTGCCCTCCGAGCCGATGTACCAGAGCTCGTACGTCTTGCCCTTCGGCGCCGGGGCGACACCGTCGAGGATCACGGCGGACTTGCCGAGCGAGTTCGACCAGACGACCGTGGCCGTCCCGCCGCCGGAGACCTTCGCGGTGGTCCGCTTGAAGTCCGACGCGGCGTAGATCCGGTCGAGTCCGCTGCTCGCCTGCGTCGTGCCCGGACCGGGCTGGTTCGAGGGCGTGAACGCCGTGCCCACGCCGAGCCCGACACCGAGGAACACGACGGCGACCGCGGCTGCGGTGGACAGGACGGCTGCCGGACGCTGGAACCACCGACGCTGGGCGGCGGCAGTGGCGCTGCCACCTGCACGGGTGCGGCGCGTGGCGGGGGCGAACCGCGCCTCCTGGCCGGCATCTCCGACGGCGTCCGGAACGGAGGCCGAAGGGACCGAGGACGCAGGGGCGGCGGCCGAAGGAACCGAATCCGACGCGTCAGCGGCAGCAGGTGCGACGGGCGCCGCCTGCGGCGTCGACGCGATCTGCGCCATGAGCGACGCCTTCATCGAGGCAGGAGGCTCGATCGGGTCCACCGCGTAGGCCAGCTGGAGCGCGGTCTCGCGCAGCGAGTCCGCTTCGGCCCGCAGCTCGGGAACGTCGGAGAAGGTGGCCTCGAGCAGCTCGCGCTCGTCGTCCGACAGGGCGTCGAGGGCGTGCGACCCGGTGAGCAGGGCAGGGTCGTCGTGGCGTTCGGTCATGACGTCACCCCCATCTCGTCGCGAAGTCTGATCATCCCGTCACGGAGACGGGTCTTGACGGTGCCGATCGGGACACCGAGGTGTGCGGCCATCTCGCTGTGCGAGTAGCCGCCGTAGTAGGCGAGCTGCACGGCCTGTCGCTGGAACTCGGTGAGTTTCGCGAGTGCCCGGCTGACCCGTTCGTGTTCGATCCGGATCTCGACGGACTCGGAGACGTCGTCGACGCCGGCCTCGAAGTCGCGGATGCCGATCTTCGTGTCACGGTCGTGCGAGGACTGCGATGCCCGCACCCGGTCGACCGCTCGGCGGTGGGCCATGGTGAGGATCCAGCTGGAGGCGGTCCCGCGCTGCCGGTCGAAGCGTGCGGCTTGCTGCCAGACCTCGAGGAAGACCTCCTGTGCGACCTCTTCCGACTGCGCTCGATCCCGGAGGAGACGCGTCACGAGGCCGAGCACACGCCCGGACAGGACGTCGTACAGATCGGAGAAGGCCGCCTGGTCGCCGGTCGCCACCCGGGCGAGGAGGTCGTCAGGCGACGCCGGAGTGGGCTCGGTCGAGCTCCAGGCTTCGGTGTCGCGTTCCACGATGGCAAGCATTGCAGGTTTCCCTCCTCACGGTTGCGTTGTGTCCTGACGCACAGGTTCGGGTCACCCGTGTCGGAGCAGGACGAGGGCCCGCGTGACCCGCAGGGAATTGACCGCCAGGGAGCGGACCGGGTCGCGCGGGACCCTCGCTTCGTGACGGGCGGATTCGCCTGTCACGGTGATGATTCGGCACCCTCGCCCCGTCGGATTGGAGCGGTTCTCATCCATGTTCGGGTCACACGCGTTCTGCGCACACGCCCGGGACCTGGTCTGTCCACCGAGAGTGAACACGGTCGTGCGCACGGCAGACGTCTCGTAGACTCGGTGTCGCCGGGCCGCAGCAAGCCCCGGGCTCCAAAATTCGCCGCTTCGAGCGGCCTCGCGCCGAGAGGCGCTTCTGCGGCCCGGTTTCTCTGTGCCTGCTTTCGGCATGTGCCTCGTGCTGCTTTCGGCATGTTGCCTCGTGCTCGGAGCTGTCGGCCTGCTCGCCTTGTCGTTCCTGCCTGGAGGCGCGGTGCGGGTCCGCCCCGCCGCCCGCTCAGTCCAGGCTGTCGCGACGCCAGAGCGCCGCCGCTTCGGTCAGGTCGGCCGCCAGTTCCGTCAGCCGCAGGGCACGCGTCGTCAGCTCGCTGGCACGCTCGCCCGCCGTGAGGTCCGACTCGTCCGCCACCGCCGTCGCGCCCGCCGCGGTCAGCCGGCAGAACGCCGCCCCGCGGTCGAGCGCCACCGCGAGGTCGCCCGTGTACAACCCGTGCAGGATGCGGTCCGCCAGGGTCAGGATCTCCGCCGGCCCCGTCGGCTGCTCGGCACCCGCGACGGCCTCGTCGATCGTGCCGATCCGCTCGGTCCCGCGCTCGAAGAAGTACGCGATCTCCTCCGGGTTCTGCCGGATGACGACACGGACGAGGTAGATCCGCCACAGTGCCCCCGGCAGCGTGTGCGCCCCCACGCGGGCCCACAGCTCCGCGATCGCATCGATGCCGTGCACGTCCGTGTAGGTCACCAGGCGCTCGACGACCGCCGGGTCCGGGTCCTCCCGCACGCGGTGCAGCAGGGCATTCGCGGTCTCGTGCGCGACGCGGTTCACGAGCGCCGGGTCCTCGCCGCCCTGGATCGCGGCGAACTCCTGGTCGGTGAAGTGGACGGGACGGTGGTGATCGCGAGGCACCGCGACAGTGTAGGCGCGTCCGGTGACACGCCCTGTCCCCCGTTCGCCGAGAACGCAATCGTCCCGCAACGGGTACCGTGCTCCGCCAGGGAGGCACCCCTCCCGGACGTGAAGAAGAGGACACTCCATGAACGCCCTGCTCATCATCCTGGCCGTGATCGCGGTCATCCTGCTGTTCGTCGGTGGTTTCACCGCGAGCCTGAAGTTCCTGCTGTGGGTCGGGATCGTGCTGCTCATCATCGCGGTGATCGCGTGGCTGCTGCGGACCCTCACCGGTCGGCGCAGCTGACCTCGTCCCACACCGGACGTACCGGAGGCCCTCACCCGCTAGCCTTGCGGGTGAGGGCCTCTAGCTCAGTTGGTAGAGCACCGGACTTTTAATCCGAGGGTCGTGGGTTCGAGCCCCACGGGGCCCACCCGTTCCCGAACACCGGCTTTTCATCCGAGGGTCGTGGGTTCGAGCCCCACGGGGCCCACCCCGTGTTCTCTGCGGTTCCTGTGTGTGCGGACACTCGGCTTCCGCTCACCGGATGCCCGGAACCCGCCGCGTAGAATCCCGGCCGTGGCCCGACGAACCGACGGCGGATGGCCGGACGGTCCTCGTTCGCTGCCTCCCAGACGACGACGCCGAACCCGACGCGGGTTCCCCGTCGTCGCGCTCGGCGCGATGGCCGTCGGCGTCGTCGGGTGCCTCGTCATGCTCCCCGCCGTGTCGAACGCCTGCCAGACCGTTCCCGATGCGAGCGATGCCTCGGCGAGCCGGACGGCCTCGGCGATCGCCCGCGGATCGGACGTGCTCATCGTCGGCGACTCGTACACGACGGGCCGAGGGTCGTACGACGGCACGCACGGTTGGGCGCAGGACCTCGTCGCCGAGCGCGGGTGGGACGCGACGATCGACGGTGTCCCCGGCACCGGGTACGTCAACACGGGCGCGACGAAGTCGACGCGGTGGAACTACCTGTCCCGCATCGAACGGAGCGACTCGATCGACCCCGCACTCGTGATCGTGCAGGGCAGCCAGAACGACTGGCTCGTCAGCGCCGACACCCTCGAGCGTCGAGTCGAGCGGACGCTCCGGACCGCGAAGCGTCAGTGGCCCGATGCCGTCGTCGTGGCGATCGGACCCTCGGCGCCGCAGCCCCTGGCCCGCACCACGACCGGGATCTCGGACGCGGTCGCCGCCGGGGCACGGGCCGCCGGGGTCACCTACGTGGACGCCCTCGACGGCCGGTGGTTCACCACGACGAACAGCGCGAGCTACGCCGCGCGGGACGGGCAGCACCTCAACGACGCCGGGTACCTGTACCTCGCCGGTCGGATCGACGACGCCCTCGAGGCCCTCGCCACGCCGCGCATGCGCGAACAGTGCGCCTGATCCGCTGATCGGGGTACAAGCCCTCCACAGCGGACTCATTGCGATTCCGGCTGACAGTTCAGTCGTCGTTCAGCAGACTGTTGGGCTGCCGCCGATAGTGTCGTTCCCGGATCCGATCGACGGATCCTGCACCACCGCACCACCAGGAACGAACGGGGTACACCGTGATCGAGCCCATCGAAGCCACGCACACCAGCAGCACCGGGGACGCGCGCCGCATCGTCGAGCTCGCAGCAGCGACCAACACGACGATGAGCAACGAGCTCCTGCTCGACACGCTCCGCCGGAACGCGCAGGTCACGACCCGGCACATCCGCAAGGACTTCGTCGAGGTCGCGACCGGCACCGCGGTGCTCGGGTACGTGTGCCGGCAGCGCAAGGACTTCATCGCACTGCGCGGGGACGACCCGGCGTGGGCGCAGGAGGTCGGCCGCTACGCCAGCGAGTCGCTCGCGGTCGAGGCACTGCGCATGCGACGCGCCTGACCCGCTGACCGCGCCGGACACCCGGCAGCGCGAAGGCCCCGCCGGAGTCCGGCGGGGCCTTCGTCGTGTGCGCCCGGTCCGCGCCGCAGACACGGCGGCGTCTCGATCGTGCGAGACACCGCCGGCCGGCGCAGACGCCGCATCAACGTCGAGACACCGCAGGATCTCGCGGTGTCTCGACGTGCAGGCGGTGTCTCGGGCCGCGGGCGGTGTCTCACGCGCCGGGAGCGCCGCGGTTCGCCCTGGTCAGGACCAGACGCGGCGGATGCCCCAGGTGCCGGTCCAGGACTCGTCGGGCTCGAGCCAGCGCAGGCCCTCCCCCGAGTTCAACGCGTTCGCCGGCGCCGTCATGGGCTCGACCGCCACGGCCAGCCCGGTGCCGTCGCCGCGGGGGAACTCGCGGGAGGTGAAGACCTGCACGTACGGGAACGACGCGTCCTGCCACAGCTCGACGCCGTCGCCCTCGGGACCGTGCATCGTCGTCCGGCGCACCCCCTCGGCGTCCGGGGTGATGTCCGTGTACGCCGTGTCGAGGTCGGAGTCCCCGGCCCGTCGCCCGGCGCGGAGGTCGACACCGGTGCCCTCGACCGGCTCGGAGCCGTTCGGGATGCGCTTGTCGTCGACGGTGAACGCGGTCGCGGCGTCGAGCGTCACGACGAGGTCCTCGGCGGGGGTGTCCCCGGCGCGCAGGTAGGGGTGCGCCCCGATCGCGAACGGGGCCCGGACGCCCGAGCGGTTCACGACCTCGTGCGTGATGCGGATGCCGTCGTCGACGAGCTCGTGGTGCACCCGGGTCTCGAGGGTGAAGGGCCAGCCGTGCTGCGGGTGGATCGTCGCCTCCTGCAGCACCGACGACTCGGTCTGGTCCACGACCCGGTACGGCGCGAAGCGGAGCAGCCCGTGCGAGGCGTTGCCGTACTTCGGCTCGGAGACGTCGAGCTGCTGGCGCTTGCCGTCGAGCACCCAGACGCCACCGGCCACGCGGTTCGGCCACGGTGCGAGCACGATGCCGTTCGCCCCGGGCGGCTGCTCCGAGACGGGGAACGGCTCGGTGAGGTCGAAGCCGGCGACACGGAGCTCCCGGATGCCGGCGGCGACCTCGGTGACGACCGCCTCGACGACCCCGTCGGGTCCGGCGTGGCGGAGGTGGTACTGGCCCCCGGTGGGTGCTGCGGTCATGCGGTCTCGTTCCTTCCGTTCGGTGCCGGGTCGACCCCGGCTGTGCCGTCGCTGCCGTCCGCGACGACGACGTCGACCCCGGCCGCCCGGATGGGGGCGACGGCGTCGGCCGTGGTCTCGGCGGTGACGACGACGTCGATGTCCTCGAGCGCGCGGACGACCCCGATGTGGGCCCGGCCGAACTTCGACCCGTCCGCGACGACGACGGTACGCCGGGCCGTGGCCGCGAGCATGCGCTTCGCCTCGGTCTCGGGCAGGTTCACGTTCGTCAGGCCGTGCGCGACGTCGAGTCCGGTGCCGCCGAGGAACACGACGTCGGCGGCGATCAGCGGCAGCAGCGTGTTGTTGAACGGCGCGACGAGGGAGTGCTGGAGCGGACGCAGCGTGCCGCCGGTGACCACGACGGTGAAGCGCGGCACCGCGGCCTCGAGCGCGAGGGCGGTGGTCAACGAGTTCGTGACCACGGTGACGTCGACCAGGTCCTCGCGGGCGACCAGCGCCGACGCGACCGCTGCAGGCGTGGTGCCGACGTCGAGCACGACGCACTGTCCGGAGCGCACGAGGGCGGCCGCCGCACGGCCGATCGCGGCCTTCGCGACCTGGTGCTCCACGGCGGTCTCCTCGAAGGGACGCTCGCCGGGACCGGCCCCGAGGCGGACGGCACCGCCGTGCACCCGCCTGAGCCGCGCCTCCAGGTCGAGGGAGGCGAGGTCCTGCCGGACGGTCACCTCGCTGGTTCCGAGGGCCGCTGCCAGGGCGGCCGTGCGGACCATGCCGGGCGCGCCCTCGACGATGGAGACGATGCGGTCCTGACGCAGCGGCGCGGGGAGCGCGCCGGCGAGGAAGGAGAGGTCGTCGTCCGTCATGTGCTCAGTTTCGCTTGCTTCCGGAGTCTTTCGCAATCCTTCGGATGGCGGCTAGGGTGGTGCGGTGATCACCAAGCGCGTGACGAAGCTCGCGGACGGACGCGACCTCATCTACTTCGACGACGCCGACTCGACGCTGCCCGCCGAGCGCAGCATCGACCAGCGTGTGCTCGACCCGCGGCCGGAGACGGCCCGCATGCGGCAGGACGTCCTGACCGGGGAGTGGGTCTCGATCGCCGCGAGTCGGCAGAACCGCGTGTTCCTCCCGCCGGCCGACCAGGACCCGCTCGCACCGCAGACCCCCGAGAACCCGTCGGAGATCCCGAGCCGCTACGACGTCGCCGTGTTCGAGAACCGGTCGCCGTCGTTCGGCCCCCTGCTCGAGGCCCAGGACGCACCGGAGTCGCTCGACTCCCTCTCCGACGTCGGACTGAACCGCGAGTTCCGCAGCGTCGGTCGGTGCGAGGTCGTGTGCTTCTCCCCCGAGACCGCCGGCTCCTTCGCGTCGATCTCCGAGTCGCGGGCCCGGACCGTGGTCGAGGCCTGGGCGGACCGCACCGCCGCGCTGTCCGCGATGCCCGGCATCCAGCAGGTGTTCCCGTTCGAGAACCGGGGCGAGGCGATCGGCGTCACGCTGCACCACCCGCACGGGCAGATCTACTCGTACCCGTACGTGACCCCGCGGACCCAGCGCCTGCTGGCGAGCATCGAGCGGTTCGGACCGGACCTGTTCGAGCAGCACCTCGCCAACGAGCGGGCGTCCGACCGGGTCGTCCTCGCCGGCGAGCACTTCACCGCCTTCGTGCCGTTCGCGGCACGCTGGCCCATCGAGATCCACATGCTGCCGCACCGCCACGTGCCGGACTTCGCAGGGCTCACCGACGCCGAGAAGGACGAGCTCGCGCACATGCACCTGCGCCTCACCCGCGGCATCGACAAGCTCTACGACGACCCGACGCCGTACATCGCCGCGTGGCACCAGGCACCCGTGCATACCGGTCGCGACACCGTGCGGCTGATGCTCCAGATCACGTCGCCGCGTCGTGCGGCGGACAAGTTGAAGTTCCTGGCCGGCAGCGAAGCCGCCATGGGCGCCTGGATCGGGGACCTCGTACCCGAGAAGGCGGCCGAGTTCATCCGAGGAGGGATCGAGCGCGCATGACGTTCCAGCAGGTCTACGGGTACGAGCCCGCGGTGCAGTACTCCGCGCCGGGCCGGGTCAACCTCATCGGCGAGCACACCGACTACAACGACGGGTACGTGCTGCCCTTCGCCATCGACCGCCGCACCACGGCGTCGATCGCTCCGCGCGAGGACCGGGTCCTCCGTGTGGCCTCGGCATTCGACGCCGACAACCCACCCGTGTCGCTCTCGCTCGACGAGCTGGCGCCCGACCGGATGGACGGCTGGTCCGCCTACGTCCTCGGCATCGCGTGGGCACTCCGCGAGCACGCAGGGGCGGACCTGTCCGACAAGACCGGCTTCGACGTCTTCATCGACTCGGACGTTCCGGTCGGTGCTGGTCTGTCCTCGAGCGCCGCGATCGAGTGCGGCGTCGCGCTCGCCTTCAACGACCTGTGGGAGCTCGGACTCGACCGGAAGACCCTGGCTCGCGTCGGCCAGTACTCCGAGAACCACGCCGTCGGTGCCCCCACCGGGATCATGGACCAGTCCGCATCGCTCCTCGGCGAGCAGGACGCGGTGGTGTTCCTCGACTGCCGCACGCTCGACACCGCCGTCGTCGACCTGGCGCTCGAGGCGAACGGGCTCGAGGTCCTCGTCGTGGACACCCGCGTCGAGCACGCCCACGCGACCGGCGGCTACAAGGCCCGGCGCGACTCCTGCGAACGGGGCGCGGCGGCGATGGGCGTCGAGGCGCTGCGCGACCTGTCGGTCGACGACCTGCCCCGCGCGCAGGAACTCCTCGACGACGAGACCTTCCGTCGTGTCCGTCACGTCGTGACCGAGGACCAGCGCGTCCTCGACACCGTTCGCACCCTGCGCGAGCACGGGCCGCGGGCGATCGGGTCGCTGCTCGTCGCGTCGCACGAGTCGATGCGGGACGACTTCGAGATCTCCGTGCCGGAGCTCGACCTGGCGGTCACCACCGCGATGGAGCACGGTGCTGTCGGTGCGCGGATGACCGGTGGCGGGTTCGGCGGTGCGGCGATCGCGCTGGTCGACCAGGAGGCACGTGGTGCGATCGCGGACGCCGTCACCGCCGCCTTCGCCGCAGCCGGGTACCGCGAGCCGAACGTCTTCACCGTGCATGCTGCGCAGGGCGCCCGGCGCGACTGATCGGCAACCGCCCGCCCTGGTCCGTCAGGCGCGTCCGACTTGCGCGAGACTCGGCTGAGCGACACTTCTCGCACTGCGGAGCCCGAGAGGTGTCGCCTGGCGCGGAACTCGCTCGCGTACGGTCCGCCGCGGCCGCTCAGCCGGCGTAGTCGGCGTACCGGACCCGCTCGGTGACGTTCCCGATGACGAACGGGTGCGTCGAGCCGTGCTCCACAGCCCACTGCACCCAGGCGATCTGCGCCGGCATGAGCAGCCACACCAGCACCGTCGTCCCGACCACGCCGGCGAGGGCGAGACCCATCACGGTGTGCTCGTCGAACCGACGGGCACCGCGGCGGGCGATCGCGACGAGGAACCCGACCACCGCGAAGCCCACCGTGACGAGGGTCCACCCGAGCGCTGGGTGCGACTCGAAGTCGTACTCCTGGCCGGCGTGCGAGAACGAGGTGCCCCAGGTCGACCCCGGCTGCTGGAAGACGATGCAGAGCACCACGATGACGACGAGCCACCGGGCGTCCTTCGTCAGTTGCGACGGAGCCGGCCTCGGCCGCAGCACGGGCTCGGTGAGCAGTCGTTCGTCCCCCATGGCGAGACCGTAGCACCGAAGCTGGGCGTGTGGCGGGTTCGGAGCGCCGCGCTAGTGCAGGTGGCGCTCGGCGGCCTCGACCACGTTCTTCATCAGCATCGCGCGGGTCATCGGGCCGACGCCACCCGGGGTCGGCGAGAGGAACCCGGCGACCGAGGCCACCGCGGGGTCGACGTCGCCCCGCAGGCGCGCCTTGCCCGTCTCCGGGGAGACGACCCGACTGATGCCGACGTCGATGACCGCCGCGCCCGGCTTCACCCAGTCCGGCTGCACGAGTCCGGCGACGCCCGCAGCTGCGACGATGATGTCCGCCCGACGGCACTCGGCGGCGACGTCCTCGGTCAGGGAGTGGGTGAGGGTCGCGGTCGCCTCGAGCCGGGTGAGCAGCAGGCCGAGCGGACGCCCGACCGTCAGGCCCTGGCCGATGATCGTGACGTGCTGGCCCCGGATCGGGACGTCGTACGCCTCGAGCATCGCCACGATGCCGCGCGGGGTGCACGGCAGGGGCGCGTCGATCGTTCCGGCACCGCCCGGGACGGCGAGCACGAGCTCGCCGAGGTTGGTCGGGTGCAGGCCGTCGGCGTCCTTCGCCGGGTTCATCAGCTCGAGCATCGGGATCGGGTCGATCCCCTGCGGCAGCGGGAGCTGCACGATGAACGCGGTGACCCGGGGGTCGTCGTTCATCTGCAGGATCGCGGCGCGGATGTCGGCGGCCGACGCGGTCTCCGGCAGGTCGATGCGGACCGAGTCGAGCCCGATCTGCGCGGAGTCACGGTGCTTGCCGGAGACGTAGGACACCGACCCGGCGTTCTGGCCGACCATGATCGTGCCGAGCCCCGGGCGGAACCCGTGGTCGTGCAGCCGGTCGATGCGGACCTTCAGGTCGTCGAGCGTGCGGGCGGCGAGGGCGGTGCCGTCGATGCGGACGGCAGAACCCTCCCCTGCCCAGAGCGCCCGCGGCAGATCAGCCACGGTGCCGCTCACGCGTACAGCGGGAACGCGTCGGCGAGGGCCTTCACCCGTGCCGACAGCGCGTCGATGTCCGGGTTCGGCATGAGCGTCAGCGCGATGATGTCGGCGACCTCGGTGAACTCGGTGTCCCCGAAGCCGCGCGTCGCGAGCGCCGGGGTACCGATGCGGACGCCCGAGGTGACCATCGGCGGGCGCGGGTCGAACGGCACGGAGTTGCGGTTGACCGTGATGCCGACCTCGTGCAGCAGGTCTTCCGCCTGCTTGCCGTCGACCTCGGACTCGCGCAGGTCGACGAGCACCAGGTGCACGTCGGTGCCACCGGTGAGCACGTCGATCCCGGCCGCGCGAGCGTCGGGCTGGGTGAGCCGATCAGCGAGCAGACGAGCACCGCGCAGTGTGCGCTCCTGACGGTCCTTGAACTCGGGCGTCGCGGCGAGCAGGAACGCGGTGGCCTTGGCGGCGATGACGTGCATCAGCGGGCCGCCCTGCTGGCCCGGGAACACTGCCGAGTTGAGCTTCTTGAACAGCGACTCGTCATTCGACAGGATCAGGCCGGAGCGCGGACCGGCGAGGGTCTTGTGCACCGTCGACGACACGACGTGGGCGTGCGGGAGGGGCGACGGGTGCAGGCCCGCGGCGACGAGACCGGCGAAGTGCGCCATGTCCACCCACAGGGTCGCGCCGACCTCGTCCGCGATCTCGCGGAACTTCGCGAAGTCGAGCTGGCGCGGGTAGGCGGACCAACCGGCGATGAGGACCTTCGGCTGGTGCTCGATGGCCTTCGCGCGGATGTCGTCGTAGTCGACCTCGAACGTCTCCGGGTCGACGCCGTACGACACGGCGTTGTAGATCCGGCCGGAGAAGTTGAGCTTCATGCCGTGGGTGAGGTGACCACCGTGGGCGAGCTCGAGGCCGAGGATGGTGTCGCCGGCCGAGGCGATGGCGTGCAGGACGGCGGCGTTCGCGCTTGCACCGGAGTGCGGCTGCACGTTCGCGTACTCGGCACCGAAGAGCGCCTTGGCACGGTCGATGGCGAGCTGCTCGGCGACGTCGACGTACTCGCAACCGCCGTAGTAGCGCTTGCCCGGGTAGCCCTCGGCGTACTTGTTGGTGAGCACGGAGCCCTGGGACTCGAGGACGGCGCGCGGCACGAAGTTCTCGGACGCGATCATCTCGAGGGTGTCGCGCTGGCGGCCGAGCTCCTGCTCGAGGACCTTCGCGATCTCGGGGTCGACCTCGCTGAGCGGGGCGTTGAACGTCGACTGGGTGGCTGCGGGGGGCAGATCGGTGATGGACACGGGACTCCTCGTTGTCGGTTCCGTCGCGCACGAGCACGACGAGGTGGACGGTGGGGCGCGGCCCAGGCGTACGGCCGCGCACCGTGTCAGGTGTCGCTTCCCGATGGTGACCCATCCAACGCCAGTCGCGACCTGACGATCGTACCGAGCGAGCCGGTTCGTGTCACCCTGGGTGCATGACCCTGCTGACGCCCGACGTCGACGAGCGCACCGACGCCCGCACGAGCGTGCGCCCGGACTCGCCCTGGGTCGCCGTGGTGTGGGACGACCCGGTGAACCTCATGTCGTACGTGACCTACGTCTTCCAGCAGTACTTCGGGTTCCCCCGCGCGAAGGCCGAGCGGTTGATGCGGCAGGTGAACGACGAGGGCCGGGCCATCGTGGCGACCGGCCCGCGCGAGGCGATGGAGGCGCACGTCGAAGCGATGCACGGCTACGGCCTGCAGGCGTCGGTGGACAGGGCCCCCACCCCGTGATCCCGTTCGTCCGCCGGGGCGACGGCGTGCACCTCGGCATGTCCTCCGGCGAGCGCTCCGTCCTCGCGTCACTGACCGAGCAACTGCAGCAGGTGCTCGGCGGGGACCTCTCGTCGGACCCGGTCGCGGCGCGGATGTTCCCGGACGCCTACCCGGACGACGTCGACGCGAGTGCGGAGTTCCGGCGCTGGACCGAGGCGGACCTGGTCGCGCAGAAGACGACGAACGCCTCGACGGTGCACGCGTGGTCGACCGGCGCGCGCGAGGGCGCGTTCGAGCCCGGGGACGAGCAGGCCTGGCTGCGCTGCCTGACGGACCTGCGGCTGACGATCGCGGACCGGCTCGGCATCGTGGACTCCGCCTCCGAGGAGCAGTCGTACGAGGCCGACGCGGGCGTCGGCCTGCGCGACGTCTACGACTGGCTCGGGTACGTGCAGGAGCACCTGGTCGAGACACTGAGCGCACCGCGTTGACGGCGCTGTCGCGCTGACGGACTGGAGGCACGGCTCGCCTCCGCCCCGCCGGTCGCGTCAATCGACAGTCTGCCTTGCAAGTTCACCTGCCGAAGTAGTACCGTGGCGGTATGGAATCACGCGCGTCGGACGAACTCGCCGGTGAGCTGCTCACGCTCTACGGCAAGATCCGGCGCACGACCCTCGTCGGCAAGGTCGACGACGTCACCGCCTCGCAGTCGGCAGTACTCGGCCGCCTGATCCGCGACGGCGCGACGACGACGGCCGATCTGGCACGCGCCGAGGGCGTCCGCCCGCAGTCGATGGGGGCGACCGTCCAGGCCCTCGTCGACCTCGGCCTGGCAACCCGCGACCCCGATCCCGAGGACGGCCGCCGCACCATCGTCAGCGCGACCGACGCCGGCCGCGCCGCCCGGGAGGACTCGCACCGCTCCCGCACCCGCCTGCTCGCCGAACGGCTGGCAGCACTCGACCCCGACGACCGCGCCACCGTCGCGCGCTCGATCGCCATCCTCGGCCCCGTCGTCGAACCCTGAAGGACTGACCGCCACGTCCACCGCAACCGCCTCCACACCCGTCACCCCGGCGACCGACCCGAAGGGCAGCGGCTTCGGCCCGAAGCTCCTCGTCCCCGTCCTCGTCGGCCCGCTGCTCAACCCGATCAACACCACGATGGTGTCGGTCGCCCTCGCCCCGATCTCCCGTGACCTCGGGATCGGTTCGGCGCAGGCGATCTGGCTCGTCGCGGCCCTCTACCTGGCCAGTGCGATCGCGCAGCCGACGATGGGCAAGCTCGCCGACCGGTTCGGGCCGAAGAAGGTGTTCCTGACCGGGCTCGTCATCGTCGGCGTCGCGGGTGTCGTGCCCGAGGTCCTGACCGGCTTCGGCGGCGCGGTGTTCGCCCGCGTGCTCATCGGCATCGGGACCTCGGCGGCGTACCCGGCGGCCCTCACGACCCTGCGCCAGCACTCCACCCGGATCGGGAAGCCGACCCCGTCGCTGGTCCTCGGAGCGCTGTCGATCACGTCGCTCGTGTCCGCTGCAGCCGGTCCGCCGCTCGGCGGTGCGCTCATCGCGGCCTTCGGGTGGCACGCGATCTTCCTCGTCAACGTGCCCCTCGCGGTCTTCGGGATCGTCGTGTCGGCGCTCTGGTTGCCGTCGGACGCGCTCCGCCCGCGGAACGACGAGGACCGGCCCGTCCTCACCGCGCTCGACCCGTTCGGCATGCTGCTCATGACCGGGTTCGTCTCGGCGCTGCTCGTGTTCCTGCTCGACGTCTCGGCCGGCCTCTGGTGGCTGCTGGGCGTCGCGGTCGTCCTGCTCGTGGCGCTGATCCTGTGGGAACTGCGCGCCGTGAAGCCCTTCGTCGACGTCCGGCTGCTCGCCCGCAACGGTGCACTCTCACGCACCTACGTGCGGCTGTTCCTGACGTACCTGATGGCCTACACGATGACCTACGGGTTCTCGCAGTGGGTGCAGGACGTCGCCGGCTACCCGAGTGACGTCGCCGGGTACATGCAGCTGCCCGCCGCGGTCGTCGCCGGCGTGGCGTCGTTCCTCGTCGCCCGGAAGACCGCCGTGCGCGGGCCGCTGATCGTGGCCGCGGTCGTGCCGATCGTCGGCGGTGCGCTCCTGCTGTTCCTCGGTGTCGGGTCGCCGTGGTGGTTGCTCGTGCTCGCACCGGCACTGTTCGGCGTCCCGCAGGCCCTGGCGTCCGTGTCGAACCAGGCAGCCCTGTACCGGGTCGTGCCGGCCGAGTACATCGGCACCGCCGCCGGGCTCTCCCGCACGAGCGTCTACATCGGCGCGATCGCGGCGTCCTCGCTCATCGGCGGCGTGTTCGGCCAGGCCCCGACCACGCCGGACCTGCACGTGCTCGCGTGGGTGATCGTCGGCGTCGCGGTGCTCGTCAGCGTCCTGACGATCGCCGACCGCGCGCTCGCGAAGTCGCTCCCCCGCTGACGCGACCCGTCGGCGCACAACCAAAATGCCGCGGAACCGCGGACTCGCGCGGTTCCGCGGCACTTGCGTTGTGCGCAGGCCGTCGGAACCGTGGCGCCCCGCGCCCCGCGCCCCGCGCCCCGCGCCCCGGCCGACCGTCCTCCGGCCGCGGCCGGACCGCCGGGCCCGCGCCGCGCCTCCAGGCCGCCCGATCCCGGTACCCTGAACCGGTGACCGACCCGACCGAGCAGACCGCCACGCACTGGACCCTCACCCTGGTCTGCGACGACCAGCCCGGGATCGTGCACGCCGTCTCCGGAGCGGTCGTCGCCGCGAACGGCAACATCACCGAGTCGCAGCAGTTCTCGAGCGTCGACACGAACACGTTCTTCATGCGCCTGCAGGTCATGGCCCCGGTCGACCGCGCCACGTTCGAGGCAGCGCTCGCCCCCGTCGCCGAGCGCTACGACGCCCGCGTGCAGCTCGACGTCGTCGGCCGACCGATGCGCACGCTCGTCCTCGTGTCGAAGGCGGGCCACTGCCTCAACGACCTGCTCTACCGGCAGCGCGGCGGACAGCTGCCGATCGAGGTCCCGCTGGTGCTGTCGAACCACGCGGACCTCGCCGAACTCGCGTCGTTCTACTCGGTGCCGTTCGAGCACCGCCCGGTGACGGACGCCGCGAGCAAGACGGAGATGGAGCGACGGATCCTGCAGGCCGTCGAGGAGCACGACATCGAACTCGTCGTCCTCGCGCGGTACATGCAGATCCTGTCGCCCGAGCTGTGCGCGGCACTCGAGGGCCGTGCGGTGAACATCCACCACTCGTTCCTCCCGGGGTTCAAGGGCGCGAACCCGTACCGGCAGGCACACGCCCGGGGCGTGAAGCTGATCGGGGCGACGGCGCACTTCGTGACGAGCGACCTCGACGAGGGCCCGATCATCGAGCAGAACGTCGTCCGGGTCGATCACACCAAGGACCCCACCGAGCTCGTGTCGATCGGGCAGGACGAGGAGTCCCGCACCCTCACCCAGGCGGTGCGCTGGATCGCGGAGGACCGGGTCCTCCTCGACGGCGCCCGCACAATCATCTTCAAGTAGGTCCACGCATGTCAGCACCGCAGTCCCCGGTCGACTGGGGAGACACCCCGGACCCGCACGCGATCCGTCGTCGCCGGGTCGATGCCTGGGGTGTGCTCCGCATCGTGGTCTGCGCCTTCGGGCTGCTCTCGCTGGCGACGTGGGGCTACTTCGCGTGGCCGTTCCCGATGCCCGCGATCCTGTTCATGGTCGGTGCGCCGGTGTTCGCGGCCGTGGTCTGGTACTTCTTCCGCTCCCCGGCGTCGTCGATCCAGACGGACGTGGTCGGCAAGACGATCGTCGAGGTCGCGTTGATCATCGCCGCCGGCGGCTGCTGGATCTCGATCGGGTACCCGGTGGTCGGGTTGGTCTTCATCGTGGTCGCCGCCCTGTCGGGCGTGGTGGAGTTCCGGAAGGAGACGCGGTGAGCGTCGGTAGGTCGGTTCCGTCGGTCGGCCTGGAGGCGCGGCGCACGCTGGTCCGGTCGGCCCGCGTCGTCGACGCGGCCGGCTCCACCGCGGACGGCTGGGTCCTCGTCGTCGGCGACACGATCCACGCGGTCGGCGCCGGTCCCGAGGCGCCTGCGGCGTCCTCGGTCGACGAGGTCGTCGACCTCGGCGACGCCGTCCTGACCCCCGGCTTCGTCGACCTGCACGGGCACGGCGGTGCGGGCGCCGCGTACGAGGACGAGTCCTTCGCGTCCGCCCTCGCGGTGCACCGGGCGCACGGCACGACCCGGTCGGTGCTGTCCCTCGTCGCGAACCCGGTCCCGACGCTCGCGTCGTCGCTGGAGCGGGTGCGTGCGGTGATGGCCGACGACCCGCTCGTGCTCGGTGTCCACCTCGAAGGGCCGTTCCTCTCCCCGCACAACAAGGGCGCCCACAACGAGTCGTTCCTGATCGACCCGTCGTCGTCCGCCGTCGCCGAGCTCCTCTCCGCCGGGGACGGCGTCGTCCGCCAGGTCACCATCGCCCCGGAGCTCCCCGGCGCACTGTCCGCGACGGAGCAGTTCGTCGCGGCCGACGTGGCCGTCGCCGTCGGCCACACGGTCGGCACGTACGACCAGGCGCGTGCCGCGTTCGACGCCGGTGCGACCCTGCTCACGCACGCGTTCAACGCCATGCCGGGCATCCACCACCGCGCCCCTGGACCGATCGCCGCCGCCGTGGCCGACGACCGGGTGACGCTCGAACTCATCCTCGACGGCGTGCACGTGCACCCGTCCGTCGCGTCGATGCTGCTCCGTGCCGCTCCGGGCCGCGTCGCCCTGGTCACCGACGCGATGGGCGCTGCCGGTGCCGCCGACGGTCCCTACACGCTCGGGTCCCTCGCCGTGACCGTGACGGACGGCGTCGCGCACGTCGCCGGGACGGACACGATCGCCGGCTCGACGCTGACGCAGGACGTGGCACTGCGGAACGCGGTCACGCGAGCCGGCCTGACGCTGCGCGACGCCGTGGCGGCGTTGACGAGCGTGCCGGCCGCGGCGCTGGGGCTCGGCGACCGGCTGGGGCGGATCGCGCCGGGGTTCGCCGCGGACCTCGTGGCGCTGTCGCCGTCGCTCGAGGTGCAGCGGGTCTGGGGTGCCGGGCGACCGCTCGGCTGAGTGATCATGGACTGGTGGTCCGTCGTCATCGCGGTCGTCAGCGGCGTGCTGCTGCTGTGGGGCGCCGTGGTCGTTGCGCTGTTCGTCGCCGCTCGGCGGTCGGGTGACCGGGTCCGGTTGATCGAGGCGCTACGACTCGTCCCCGACGTCGTCCGGTTGCTCCGTGGACTCGTCGCCGACCGCACGGTCCCTCGCGGCGTGCGCCTCGCACTCGTCGCCTTGCTCGCGTACCTCGTGTCACCGATCGACCTGGTACCCGACTTCATCCCCGTCATCGGCTACCTCGACGACGCGGTCATCGTCGCGCTCGTCCTGCGATTCGTTACGCGCCGGGCAGGTGCGGCGACCCTCACACGCCACTGGCCGGGTTCGCCGCAGGGGCTCCGTGCACTCCGATCGGCCGTGGGGCTGTCCGGGGCCTGACATCGCTCGTACGTCCCGCTCTGAGCGAGCGGGCGCGGTCGTGGTCGGTTGGATCGCGTTCGCTGGTACCGTCCGGACATGGCGTCGACGATCGACCCGGCACGGGCACGCGTCCTCGAGCTCCTCGGGTTGCCGTCCTCCGACTCGCTCCGTCCGACCGCGGTCCGCGTCGAACCACTCGGACGCGTCGGATCCGTCACGTGGTCACGCGTCGAGCTCGACACCGCAGACGGTGACACCGTCCCGTGTCTGCTCCTCACGCCGCAGGGCCGCCATCGTGCCGACGTGATCGCCGTCCACCAGCACGCGGGCGACTTCGTCACGGGCAAGAGTGAACCCGCCGGACGAGCAGGAGACCCGACGCTCGCCTACGGTGCGACGCTCGCGGCTGCAGGAGCCCGCGTGATCGTGCCCGACCTGCTCGGGTTCGAGGACCGCCGACGTGCGTGGACCGACGACCCGGCTGCCGACGAACGACTCGGCGCGCTGTTCCGCGTCGCGAACGGGAGCAGCCTGCAGGCGAA
Source organism: Curtobacterium sp. 314Chir4.1 (assembly GCF_900215175.1). Classification (NCBI taxonomy): domain Bacteria; kingdom Bacillati; phylum Actinomycetota; class Actinomycetes; order Micrococcales; family Microbacteriaceae; genus Curtobacterium; species Curtobacterium sp. 314Chir4.1. Next base: position 145,619 of record NZ_OCMI01000004.1, read on the forward strand.
GCACACGTCCGACATCGCCACGGTGACCTCCTGGATGACCGAGACGAACCCGGCCGGGGTCGGGCCCGGCATCATCGGGCACTCCCTCGGCGGTCAGGTCGCGCTGTTCGCGCTCGCCGTCGACACTCGTTTGACGGCGGGCGTCGTGAGCTGCGGGCTGGGCACGCTGGCGTCCTTCGAGGCCGCTCGCATCCGGCACAACCCGGCCTGGTTCGTCCCGGGCCTCGCCGCGGCCGGCGACGTCGGCCTGGTCGCCTCCGCGGTCGACCGACCGATCCTCGTGTCTGCGGGGACGGACGACGCACTGTTCCCGCTCGACGGCGTGCAGCACGTCCTCGATGCCTTCCGGCCGGGCGTCGTGACGGCCGAGCTGTTCACGGGCGGGCACGCGATGCCACCACACGTCACCGCGGCAGCGGTCCGGCACCTCGTGTCGGGCTGAAGGATCGGTACGAGATCACCCGGCATCCGAGGGGCAGCACTGCGAGGATGGCCCCATGAGCGTCATGGTCTCCCTCTTCGATGCGAACCGCACCCGCACCAGCGAGAAGTACACGGCCTACCCGCCGGAGGTGCTGCCGATGTTCGTCGCCGAGATGGACAGCATGCTCGCCGAGCCCGTGCGGGAGGCCCTGGTGACCGCGGTCACGAACGGCGACACCGGGTACGTCGGGCACGGCCGGGCGCTCCCGGAGGCGTTCGCGGACTTCGCCGAGGCCCGGTGGGGGTGGCACGTCGACCCCGACCTCGTCCGCACCACCACCGACGTCTCGGTCGCGGCGGTGGAGACGCTCCGCCGGGTGATCGAGCCGGGCGACCAGGTCGTGATCATGCCGCCCGTGTACCCGCCGTTCTGGGAGTACGTCGCCGAGGCCGGCGGCTCCGTCACCGAGGTCCCACTGCTCGCTCCCGAGGGCACCGCCGACCCGTTCGACACGACGGCCGGCTGGCGGATGGACCTCGACGGGATCGCCCGGGCGTTCGCGGACGGTGCCCGCACGGTCCTGCTCTGCAACCCACACAACCCCCTCGGGCTCGTGCACCCCCGCGACGAGTTGGCCGCACTCGCCCGCCTCGCCGCGGAGTGGGGCGCCGTGGTCGTCTCGGACGAGATCCACGCCCCGCTCGTGCACGCCGACGCGACCTTCACGCCGTTCCTCGACTCGTGCCCCGAAGCCGCAGGGCTCGGTGTGGCACTGACGAGCGCGAGCAAGGCCTGGAACCTCGCCGGGACGAAGTGCGCCCTGATGATCGGCGCCTCGGACCGTGCCCGCGAGTGGTTCGACGGGATGCCCTCCGAGGTCGTCGAGCGCACCGGGATCCTCGGCTACACCGCGAGCGTCGCGGCGTTCAGCGAGGGTGGGCCGTGGCTCGCGTCGCTGCTCACCGAGCTCGCGGCGAACCGCCGCACCCTCGCCGAACGACTCGGGGAGGTCCTGCCCGGCACCGGGTACCGGCAGCCGCAGGCGTCGTACCTCGCGTGGCTCGACCTGCGGGCGCTCCCGTGGGGTGACGACCCCGCAGCACTGCTCGTCGACGAGGCGAAGGTCGCGCTCGGCAGCGGACCGGACTTCGGACGCCAGGGCCTCGGGTTCGCCCGCCTGAACTTCGGGTGCTCGGCGGAGACCCTCGACGAAGGACTCAGCCGCCTGCACACCGCGTGGTCGCGGCGGGCAGACGGCTGATCGGTCGAGCGCGGACGGACTACTCGAAGAGCTGCCAGGCCGGCTTGTTCGCGTACGTGTAGGTGTAGTAGTCGGCGAGCTTGAGGCCCGCCGCGGCTTCCTCGTCGACGACGACGGTGGCGTGCTCGTGCAGCTGCAGCGCAGACCCGGGGACGAACGACGACAGCGGGCCCTCGACCGCGGCGGCGACGGCGTCGGCCTTCGACGGGCCCTGTGCCACGAGGACGAGCTCACGGGCGTCGAGGATGGTGCCGAGCCCCTGCGTCATGCAGTGCGTCGGGACCTGGTCGAGGCTGTCGAAGAAGCGGGCGTTCGCCTCGCGCGTGGACGGCGCGAGGGTCTTGATGCGCGTGCGGGACGCGAACGAGGACGTCGGCTCGTTGAACCCGATGTGCCCGTTCGCGCCGATGCCGAGGATCTGCACGTCGACCCCGCCGGCGGCACGGATCGCGGCGTCGTACTCCTTCGCCGCGAACTCGAGGTCGGACGCGCGGCCGTCCGGGACCCGGACGCGGGAGGGCTCGAACCCGAGCGGATCGATGACGTCACGCTGGATCACCGAGGCGTAGGACTCCGGGTGTTCGAGCGGGATCCCGACGTACTCGTCGAGGGCGAACGCGCGGGCCTCGGCGAACGAGATCTCCCCGGCGTCGACACGACGCTTGAGGTCGGCGTAGATGCCCTGGGGGCTGGACCCCGTGGCGACACCGATGACGGCGGACGGCTTCTTCGCGACGACGGAGGCGATCTTGGCCGCGGCGACGCGACCGACCTCAGCCGGCGTGGGCAGGATGATGATCTCCACGGTGACAGCCTACTGGTCATGACCAGTCCGCGACAGGTGGGGTCGGTAGCGTGGCGACATGCCCACGCCTGACTTCGTCCTGTCCCTCCGCTCGAAGATCGGGAACGATCCGCTCTGGCTCACCGGCGTCACCGCCGTCGTGACGCGCGGTGCGGGTCCCGATCGAGAGCTCCTGGTCGTGCGCCGTGCCGACAACCACGCGTTCACGCCGGTGACGGGCATCGTCGACCCCGGCGAGGAACCCGCGGTCGCCGCCGAGCGCGAGGTCCTCGAGGAAGCCGACGTCGTCGCGGTCGCCGAGCGCCTGGCGTGGGTGCAGGTGCTGCCGGAGATGACGTACACGAACGGCGACCGCGCGCGGTACCTCGACCTGGTGTTCGCGTGCCGGTACGTGTCCGGCGAGCCGTTCCCCGCCGACGGCGAGAACACCGAGGCGTTCTGGGCCCGGCTCGACGCCCTGCCCGAGATGCCCGCGAACATGCGGGCACGGATCGAGGCGGCCCTGTCCGACGACCCGGCCACGCGCTTCCAGCGCTGACCCCACCGGACTGGAGGCACGGGGCGGGTCCGCCACGCGCCTCCAGTCCGCTGTCGGTCACCCCGCACTCGCCAAAGCGACGGATTCCTGCGAACCGTCGGCGGGATCCTGTCGGTTCGGCGGGAGGGACGGCGTGGCCTGGAGGCACGGTGTCGCTTTCGCGCGATGGTCGCGTGGGCAGCGCGGCGGCGGAACGCCGCTACGCGAGCGGGGCCACCGCCACGGGCGCGCCGAGCAGGCGCACCGCGACGGCGTCGCCGGCTGCTCGGCGGTCGCCGACCTCGTGCTGGACGGTCACGACGGTGTCGTCGTCGAGCCGGACCGTGGTGCGCCGGATCGAGCCGAGGAAGCTCGAGGCGACGACGGTGCCGGTGACGCCCTCTGCCGCGAAGGCGACGTCCTCCGGACGGACGTAGGCGATGACCGGGCCGTCGGCCACCGAGGCGTCGAGCGCGGGGACGCGGAACCCGTACACGAACACGTCGCCGCCGCGCAGGTCGCCCCGGAGCCGGTTCGACTGCCCGACGAAGTCCGCGGTGAACGCCGACGACGGGGACCGGTAGAGCTCCTCGGGCGTGCCGATCTGCTCGATGTCCCCGGCGTTCATCACGGCGATGCGGTCGGAGACGGCGAGTGCTTCCTCCTGGTCGTGGGTGACGAACACCGTGGTGATGCCGAGGTCGCTCTGGATGCGGCGGATCTCGTCGCGCAGGGACACCCGGACCTTGGCGTCGAGGGCGGACAGCGGCTCGTCGAGCAGCAGGACCCGGGGCCGGGTGACGAGCGCGCGGGCGAGGGCGACGCGTTGCTGCTGCCCACCCGACAGCTGGTGCGGGTAACGGTCGGCGAAGTCCGCCAGGTGCACCATGTCGAGCGCGTCGATCACCCGTTCGCGGCGTGCTGCCGCGGGGACCCGGCGCATCTCCAGGCCGAAGGCGACGTTCTGCCGCACCGTCATGTGCGGGAACAGCGAGTACTGCTGGAACACCATGCCGATGTCGCGCTTGTTCACCGGCGTGCTCGCGACGTCGGTGCCGTCGATGCGGATCGAGCCGGCGTCGATCGCCTCGAGGCCGGCGAGCGCGCGGAGGGCCGTGGTCTTCCCGCACCCGGACGGGCCGAGCAGCGAGACGAACTCACCCGGTTCGACGCGGAGGGACAGGCCGGCCAGGGCGCGGTGGGCGCCGTAGTGCTTCTCGACGGCCTCGAGCTCGACGGTCGCGCCCGTGGACGACAGCGACGTCGGGGCGGCGGGGGCGGTGACGGTCATGCGGACTCCTTCTCGCCGGTGCGCCGCGCGCCGATCCGGCCGATGACGACGAGCAGCACGAACCCGAACACGAGCGCGCCGAGCGAGAAGATCGCGGCGACGTACGGGTCGGTCTGCTGCACGAGCACGAGCGCCGTCTGGAACGTCGTGCGGGACAGGAACGAGGCGAGGGTGTACTCGCCGAGGACGACCGTGATGGTCAGGAAGCACGCGGCCGTGATGCCGCGGCGGAGGTTCGGCAGGAGCACCCGCCACGTGACGGTCCACCACGAGGCGCCGAGGGACCGGGCAGCCTCGGACAGCACGGCCATGTCCATCGCGGTGATGGCGGCGGCGATCGGGCGGAACGCGAACGGGAGGGCGATGATGCCGATCGCGAAGGACAGCGTCCACGCGTCCGACCCGAACACCTGCGCGACGACCTGGTACACGGGGATGAACCCGACGACGAGGACGACGACCGGGACGGTGATCGGCACGATGCAGACGAACTCCAGCACCCGGCGGAGTCGCGGGTAGCGGAGCGCGGTGATGACCTGCGCGGGCAGGAGCACCAGCAGGACGATCGCCACCGCGATGACGGCGATGAGCAGTGAGGCGCCGAGGCCGTCGAACACCGGCTGGTAGGTCGCAGCGTTCACCGGGTCCGCGATCGCCGTGTAGTGCGCGAGCGTCAGGCTCCCCTCCGTTCCCTGCCGGAAGGTGAACTGGGCGAGGGCGACGAGCGGGACGGCGAACACGAGGCCGATCACGACCAGCACGATCGCGGCGGTGACCCGCGACGGAGCCGCGCCGAAGCGGGGAACGCGAGTCGTGCCTCCAGGCCGTCGCGAACTGGCCGTGCGCCCACCGGCGGCCGCGCTCATCGCTGCCACCTCGCTGCCCGACGCTGCAGCAGCGAGTAGCCACCCATCACGACGGCCATCACGACCACCATGCCGAAGGCGAGCACCCCGGCCACGTTCTGCAGCCCGATGATCGTCTCGCTCGTGAGCTGCGCGCGGATCGTGAGCGGCACGATCCCGCCCTGCGAGATGAGTGCAGCGGCCGTGGCGAACGACGAGAACCCGTTCGCGAACAGGAGCAGCAGCGAGCCCCAGAACGCCGGCGCGAGCACGGGCAGTCCGATGCGTCGCCAGTACGTCGCACGGGAGGCGCCGAGCGTGGCGGCGGCCTCGCCCCACTGGGCCTTGACGCCCTCCAGGGCGGGCATGAACGTCAGCACCATCAGCGGCACCTGGAAGTAGACGTAGGGGATCACGAGCCCGGGAACCGTGTACAGGAGCCCACCGGTCGCGTTGCGGTCGACGTGGAAGGCGGACACCAGCCACGTGGTGACGAGCCCCTGCACGCCGATCGTCGCGATGAAGGCGAACGCGAGCATGACGCCGCCGAACTGGGCGAGGACGCTCGCAGCAGAGTCGATCATCGACCGGAGGAGTCCGTCGGGCCGGAGTGCGGCGAGCGCCCAGCAGACGACCGCCCCGATGACGGCACCGATCACGGCGGAGACGGCGGACAGCGCGAACGAACCGCCGAAGGCGCGGAGCACGGACGGGTCCGCGAAGGCGGCGAGGTTGGCGAACGTCGGCAGGCCGGAGGCGTCGAAGAAGCCACTGCCGATCGCGATCACCGCGGGGACGGCGAGGAAGAGCAGGACGTACGCGGCGAACGGGGTGAGGCCGAGCCACGCGACGCCGCCGCGGCGCCGGACACGGGGTCCGGCGACGCGGCGGGTGGTGGCACCGGCCGGCTGCTCGCTCGTGGCGAGCGTCGCGCCGAGGGTCGGCGCTGCGACCGGGGCGGCGCTCGACGCGCCAGCCGATGCGGTGGTCATGCTGGTCAGGACCCCATCGTCGAGGCCCACTTGGCGGACAGCACCTTGGCTGCTGCCGTGGCCTGGTCGTCGGTCAGCTCGACGTAGTCCTTCGGCGCGCCGCCGGCTGCGTCGAGGGCGTCCTGGTCGACCTTGCCCGACTTCTCGAGCGCGGCGAGCGTGGACGGGAAGGCGCCGGCCTGCAGGTACAGGTTCTGCACGTCGGGGCTGGCGATGTACTCCTGCCAGAGGCGCGCGGCCGCGGGGTGCGGGGCGTCCTTGTTGATGGCCTGCGAGTAGTACGAGCCGAGGGCCTGGCCCTCCGGGACGACGGTCTTCCAGTTCTTGTTCCCGCTCGCGCCGGCGGCCGGGCCCCACGCGAGGTTGTTGTACGACCACTGGATGACGACCGGGGTCTCACCAGAGGCCACCGTCGCCTGCGTCGGGAGCACGTTCTGGAAGTTGCCGGCCTGCTTGAGCTTGCCGAAGTACTCGACGCCCTTCGTGATGTCGTCCGCCGAGCCGCCGTTCTCCAGCGCTGCGAGGTAGACCGCGCTCGCGGCCTGGTTCGCCTGCGTCGGGTCGCCCGAGATCGAGACCTTGCCCTTGTACTCGGAGTCGAGCAGGTCGTTCAGGTCCTTCGGCGCGGTCTTCACCTTCGAGGAGTCGTAGCCGATCGACATCAGGCCCGTGTAGTCGCGGGTCCAGGCGCCGTCCTTCTCCTTCAGGTTCTCCGGGATGTCGCTCCAGTTCGCGACCTTGTAGTCGGTCAGCAGGTCGAGGTTCTGCTGCAGCACCGCGTTGCCGAGGTCGAGCACGTCGGGCGCGGTGGACTGGCCCTTCTGCGACTTCACGGCGGCGACCTCGTCGGCGCTCGAGCCGTTCGGGTTCGCGGAGGTGATCTTGATGCCGTACTTCTTGGTGAAGCCGTCGATGATCTTGCCGTAGTTGGCCCACGACGGCGGCAGCGCGATGACGTTGAGCTGCCCCTCCGACTTGGCGGCCTTGACGAGGGCGTCCATGCCGCCGGCGGACTCTGCGCTCGTGGCGGTCTTCCAGTCGGTGTCGTCCTTGGTCGTGTTGGCGGAGCTCGTGGCCGAGCATCCGGCGAGGGTGACGATCGCGGCGGCGGCCAGGGCGATGCCGGCGAGGGTGCGCTTGTGCTGCACGGGGTGTGCCTTTCGGGTGGGGGGGGGTTCCGGGGTCCGGGTTCGGGACGATCGTGGACTCGGCCGGTTTCCGGCACCTGCTCGCGCGGTGAACGGTGGCGGAACAGCGGGTGCGGCTGTACGGTTTGCTCGCTCTTGCTGTTTTGCTCACGTTGGGCGCGTGGTCGCGTCCGGATCGGCCTGGAGGCACGGATGCAGTTCACGACGACGGTGCTGCAAGCACGGAAGACGGCCACCGGATTGCCCGTCCCGCCGTCGGTCATCGAGGCACTCGGCTCCGGGAAGCGTCCCGCCGTGATCGTCACCGTCAACGGGGGCTACACCTACCGGTCGACCGTCGGGGTCATGAACGAGCAGTTCCTGGTACCGCTGTCCGCCGCGCACCGCGAGGCCGCAGGGGTGTCCGCGGGCGAGTCCGTGACCGTCACGCTCGAGGTCGACACCCAGCCCCGGGTGGTCGACCTGCCCGCCGACCTCGAGACGGCGCTGCACGAGGCCGGGGTGCGGGCGGCGTTCGACACGCTCTCGAACTCTCGGCAGCGGGCCCTGGCCGACCCGGTGTCGGAGGCGAAGTCCCCGGAGACCCGTGCCCGCCGGGTGGCGAAGGCCGTGGAGGCGTTGCGCGGGTAGGTGCGCGGCGGTGCGGCTGCGCGCGTGCCTGGTGGAATCGGGCGTACCTGGTCGTTAGTTCGTGGCAGGTATGCCCGATCGCATCAGGTATCGCGTGTGTTCTGGGAAGGATCGGGCATGCTCAGGCGCCGAGTTCGACCAACACGCGCGGGATCTCCGTGACCAGCTCGCTCGCCAGGTACCCGAGCGGCCCGACCTGCACCGCGAGTCGGTCGCCCGCGGCAGCGTGCACGTACGAGGCCCACGCCACCGCCTGCGCCGGTTCGGCACCACGCGCCAGCAGCCCGGTCACCGCGCCGGAGAGGACGTCGCCGCTGCCGCTCGTCCCGAGTCCGCCGGAGCCCGTGCCCTTCAGCCACGTCCGGCCCCGGGGAGTCGCGATGGCGTCCCCGACCGCCACGACCGCCCCGAAGCGGTGGGCGATCGCCACGGCGTCGGCGACGGTGTCCTCGCTGGGTTCCCGACCGAGCAGCCGTTCGGCCTCACCGCTGTTCGGCGTCATCACCAGGCGGCCACGCAGCGGCTCCAGCCGGTTCCGGACGTCCCCGGCCACCCCGAGCGCGAACGCGTCGAGCACCACGGTCGTCTGCGGACCGACCACGTCGGCGAGTCCGGCGACGAGGTCGCGCGTCCCGTCCGGCTCGTCCAGCCCCGGCCCGACCAGCACGGCGTCGGCGGTCGAGGCGGTCTCCGCGATGCCGTCGAGCGCACCGATCGCGACGTGGCCGTCCTGGTCCTCGTCGAGCGGTTCGACACCGGACTCGGGCACGGCGACGGCGACCTCGTTCGCGACGCTCCGACCGACCGCGAGCGTCAGCCTGCCGGCACCGACGCGGAGGGCGGAGAGCGCCGAGAGCATCGCCGCTCCGGGGGTCCGCGCGGCGCCCCCGATGACGAGTACCTGCCCGCGGCCGTACTTCCCGGCGCCCACCTCGGGCAGGGGCCATCCGCGGAGGAAGTTCGGGGTGATCGGTTCAGCGGACACGTTCGTCGTCCTTCCTGCCGGTGTGCTCGGTGACCTCGTCGTCGTCCAGGTGGCCGACGGAGGAGAACTCCTGCAGGCTCCACGGTGCACCGACACCGTCGCGTCGGAGTCGCGTGAGCGAGGCGTTGGCAACCGCGTGGGTCCGCGCGAAGTCCATCAGCGCCGGCTCGTCGAGATCGAGGCACACCGCGACGGTCAGCATCACGACCGCGTCGTGCGCGGCGACGACCAGCCGCTCCACGCCCTCGACCCGGTCGACGTCGGCCAGGAGCGAGCGCAGCCGGAGCACCACGTCGACCCAGGACTCCCCGCCCGCTGGTCGGTGGTAGTACTTCCCGAGCCACTGCCGACGACGTTCCTCGTCCGGGTACCGGTTGCGGACGCCCTGCAGCGTGAGGAGATCGAGCACCCCGAGCTCGCGATCGCGGAGACGCTCGTCGACACGACGCTCCGGTTCGGCGAGGCCGCCTGCCTGCAATGCGGTCCTGATCGTCTGCTGCGCGCGGAGGTACGGCGAGACCCAGAGCGCGACGGGGACGTCGTCGATCCCGCGGTCGGCGAGCTCCTGGCCGAGCGACCGGGACTGCGCTTCGCCGAGGGGACTGAGCGGGACGTCCGCATCCCGGTACTGGACGTCGATGACGTCGTCCCCCGCGGCCTCGGCGCGGGCCGCAGCGACGTTGGCGACCGATTCACCGTGACGGACGAGCCAGATCTCCTGCACTGCCATGCCGCCACGCTAGTCAGACCGGACTGGACCGGTTCACCGCTGGGCTGAGGACGAGGACGGTCGGGCGCTCCGCAGCGGTCGGACCGCACACGGCAGTCCGGCGGCCCGGAGGCGGAGCGACAGGGCATCGAGGTCCCACAGCTCACGCCACTCGAGCCGGAGGACCACCCGGACGCCGGGGACCGTGAGCAGCAGTGCGTGCCGACGCTTCTCGGCGAGGAACACCTCGGTGGGTGTCCGCCCGGCGAGGTAGCGCTCCTGCGTGTACTTCGCCCGGCCGTCGATCTCGATGACCACGCCCTGGTCGGGGAACCAGAAGTCGACGGCGAAGCGCCGACCACCGACCACGAACTCCTGCTGCAGCACGGGCTCGGGCAGTCCGAGCTCCCGGAAGACGACCCGCGCGAGCGACTCCGCCGGCGAGCCGGCGCGACCGTCGGCGAGGTCGAGGACCCGACCCGCGAGCGCCCGGCCGCGAGCACTCGGGTTCACTGCTCGTCGCAGTTCGTCGAGGCTCGTGCCGCGACGCAACACGGCGTCGGCGATGACCACCCCGGCGCGCAGGTCCCCGGACATCGCGACGTCGACGACTGTTCGCGGGAGCGCGGTGACCGCGATGCCGCGGACCTCGACTCGTTCGTCGTCGCACACGGGCCGGGTGTGCAGGACCAGTTCGCCAGTCCTCGCGCGGTACATCGACTCCGGGACCGTCGCGTGCACCGGGACGGCCCAACCGCCGAGTGCGGGCAGCCCGTGGATCGCCGCGGCGGAGAGGTGCGACGCCACCGCTCTGGTGCCGAGCCGACCGAGGCGCGCGTAGACGCGGGTGACGTACCGTTGCCGCGGCCCAGCAGCGTCCCATGCCGCGCCGTCCACGAACGCGTTCGGCCCCGCGCGGACCAGCCGCCCTGGTCCGGGGAGACGGGTCCGGCGCCGCAGGGTCGTGGCGTCGAGTCCGGTCTCGCATGTGTCGGATGCGCGGAAGATCGGCAGCGGTTCGTTCATGGAACCGAAGATGCCCGACCAGCCACCTGCATCCCGCGCCGATCGCGAGGACTGTGGACGCGCCTCCAGGCCATCCCGCTTGTGGAGGGGAGACGTTCTTTCCCAGGACGGCCGCGATGCAAAGCGGAATCGGGCATACCTGGTGAGAACTTTCGACCAGGTACGCCCGTTTCGACCACCTACGCCCGAATCCGCCGGGCCAGGCGGGGCGAGCGGGGGCGGGACAGGGCGACCAGGCGGGGCGGGCACCGCCGGACACCGCAACACGGCGCCGGACGGAACGCACCCGTGTCCCGTCCGGCGCCGCGGTCCTTCGCGCGCGGGCCCGCTGCCTCAGGCCCGACGCACCCGCAGAGTCACGATCTCGAAGGGTCGGAGCGTGAGCACGACCGGCTCCCCCGACTCCCACGAGTCCCCCAGCGGGCGTTCCAGCAGGTCCACCGCCGCCACCGAGGCGACGTCGAACCCGAAGTCCACACCGACGTCCGAGGCACGGCCACCCGACGCCTCGTACAACCGCACGACGACGTCGCCGGAGCGGTCCTCGGCGAGCTTGACGGCCTCGACGAGCACCTGCGGTGACGACACCGTCACGAGCGGCGACACCGCTGCCGACCCCGCGACGGACCGCACCGGCAGGTTCAACCGGTACCCGGAGTCGGCCGCGTCGAGCACCGACGCGCCGACGCGCAGCACCGTGCGGAACACGTGGTGCCCCTGGTCGGCGTTCGGGTCCGGGAACGTCGGCCCACGCAGCAGCGACTCGCGCACGAGCGTGGTCGTGCCGCCGTCGGCCCGGGTGTTCCGCGTGATGTCGTGTCCGTACGTGGAGTCGTTCGCGACGGCGACCCCGAAGCCCGGCTCGGCGACGTGCACCCAGCGGTGGGCCGAGGTCTCGAAGCGTGCCATGTCCCACGAGGTGTTCTGGTGCGTGGGACGGTCGATGTGCCCGAACTGGATCTCGCTCGAGGCCGACGCCGCGCGGACGTCGAGCGGGAACGCCAGCTTGAGGAGCTTCTGGTGCTCGTGCCAGTCGACCTCGGTCTCGATCACCAACTCCGCGGAACCGGCGACCGCCGAGTACCGGGTGGTGATCGAGGAGGACCCGAAGGCCCGCTGCACGACGAGCGACGAACCGTCGATGTCGACCGAGGTCGCCGTCAGGACCGTGCCGCTGCGCTGGTAGGCGCGGTCGATGTCCCACGCCTCCCACTGGTTCGGGGTGTCCCGGAACACGGTGTACTCCGCGGCAGCCGCCCCCGGGGCGACGGCGTCACGACCGGTCGCGTGGTCGACGAGCGACACGACGTGGCCGGCAGCGTCGACGGTCGCGGTGACGACGCCGGTGTCGAAGACGAAGTGGTCGCCGGAGCGGACGGGAGGCACGGCTCGCGGCTCGTCGGCCGGCGAACCACCCAGGGCGGTCACCCCTCCCGCCGCGACGGGCGAGGCGTTGAAGCGCACGACCGTCCCGACGGATGCTCCGCCGCCGACGGCGTCGGAGGTCGGTGCGTCCAGGAGGCCGCTGGCACCACCCGCGAGGGACGTCGACGACGCGCCGACCCCGGCGAGCGCCGCGGCCCCGCCGTTCGCCAGGGCGGTCGTCGCGGTGCCGATGAGCCCCTCGAGGGTGGCCGCGACGAGCCGGTAGTTCTCCTCGGCGTTCTCGTAGACCCAGGCGATCGAGGACCCCGGCAGGATGTCGTGGAACTGCTGCAGGAGGACGGTGTGCCAGGCCTCCTCGAGCTCCTCGTACGGGTAGTCGAGCCCGAGCCGGACGGCGGCGGTCGCGGCCCAGAGCTCGGCTTCGCGCAGCAGGTGCTCGGAGCGTCGGTTGCCCTGCTTCGTGCGGATCTGCGACGTGTAGGTCCCGCGGTGGAACTCGAGGTACATCTCCCCCGACCACACGGCCGGCGTGGGCAGTGCGGCCTCGAGCTCCTCGAAGACCTGTGCGGGGGTGCCGAGGTCGACCCGGGGCGAGCCGTCGAGGTCGTGCTGGCGTCGGGCCGCTGCGACCATCTCGCGGGTGGGGCCGCCGCCGCCGTCGCCGAAGCCGTAGAGCAGCATCGAGGTGTTGGCGACGCCGCGCTCCTTGTTCTGCCGTTCCCCGCGGTGCAGGTCGGCTGGGGAGACGTCCGAGTTGTAGGTGTCCGCCGGGGGCAGGTGGGTCAGCACCCGGGAGCCGTCGATGCCCTCCCAGTGGAACGAGGTGTGCGGGATGACGTTCGTCTCGTTCCACGAGGGCTTCTGTGTGACGAACCACTTCGAGCCGGCGGCGCGGACGATCTGCGGCAGTGCGCCGGAGTAGCCGAACGAGTCGGGGAGCCATGCCTCGGGGGTGTCGATGCCGAACTCCTCGAGGAACAGGCGCTTGCCGGCGACGAACTGTCGGGCGAGGGCCTCGCCTCCTGGGAGGTTCGTGTCCGACTCGACCCACATGCCGCCGACGGGGATCCACCGACCCTCGGCGACCCGTTCCTTGATGCGGGCCCAGATCGTCGGGTAGCCGTCCCGGATCCACGCGTACTGCTGCGCGGAGGAGCACGCGAACGTGAAGTCGGGGTCGCGGTCCATCAGGTCGAGCACGTTGGAGAACGTGCGGGCGCACTTGCGGATCGTCTCGCGGACGGGCCAGAGCCAGGCGGAGTCGATGTGCGCGTGGCCGACGGCGACGGCGCGGTGTGCGGCGGCGCTGGCGGGGACGGCGAGCGCCGGCGCGAGGACCGCTCGGGCGTCAGCGGCGGTGCCGGCGACGTCGTCCGGGTCGAGGGCGTCGGCGGCGCGTTCGAGCACGCGGAGCAGGTCCGCGCCGCGGGTGCCGTCGGTGGGCAGCTCGGCCATGAGGCCCCGGATGACCCAGAAGTCCTGCTGGAGCTCCCACACGGTGTCGTCGCGCTCGACGATCTCGAGCGCCTTGAGCCGGTAGATCGGCTTCGTGCCGGCAGTGGAGCGCGACCCGAGCGGCGTGGCGCCCTGGAAGGTGTCGCCGCCGATGTCCGGGTTGGCCGCGGCCTCGACGTAGAGCTCGAAGGACTCACCGGGGCCGACCTCGATCGGGACCGTGTCGTTCTTCGGCTCGACGCCCTTGATGGTCGAGCCGTCCGGACACCATGCGAGCCCCTCGGCCTGGAACCCGGGGTGCCGCTTCGTGAACCCGAGGTCGACCAGCAGCTCCGCGGTGGTGCCCGGAGCCGTCCCGAAGTCCGCGGGCACCGTGCCGCGGATCCGGAACCAGGTGGTGCCCCAGGGCCGACCGCCCCAGGACCCGCCGACCGCGAACGGCTCGTACTCGGCTGCCACCGCGACGTCGAACGGCACCGGTTCGTCCGGCACGGTCCACGCCGCGATCTCCACCGGGGAGGACCGGCGGTGGACCGCGGGGTCGATGCGGTCCCGGACGAGCCGGGCGATGCGGGCTTCGACGAGGGGTTCGTCGTGGTGCATGGAGGTGGTTCCTTTCCAGCGGGACGGTCAGCGGGACGGTCAGCGAGCCGGGCGTCAGCCCTTGATGCCACCGGCGAGGGCGTTGCCGCCGCCGAGGCCCCGGGACACGAGCACGTAGAGGGCGATGACGGGCACGGAGTAGATGATCGAGAAGGCCGCGAGCTGCCCGTACGCCACCGCCCCGTACTGCCCGAAGAAGTTGAAGATGCTCACCGCGGCGGGCACCTTGTCGGGCGAGAGCAGCAGGACGAAGGGGACGAAGAAGTTCCCCCACGCCTGGATGAACACGAAGATGAACACCACGGCGATGCCCGGGCGCATGAGCGGCACGACGATGCGCGTCAGCGTGGTCATCATCGAGGCGCCGTCGGTCCACGCTGCTTCCTCGAGGGAGATCGGCACGGAGTCCATGAAGTTCTTCGCCATCCAGATCGCCATCGGCAGCGACGTGGCGGCGAGGAAGAAGATGCAGCCCCACACGTTGTCGATGAGGTTGAGCGACACGAACAGCGCGTAGACCGGCACCATCATCGCGGTGATCGGCAAGCCGGTGCCGAACAGGATCCCGTACAGGAACGGCTTGTTGACGCGCATCTTGTAGCGGGACAGCGGGTAGGCCGCCAGCAGCGCGAAGACCACGGTGACGAGCGCCGTGCCGCCGGAGATGAGCAGGCTGTTCGCGAGCGGGATGAACGACAGCTCCGGCGTGAGCACCTTGGTGAAGTTGTCGAGCGTGAACGTCGACGGCAGCTTCACCGACAGCGACGCGTCGGGGTCGACCGAGGCGAGCACGAGCCACAGCAGCGGCACCGCGAAGCACAACGCGATGACGAGCAGCACGATGTTCGACACCCAGCGCATGGTCCGCCCACGCGGGGAGGTCATGTGGAGGGCGCCTGGTGCGGTCACCGAGCGGGTGGTGGTCTGGTCGAGGGACGGGGCAGTGATGGCCATCAGTCCACCTCCGGCTTCAGTGCCTTGATGTAGATGATCGAGAAGACCGCGCCGACCACGAGCAGGATCGTGGCGATCGCCGTCCCGAAGCCGAGCTGCGAGAACTTGAACGCCTCCTGGTAGGCGAGGATCGGCAGCGTGGACGAGTCCGTCCCGGGGCCGCCGGCGGTCATCACGTAGATGAGGGTGAACACCGACAGGGTCTGCAGCGTCGTCAGCATGAGGTTCGTCGAGATCGACCGGCGGATGACGGGCAGCGTGATGTACACGAGCCGCTGCCAGCCGGTGGCGCCGTCGACCTCGGCGGACTCGGTGATCTCCTCGGGGACCTCCTGCACGGCGGCGGAGTACACGAGCATCGAGAACGCCGTGCCGCGCCAGATGTTCGCCAGGATGACGGCGAGCATCGGGTACGTGTAGAGCCAGTTCGGCCCGCTGATCCCGATCGACGCGAGGAACTCGTTGAGCGTCCCCTTGTCGTTGAAGAACGCGTACGCCGCGAACGACGCCACGATCTCGGGCAGCACCCACGCGGCGACGACGAAGGTGCCGACGATCGCGCGGACGGCCTTGTGGGCACTGCGCATGAGGAGCGCGAGCCCGAGGCCGAGCACGTTCTGCCCGACCACCGCGGAGGCGAGCAGGAAGACGATGGTGAGGATGACGGACTTCGGGAAGTCCGGGTCCTGGAAGAGCTCGAGGTAGTTCTTCAGGCCGACGAACTGCTGGTCGGCGGCGCCGACGCCGGTCAGCGCCGAGTTGGTGAACGACCCGTAGAACGACGAGATGACCGGGCCGAGCAGGAAGATGACGAGGAGGACGACGGCGGGGAGGAGCGGGACCGCTCGTCCCACGTTCCGCAGCGGCTTCCGCTTGCGCGGGACCGGCGGATCGGTGCGCTTCGGCGCGCCGGGCGCCGACAGCGTCGGCGCGAGGGGGGTGCTGGACACAGTGGTTGCCTTCCGGGTGCGGAGAGGGTTCCGAAGGTGGGTGGGGTCGGACTGGAGGCGCGGGGCGGGTGTGCCCCGCGCCTCCAGTCCGTCAGGTGGTCACCGCGGCGATCAGCCGGAGGTGGTGTGGTCCTTGCCGACCACGCCGATGACGCTCTTGTCGTACGCCTCGGCGGCCTGCTTCGGTGTCTGCTGCCCCGTCATGACCGACTCCATCGCGACCTGGATGGCGTTCGAGACCTGCGAGTAGTCGCTCGTCGCCGGGCGGAAGTTCGTGTGCTCCACGAGCCCGGAGAAGAACTTGAACGTCGGGTTGGACGCGTCGTACGTCGGGTCCTCGGCGACGTCCTTGCGGACGGCGATCTGGCTGTTCTCGATGTCGTACTTCAGCGAGCCCTTCTGGTTGAGGAAGGTCGAGATGAAGTCGAACGCGGCCTGCGGGTTCTTCGAGTTCTTGCCCACCGCGAGGGTCCACCCGCCGGACATCGAGTTGTAGCCCGGGTCCTGACCGTTCTGCGTCGGCATCGGCGCCTGGCCCATCACGTCGGACCACTCGGGCCAC
The DNA here is from genome assembly GCF_900215175.1 of Curtobacterium sp. 314Chir4.1. NCBI lineage: Bacteria > Bacillati > Actinomycetota > Actinomycetes > Micrococcales > Microbacteriaceae > Curtobacterium > Curtobacterium sp. 314Chir4.1. Next base: position 162,162 of record NZ_OCMI01000004.1, read on the forward strand.
GGTGCGGTGCCGGACTTCAGCCACGTGCCGGACTGCCACGACCCGTCGAGGTCGATCGCGAGCTGCCCCTTCGGGAGCCACGTCTGCGCGATGGTCGTGCCGACCTGGCTGTCGAGCGCCTGCTGCGGTGTCGGGCCGAGGCCGCCCTGGTAGACGTCCTTGACGAACTGGAGCGAGTCCTGGAACTGCTTCGAGCCCGTGACCCACTTCTTGTCCTTGTAGAGCGTGTTGCCGGAGCCGTCCGCGCCGTACAGGAGCATCTCGAAGCCCTGCATCGTGGAGGCCTCGCCCTGGGGCTTCCCGGAGTAGAGGTTGAACGGGATGACGCCCGGGTCCTTCTCCTTGATGGTCTTCGCCGCGGCGAGCACGTCGTCCCAGGTCTTCGGCTGCCACGGGACCGGCAGGCCGACCTTCTTGAAGATGTCCTTGTTGTACCAGAGGGCCCGGGTGTCGGTGCCCATCGGGATGCCGTAGGTCTTGCCGTCGACGCCCTCACCGGCCTGCTTGGCGTTGTCGTAGAACTGGCTCCAGTCCTTCCACTTCGCCGTGTACTTGTCGAGCGGCAGGAGGTACCCGGCCTGCGCGTCGGCCTTGATGAGGAAGGTGTCCTCGTACATGACGTCCGGCGCGGTGGCCGGAGCCTTGTTCATGAGCGCGAGCTTCGTGTAGTAGTCGTTCTCCTGTGCCTGGATCGGCACGAGTTCGACCTTCTTGCCCGGGTTCTCCTTCTCGTACTCCTTCTTGACGACCTTCATCTGGGCGTCGAGTTGCTGGAAGGCGCCGAACTTCTGGTACGCGATCTTGATCGTGTCGCTCGAGGCGGACCCCGAGCTCGAGCAGCCTGCCAGGCCCACCGCGGCGACGGCCACGGCTGCGAGTCCGGCGATGATTCGGGTGCGTTTCATCGGTGCTCCTTTGCACAGGTGGCGGGCTCCGTCGCCCGCTCGCACAGTTAGTCCACCGTATTGACTTATTGCTGTCAAGGACTTTTTCGTGACGATGCGGTCACGGTGCGGCCGGGTGCCCCGGGTGCACGCGCGCCGGGTGCACCCGCGCGGGGCGCTCCCAGGCGTACCGCTACGAATCGGGCGTACCCGGTCGGAACTTCCGACCGGGTACGCCCGATTCGACTTCCCATCGCAGATGTCCTGGGAAGGAACGTCCGTCAGCGGATCGGCGTGGCACCGCCCGTGACCGTGATGCCGCCGGTCGCCGGGACGTCGACGAGCAGCACGCTCGGTCGGCCGACGTGCCGTCCCTGCCGGATCACCACGCGGTCACCAGCGCCGACCGCGCCGACCTCGCGCAGGTACGCCCCGGTGGACGCCGCGGCCGAACCGGTCGCCGGGTCCTCGGTGATGCGGCCGACCGGGAAGAGGTTGCGGGCGTCGTACTCGAGCGGCGCCGTGCGGTGCAGGACCGTGACGGTCCCGGACCAGCCGGCCTCGAGCATGAGGTCCGCGAGGGGCGCCGGGGCGAAGCGGAACTGGTGGAACAGGTCCTCGTCGGCGAGGACGAGCACCGGGTGCCAGTTGCCGGCGAAGGACTCGAGGACGGGGAACCCCTCGGCGAGGTCGTCGGACGTCAGCCCGAGGAGCGCGAACAGCCGGTCCCGGAGGTCCGGGTCGAGCGATCGCGTCGTCGGTTGCACGCTCGTCATCGCCACCTGCACCGTGCCGTCCGGGGCCGTCGTCGCGTCGAGGGCGACCTCCCCCGCGGCCGTCGTGAAGACCCGTCGCCCGAGGCCGTCCCGCTCCGCCAGGACCACCGCGGTGGCGATCGTGGCGTGCCCGCAGAAGGGGACCTCGGCGCCCGGTGAGAAGTAGCGGACGTGCGGGCCGGCGGGGGTCTGCCCGACGACGAAGGCCGTCTCGGGGTAGGCGACGTCACGGGCGATCGCCTGCATCTCGTCGTCGGAGAGGCCTGCTGCGTCCAGCACGATGCCCGCGGGGTTGCCGCCGCCCGGCTCGGAGGCGAACGCGGTGTACCGGAGGATCTCGATGCTCACGCCCTCGACGGTAGCGCCCGGCGCCGACGTCGCTCGCGGGCCGATCGGGAGCGCGTGGCCTGCCCGCGGCGGTCGGCTGCCCAGCCGCGTCCAGTGGGCAGCAGTGGTCGGGTCCGCCCCACGAACCCGGCCACTGCTGCTCACTCGATCACACCGAGGCGCGCGTCGCGCGACGACGGCGGACCAGCAGGACCCCCGCACCCGCCGCCAGCAGCAGGAACGCGGCCACCGTGCCCGCACCGAGACCCTCGGCACCGGTGAACGCCAACTGACCGGTCGCCGGGTCGATGCGGATCGTCGTCCACCCCAGGACCGTCCCGTCCGCAGCAGTCACCACGATCCGGTGCGTCCCGGTCGGAGCATCCGCCGGGACCGTCGCCCGCACCGTCCCGTCCGCCGCGACCGTCACCGTTCCCAGCAGCGTCGGCGTCGAGAACATCCACACGTCCACCCGCGCACCGGCGTACTGCGTGCCGACCGTGATCGTGATGGTCTCCCCCGCACGAGCCGACGACGGTGCCGACACCGAGCCCCGGTTCGCGTCGGTCAACGACGACTCCGACGGAGCAACCGGCACGGGCGCAGGCGTCGGGGCGGTCGACGGGCCTGGGCTCGGCGCAGGCGTCGGCGTCGGGGTCGAGCCACCACCCGGGGTCGGCGTCGGGGTCGGAGTCGTCCCACCGTCACCCGGTGTGCCGCCATCACCCGGCGTCCCACCGTCACCCGGCGTCGACGCGTCGCACGGGTACGTCCCCGTCCGGAGCGAGAACCCGTCCGTGTCGTTGTCGTCCGCGTAGAACGTCGCCCGTGAGCCGCTCGCGCACACGCCCGAGATCGCGAAGCCCTCGTTGGCCAGGGTGCGGTCGGCTGCGGAGGGCGCCTCGTGGACGGTCGACGCCGTGAACGCCCCGTCGGTCACCTCGTACAGCGCCGTGCGGCCGGAGCACGCGTCGTCGCAGACCACCCAGAGCGCGTCGAGCGTCGGGTCGAACTGGACGTCCGCGACGACGGAGAACGGCGTCGCGATCGTGGCCACCCGCTGGAAGGAACCGTCCGCCATCAGGGCGTAGGCGTACACGCTCGCGGTGCCCTCGACCCCGACGAAGAACAGGCCGTCGCCGTGCCCTGCGTACGTGGCGGGGGCGTAGGCGGCACCGGTGTGCTCGTCCGCGAAACCGTGCGCGGTGAGCCAGGAGTCCGGAATCCAGGTGACGCCCTCGAGGCCGGCGTTCGCCCCGAGCCCCGGGAAGTCGGCGGCGAGGTTCCACTCGTCCGTGGCGTTCAGCGTCGACTCCCCGCCGGACGTCGTCGCGAACCGCAGGACCGCCGGGCGGCTGGTCGACGACACGTCGTTGTTCCGCTCGGTCGACACGTACACCGCGCCCGGGTCGTCCGACGTCACGGTGACACCCTCGGCGTCCGGGGTACCGGAACCGTCGGCGTAGTGCAGCTCGGTGCCGGCGGCGTTCGACGGAGCCCAGCCGCCCGTGCCGTCCGACACGAGGTGGTAGAGCAGCCCGTCACCGTTCTGCACGGCCCAGAGCTGCCCGTCCTTCGAGGTCGTCGAGGTCGTCCAGTCGATGCCGCTCAGGTCGCCCGTGAAGGTGTCCTCGTCGTCGAGCACGGTCTCGTCCGGGCCGCCAGGCCAGGCCTCGGCCGTGACGACACCGGCGAACTCGTTCGCGGCGCCCTTCGTCGACTCGGACGTGTCGGCGAACGCCCCGGTCCCGTCGGGGTTCCGGCCGTACGTCGACGCGGCGTGTGCGGTCCACGAGTACGAGTCGACGAGCCGCCCCTGCGGGTCGAAGATCCGGGCAGCGTCCGCCTTGCCGAGCCCGAAGTCGAAGTCCGCCTCGTCGAGCACCGTGAAGCCGCCCGGTGCGACGGTCGTGCCCGCCGGGATCGTGTACGCGTGGTCGTCCTCACTGTCCGAGAAGACGTACCCGCCGAGGTCCACCGACGTCGTGCCGACGTTCGTCAGCTCCACCCAGTCGCCCGGGGTGCCGCCGTCCGACTCGACCTCGTTGATGCGCACCGGCGAGGAGCAGTCGTTCGCCGCACCCTTGGTCGACGCGGTGGTGTCCACGAGGGCGCCGGTGCCGTCCGGGCAGCGGCCGTACGTGACCGCCGCGTGGGTCGTCCACGAGTACCGCAGCACGAGGTCCCCGGCCGGGTCGTACACGCGTGCGGTGTCCGCTCCGCCGAGGCCGAAGTCGAAGCCGGGAGCGGTTCCGGACAGCTGGTCGATGACGAAGTACCCGTTGGCGGCGATCGTCGACCCCGCGGGCAGGACGTACGCCTCGTGGGAGCTGTCGTCGTCGAGGAACGCGTACCCGGACAGGTCGATCGCGGCTGACGAGGTGTTCTTCAGCTCGACCCAGTCGGTGTCGTCACCGTTCGACTCGACCTCGTTGACCACCAGGCCGTTCGCGGCGGCGGGACCGACGCTCGGGTCGTCGTCACCGACGGCGGCGGAGGCGGGAGTCGCCGCCAGGAGGCCGGCCGCGACGACACCGCCGGCAGCCAGGATCACGCCGAAGCGCAGGGCACGGGGATGCATGCAGAGTCCTTCTCGGGAGTTCAGGGGGGACCTGCACGACTGTTCAGCACCCGGGCGTCCGCCCGGTGGCGACCAGGTGAACGACAGGTGTCGCGAGCGGTGGGCGCGACCGCCGTCGGCCTGGAGGCGCGGTGCGGGGCCGACCCGCGCCTCCAGTCCGCTGGTGGTCGCGCCCACCCCGCGGCGCGAGCCGGTCGATCAGCGTCGGATGAGGAGCGCGCTGGCGCGCGGCGACAGCGCCGCGTCGAGCACGAGGCAGGCAGCGCCGACGGCGGCGACGTCCGCGCCCCGGTCGCTCTCGTCGACGACCACCGGGTGCTTCGGCACCAGCAGCGGCGACTCGACGATCGCCGCACGGGCGGCCGGCAGCGCGGCGCTCGCGACCCGCGACCAGAACGGCCCACCGAAGACCACGCGGTCGATGTCGAGCAGGTTGACGATGAGGACGACGGCGTTGCCCATCACGGTGCCGGCGTCCTCCGCCAGGCCGATCGCCACCGGGTCCCCGGCGTCGATCGCGGCGGCGAGCCCGTCCCACGCGCGGTCCACGGACTCGACGTCCGACGGGGCGTCGAGCGGGAGTCCGCGGTCCCGGGCGATCTGCACCAGCCGGTCCGGGGCGACGGCCGCGCCGACCTCACCCCGGGTGCCGGCACTGTCCGGGGTGCCGGCGAGCGCGCCCTGGTCGACCATGATGTGTCCGGCGTCACCGGCGTTCGAGCCCACACCGCGGACCGGTTCGTGGTCGACGACGAGCCCGACGCCGAACCCGGTACCGAAGTACACGAAGGCGAAGTTCCGCGCCGAGGACTCCCCCGCCAGGAACATCTCACCGACGACCGCTGCCGTGACGTCCTTCTCGAGGAGCACCGGGTAGCCCGTCGCCTCGGAGAGCGCGTCGCGCAGCGGGACGTCCCGCCAGCGGGGCAGGAACGGCGGGTCGAGCACCACACCGGCGTCGACGTCGATCGGGCCCGGGCTCGCGATGCCCACGCCGAGCACGGCGTCCGTGTCCACCTCGGCGTCGCGCACGAGCCCGTCGATCGCGGTGGCGATGGTGCGGACGACCTCGGACGGGTCGTCCGCGGTCGGTGTGGACGTCGTGGTCGAGGCGACGACGGTCCCGGCGAGGTCGAGCAGCACGTACGTCACGACGGCGGGGTCGACGTGCACCCCGACGGCGTACCGGCTCGCTGCCTCGAGCCGCAGGATGGTGCGGGGTTTGCCGCGACCCGACACGATCGTGCCGGACTCCGCGATCATCCCCGCCTCGATGAGGAATCGCGTGACGTTCGACACCGTCTGCGCGCTGAGCCCCGTGCGGGACGCGAGTTCCACGCGGCTGAGTCCGTCGGGCGAGCGGCGCACCGCGTCGAGCACGACGGTGCGGTTGAACCCGCCGATCGACGGGAGGTTCGCCCCACGCCGATGTTCTGCCATGCCGCGACCATACCGCGCCCCGGCACGCCCGACCGGTCGGGGCAACGGTGCGGTATCGGTCTCCCCGGCTCACTGGCCCCCGCACGGGTCGCACGGATACCCTGAGCGGCATGACGGACCTCCGCCTCGAAGAACTCTCCGCGTCGACCGCTGCGGCGGCGAACTCCTTGACGCTCAAGCCCGGGCAGGAACAGTTCGTGCAGCCGACGACGTACGGCGTCGCGGAGTCCGACGTGAAGCCCAGCTCGGCGTGGACCCGTGTCGTGCTCGACGGCGACGAGGTCGTCGGCATGATCATCGGCACCTTCGACGAGGACAACTCCGAGGAAGAGCTCCGCAGTGCCATCTGGCGCGTGAACGTCTCCGCGACGGCGCAGGGCCGCGGTGTCGGTCGGTTCGCGGTGCACGGTCTGGCCGACGAGGCCCGCAGCCGTGGCCTCGAGCGCCTCACCGTCGTCTACGAGCCCGGCGGCGACGACAGCCCCGAGGCCTTCTTCCGCGCGGTCGGGTTCGAGGTCGTCCGTGAGACCCAGTACGGCGACCACTTCGCGGTCCTGACGCTCTAGTCGTGCCGGACGACGAGGCGGTCGACTTCGGGGCCGCGGTCGCCGAGGTGGTCCGGCTCATCCCGCCCGGGCACGTGATGACCTACGGCGACGTCGCCGCGGCCCTCGGTTCCCGGGCGTCGCGCGCGGTCGGCAAGGTGATGGCGCACGAGGGGTCCGACCTGCCGTGGTGGCGCGTGGTCCGGTCGGGTGGGCTGCCGCCGGTGCACCACGAGGCCCGCGCGCACGAGCACTACCGTGCCGAGGGGACGCCGCTCGTGCAGGGCACGACGACCTGGCGGATCGACATGCGCCGCGCCCGCTGGTCCCCGTCCACGGACGCCGACGACCCGTTCTGACGGGCCGCGGTGCGGCCGCGGCCGGGCCGCCGCACCGCGGCCGCGGCCGGGCCGCCGCACCGCGGCCGCGGCCGGCCCGCGGTGCGGGCGGCCTTCGCACAACCAAAGTCGAATCGCGCCGCGGAATTCCTTGGCGCGACGCGACTTTGGTTGTGCGAGGCGGCGTCAGCCGCCGCCGCGGCGGCGCGCCGCGACGCCCGCTCACGCGTCGAAGCGTGCGCCCTTCGGGTTCGTCGGGAGCAGGAACATGACGAACAGCACGAGTGAGCCGATGCCGACGAGCACGTGCAGGAACTGCCAGAAGCCGGAGAGGTTCGCGTCGTGCAGGCGTCGGGCGCCGAGGGCGAGCGAGCCGATCAGCGTCGCGAGGGCCCACAGCACGAACAGGTACGAGCCGACCGGGTTCTCGAGCATCGGGGTGTCCGGCGTGAACGCCTGCGGCACGAGCTGCAGGACGAGACCGATCGCCAGCGACGTGATCCACCACCACCAGAACTCGGCGCGGGACGCCCGCCCGGTGAACACGGTGTACTTCCGCCAGAACCGGCGGACGGCCTCGGTGAAGGGTGCCCCGTAGAAGGGGTCGCGCAGGGCCACTCCGCCGGGCTGCACGCTGTCGTCGCTCATGGAGCAAGCCAACCACGTGTCGCCGTGCGATCGCGCCCCGCAACGAACACCGCGCCCCGTGGAAACGGGGCGCGGTGTCCAGGACGGGGCGCGAACCGCGATCGGTGCAGGCCGGGAGGACCGTTACACGAGCGAGTCGCGCCAGGCTGCGTGCAGCTGCGCGAACCGTCCGGTGCCGGCGATCAGGTCGTCCGGGGTGCCGTCCTCGACGATCCGGCCGTACTCCATCACGAGCACCCGGTGGGCGATCGCGACCGTGGACAGGCGGTGCGCGATGATCACCGCGGTCCGGTCGGCCAGCAGCGTCTCCAGACCTTCCTGCACGAGCCGCTCGGACGGGATGTCGAGCGACGCCGTGGCCTCGTCGAGGATGAGCACCTTCGGGTCGGCGATGAACGCCCGCGCGAACGACAGGAGCTGTCGCTGCCCGGCCGACACCCGGCCACCGCGCTTGTTGACGTCGGTGTCGTACCCGTCGGGCAGCGCCATGATGAACTCGTGCGCGCCGACCGCCTTCGCCGACGCCTCGATCTCGGCGCGGGAGGCCCCCGGCTTGCCGAGCGCGATGTTGTCCGCGACGGTGCCGGAGAACAGGTACGCCTCCTGCGTGACCATGACGATCGCGCGACGCATGTCCTTCGGGTCGATGTCCCGGAGGTCCACGCCGTCGAGCTGCACCGAGCCCTGCGACGGGTCGTAGAAGCGCGCCATGAGCTTCGCGAGCGTGGACTTGCCGGCACCGGTCGACCCGACGAGCGCGATCGTCTGCCCCGCCGGGATGTGCAGGTCGAACTCCGGCAGCACGACCTTGCCCGCGTTGTACGCGAACACGACGTCGTCGAAGTCCATCTTCCCGGTGGCGTCCGGCAGCTTCACCGGCTTCGCGGGGTCCGGCACGCTCGGCCGTTCCTCGAGCACGCCGGAGATCTTCTCCATCGCGGCCGACGCCGACTGGTACCCGTTGTAGAACATCGCGAGTTCCTGCGCCGGGTCGAAGAACCGCTTGGCGTACAGCGCGACCGCGAGCAGCGCACCGACCTCGAGCGAGCCGTCGACGATCCGGAAGCCACCCACGATGACGACCGCCGCGAGGGTGGCGTTCCCGATGAGCACGAGGACCGGGTCGAACGTCCCGAACAGGTTGAACACCTTCGTGTTCGCGACGCGGTAGTCCTCGACGAACCCGCCGTACTCGTCACGGTTGCGGGACTCCTTGCGGAAGGCCTGCACCGCGCGGATGCCCGTCATCGTCTCGACGAAGTGCACGATCACACGCGCCGAGGTGACACGGGTGGCCCGGAACAGCGTCTGCGAGTTCGACTGGAACCAGCGGATCAGGAACCACAGCGGCACGAGCGACACCGCGAGCACGAGCCCGGAGGTCGGGTCGAGCGCCACGAGGGCGACGGCGGTGAACACCATGTACAGCACGCCCTGGATGAGCTGGTTCAGGCCGGAGTCGAGCAGCTCGCGGATGGAGTCGAGGTCACTCGTCTGGCGGGAGATGATCCGACCGGACGTGTAGGTCTCGTGGAACTCGAGCGACAGCCGCTGCGTGTGCAGGAACACCCGCTTGCGCAGGTCGAACAGGATCGCCTGGCTGATCCGCGCGGCGAGCACGGTGTACCAGGCTGTCAGCACGGCGCCGAGGATCGCCACGACGATGTACGTCGCGACGACACCGAACGCCGGCACCCAGTCGTTCCGGTCGAGCACGGCCGGGAGCGCGTTGTCGATGCCCCACGCGATGAGCGCCGGGCCGGCCACGGTGCCCGCGGTGGAGACCACCACGACGATGCCGAGCAGGACGAGCCGGAGCTTGAGCGGCGCGGCGAGGGACCCGAGCAGGGCGAGGGACCGGCGCCGCAGGCGCTTGCTCTCGGCCTTGGTGAAGTCCTCACGCTCCTCGCCACGCACGCCGAGGGTGGTGATCGACGCGGTGACGGGGGCGGCAGTCTGCTCGTCCGGAGCGTCCTGTGGGACGCCAGCCGTGCCTCCAGGAAGGTTCTGGTCTGTCTGCTGGCTCATGCCATCGCCTCCTCTCGTGCGGTGGCGTCGTCCTCGTCGAGCGACGAGATGACGTAGCGGTAGTGGTCGTTGGTGGCCATCAGCTCCGAGTGGGTGCCGACGGCCGTGACGACGCCGTTCTCCATGAGCGCGACGCGGTCCGCGAGCGTCACGGTGGACGGGCGGTGCGCCACGATGAGCGACGTGGTCTCGGCGAGGACGCGGCGCAGGCCCGCCTCGACCCGTGCCTCGGTGTCGACGTCGAGGGCCGATAGCGGGTCGTCGAGGACGAGCACCGACGGCCGCGCCGCGATGGCGCGGGCCAGCGCCAAGCGCTGCCGCTGGCCGCCCGAGAGGGACAGGCCTTCTTCCCCGACGCGGGTGTCGACACCGTCGGGCAGGTCGTCCACGAAGGACGCCTGGGCGATGTCGAGCGCCTCGCGCATGAGCGTCTCTGCCTCCGCACCCGAGACGTCCGGACGCCCGAGCAGCACGTTCTCGCGCACGGTCGTCGAGAACAGGGTGGCGTCCTCGAAGGCGACGCCGACGTGGCGACGCAGCTCTTCCCTGGTCAGCGAACGGATGTCGACGCCGTCGATCGTCACCGAGCCACCGGTCACGTCGTACAGCCGCGGGACGAGCGACAGCAGCGTGGTCTTGCCGCAGCCGGTCAGGCCGACGAGCGCCATGGTCTCGCCCGGCCGGAGCTGCAGCTCGACCCCGTTGATGAGGTCGGGGAACTGCGGCGGGGAGTCCTGGTACCGGAAGTGCACGCCGTTGAAGGACAGCGCACCGTGCGGCTCCGCGATCGTCTCCGGGTGTTCGGGGTCCGTGATCGTGTTCTCGGAGTCCATGACCTCGAAGAAGCGGTCGACCGCGGTGCGCGTGTCGAACGTCATCGAGAGCAGGAAGCCGATCGACTCGATCGGGAACCGCAGCACCGTGGCCGTCGCGAAGAACGCGAACAGCTGCCCGACCGTGAGCTCCCCCTGCGAGGCGAGCCAGATGCCGGCGAGCAGGCAGAGCGCGAACGCGACGTCGGGCACGAGCAGCAGCCACAGCCAGATGCCCGCGATCGCCTTGGCCTTCTCGATCTCGGTGCCGCGCAGCGCCTCGGCCTGCTCACTGAACTCGTCGAGCTTGTACCGCCCGCGGCCGAACGCCTTGAGCACGCGGATGCCGTGCACCGACTGCTCGACGCTCGTCGCGAGGTCGCCGACCTGGTCCTGGCTGCGGCGCGCGACGACGGAGTACCGGCGTTCGAACAGCAGCCCGTTGATCCACAGCGGGATCGACGCGACCAGGAACACCAGGCCGAGCAGCCACCCGAAGGTGAACAACACGACGAAGCCGACGACGATCGTCACGATGTTCACGACGAGCAGGACCACGCCGAAGGCCAGCCAGCGGCGGATCAGCGACAGGTCGGACACGGAGCGGGACAGCAGCTGCCCGGACTCCCACCGGTCGTGGAACGCCACCGGCAGGTCCTGCAGCTTCGCGTAGAGCGCGTTCCGCATGCTCGTCTCGATGCGGGTCGACGGGCGCATCACCAGCCGTCGGCGCGAAGCGATGAAGAACGCCTCGAGCACGCCGAGCGCGAGCACGCCCAGCCCGGCGGGCCAGATCTGTGCGGAGTCCTTCGAGGACAGCGGGCCGTCGACGAGCCACTGCAGGACGTAGGGGATCGCGAGCGCCACCAGCGAGGCGCCCATGGCGGCGAACATGCCGCCGATGATGCGTCCCTGGTAGGGCTTCACGAAGGGGTAGATCCGCGCGATCGCGCGGAAGGTCGAAGGGCGGTCGGTGGACGGGCGCGCCTGGTCTGGCGTCTTGGACATGGGGGTTGCGTCCTCGTGCGTCGTGCCGGGGCCCCGGGGCCGGCCGCTGCTGTCGCAGCCGTCGGTCTGGAGGCTCGGTGTCCGTTGCGTGGTGGTCGTCGGCCGAGCGGGTCGGTCGCGTCCCTGGCCGTGCTCGCCCTGGTCGGGCGTGCTCGGTCGGCGTCGCGGTCGCCAGCCGCCGCTGGTCGCGGCGTCGGTTCGGTCGGAGTGCACCGGGAGACAGTCGTCCCCCGGGTTTCAGGCGTGGGCTCGCGCGGGCCCGTGCTCGTCGCCGTCGCTGGTCTCGCGGCGGCTCGTCGCGTGCTCGTCGTCGTCGGGCGGTGCCGACGGCTCGTCGCTGGCTGTGGGAGGCAGCCCTACGCGGACAGCGGTGCCGTGACGGCGGGCGCACCCCGGTAGGGGTACGGCGCGACGGCCGCGTGGGCGGGACGCGGGCGTACGCCGCGTGCTCCGCCGAACGGTCGTGCGTCGGGAGCGGTCCCCACGAAGAGCACGAGACCCGCACGGGCAGCCGTCGCCACGGTTCCGGTCGTCGTGTTCATCGTCACTCCAGTCGTCGTCTTCGTCACCGTTGTGTCCGCGGTGCCGCCGACCCGGTTGGAGGTCGTCGGCGTGCCTGTCGCGGAGCCTTACAGACTATTCAGAGGAACTCACAGCGCGCAACCACTTTCCTCGAATCAGTGGAAGAAGTGCCGCTCGCCGGTGAAGTACATCGTCACGCCGACGGCCGTCGCGGCGGCGATGACCTCGTCGTCGCGAACGCTCCCGCCGGGCTGGGCAACTGCGCGGACACCCGCGTCGAGGAGCACCTGCAGGCCGTCCGCGAAGGGGAAGAAGGCATCAGAGGCCGCGACGCTCCCCGCGGCCCGCTCACCGGCGCGGTTCACCGCGAGGTGGCACGAGTCGACGCGGTTGACCTGGCCCATGCCGACGCCCACGCTCGCACCCCGGTTCGCCAGGAGGATCGCGTTCGACTTGACGGCACGGCTGGCCTTCCACGCGAACGCGAGGTCGGTGAGCGTCTGCTCGTCCGCCGGCTCGCCCGCCACGAGGGTCCAGGTGGACTGGTCGAAGGACGTGAACCGGTCGGCGTCCTGCACGAGGAACCCGCCGGAGATCTGCTTCACCTCGCGCTCGGCCAGCGCGAAGTCGGTCGGCAGCGTGAGCAGACGGATGTTCTTCTTGCGCGACAGGATCTCGATCGCCTCGGGGTCGAACGCCGGCGCGACGACCACCTCGGTGAAGATGTCCTTCACCGTCTCGGCCATGGCGACCGTGACCGGGCGGTTCGCTGCGATGACCCCGCCGAACGCGGACAGGGGGTCGCAGGCGTGCGCGGCGGCGTGGGCGGCAGCAATCGGGTCGGCGGCGTCGGCCGGGGCGATCGCGATGCCGCACGGGTTGGCGTGCTTGATGATCGCGACCGCGGGCTCGGCGAAGTCGTAGGCCGCACGCACGGCCGCGTCGGCGTCGACGTAGTTGTTGTACGACATCTCCTTGCCGTGCAGCTGCGTCGCCTGGGCGATGCCGGTGCCCGCTGCGCTCGTGTACAGCGCGGCGGCCTGGTGGGCGTTCTCGCCGTACCGGAGCGTGGCTGCGAGGTCGGCGCCGAACGACAGGTGTTCGTCGAAGGTGCCGGGCGTCTCGATCTCGCCGGCCGTGGTCGGTGCCGCTGCTTCGGCCGCGACCACGTCGCTCGCGAAGTAGCCCGCCACCGCGGTGTCGTACGCGGCGGTGTGGGCGAAGGCCTGGGCGGCGAGACGCTTCCGCAGCTCGAGCGTCGTCCCGCCCGCACGGACGGCCTCGACGACCTCGGCGTAGGACGACGGGGACACGACGATCGCGACGTTCGGGTGGTTCTTCGCCGACGCACGGACCATCGCCGGGCCGCCGATGTCGACGTTCTCGACCACGGTCGCGGTGTCGGCACCAGAGGCCACCGTCTCGACGAACGGGTACAGGTTCACGACGACGAGCTGGAACGGCTCGATGCCGAGCTCGGCGAGCTGCTGCTCGTGCGACTCGAGGCGGAGGTCGGCGAGGAGACCCGCGTGCACCGACGGGTGCAGGGTCTTCACGCGGCCGTCGAGCGACTCCGGGAAGCCCGTGACGCTCGACACGTCGGTGACGGCGTACCCGGCCTCGCGGATGGTCTGCGCCGTGGACCCGGTCGACACGATCTCGACACCGGAGTCGGCGAGTGCCCCGGCGAGCTCGAGCAGGCCGGACTTGTCGCTCACCGAGATGAGCGCCCGCCGCACGGGGACGAGGTCCCGGTCGCGGTACAGGCTGGGGTCGGCTGCGTGCACGCTCATGCGCTCGGGGTGCCCTTCAGGTCGGTGGTGCCGTTGGCGATGTCGAGGATGGTCTGGATGAGCAGGCGTCGCTCGACCGGCTTGATGCGGTCGTGCAGCGTCGACTCGGAGTCGCCCGGCAGGACGGGGATGCGTTCCTGCGCCAGGATCGGGCCGCTGTCGACGCCGTCGTCGACCTTGATGACGCTCGCACCGGTCTGCTCGACGCCGGCGGCGAGGGCGTCCCGCACACCGTGGGCGCCGGGGAACTCTGGCAGGTACGCGGGGTGCGTGTTGATGATCGCCGGGCCGAACTCGGACACGACCGAGGGCGGCAGCAGGCGCATGAGGCCGGACAGCACGAGGAGGTCGGGCGACCACGGCCGGATCTGGGCGGCGAGCTCGTCGCCCCAGGCCTCACGAGAGTCGAAGCGGGAGAACGGCACCGTGAACGTCGGGATCGAGAACTCCTCGCCGAGTGCGAGTCCCTCGGCATCACGGTCGGCACCGATGGCGACGACGCGTGCGGGGTACTCGGCGTCGAGGGTCGCTTCGAGCAGGGCTCGGAGGTTCGAGCCGGTACCGGAGATCAGGACGACCAGTTCGAGCACGCTGACAACCCTACCGGGCCCGGTGTCGTGCGACGGCGGTCGCTACCGGTCGTCCTTGGGCCGGCGCCACCAGGGCAGCTCGTCCTCGGGGATCTGGTCGGTGGCGTCCCACTTCGGCGCCGTCGTCGCCGGTGCGGGCGGCTCGGGCGCGTGGTCGTCGTCGTCGTCGCGACCGGCGACGAACTCCTCGGTGCTCCACGGGAACGCCGGCTGCGCCTCGGTCCCCGGTGCGGTCGGCACCGGGGCTGCGGGCCGCTCACGCTCGACGTCGGCGCCGGTGACGCGGTCGCGCAGTTCGACGGCACGACCCCGGACGCCGTCTGCCGCTCCTCGGAGGCGGTCCCGGATCGAGCCGATGCCCCCACGGGCGGTCGGCTCCGGCTGGTCGGGGACGCGGGCTGCCGCGACGGCGTCGGTACGTGCCCACTCCGGCAGTTCGACGTCCGCATCGGGGTCGCGCTCGGGCCTGGAGGCACGGGCCGGCTCCTCCGGCGCGCTCGGCTCCGGCACGTGGTCGGCCCCGCGCCCGTCCGGTGCGTGGCCGTCGGGTGCGTGGTCGTCGGGTGCGTGGTCGTGGATCGGTTCGGTCGGCTGGTCCGCGTGGGCCCCGGCGGTGGTCGCTGCCCCACCGTGGGCCTCCTCGACGACGAACCGGTGCACGTCGGTCGTGCGCCCGGCTCCGGCCTGGTCGAGCGCTGCGAGCAGGGATCCGTCGCGGTCCGTGGTCTCGGTGGCGTCCGGCTCGTCGTCGGCCTCGTGCCAGCGCTCCCGGGACCACCCGCGGTCGGGCATCCGGACGAGGTCGCTCCCGGCGGCGAGTGCCACGACGGCCGGTACGCCGACCTCGAGCGCCGCGACGGCCCCGACGACGAGGGCGTGCGGTCCGACGTCGGCCAGGCGACCGGGACCGAACGAGCCCGACGTGACCCAGGCGATGATCCCGGTGAGCACGCCGGCGACCAGACCCGCGGCGACCCCGCCGAGGGCCCGGTGCAGGGCGGAGTTCGCGCTGCCGAGCGCCTGCACGAGCCGCGGTCGGAGCAGCCCGCCGACGGCGAACCCGGCGATCACGGGGACGAGCACCCAGACCAGCCCGAAGGTGTGTCCGGCGGCCGGCAGCGCACCGAAGACCGGGATGCCGGGGATCGGCCCGAGCGTGGTGCCGATCGGTGAGACGCTCGACCCCGTCCCGATCGCGAACCCGGGTCCGACGAGCCAGGAGGTCGCCCAGCCGACGAAGTCCGGCAGGAACGCGAGCTGGCCGACCGTCAGGGCGATGCCGCCGACGACCCCGGCGTGCGACCGCTCGTAGAGGGAGATGACCTCGGCGAACGAGCCGAAGAGCAGGAAGGCGACCACGACGCCCGCCACGGCGACCACCACGGCGGTGGCTGCGGTGCCGGCACGGAGGCCGAAGGCCACCACGGCCCGCCAGGCCTCCGGGATCCGGTCGATCAGGTCGAGGGCGCGCTGCGTCACCGGGTCGGCAGGGAGTCCCCGGCGGCGTCGACAGACCTCGGAGGTGACGAGCGCGGGGATGCCGAACCAGAGCGCGGGCAGGACGATCGCCTGCCAGACGGAGGGGTCGGTCGCGGCGGACCGCGTCGAGAGTGCGACGGCCAGCCCGAGGACGGCGACCACGCCGGTGCCGACCAGGAGCCCCGTCGTCCGGTGCTCGGTCTCGGCGAAGCGTCGACCGGCGCGTCCGGCGAGCCAGGCGGTGACGATCGCGAACCCCAGCGCCGCCATCGTGACGTGGATCGGGTCCGTGGCGCCGCTCACGCCCGACGACTTCGCCAGCGCCGACCCCAGCAGGAACGACACGTCGACACCGTGCCCGACGAGCCAGACGCTCCCCGTGGCCTTCCAGAAGACGTCCCAGTCGACCTGCAGGCCGTACTCGAAGCCCCACAGCAGCGTCAGTGGCACGAGGGCGATCCCGAGGCCGACGCCGACCGTCACGACCGCCTCGATCGCGGCGAGCAGTGCGGTTCCCAGGCGGTTCATCGGAGCGAGGATACGTGCCGGAGCGTCGAGTCCGGCGTTGCCGCGCGGCTCGTCCAGGACCTGCTCGCCCCGACGACATCTGCACACGGGCCAACACGCGCAGATGTCGTCCGCACGAGCACCTCCGGCAGGAGCAGCGGGCCGGCACCGGGAACGACGGGAGGCACGGTGCCAGCTGGCACCGTGCCTCCAGTCCGCTCCGGGACGGACGCGAGCGCTACTTGCTCGCGACGACCTCGCGCAGCAGCGCGGCCGTCTCGGACGGCGTCTTGCCGACCTTGACGCCGGCCGCCTCGAGCGCCTGCTTCTTCGCCTCGGCCGTGCCGGCGGAACCGGACACGATCGCTCCGGCGTGGCCCATCGTCTTGCCCTCGGGAGCGGTGAAGCCCGCGACGTAGCCGACGACCGGCTTGGTGACGTGCGCCTTGATGTAGTCGGCCGCGCGCTCTTCGGCGTCGCCACCGATCTCACCGATCATGACGATGGCCTCGGTCTCGGGGTCGGCCTCGAACGCGGCGAGCGCGTCGATGTGCGTGGTGCCGATGACCGGGTCGCCGCCGATGCCGATCGCGGTCGAGAAGCCCAGGTCACGGAGTTCGTACATCATCTGGTAGGTCAGCGTGCCGGACTTCGAGACGAGACCGATCGGGCCCTTGCCGGTGATCGTCGCCGGGGTGATGCCGACGAGCGACTCCCCCGGGGTGATGATGCCGGGGCAGTTCGGACCGATGATGCGGGTCTTCCCGCCGAGGGCCTTCGCGTGCGCCCAGAACTCCGCGGAGTCCTGCACGGGGATGCCCTCGGTGATGACGACGACCAGCGGGATCGCGGCGTCGATGGCTTCGAGCACGGCGTCCTTCGCGAACGCCGGCGGAACGAAGACGATCGAGACGTCGGCACCGGTGGTGTCGATGGCCTCGCGCACCGAGCCGAACACGGGCAGGGTGACGTCACCGTGGGTGACGGTGGTGCCGGCCTTGCGGGCGTTGACGCCACCGACCACCTGGGTGCCGGCCTTGAGCATGAGCGCGGTGTGCTTCGTGCCCTCGCCGCCGGTGATGCCCTGGACGATGACCTTGGAGTCCTTGTTGAGGAAGATCGACATTGTTCTGAGCGCTCCTTACGCCGCGGCCGCGGCGAGCTCGGCGGCCTGCTCGGCCGCATCGTCCATGGTCGCGGCGACGGTGACGAGCGGGTGCGCCGCCTCCGCCAGGATCCGACGACCCTCTTCCACGTTGTTGCCGTCGAGGCGGACGACGAGCGGCTTGGTGGCCGCGTCGCCGAGGATGCCCAGCGCGGCGACGATGCCGTTCGCGACGGCGTCGCAGGCGGTGATGCCGCCGAAGACGTTCACGAAGACGCTCTTCACCTGCGGGTCACCCAGGATGACGTCGAGGCCGTTCGCCATGACCTCGGCCGACGCACCGCCGCCGATGTCGAGGAAGTTGGCGGGCTTCACGCCGCCGTGGCGCTCACCGGCGTAGGCGACGACGTCGAGCGTCGACATGACGAGTCCCGCGCCGTTGCCGATCACGCCGACCTGGCCGTCGAGCTTGACGTAGTTGAGCCCGTGGGCCTTCGCCTTCGCCTCGAGCGGGTCCTCGCTCGCGGTGTCCTCGAGCGCCTTGTGGTTCTCGTGCCGGAAGTCGGCGTTCTCGTCGAGCGAGACCTTGCCGTCGAGCGCGAGGATCTGGCCGTCGCCCGTGCGGACGAGGGGGTTGACCTCGACGAGGGTGGCGTCCTCGCCCTTGTAGACGTCGTAGAGCTTCACGAACACGTCGGCGACCTGGTCGCGGAGTGCCTCCGGGAAGTTCGCCTGCGAAGCGATCTCGAGCGCCGCCGCCTTGTCGATCCCGGTCAGCGGGTCGACCTCCACACGGGCGAGCGCCTCGGGCTTCTCGACCGCGAGCTGCTCGATCTCCATGCCGCCCTCGACGCTGGTCAGCGACAGGTACGAGCGGTTCGCGCGGTCGAGCAGCACCGAGAAGTAGAACTCCTCGGCGATGTCGGCGCCCTGGGCGACCATGACGCGCTTGACCGTGTGGCCCTTGATGTCGAGGCCGAGGATCGCCTGCGCGTGCTCGAACGCCTCGTCGGGGGTCTTGGCGACCTTGACGCCGCCGGCCTTCCCGCGACCGCCGACCTTCACCTGGGCCTTGACGACGACCACGCCGCCGATCTTCTCCGCGGCCGCCCTGGCCTCTTCCGGGGTGTCGGCGATGATCCCCTGGAGGACGGGGACGCCGTAGGACTCGAAGAGGTCCCTGGCCTGATACTCGAAAAGATCCACGCTGTTCTTCTTCCCGCACGGTTCGTGCGATCGGCATCGGTTTCCCGGTCGCGCACTCGACGTCGAGGGTCGCTCGATGTCGAGACAACGGCCGACGGCCAGCCTAGCGCCGCAGTGTGGACGTCCGGTGCGCGCATCGCTCGACAGCTCCCCAGGATCGGATCGCCACGGTGGTCTCGTGCACCAGGAACTCCGTGACCGCGCCACCGACGTCTTCGGTTGGACCCTCCGTCCCGAGCAGGAGACCGTCATCGACGCGGTCCTCTCCGGCCGGGACGCCCTCGCCGTGATGCCCACCGGATCGGGCAAGTCCGCGATCTACCAGGTCGCAGGACTCGCTCGCGACGGACTCGTCGTCGTGGTCTCGCCGCTCGTGGCCCTGCAGGAGGACCAGGTCGTCGGGCTCGAGGACCACCCGGACGCGCCCCGCGCCGTGACGGTCAACGCGACGAAGGGCCACCGCGACCTCACCGAGGCGTGGGACGCGGTCGACGCGGGCGAGGTCCGGTACGTGTTCCTCGCTCCGGAGCAGCTCGCGAAGGACGACGTCGTCGATCGACTGGCGGCGGCCGGGGTCGCCCTGGTGGCGATCGACGAGGCACACTGCGTGTCCTCGTGGGGCCACGACTTCCGGCCGGACTACCTCCTGCTCGGCGAGGTGGTCGAGCGGCTCGGACGTCCGCCGGTGCTGGCGATGACCGCGACCGGGTCCTCCCCCGTCCGGACCGAGATCCTCGAGCGGCTCGGGATGCGCGACCCACTCGTCCTCGTCACCGGGTTCGACCGCCCGGAGCTGCGGTTCGAGGTGGTCCGGCACGAGGACGACGAGGCCAAACGGGAGGCGCTCGTGCGGCAGGTCGTCGGGCTCGAGGGTGCCGGGGTCGTGTACGTGGCCACGCGGGCGGAGACCCTGGTGTACGCCGACGAACTCGTCGAGAGCGGCCGCCGCGCCGAGCCGTACCACGCGGGGCTCCGGGCACGCGACCGGGAGGCCGTGCACCACGCGTTCCTCGACGGCGAGATCGACGTCGTGGTCGCCACCAGCGCGTTCGGCATGGGCATCGACAAGCCCGACGTCCGGTTCGTCGTGCACGCCGACGTCCCCGAGTCCGTCGACGCCTACTACCAGGAGGTCGGGCGCGCGGGCCGCGACCGGGAGCCCGCACTCGCGACGCTGCACTACCGTGCGGAGGACCTGGGCCTCCGACGGTTCTTTGCGTCCGGACGCCCCCGACCCGCTTCCCTCCGTGCGGTGTTCGACGCGGTGCCGGCACGGGGCCTGCTCGCACGCTCGGAACTCGCGGACGCCAGTGGGCTCACGGCCCGCACGGCCGGTCGGGCCGCGAACGCGCTGGTCGACGCCGGTGTGCTCGCCGACGTCCGGGACGGACTGCGGCGCGTGCCGGGCGGCCCGCGGACGGGCGAGTCGGCAGCCCGTGCGGCAGCGGACCGGGCCGCGGCCCGCGAGCGCATCGAGGAGTCCCGCATCGCGATGGTGCGCGGGTACGCCGAGACGGAGGAGTGCCGTCGACAGTTCCTGCTCGGGTACTTCGGCGACTCCCTGCCGCATCCGTGCGGGAACTGCGACACCTGCTCGTCCGGGTCCGCTGCCGCCGTGCACGCCGACGGGTCCCGTGACGCCGAGTGGCCGCCGGACGCGGAGGTCGAGCACGCGGAGTGGGGACGCGGCACGGTGATGCGCACCGAGGACGACCGACTCACCGTCTTCTTCGAGTCGGCCGGGTACCGCACCCTCGCGCTCGCCGACGTGACGGAGCGGAAGCTGCTCGAGCGCGTCTGAGACCGGCCCCGGCGGGGAAGGCGCGGTCGCTCGACCACCCGTCGGCGACCGCGCTCCACTCCCCCGAGCACGGCGAGTGTGCCCCGTCCGCATGACCCACAGGTGACGCGCGGGTGAACGCGGAGCGAAACGCGCACCGGACACGGCAGCAGGTGCACGGCGTAGACAAGAGGTCCACCGACCTGAGGAGGAGCGCGCAGTGAGCGACCCCGGCATCACCCCTGACGACGGAACCGACGAGTTCCGCGACGACGACGTGGACACCGAGCACGTCGGACCCTACGAGTTCGACGACGCCGAGGAGTCCCTGGAGACCGTGACGAACGACGCGGTCGCCGGCGAGACGGTCGACCCGCAGCCCGGCGACGGCACGGACGACGGTCCGACCGGCGGCGCACCCGGCGAGGGTTCGCCGGACCTGTGGGAGCACGAGGACGAGGACCGCCCGGACCTCGGGAACGACCTCGGTACCAAGCCGCTCTGACCCGGGCTGCTCCGAGCCGACCCCCGTACGATCGGGCCGTGTTCCGTCGCGCCCGTGCCAGTGTCCGTCGCATGCCCGGCGCGGTGCGGCTCATCACGATCGCCGCGCTCCTGCTCGTGGCCGCCGCGGCGAACCTCGTGGTCCGCTCCGAGCCGACGGGCCGCTGGCTCCCGCTGCTGCTGGTCGGTGTGATCGGCGGCGTGGTCGCCGGCGCTCCGCGGCGACTCTGGCCGCTCCCGGCGATCTGGCTCGTGGCGACACTGCTCGTGACGACCACCGGTGCCACGGTCGACCGGACGGCTCTCGTGGTCGCCCTGGTCGCGGGGGCGGTCGCGTTGGCCGTGGCGATCGCGGTGGACGTCGTCCCGTTCCTGCGACGGCGACGCGGGGTCCGGACGTGACCACGCGACGACCTGGAGGCACGGTGCCGGACGCGCACCGTGCCTCCCGTCCGCCATCCGGTCGCGTCGCGGACCGCGACCTGCGGCGGTTCCTCGCCGACAGCACGCCGGTGGCGGCTGGCGGCCGCGCCATCCTGCTGCAGATCGCCGACCCCGTCGTCGCGGCGGGGGTCCGACGGCACTCCGACTTCGCACGCCGACCGCAGCAGCGGCTGGCCCACACCCTGATGTTCGTCTCCGCGGTCGTGATCGGCACCGACGACGACGCTGCCACCGCGGCGGCGTTCGTGAACCGCGCGCACCGACCGGTCGCCGGCGCCGACGAGGTCGACCGGCAGCGCTGGGTGGCGGCGACCCTGTACGACTCCGCGATGCGCGCGCACGAGCTGTTCGGCGACCCGGTGGACGGCCGACGCGCCCAGGCGGTCCTCGACGCGTACGCCCCGATCGGCACGGCGCTGCGGGTCCCGGCAGACCGGTGGCCGACCACGGTCGCCGCGTTCGAGCGCTACTGGGACGCCGAACTCGAGCGGCTCGAGGTGACCGACGACGCCCGCGGGGTCGTCCGCGACCTGCTGCACCCGCGCTTCGCCCCGCTGTGGGTCCGGGCCGCGATGCCGCTCGTGCGGATCGTCACGGTCGGCATGCTCCCCGACGCCGTCCGGTCGCAGTACGGGTTCGCCTGGGGTCCGCGCGAGCGTCGGCGGTTCCGGCGCACCGTGCGCCTGGTCCGGGTCGTGCGGGCGGTGCTCCCGGGATGGCTGCTGCGGCTGCCGGGACCGCTGCTGCTGCGGGCGATGCGATCTGCGTCGAACAAGTATTTGTCACGCTGACAAATACCGTGGTACGGTCGGGTCATGGCAGTCGAACTGAACACCCGGACCACCCGGGGAGACCTCGCGACACCGACGTTCTCCACCATGCGGTTCCCCGCCGGTGAAGCCCACGTCAAGGTCGCGCACGACGCCGACGCGGGGGACCTCATCGAGATCGCGACCCTGCGCGGCACGAGCGGCGACGACCTCCTCGTGCTCGGCATGTGGGCGGACGCCGTCCGGCAGCGCGGATCCCGGTCCGTCGCCCTGATCCCGTACCTGCCCGGTGCCCGGCAGGACCGCGGCCTCCCCTTCGGTGCGAAGGTCTACGCGGACGTCATCAACGGCTTCGGCATCGACCAGGTCATCGCGTTCGACCCGCACTCGCCCGTGATCGTCGACCTCGTCGAACGCCTGACCGTCGTCACCAGCGAAGCGGTCGTCCGTGACGCCGTGGTCGCCGGGTCCGACTACGTCGGGATCATCGCCCCCGACAGGGGCGCGGTCGCGCGGGCGTCCGCCGTCGCCGACGCCTGCGGGCTCCCGGTGTTCCGCGCCGAGAAGCACCGCAACCCGGACACCGGCAAGCTCGACGGTTTCACGTGCGAGCCCTTGCCGGACACCGGTCGCCTGCTCGTCGTCGACGACATCTGCGACGGCGGCGGGACGTTCACGGGCCTCGCCGCCGCGACGGGTCTGACGAAGGACCGCCTCGGCCTCTGGGTCTCGCACGGCGTCTTCTCCGGCCGGGCCCCGCAGCTCGCCGACCACTTCGGGGAGATCGTCACGACGGACTCCTACCCCGCGCAGAACGCCATCGAGGGCCTGCGCACGATCGAACTCACCCCCTACCTGACGGAGCAGATCCGATGACGCAGACCGAGACCACCACGACCGGCACCACCGGCATCGAGCCCCGCCTGACCGGCCCGAGCCCGATCGCACCGCTCCTCGCCGTCGACGGCTACAAGCACTCGCACCGGCAGGTCTACCCCGCCGGCACCACCCGGATCCTCATCAACTGGACGAACCGGTCGAACGCGCACATGCCCGAGTCGACGCACGCCGTGGTCTTCGGGCTGCAGGCGTTCATCCAGCGCCACCTCGTCGAGGCGTGGGCGCCGTTCTTCGCCGCCGACGAGGACCTGGTCGCCGACCTGTTCGAGCAGGCGCTGCAGGGCTACTTCGGGCCGAACCACATCGGCACCGAGCACGTCCGGGCCCTGCACCGCCTCGGCTACCTGCCGCTCGAGATCAAGGCGCTCCCCGAGGGCACGCTCGCCCCGATCGGCGTCGCGACCCTGACCGTCGAGAACACCGTCGACGAGTTCTTCTGGCTGCCGAACTACATCGAGACCGCCCTGTCGGCGTCGATCTGGCACCCGTCGACCGTCGCGACGAAGGCCCTGGAGTACCGCGACCTCATGGAGGACTGGGCCGCTCGCACCGGCGCCGACCCGGCGAGCATCGACTTCGCCGCGCACGACTTCTCGTTCCGCGGGCAGTCGAGCATCGAGTCGGCCGCGGCCGGCGGTGCCGGCCACCTGCTCTCGTTCCTCGGCACGGACTCGATGCCGTCGCTCGACTTCATCGACCGCTACTACCCCGGCGACAACGGCTGGGTCGGCGCGAGCGTCCCCGCGACCGAGCACAGCGTCATGTGCGTCCGTGGTGCCGACGGCGAGCTCGCCACGTTCGAGCAGATCCTCGACGTCTACCCGACCGGCATCGTCTCGGCGGTCAGCGACGGCTTCGACCTGTTCAAGGTCGTCACGGAGACGCTCCCCGCCCTGCAGGACCGGATCACGGCCCGCGACGGCAAGCTCGTGATCCGCCCGGACTCGGGCGACCCGGTCGACATCGTCACCGGCACGGTGCACGGTGTCGACACCGCCGCGCTGACCGACCCGGCGCGCAGCCACGAGGAGAAGGGCGTCGTCGAGCTCCTCGACGAGATCTTCGGCCACACCGTCAACGAGCAGGGCTTCAAGGTCCTCGACCAGCACATCGGCGTGATCTACGGCGACAGCATCACCCTCGACCGTGCCCGCCGAATCTACGAGCGCCTCGCCGCGAAGGGCTACGCGAGCGACAACATCGTGCTCGGCATCGGCTCGTACACGTACCAGTACATGACCCGCGACAACCTCGGCAGCGCCGTGAAGGCGACGTGGGCCCTGGTGGACGGCGAGCCCGTCGACATCCAGAAGGACCCGAAGACCGGCAGCGGCAAGAAGAGCGCGAAGGGCCGCATCGCCCTGCACCGCGACGCGACCGGCGAGATCCGCCAGACCGACCAGGCCACGGCGGAGGACGAGGCGACCAGCCTCCTCCAGCCGGTGTGGGTGGACGGTCGCTTCACGGTCCTGCAGTCGTTCGCGGACGTCCGGGCGACGCTCCGCCGCGAGCGCACCGACCGTGCGGCCCGCCGGGCGTCGGCGTGACCGACGCCCCCTCGGCGGCCCGCGACCAGCCGCTCATCGCGATCGACGTCGTCCCGATGTCGTTCACGGCGAGCGACGGGCTGCGGGTCGCCACCGCGCGTCGGCCGTACGACCCGTACGCCGGCCTGGAGGCACTGCCCGGTGTGCTCCTGGACGGTGCGGAACTCCTCGCCGACGGTGCTCGACGCGCGCTGCGGACCAAGACCGGGATCGACGCGGCGGCGGTCCGGCACCTCGCGCAGATCGGCGCGTTCGACGGACCCGACCGCGACCCGCGCAGCGCGGCGATCAGCGTCGCCTTCGTGGCGGTGGCCACCGCGCCGACGGGTGGGGGGCCCGCGATCTGGCGGCGCACCGCGGTCCGGGGGCGACCCGACCAGGACGACCCGTCCCTCCCGTTCGACCACGACGCGATCATCGCGGCCGCCCTCGACCACGTCCGCACCCGGGTCTGGCGCGACCTGCCGCTGACGCGTGCGCTCCTCGGTGCGACGTTCACGACCTCGGACGCGGCACTGCTGCAGGCCGAGCTGACGGGCGTGACCCCGGATCCCGGCAACACCAACCGGGCACTCCGGACGAACCCGGCGCTCGTCCGTTCCGACGCCGCCGCGGCCACGGCCCCGCGCGGCGGGCGTCCCCCGGCGACCTGGACGTGGACGGACTGAGCGCGGTTGGCTGGGCGCATGCCCTCCGCCCCGCTGTCCGGTGACTCGTCCTTCGCGTTCCCGGAGTTCACCGACCCGCCCGCGTCACCGCTCACCGTCGCCCGAGCGTGGATCGACGCCGCACAGGACGGCGACGTGTCCGAGCCGCTGTCGATGACGCTCGCCACGGCGGGCGCCGACGGACGGGTCTCGGCACGGACCGTCGACGTCAAGCGCCTCGACGACGTCGGGCTCGTGTTCGGGTCCTCGTCGGCGAGCCCGAAGGGGCGGCAGCTCGGCGAGAACCCGTTCGCCGCACTGCAGGCGTACTGGCGCGAGACCATGCAGCAGCTCCGGTTCGAGGGCACCGTCGTGCCGCTCTCCGACGCCGAGTCCGACGCGCTGTTCGCCGACCGGTCGCCGAAGTCACGCGCCGCCACGGCCGTCGCCGACCAGTCCGCTCCGTACGCGGGGCGATCACTGCAGGACCTCATCGACGACGCGAACACGCTGCTGGACGAGCACGGCGACGACGTGCCGCGACCGTCGTCGTGGCGGGCCTGGCGACTCGAACCCGACGTGGTGGAGTTCTGGCACGGCAGCCGCGACCGGATGCACCGGCGCCTGCGCTACCGCCTCGGCCCGGACGGCTGGTCGGCGGCTCGGCTGCAGCCGTAGCGCGCCGCGCCCGCCCGCGCCCGCCGGCCCGCGCGCCCGCCCGCCCGCCCGCACTGCCGCACAACCACAGTGCGCCCGAACCGCGGGAATCCACGTCGCGAGCGCACGTTGGTCGTGCGATGCCGAACCGACCCAGCCAGGCACGACGGGCCCGCCGCCGCGCTACCGGGCGATCGGGTTCGGCATCGCCCCCGCGCGGATGAGCGACGACGACTGGTCCGCCAGGTCCACCATCGACAGGGTGTTGCGCAGCTGCAGCCGGTTCAGGCACGAGTGCTCGAACGTCGGCACCCGCAGGTCCAGGGGCCGCCGCCGGTCCGGGTGCGCGGCGGCGTGCGCGTCGACGCACTCCCCCACGACCGCCCAGAACCGCGGCTCCGGCAGGACCCCGTCTTCGTCGAGGATCGCCGCGACGAACCGCAGCACCCCGTCGAAGACGTCGGTGAACACGGCGAGCGCCGCCTCGTCGTCGGACACCGGGTGCACGATCCGTGCGATCTCCTCGGGCACCGGGCGATCGTCGTGCATCCCGAGCACCGCCGTCTCCTCGCCGATGTCCTTCATCACGGCACGCAGCACGACGCCGTCCCGCACGACGAGCACGAGGTTCTCGCCGTGCGGCATGAACACCAGGTCGTGCACGGTCAGGCAGTGCACGACGGGCAGCAGGTAGGCGTCGAGCCACCGCCGCACCCAGGCGTCGGCGGGCAGCCCCGACGCGGCGATCAACGCGGAGACGACGGCGTTCCCGGCAGCGTCGCGGTGCAGCAGCGACGCCATGGTCATCAGCCGTTCGTCGTCCGTCACCCGGGGCAGCGGGCTCTCCCGCCAGAGCGCGGCGAGCATCTTCCGCTGGGGCGAGGACACGTCCACCCGGTGGTAGGCGTCGCCGGTGTACCCGATCGCGGCGTGCTCCCGCAGCACCTGGAACCCGGCGGCAGCGAGCGTCGGATCCCCGGCGACGAGCGCCGCCACCCAGTCGTTCACGGCCGGGGTGTTCCGCATGTACGCCGGGGACATCCCGCGCAGGAACCCCATGTTCTGCACGGCGAGCGCCGTCTTGACGTACGAGCGGTCCGGACGTGAGCGGTCGAACGCGGTCCGGACCGACTGCTGCGGCTGGTACTCGTCGGGCCCCTCACCGAGGTCGACGAGGTCCTGCCGCCCGAGGTCCGGCGCGAACGTCACGGCGATCCGGTGCTGCCACTGCCACGGGTGCACCGGGATCCACACGTAGTCGTCGGGATCCAGCCCCCGCCGGTGCAGCGTCGACCGGAACGCGGCGACCGTCGCCTCGTCGAGCTCCGCCGTCCAGTGGTCGGACTCGGTGCGGTCCGCGGCGAGCGACAGGTGCGTGCAGCTGCGCCGTGCGGCGAGCCATCGGTAGCGGAACCGGCCGCCCGTCTCGGGCGCGTAGGCGCGGAACTCGTCGAGCCCGAACCCGATCCGGCCGTTCGCGGCGACGAACGCGGGGTGTCCCTCGGTCATCGCCGACTCGACGTCCTGGAACGAGGCGACGACGCGGTCGGGCCCCTCGGTCCGGCCGCGGGCGAGCTGCGCGGCGGACGGACCGCCCCGACGGTGCTTCGCGGCGGCGCTCGCCAGGGTCGAGGCGATCTCCTCCAGGTAGGTCCCGAGCAGCTCGTCGGGGATCCCGAGCACGTCCCGGAGCTCGAGCACGAGCTCCTGCGCGCTGAGGGGCACGGGCCGACCATCGATCGTCCGCACGACCGATGCTTCATCGACCGACCAGTGCTCGAGCGCGTGCCGCCGGGCACGGAACCGGTAGGTGGACTCCCCCGCGTCCAGTCGCCAGCCGTCCTCGTCCGGCACGGGCGCGATGAGCCGCTCGTGCGTGAACTCCGCGATGGACTTCGCCACGAGGTGCCGCTCGGCCGGCTCGAGGTGCTCGGGCCGCAGGTGCGCAGCGGGCCCGTCGTCGTCTGGCACACCGATCCGGTCGGTGCCGAGCACCGAGAGCAGGGCGCGCTTGCCGTCGACGTCGACCTCGCGGAGCACGCGGAACCCGACCTCGGCGTTCTTCGCGTGCACCGCGGTGTTCCGGACGTCCGGCTCGACGACGACCCGCCGCGCGCCGAGGGCGTCACGGCAGTGCTCCACCACCGCCCGCATGACCGCGCTGGTCAGTCCGGGCACGCGGGCATCGGCGGGCGGCGGGGCGACGAGCAGGTGCATGCCGACGTCGCCCGGCTCGGCGGCCCAGACGTCGGTGAGCAGGACGTGCGCCGGGTCGTAGGTCTCGGCGAGGAACACCGGGACGCCGTCGCGGCGGCCGAGCCACGCGGCCTGCGCCGGGTCCGCCTGCACGCCGGCGAGGTACGCGCGCACCGCCTCGACGTCGAGGTGCCCCATCCCCCACCACGACGACGCCGGGTGGGCGAGCCAGGACTGCACGACGGCGGCGTCGCGCTCCGGGTCCACGGGTTCGACGGACAGGAGGCCCGGTGCGGCCCCCACGGGTCGGCGCGCCGCCGGCGCGCTGGTCGCGTCCACGGTCATGCCGTCACCTCCGCGCGCTCGGTGACGGGACGCGGGGTGGACCGCCGGGTGGCGGGCAGGCCGAACTCCTGGAAGGCGATCCGTTCCTCCAGGCCGTAGACCGACCGACCCGTGACGGACCGGATGATCGACGCGTTCCGCCACGCGCCCATCCCGAGGTCCGGTGCGGTGAGCCCGTGCGTGTGCTCTTCGGCGTTCTGCACCCAGATGCGGCCGCCGAGGCGGTCGACGTGGTGGTCGCGGGCGACCGCGAACCGCCCCCGTGCGTCCCGCGCGACCAGGTGCTCGACCGGGTCGAGGAACGACGTCGGCCGCGGGGCGTACCCGGTGGCGAGGACGAGGCGCTCGACCTCGTGCTCGTACGTCTCGCCGAGTTGCTCGTGCCGGAGGGTCAGCCGGTACGTACCGCGGTCGGCGAGCCACGCGGCGTCGACGACGCTCGTCTCGGTGCGGAGGCTCGTCGGGACCGCACCGCGGGCGCTGATCCGGTAGAGCTGGTCGTACAGCTCGTCCACCAGGTCGGCGCTGATCCCCTTGTACAGGCCGCGCTGCTCGCGCCCCAGACGGTCACGGACGCCCTCCGGCAGCGCGTGGAAGTGGTCCGTGTACTCGGGACTCGTCATCTCCAGCGTGAGCTTCGTGTCCTCCATCGGGAAGAACCGCGGCGACCGGGTGATCCAGTCGAGGCGGTAGTCGTGCTGCCGGACGTCCTCGAGCAGGTCGCGGTAGACCTCGGCGGCGGACTGCCCGCTGCCGATCACCGCGATGCTCCCCGCCGTCCGCAGCCCCTCCCGGTTCGGCACGTACTGCGCGGAGTGGATCGCGGGGCCGCCGATGCCGCGGAGGGGCTCCGGCACGACCGGCTCGGTGCCGATGCCGACGACGACGTGACGAGCGCGGTACGTCTCGGGACCCTGATCGGTCTGGGCGTGCACCGTGAACAGGTCCGTCGTCACGTCGTGCTCGACGGCCGTGACCCAGCGGCCCCAGCGCAGCGTGTCCAGCCGGTCGGCGGCCCAGCGGCAGTAGGCGTCGTACTCGCTGCGCAGGGGGTGGAAGTCCTCGCGGATGTAGAACGGGTACAGGCGCCCCGTCTCCTTGAGCCACGCCAGGAACGAGAACGGCGACGTCGGGTCGGCCATCGTCACGAGGTCCGCCAGGAACGGCACCTGGATCGTGGCGTCGTCGAGCATCATGCCGTGGTGCCAGGCGAAGCCGTCGGCGGCGTCGAGGAACACCGCGTCGAGGTCGTCGACGGGGTCGGTCAGGCAGGCGAGCCCGAGGTTGAACGGGCCGATGCCGATGCCGACGAGGTCGTGGACGGTGTCGGAGGTGCGGTCGTCGTGGGTGCGCTGGTCGGTCGTGTGGTGCGTCATCGCGTTGCTCCTTCCGGGGCGGTGGTGGTGGCGCGGACCCGCGCCGCGGTCGCGACGACGTGGTCGAGGGACGCGCGCAGCTGGTCGATCGTCGTCTCGGGGTTGAGCAGCGTGAGCTTGTTGCACGGTCGGCCGTCGATCACGGTCTTCGCGATGAGGACCCGGCCCTCGGCGAGCAGGGCGGCACGGATCGGGGCGACCAGGGCGTCCGCCTCGTCGTCGGTCACACCGGCGGGCTGCCAGCGGAACAGCACCGTGCTCAGCTGGGTCGGCGCGACGAGCACGAGGTCGGGGTGCTCCTCGACGAGTGCGTGCGTCGCTGCGGCGAGGTCGATCACGGCGTCGAACGACCGGCCGATGGCGTCGGCACCGGATGCGCGGAGCGTCGCCCAGAGCTTGAGGGCGTCGAACCGCCGCGTGGTCTGCAGGGACTTGTCGACCTGGTTCGGCTCGGCGGCGTCCTCCGGGTTGAGGTAGTCCGCGTACCAGGCCGTGCGGCGGAGGTCAGCGGGGTCACCCACGAGCAGGGCACTGGACGACACCGGCTGGAAGAACGACTTGTGCAGGTCGGCGGTCACACTCCGTGCGCGTTCGATCCCGTCGAGCAGGTGCCGGCGGGTCGGGGACACGAGCAGGCCGCAGCCGTACGCGGCGTCGACGTGCAGCCAGACGCCCTCGAGGTCGCACACGTCGGCGATCGCCTCGAGCGGGTCGATCACGCCGCGGTCGGTGGTGCCGGCGGTCGCGACGACGGCCACCGGGGTGCGTCCGGCAGCGCGGGCGGCGACGACGGCCTCGGCGAGGGCGGCCGGGCGCATCCGGCCGGTGGCGTCGGTCGGGACGTCCACGACCGTGTCGAGGCCGAGCAGCCGGGCCGACTTGGCGATGCTGAAGTGGGTCTCCGCGGTCGCGAACACGGTGGGACGCGGGATCGCGCCCGCGGCGGCCGCGGCCTCCCGTGCCAGCAGGAGGGCCTGCAGGTTGGACTGCGATCCCCCGGAGGTGAAGATCCCGTCCCCGGCGGCGAACCCGACGCGGCGCGCGAGCCACTCGACCACGTGCCGCTCCATCTCGGTGCCGATCCGCGACTGGTCCCAGGTGTCGACCGAGGGGTTCACGGCGGCGAGCACGGCCTCGGCCGCGACGGCCGGCAGCGCCACCGGGCAGTTGAGGTGCGCGAGGTACCCGGGGTCGTGGAACCAGACGGCCTCCCGGACGAACAGGTCGTCGAGTTCCGCGAGCGCCCGGTCGGTCCCGATGGGTTCGGCGTCGAGGTCGATGCCGGTCACCCGGGCACGGAGCTCCTGGGCGATCGTGTCCGTCGTCGGGCGATCGACGGCCGCCAGACGGCGGGCGAGTCGGTCGACCGTGGCCGTGACGGTCGACCGGTAGCGGTCGGCGTTGGCGGTGGACAGGGTTTCGGTACGGGCTGTCACGATGAGGTCAGTCACGTTAGGTAAGGCTAACCTCACCTGCGTTTCGCTGTCACCCGAACGAGGGTGATCTCCCAGGTCCCGGGCGTGGCGCGAGGTTGCTCGGGGCACACCGAACGCACCCCGCCGGGGAACCCGCGGGATGAACGGACGCTCAGCCGACCGGCTAGAGCTTGTCGATCGGGGCGATCTTGATGAGGAGCTTCTTGCGGCCCGCGGTGTCGAACGCGATCTCCGCGATTCGCTTCGCGCCCTGTCCGGTCACCGCCGAGACCGTGCCCTCGCCGAAGTCGACGTGCGTGATGCGGTCGCCCGCCACCAGCTCCATGTCGCCGTTGTCGCGGACCTGCCCGGACACCCGGTTCGCCCACTCGGTCTTCGGCCGGGTCTTCGCCGCAGCGGCCGCCCGGTCGTACGAGCCGCCACCCCAACCGCCACCACCGCGGTAGCCGCCTCCGCCGCCACCACCGAAGCCGCCCTCGCGCTTGGCGTTGAGCGCTCGCGGCTGCGTGCCGCCCCGGCTGTTCGCCATGCCCGGCGACTGCTTCCACTCGATGAGCCCCTCGGGGATCTCCTGCAGGAAGCGGGACGGCATCGCCACGTTGACGTCGCCGAACTGCGCGCGGGTCATTGCCAGCGACAGGAACAGCGACTTCTTGGCGCGGGTGATGCCAACGTAGAAGAGCCGGCGTTCCTCGGACGGACCACCGGGCTCGTTCGCCGACATCCGGTGCGGCAGCAGGTCTTCCTCGACGCCGGTGAGGAACACCGCGTCGTACTCGAGTCCCTTCGCCGTGTGCAGCGTCATGAGGGACACCGTGCCCGAGGAGTCGTCGAGCTCGTCCGCCGCGGCGACGAGCGAGACCTCGGTCAGGAAGTCGGACAGCGTGCCCTCGGGGTTGTTCTTCTGGAACTCCCGCGTCACGGCGACGAGCTCGTCGATGTTGTCGGCGCGAGCGGCGTCCTGCGCGTCCGGCGACTTCCGGAGGTTCTCGAGCAGGCCGGACCCGTCGAGCAGCTGCGTGAGGGTGTCGACGACCGGCTGGGTCTGCGCACGCGACGAGACGTCGTCGAGCAGCGCGGCGAACGCGGTGATGGCGCTCCGCACCTTCGGCCCGAACCCGAGCTCGTCGGCGTGGCGCAGGGCGTCCCGCATCGTGGTCTCGTGCTCGTCCGCGTAGCGCTGCAGGGTCGTCTCGGTGACGGCGCCGATGCCGCGCTTCGGCACGTTGAGGATCCGGCGGAGCGCCATCGGGTCGGCCGGGTTGGCGACGGTGATCAGGTACGCCATGGCGTCCTTGATCTCGGCACGCTCGTAGAACTTCGTGCCGCCGAGGACCCGGTACGGGATCGCCGAGCGGATGAAGATCTCCTCGAGCGCACGGGTCTGCGAGTTCGTCCGGTAGAAGACCGCCATGTCGCGGTAGTCCGTGCCGTCCTCGTGCAGGCGCTGGATCTCGTCGGCGACGAACTGCGCTTCGTCGTGGCCGGTGTACCCGGTGAACCCGACGATCTTGTCGCCGGCACCGACGTCGGTGAACAGGTTCTTCGCCTGACGGTCGAAGTTGTTCGCGATCACGGCGTTCGCGGCGTCGAGGATGTTCTGCGTCGACCGGTAGTTCTGCTCGAGCAGGATCACCTTCGAGTTCGGGAAGTCCCGCTCGAACTCGACGATGTTGCGGATGTCGGCCCCGCGGAACGCGTAGATCGACTGGTCGGAGTCGCCGACCACCGTCAGGGACGCCGGAGCGATCGACCCGTCGGCCTCACGCATGCGGGCGACGTGCTGACCGGAGTCCTCGAGCTTGTCCACCTGCTCGACCGGGACCGGTCGGGTGAGCTCGCGGATCAGGGAGTACTGCGCGTGGTTGGTGTCCTGGTACTCGTCGACCAGGATGAACCGGAACCGGCGCTGGTAGAGCGCGGCGACGTCCGGGAACGCCCGGAACAGGAACACCGTCTGCCCGATGAGGTCGTCGAAGTCGAAGGCGTTCGCACGGCGCAGCTCGTTCGTGTACCGGCGGAACACCTCGGTGAACATGACCTCCTGCGGGTCGTTCGCGTTGATGTTCCTGGCGTACGAGTCGATGTCCTGCAGCTCGTTCTTGAGCTTCGAGATCTTCGACGCCGCGGCCCCGACGGTCAGCCCGAGCGAGTCCGCCTCGAGCTCCTTGATGATCCGCTTGAGCAGGGCCTTCGAGTCGGCGGAGTCGTAGATCGTGAACGACTGCGGGAACCCGAACCGCTCGGCTTCCCGCCGCAGGATCCGCACGCACGCCGAGTGGAACGTGGAGATCCACATGCCGTCGGACTCCTGCCCGACCAGCGCCCGCACGCGCTCGCGCATCTCGGCTGCCGCCTTGTTCGTGAAGGTGATCGCCAGGATCTGCGACGGCCAGGCTTCACGGTTGGCGAGCAGCAGCGCGATGCGCCGGGTGAGCACGCTCGTCTTGCCGGAGCCGGCGCCGGCCACGATCAGCAGGGACTCGCCGCGGTACTCGACGGCTTCCTTCTGCTGGGGGTTCAGACCCGCGGTGAACGGGTCGTCGTACGCGCGGGCACCGGCGCCCGGCTCGGGCGTCGAATCGAAGGGGTCGAGCACGATCGTCATGTCCGGGACAGTCTAGGCGCGACCCCCGACAGCCGAGCGGGCGAGGACCGCCAGGTCGGTGTGGTCCGCGAACACGCCGTCGAGTCCGGTCCGGACGACCGACGTGAACCACCGCTCCCAGTCGCCGAACGCCGCGACCTCGCCCCCGCGCCGGAGCGGCGCCGGCAGGAACCGGTTCTCCGGGCGGAGCGTCCACGTGTACACGGCGAGCCCGGCCTCGTGCGCACGGTCCACGATCGCGCTCCGCACCGGCGTCGGGTCGTCGAGCGCCACGCTGTCCGTGCCCGCCATCACCGTGGCGACCGCGAGGCTGATCCCGTGGAACTCGGTCGCGAGCGAGGCGAGCGCGTCGTCGGATCGCTCCGCGGCGTACGTGGGAGCCAGCGACCCGTGTGACGCGACCTCGTCCGGGGCGCTGCCACGTGCCTCCTGGAGGTACACGAGCCGACCACCCGTCCCACGCGAGCGGAGGTCCCGGAGCACGCCCTTCTCGAAGCACTCGACCGTGAGCCGCTCGTCCCCGCGCCACCCGGCGTCACCGAGGACGCCGTCGAGCAGCTCGTCCATCGGGAACCCGGCGCGGTGGAAGAAGTCGGCGTGCTTGACCTCGGCGACGAGCCCGACCGGGCGCGGTGCCGCGTCCAGGATGCCGAGCAGATCCTCGAGGCGCAAGACTGGTTCCTCACCGTCGTGCTCCGCCGAACCCGGGCGCAGCGCGGGCAGGCGCTCCCGGGTCCGGAGCGTCTGCAGTTCGGCCCACGTGAAGTCCTCGGTGAACCAGCCGGTCAGCGTCTGTCCGTCGACGGTCTTGGTCGTCCGCAGGTGCCGGAACTCCGGGTGGTCCGCGACGTCGGTCGTGCCGGAGACCTCGTTCTCGTGCCGGAGCACCAGCACGCCGTCCTTCGTCGGCACGAGGTCCGGCTCGATCGCGTCGGCACCCATCGCGACCGCGAGCTCGTACGCGCTCCGCGAGTGCTCGGGACGGTAGCCGGACGCGCCACGGTGGGCGATCACCAGGGTCATGGCCGCACCCTACTGGGCGGTGGTGTCCGCGGCCTGGCGTGTGTCGGGCGGCACATCCGGGTCCGCACAGGCCGCCGTTCCCAGCCGCGGGTCGGACGCTCGGCCCATGACCGTCCGATCACTCTCGACCGCCGTCGAGCACCGCATCGACCGCGCCGCACGCCGGGTGCTCGACGCGGGACACCAGCCGCACCGACCCGTCCGGCTCGCGCTGACCGAGTTCCTGGTGTTCGGCGCGAAGCAGGCCTGGGCGTGCACGTTCGGAGCACTGCTGCTCGCCACCATGGCGGTCGTGCACCTGACCGTCCCGGTCGGGTCCCGGAACGACGTGACCACGGTCGCCGCCGTCCTGCTGCAGCTCGGGATGCTCGTGTTCGGGCTCGAGACGGTCCGGGAGCTCCGGGTCGTCCTGCTCTTCCACGTCGTCGGCACCGTGATGGAGGTGTTCAAGACCCACGTGGGCTCGTGGACCTACGAGCAGTCCGGCGTCCTGGTGGTGCTCGGCGTCCCGCTGTTCTCCGGCTTCATGTACGGCGCGGTCGGGTCGTACATGGTGCGCGTGTACCGGTTGTTCGACCTGCGGTTCGACCGGTTCCCGAGACAGTGGGTGCTCGCGGTCGTCGCGGCCCTGGTCTACGCGAACTTCTTCGGCCACCACTTCGTGTGGGACGCCCGGTACGTGCTGCTCGCGCTCGTGGTGCTCCTGTTCGGCACCACGACCATGCACGCGCGGGTCCACCGGACGGTGCTGCGGATGCCGGTCCTCGTCGCGATGGGGCTCGTGGCCCTGTTCATCTGGCTCGCCGAGAACGTCGCCACCTGGGCCGGCGCGTGGTCCTACCCCGCGCAGGCGGCGGCCTGGCACCCGGTCGCGCCCACGAAGATCGTGGCCTGGCTGCTCCTCATGCTCATCTCGGTCGCGCTGGTCACGTGGGTCCACCCGGCGGTGCGGCCTGGAGGCGCGGATCACCGTGGTCCGGCACGCCCCGTCCGGCGGTCGGCTGGTTCTCGACGACTTCGGGGCGCGCGCGCAGCAGATCCCCATATGCTGCGGGAGACGGGGCCCTCCGGGACCGCTTCCGCTCGCCGCGAATCCTCAGCCTTCCGCGACCGAGCGCCCCTAGGCTGAGAGGACTCGAATCTCCAAGGAAGAGGACACCATGGCCTTCAAGCCCGGTTTCGACCAGTCCCCCGCCTTCAACAACCAGGGGCCCAACACCTGGGGTGGGCGCGGCGCTGGTCAGCAGCAGGCCGGCTGGGGACAGACCCCGCAGCAGGCGCAGGGCGGCATGACGCCCGAGCAGCTGCAGTACATGTACGACCGCCCGGCGGCCAGCACGGTCGACACGGACCGCATGTCGTACGAGGACACCATCGTCAAGACGCTGCTCGCGTTCGGTGTGCTCATCGTCGGTGCCGTCGCGGGGTGGAACCTGCCCCTGGTCGTCTGGATCGTCGGCGCCGTCGTCGGGTTCGTCCTGGCGCTCGTCAACACCTTCAAGAAGAAGCCGTCGCCGGCACTCGTCCTGGCCTACGCCTTCTTCGAGGGCCTGTTCGTCGGCGGCATCTCGGGCTACTACAACAGTGCGTTCGAGGGCATCGTCACGCAGGCCGTCTTCGGCACCCTCGGGGTCTTCGCCGTCACGCTGCTGCTGTTCCTCTCCGGCAAGGTCCGCGCGACACCCAGGGCCACACGGTTCTTCCTCGTCGCGATCGTCGGGTACATGGCGTTCTCACTCGTGAACCTCGTCCTGATGTGGACCGGCGTCACGAAGACGGCGTTCGGGCTCATGGGCGCACCGAGCTTCCTCTTCGGCATCCCGTGGGGCGTCATCATCGGCGTCTTCGTCGTGATCATGGCGGCGTACTCCCTCGTGCTCGACTTCGACCAGATCAAGACCGGCGTCCAGCGCGGCGCCCCGAAGATCTACGCGTGGACGGCGGCGTTCGGCCTCATCGTCACCCTCGTGTGGCTGTACCTCGAGATCCTGCGCATCCTCGCCATCATCGCGAGCAGCCAGCGCAACTAGCTCCGACCAGGAGGGCCCCGGCGAACACGCCGGGGCCCTTCGTCGTTCCCGGCCTCGCCTCGTTCGAGCCGCTGAGATCGCACTTCGGCGGCCATCGACGCCGGCGATCCGTCACGGAGTGCGATCTCGGCGAAGGTCAGGCCCCGACGCGAAGGGGCCCGGCACGCAGTGCGTGCCGGGCCCCTCCAACGCGGGAGGACTACTCCCACTCGATCGTCCCCGGCGGCTTCGACGTGACGTCGAGCACGACCCGGTTCACGTCGGGCACCTCGTTCGTGATCCGGTTCGAGATCTTCGCGAGGGTGTCGTACGGCAGGCGGGTCCAGTCGGCGGTCATCGCGTCCTCCGAGGAGACCGGACGGAGCACGATCGGGTGGCCGTAGGTGCGGCCGTCGCCCTGGACGCCCACGGAGCGGACGTCCGCGAGCAGGACGACCGGGCACTGCCAGATCTCCTGGTCGAGGCCGGCCGCGGTGAGCTCCTCGCGCGCGATCTTGTCTGCAGCACGGAGCAGCTCGAGGCGGTCCTTCGTGACCTCGCCGACGATGCGGATGCCGAGTCCGGGGCCGGGGAACGGCTGGCGGCCGACGATGACCTCGGGCAGCCCGAGCTCGCGACCGACCGCGCGGACCTCGTCCTTGAACAGGGTCCGGAGCGGCTCGACGAGTTCGAACGTCATGTCGTCCGGGAGGCCGCCGACGTTGTGGTGCGACTTGATGTTCGCCGTGCCGGAACCACCGCCGGACTCGACCACGTCGGGGTAGAGCGTGCCCTGCACGAGGAACTTGACCTCGGCCGCGTCGTCGTCGCCGCGGGCTTCGAGCACGAGGGCCTCGGCCGCTGCCTCGAAGGTGCGGATGAACTCGCGCCCGATGATCTTGCGCTTCTGCTCCGGGTCGCTGACGCCGGCGAGGGCGTCGAGGAACTGCTGCTCGGCGTCGATCGTGACGAGGCGGACACCGGTCGAGGCGACGTAGTCCTCCTCCACCTGCTTGCGCTCGTCGGCGCGGAGAAGCCCGTGGTCGACGAAGACGCACGTGAGCTGGTCACCGACGGCCTTGTGCACGATCGCTGCGGCGACGGCGGAGTCGACACCACCGGAGAGCCCGGCGATCACGCGGCTCGATCCCACCTGCGCCTGGATCCGGGCGACCTGCTCCTCGATGACGTTCGCGGAGTTCCAGTCACCCGGCAGACCCGCGGCGCGGTGCAGGAAGTTCTCGAGCACGGCCTGGCCGTACACGGAGTGCTTGACCTCGGGGTGCCACTGCACGCCGTAGAGCCTGCGCTCGTCGGAGGCGAACGCGGCGACGGGGGTCGAGGCGCTCGACGCGAGGACCTCGAAGCCCTCCGGGGCCTTCGCCACGGAGTCGCCGTGCGACATCCAGGTCACCTGCGACTCCGGCTGCGCGCCGAGGAGCACGCTGTCGGTGCCCGTCACGGTGACGTCGGTCGCGCCGTACTCACGCTGCCCGGTCTGCGCGACCTCGCCGCCGAGCGCGGTCGCCATGGCCTGGAAGCCGTAGCAGATGCCCAGCACGGGGACGCCGAGGTCGAGGATGTCGCCGTCGAGGGACGGAGCGCCCGCTTCGTACACGGACGACGGACCTCCGGACAGCACGATGGCTGCCGGGTCCTTCGCGCGGACCTCGTCCGCCGTGATCGAGTGCGGGACGATCTCGCTGTAGACGTTCGCCTCACGGACCCGTCGCGCGATGAGCTGCGCGTACTGGGCTCCGAAGTCGACGACGAGGACGGGACGCTGTTCGGTCTCGCTCACCGAGCGGCCTCCTTCTCACGCTGCTGGGCAGCGGTCAGCTCGTGGTAGGTGTCCATGGCGATCTTCTGCATGCGGTGCTCGACCACGAACGACATGAACGGGATGATGCCCCCGAGGGCGATGAGCAGGAAGCGGATCGGCTTCCAGCGCATGATGCTCCACAGACGGAAGTCGGTGAAGAGGTAGAGCACGTACAGCCAGCCGTGGGCGATGAGGATGCCGATCGACAGGTTGAAGGTGCCTGGTTCCTTGCCCGCCGTGCCCTCCGGCACGAAGAACGCGCCGCCGCCGAGCTGCATCTCGAGGTGCAGCGGCGTGTACTTGATGACCATCTCGACCACCAGGGCGAGCAGCAGCACACCCGTGATGTACGCCGAGACGCGGTACCACTTCACCGCGCCCGGGATCTTCGGGATGTCACGGGTACGGACGGTCAGAGCCATATCGGCCATCCTACCGTCGGTCGGCGAGGGCCCCGTCGACGCTGAGAGCGGCCTCACGGCGGTCCTCTTCCTCGCGCTCCCAGGCGTCCTTCACGAAGCGGTACCAGAGGAACACGGCGAACCCGGCGAAGACGACCCACTCGACGGCGTAGAAGAGGTTCAGCCAGTCGAACTGGACCTCGCGCGTCGGGGCACGGTCGGCGATGGTGCCGAGGTCTGCGGCCTTCGCGGTGGTGCCGTCGGCGACGACGTACCCGAGGTACATCTCGTCGTCGAAGCTCTTCCACGTGTTCACGAACCGGGCCGGCGCGACCGCCGAGTACTCGCCCTTGTCGTAGGTGTCCTGGTCTGGAGACTCGGCCGGGTAGTAGCGGCCCTCGATCGTCAGGCGCGCGCCGTCCGTCAGACGGTCACCGCCGGCGACGGCGGCCGAGCGCTGGTCGGACCACCCGATGACGACCGGGAGGCTCGCCCCGCTCCCGGCATCGACCAGGTGTCCCACGGTCTGGTACGTCCCACCTCCGCTGCGGCCGGTCAGGACGGTCGTGTCGCCGGCGACGAACGTGCCGGTGACGGTGACCTTCTGTCCGGCCATCGTCTCGGTGGCGGGCTGCATCGGCCGGGTCACGGCGTCGAGGGACTTCCGCGTCTCGGTGGTCGCCGGCAGTGGCTTGCCGTTCGCGATGCTCCGCTCGAGCTGCCACTTGCCCAACCCGGCGAACACCGCCGCCAGCACGAGCGCCAGCAACAGCAGCGCGATCCACCTCGGTCGTCGGGCTACGGCCCACATTCGTATCAGTACTCCGGATCGCGCTGGCGGACCGGGCGTTCGGGGCGCTCGGCCGGAAGGGGCTCGGACGCCGCCTCCGAGGGCTCATTCTCTCGCTCTTCCCTGCCAGCCGCCTCCACCAGGGCGAACTCCTCCGCGAACTGGCGGTCGCGCTCCGCGCGGCGTGCGGCGGCATCAGCGGCGTCGGACTCGGCCTCGGCCTCGGCCGCCTCGGCCGCGGCGGCAGCCGCGACGGCCCGGCGCCCGCCGAGGCGCGTGCGCAGCCGCGCGAGGCGGGCGGGTCGCACCACGAGGCGGCCGATCCGGTCCGAGTTCACGGCGAGGAGGGGTCCGAGGATGGCCATGACGAGGACGTAGAGGCCCGCGAACGCGGTGATCCGTGCCTCCAGGCCGGCGGCAGCCGACAGCGTCGCGAGGATCAGCGCGAACTCGCCACGGTTCACCAGGATGACGGCGGTGTTGATGCCCTGCTGGACGTTGAAGCCGTTCATCCGGGCGACGAGCTGACCGGCGACCGCGTTGAGCACGACCGTCATGCCGATGGCGCCGAGGACGGGCCAGAGCACCTCGCCGAAGGTGGACAGGTCGAGCCCGAGGCCGAAGTTCACGAAGAAGAACGCCGCGAACACGTCGCGCATCGGGAGTGCGAGCTGCTCGATGCGGTCCCGGTAGCGGGTCGCACCGCAGAGCAGACCGATCACGAAGGCGCCGATGGCGTCGGTCACGCCGAGCAGGTCACCGATCCCGCCGAACATGACGGCGAGGCCGAAGAACAGCACGGTGAAGAGCTCGTCGTCACGCGTCGCGAAGAGCTTCGACACCCACTTGCCGGCGAACCGGGCGAGGGTGAACATGACGATCAGGAACCCGAACGCGAGTGCGAGCTTGCCGACCACCGCCCAGACGTTCGTGTCGCCGGAGAGCACCACGGAGACGATCGCGAGGTAGATCGCGATGAAGACGTCCTCGATCACCGTGACACCGAGGATCATCGGCGTCTCGTCGTTCGCCAGGCGCCGCAGCTCGATGAGGAGCTTCGTCACGATCGCGCTCGACGACGTCGCCGTCATGCCCGCGATGATCAGGGCCTCACGCGTGCCCCAGCCGAGCGAGAACCCGAACGCGAAGCCGACGCCCATGTTGATGGCGACGTACGTGCCACCCGAGACAAGGAGCTTCCCGGCGTTGCCGTAGAACTCCTCCTGGTCGAACTCCAACCCGAGGTTGAACAGCAGCAGGATGAGGCCGAAGGTCGCGATCAGCTCGATCGTGTGCGACTCGACGCTCAGCCCGATCCACGGCGTGTGCGGGCTCGCGATGAGCCCGACGATCATGTAGATCGGGATCGCGGGCAGGCCGATGGTCTTGCCCAGTCGTCCGAGGACGTAGGCGATGAGGAACAGGCCGCCGATGGTCAGCAGCTCACCACCCAGGTGCACGGGCTAGCTCCTCGGCGGGGCCTCGGCCGCAGCGGCCGCAAGCTCTCCGCTGCGGTAGAACGAGAACGCCTTCGCCACCTTCTCCGGGGACCCGGCGACGACGATGGTGTCGCCCGGGAACACGACGAAGTCCGGCGACGGAGCCGGGTTGGCGCTGTCGCCGCGGACGACGGCCACGACGGTCAGGCCGATGAAGCCGGAGTCGTGCAGGTCACCGAGGGGCTTGCCGGCGATCGCGTCGTCGTAGTCGACCGAGAACCAGTCGATGCTGAGGCCCGGGATCTCGTCGAGCTTGTCGAGGCCCTCGGTGATCCGGGTGCCGCCGAGCAGTTCGGCGAGCGTGTGTGCTTCGTCCTCACTGAGGCGCAGCGACACCTTCTCCGACTTGTCCGCGCCGTCCGAGACGTCCGCGAAGGAGATGAGGTCGGAGTGACCCGACCGGTGCGTGATGACACCGCACTTGCCACCGTCGTCGGTGTAGAAGCTGTGCAGCACGCCGACTCCGGGGAGTTTGACGCGATGGACGTCGACCATGATGGCTCCCTTTTCGAGTACCCCGATGATAACCACCGCGGACGTCCGGCCATTCCGTCAGGCGAGGTCGGTTCCGGCACCTCGTGCCGCCGCGAGCAGCGACCGGTCCGCGACGAGCTCGACGGCCGCCGCGATCTCGGGGGCGAGCCAGCGGTCGTCGCCCGGCCCCGCGACCCGCTGCCGGAGCACGGCGCGCACCGCACCGGTGAGCGCAGCCGTCCCGGCGCCGCGCATGTCGGCCGCGCGCGCCGCCGTCAGGACCTCGATCGCGAGCACGCGGGTGAGCCCGTCGACCGCCCGGCGGAGCTTGCGTGCGGCACCCCAGCCCATCGACACGTGGTCCTCCTGCATCGCCGAGGTCGGGATCGAGTCCACCGACGCGGGCACGGCCAGGCGCTTCAGCTCGGAGACGATCCCGGCCTGCGTGTACTGCGCGATCATGTGCCCGGAGTCGACACCGGGGTCGTTCGCCAGGAAGGGCGGGAGCCCACCGCTCCGGGTCGCGTCGAGGAACCGGTCGGTCCGGCGTTCGGACATGCTCGCGACGTCCGCCACGGCGATCGCGAGGAAGTCGAGCACGTAGCCGATCGGCGCGCCGTGGAAGTTCCCGTTCGACTCGACCCGGCCGTCGAGCGTGACCACGGGGTTGTCGACCGCGGACGCCAGCTCGCGGGACGCGACGAGTGCCGCGTGGTCGACGGTGTCCCGCGCGGCACCGTGCACCTGTGGGGCGCAGCGCAGCGAGTAGGCGTCCTGGACCCGGGTGAACCCCGTGGAGCGGTGCGCGGCGATCACCGGCGAACCGTCCAGCGCGGCACGCATGTTCGCGGCCGAGCGGGCCTGGCCCGGGTGCGGGCGGAGCGCCTGCAGGTCGGCGGCGAAGACGGTGTCCGTGCCGGCCAGGCCCTCGACGCTCATCGCCGCCGCGAGGTCTGCCGTGCTGAGCAGTGCGCCGAGGTCGTCGAGCGCCAGGACGAGCATCCCGAGCATGCCGTCGGTGCCGTTGATGAGCGCCAGGCCCTCCTTCTCGCGGAGGACCAGCGGCTCGATGCCCGCCGCGGCGAGCGCCTCGGCCGCCGACATCGGGACACCGTGGACCCGCACGTCGCCCTCCCCCATCGCGGCGAGCGCGCAGTGCGCCAGCGGGGCGAGGTCGCCGGAGCAGCCCAGACTGCCGTACTCCCCGATCACCGGGGTGATCCCGGCGTTGAGCAGGTCGGCGTAGGTCTGGGCGACCTCGGGACGGACGCCCGTGCGACCGGTGGCGAGGGTGGACAGTCGGAGGAGCAGGAGCGCACGGACCACCTCGTCCTCGACGGCGGGGCCGCTCGACGCCGCGTGGCTGCGGACGAGGGAGGCCTGCAGCTGCGCACGACGGTCGAACGGGATCTGCTTGGTCGCGAGGGCGCCGAAGCCGGTCGAGACGCCGTAGTGCGGGACGGTGTCGTCCGCGAGGGCCTCGATCACGGCACGACTCTCGGCCATCGCGGCGAGCGCGGTGGGTGCGAGCGCGACGTGGGCGCCGTGCCGGGCGACGGCGACCACGTCGCCGGGAGCGAGTGCGCCGACGTCGACCGTGACGGCGGGTGCGGTGGTGGTGGTCATGCTGCTCCTGCGCTGGGCGCGGACGGCGCCGGGTGAACGGTACCGACTGGACGGTACAGATCATGGCAGTGTTCCGGACGGTTCCGCTAGGGTCCGCGCATGGGGAGAACACGCATCGTCGTCACCGGGGTCGGGGTCCTGGCGGTCGTCGTCTACGCAGCACTGCTCGCGGTGCAGGAACTCGTGCTCGATCCGCTCGCAGCCGTGCCGGGGACGCCGCTCGCGACGATCTCCGCGCACCTCGACGGGCAGGGGTTCGACGTGCGCTCCGACGTGGTGGGCGTCGTCGTCATCGCGTCGATCGGCGTCGTCCTCGCGG
This sequence comes from Curtobacterium sp. 314Chir4.1, assembly GCF_900215175.1. Taxonomy (NCBI): domain Bacteria; kingdom Bacillati; phylum Actinomycetota; class Actinomycetes; order Micrococcales; family Microbacteriaceae; genus Curtobacterium; species Curtobacterium sp. 314Chir4.1. Next base: position 205,924 of record NZ_OCMI01000004.1, read on the forward strand.
TCGTGGTCGCCGTCGTGACGCTGTGGCGGCGCGTCGAAGCACACTTCGTCGCCGCCTGGTTCCTCGGCATCCTGGCCGCCGGCGCGGTCCCGGCCTTCGCCGCGGGCTTCCAGCTCGGCATGGACGTCGCCGACGGGTACGGCATCGGCGGGGGGGACCACACCATCTGGGCCGGTGTCCTGTACGGCACCAGCGTGATCGCGCTCGTCGCGATCCCGGTCGTCCTCGTGGTGGGTGAGCGTCGCCGTGCGCGCCACGCCACGTCGGCGACGCTGGTCGCCTGACGGGGGCGGGTCGCGCCTCCAGGCTGGAGACCGACTGGAGGCGCGACCCGCGTTCGCGACGTGGGCCGCGTCGGAGTGGGGCCGGGTCTACTCGGGTTCCGTCGTCTTCTCGCCGACCACCGCTTCGTCGGACGCCTTCGCGCCCTCCGCGCCGCTCGAGCGGCCACCGCCGACGACCACGTCGTCCTCGTCGAAGCCGAACGCGATGTCCGGCGCCTCGAGACGGACGCGGTCCGCCGACTCGTCGTCGGGCTGCAGCTGCGACTCCCGCTCGGCGGCGACGCGCTTCAGGTAGTTCGACACCTCGTTCTCGGTGGTCTCCTGGTCCCAGCCGAGCACGTCCGCCATGAGCTTCGCGGCGACCGGGGCGGCGGACTCACCGCGGTCCCACGCCTCGATCGAGATGCGGGTCCGGCGGGCGAGGACGTCCTCCAGGTGCAGCGCACCCTCGTGCGAGGCCGCGTAGACCACCTCGGCGCCGATGTAGTCGTCGGCTCCGGGGAGCGGCTCGGCGAGCGACGGGTCGTCCTTCACGAGCCGGAGGACCTCGGTCGCGAGCGTGCCGTACCGGTTCAGCAGGTGCTCGATGCGGACCTTGTGCACCCCGAACGACCGGGCGGTGCGGCCGCGGCGGTTCCAGGCGGCCGGGTACCCCTCGGCTCCGAGGAGCGGGATGTCCTCGGTCGTCGATCCCGGGATCTTCCCGTCCATCGCCGCGACCGCTTCGTCGATGGCGTCCTTGCCCATCACGCGGTACGTCGTCCACTTGCCGCCGGCGACGACCACGAGCCCGGGGACCGTGTGGGCGACGACGTGCTCCCGGCTGAGCTTCGACGTCTGGTCGGACTCACCCGCGAGCAGCGGCCGGAGTCCCGCGTAGACGCCCTCGACGTCCTCGCGCGTGAGCGGGACCGCGAGGACCTTGTTCACGTGCTCGAGGATGTAGTCGATGTCCGCCGCGGTCGCCGCCGGGTGTGCCTTGTCGAGGTACCAGTCGGTGTCCGTCGTCCCGACGAGCCAGTGCCGTCCCCACGGGATCACGAACAGCACGCTCTTCTCGGTGCGGAGGATCATGCCCGTGTTCGACTGGAAGCGGTCCCGCGGGATGACGAGGTGCACGCCCTTCGACGCCCGCACCTTGAACTGGCCGCGGGTCCCGATCATCGCCTGGGTGTCGTCGGTCCAGACGCCCGTCGCGTTGACGACCTGCTTCGCGCGGATCTCGAACTTCTCACCGGTCTGGATGTCGTGCGCCTCGGCCCCGACCACGCGTTCCCCGACCTTGATGAAGCCCTCGATGCGGATGCGGCTGGCGGCGTGTGCACCGTACGACGCCGCCGTGCGCACCAGCGACGCGACGTAGCGGGCGTCGTCGACCTGGGCGTCGTAGTAGGTCATGCCGCCGACGAAGGCGTCCTTCTTCAGGCCGGGCATGTTCTTGAGGACCTGCCCACGGCTGAGGTGCCGGTGGTGCGGGACGCCGGGAGGGCGGCCGCCGGACCAGCTGAACACGTCGTACATCGCCATGCCGATGCCGATGTAGAACCGCTCCCACACGCGGTGGTTGAGCGGGTAGAGGAACCGGACGGGCTTGACCAGGTGCGGGGCGATCCGCTGCAGGAGGAGTCCGCGCTCGATCAACGCCTCGCGGACGAGGGCGAAGTTGAGCTGCTCGAGGTACCGGATGCCGCCGTGGACGAGCTTCGACGAGCGGCTCGACGTCCCCGAACCCCAGTCACGGGCCTCGACGATGCCGACGTTCAGACCACGGGTCACGGCATCGAGCGCACTCCCAGCACCGACGATCCCGCCGCCGACGACCAGGACGTCGAGCTCGCGGGTCTTCATCGCCTCGATCGCGGCCGCGCGCTCGTCGGGGCCGAGCTTCGCCGACGGGTCGAACCCGACCCCCGGGGCCGCGTTCTCGGCCCGGGCGGGCCTCATTGCGCTGCTGCTGGACTTCGCCATCGTCGCCTCCGTGTCGCGGTGTCACGCTCGGCGCCGTGGCGTCACCCGCGCTGGAGTGCGGGTGCCACCGTCACTGCTGGTGGTACGGCGCCACGACCACTTCTACTCGCTGGAACTCCTTGACGTCGGAGTATCCGGTCGTCGCCATCGACCGGCGCAGCGCACCGATGATGTTCGCGCGGCCGTCCCACGTCGGGGTCGGGCCGTTCAGGACGTTCTCGAGCGGGGCGATCGTGCCCACCTCGACCCGGCGGCCACGGGGCAGCTCCGGGTGGTGCGCCTCGGCACCCCAGTGGAACCCGCCGCCCGGCGCCTCGGTCGCGCGGGCCAGGGCGGTACCGAGCATCACGGCGTCGGCGCCCATCGCGATCGCCTTCACCACGTCACCAGCGGTGTCGAGACCGCCGTCGGCGATGACGTGCACGTACCGGCCGCCGGACTCGTCCATGTAGTCGCGGCGAGCGCCGGCGATGTCCGCGACGGCCGTGGCCATCGGGGCGTGGATGCCGAGCGCGGCACGGGTCGTCGAGGCTGCGCCACCGCCGAAGCCGACGAGCACACCCGCGGCACCGGTGCGCATGAGGTGCAGTGCCGCCGTGTAGGTCGAGGCACCGCCCACGATCACCGGGACGTCGAGTTCGTAGATGAACTTCTTGAGGTTGAGGGGCTCGGTGTTCTGCGAGACGTGCTCGGCCGAGACCGTGGTGCCGCGGATCACGAACAGGTCGACACCGGCGTCGACGACGGTCTGCGAGAACTCCTGCGTGCGCTGCGGGCTGAGGGAGCCGGCGACCGGGACGCCCGCGGCGCGGATCTCGGCGAGACGCGCGGTGATCAGCTCGGCCTTGACCGGCTCGGAGTAGATCTCCTGCATGCGCTTCGTGACGTTGCCGTCGGTGAGCGCCTTGATCTCGTCGAAGTAGGGCGTCGGGTCCTCGTAGCGGGTCCAGAGCCCCTCGAGGTCGAGCACGCCGAGCATGCCGAGCTTGCCCATCTGGATGACCGTGGCCGGCGAGGCGACGGAGTCCATCGGGGCCGAGAGGATCGGCGACTCGAACGTGAACGCGTCGATCGACCACTGCACGTTCACGTCGCGCGGGTCACGCGTCCGTCGCGAGGGGACCACCGCGATGTCGTCGAACGCGTACGCCCGACGTCCGCGCTTGCCTGCACCGATCTCGACTTCACTCACCCGGCAAGCCTAGCGGTCGTGTCGTGCGCGTGACCCGGGTGGGCGCGGGCGGGCGGGGTCGCACCGTGCGAGGTCGGACGGGGTCGCACCGTGCGAGGTCGGACGGGGTCGCACCGTGCGAGGTCGGGCGGAGTCGCACCGTGCGAGGTCTCGGCACGGTGCGAGGTGTCGCGCAGTGTGCGAGGTCCCGCGGGTCGCACGGAGCGCGGGACCTCGCACCGTGCGCTCCCGGGACGCGTCCCGTGCACGCCGGCCTCGCACCGTGCGGGTCAGCGAGGCGGGCGCGGGCGGGCCCGGCGCTTGCGGAGGGCGCGCAGGACGAGTCCGAGCAGGAGCGCCAGCACGATCAGGACCCCGAGGAGCGCCGCCGCCACCTTCACGAGCAGGGCCGCCCCGATGAAGAGCGCGGCGAACACGAGCCAGACGAGGGCGTCGAGCACGAGGGGGCCGGGGGTACGCACGTGCGGAACGATACCGACGAGGCGGGGGCGAGCCGTGCCTCCAGGCCGGGTGTGGGCGACACCGCGCTCGTCGTGAGACGCCGCGCGCACCGCGAGACGCCGCAGGATCCGGCGGTGTCTCGGCCGCCGGCCGGTGTCTCGACGCGTTCGCGGCGTCTGCGTCCCGCGAGACGCCGTCGCCACGTGGGAGGAGGGCCGTGCGGCGCATCAGCGACTTCGCACGACCCTCCTCGGTGCGGATGCCGCCCCCACAGCGACACCCGCGGTCGACCCGCCCGCACAGCGAGCAGGGTCGACGTCTGCGGTCGACCCGCCCGCACAGCGAGCAAGTCGACGTCTGCGGCCGACTCCGACCGCTCAGCGAGCGGAGTCGACGTCCTTGGCGAGCGTCCCCAGGTACAGCTCGATGACCTTCGGATCGTCGGCGAGCTCCTTCCCGGTGCCCGAGTACGCGTTCTTCCCCTGGTCGAGCACGTACCCACGATCGCAGATCTGCAGACAGCGTCGCGCGTTCTGCTCCACCATGACGATCGACACACCGGCCTTGTTGATCCGGCGTGTACGGATGAACGTCTCGTCCTGGCGGACCGGCGACAACCCGGCGGAGGGCTCGTCGAGCAGCAGCACCTTCGGGTCCATCATCAGCGCCCGCGCCATCGCCACGGACTGCCGCTCGCCGCCGGACAGCGATCCGGCACGCTGGCCCTTGCGCCGACCGAGGACGGGGAACAGGTCGTAGATGACCTCGAGGCGTTCGGCGAACTTCCGGGGCCGGAGATAGAGCCCCATCTGCAGGTTCTCCTCGATCGACAGCGAGGGGAAGACGTTGTTCGTCTGCGGGACGAAGCCGACGCCGGCCTGCACGAGCTTGTTCGCCTTGAGGTTCGTGATGTCCTCGCCCTGCAGCGTGACGGAACCCTCGCGGATGGACACGAGGCCGAACAGCGCCTTGAGGAGCGTCGACTTCCCGGCGCCGTTCGGGCCGATGATGCCGATGAGCTCGCCCGGGTAGCAGTCGAGGTCGCAGCCGTTGAGGATGTTCACCCCCGGCAGGTAGCCGGCGACGAGGTTCTTCGCGCTGAGCACGGGCTCGCGTTCCAGCGTGGCCGTGCCGGCTCCCGTCGCCGGGGTCGCATCCGGACTGGAGGCACTGCTCGCGTTCGTGGGGTCGCTTGCGTCGGTCATCGGGTCGCCTCCTGCTCGTCTTCTTCCGCTACTTCCTCGGCGAGCTCCTCGTAGGTCTCCTCGGTGAGGAGCGAGTCGTCGCCCAGGTCCGTGTCGTGGTGGGCCCCGAGGTACGCGTCGATGACGGCCCGGTCGTCCATCACGGTGTCGGCTGGTCCCTCCGCCACGACCTTCCCCTCGGCCATCACGACGACCCAGTCCGAGATGTGCCGGACCATGTGCATGTCGTGCTCGACGAACAGGACGGTCATGCCGTCGTCGCGGAGGGACTGGATGTGGCCGAGCAGCGACTGGGTGAGCGCGGGGTTCACGCCGGCCATCGGCTCGTCGAGCATGATCATCGTCGGGTCGGACATGAGCGCCCGGGCCATCTCGAGGAGCTTGCGCTGCCCGCCGCTCAGGGATCCCGCGTAGTCGTCCGCCTTCGTGTCGAGCTTGAAGCGGGCGAGGAGTTCCTCGGCCTTCGCCGTGATCTCCCGTTCGCGCTTCGCCCACACCGGCTTGACCAGGGCGGCGAAGAAGTTCTCGCCCGGCTGGTCGCGGGCGCCGAGCAGCATGTTCTGCATCACCGTCAGCCGGCTGAGCGCCTTGGTGAGCTGGAACGTGCGGACCATGCCGCGGTTCGCGATGTGCGTCGCGCTGGTCTTCTGCAGGGTGGCCCCGTCGAAGCGGGTGACGGCGCCGGCGCTCGGCTTGTCGAACCCGGTGAGCAGGTTGAAGAACGTCGTCTTGCCGGCGCCGTTCGGACCGATGAGGGCCGTGATGGACCCGCGCTGGACCTCGAGGTGGTCGACGTCCACCGCCGTCATCCCGCCGAAGTGCCGGGTGACGGTGTCGACGGTGAGGATCGGGTCGGACTTGGGGTGGGCGTACGTCTCAGACACTGAACGTCAGCTCCTTCTTGTTGCCGAGGAGGCCCTGTGGACGGAACACGATGAGGAGCATGAGCGCGACGCCGACGAGCACGTAGGAGAACTGCTCCGCCTGCTGGGCGTTCATGATCGAGTTGGGGATGAAGTCGCCGGCCACCGTGCGGATGAAGAGCCGGACGACGAAGAAGAGCACGGCGCCGAGCACCGGACCGAACACCGTCGCAGCGCCGCCCAGGATGAGCGCCGTCCAGATGAAGAACGTCATCGAGCGGCCCATCGCGTCCGGCTGCACCGAACTCGGCAGGACGTAGATGATCCCGGCGAGCGCCCCGAGCGCGCCGCCGAACACGAGCGCCTGCATCTTGTACGAGTAGACGTTCTTGCCGAGGGAGCGAACGGCGTCCTCGTCCTCACGGATGGCCTTCACGACGCGACCCCAGGGGCTGCGCATGAGCAGGAAGAGCACGAGGGTGAACAGGGCGACGAGGCCCCACGCCGCGATCCGGATCCACCAGCCGTTGACGCCGTTGTTCGAGTACGTGAACCAGAGGATCGTCGTGGTGCCGTCGGGCAGCGGGCTGAGGGCGTTGAACGGGTCGCGGTAGCTCGACCCGGTGATGCCGTTCGAGCCGCCGGTCGTCGTGGTGAGCAGGCTCGAGCGTCCCACCATCCGGATGATCTCGGCACCGGAGATCGTCACGATCGCCAGGTAGTCGCCGCGGAGCCGCAGCGTCGGGATGCCGAGGATGATCGCGAACACGATCGACACGAGCAGCGCCACCAGGATCGCCATCACGAACGGCAACCCGTTCGTGATGGAGATCGCGAACCCGTACGCGCCGAGCAGCAGGAACGCCGCCTGGCCCATGTTCACGAGTCCGGTGAGCCCGAAGTGGACGTTGAGACCGATCGCGGCAAGGGCGAACGCGGCCGTGGTCGGGGCGAGTGCCTCCTGGGTGAGGGAGGACAGCAGGTTGAGGATGTAGTCCATGGCGGCGCTCCCTTAGCCGATCCGCTCGGCGCGGCCGAAGATGCCCTGCGGCCGGAACAGCAGGATGAGGATGAGGATGACGAGGGCGGTGGCGTACTTGAAGTCACCGGGGAGCACCAGGTTGGTCAGCTCGACGACGATGCCGATGATCATCGACCCGACGAGCGCACCGTAGGCGGTGCCCAGACCGCCGAGGGTGACCGAGGCGAACATCAGCAGGAGCAGCTGGAGACCGGTCTGCCAGTTCACGCCGTTGAGGACGAGCCCGAGCATCACGCCGGACAGCCCCGCGAGGCCGGCGGCGAGCGTCCACACGAACCGGATGACCCGGTCGACGTCGATCCCCGACGCACTCGCCAGGGCCGGGTTGTCCGACACCGCCCGGGTCGCACGGCCGAACCGGGTCTTCGCCAGGAACAGGCCGGTGGCGACGAGCACGACGAGCGCGATCGCCATCGCCACGTAGGACTGCACGGTCAGCGTGACGCCGGCGAACCGGATCGTCTCCGGGTTGCCCTGCTGGATCCGGACCGTCGAGGCGCCGAAGAAGTACTGGAACGCGTACTGGGCGGCGATCGAGAGACCGATCGTCACGATCATGAGCTGGGTGAGGCTGATCCGCTTGCGCCGGAGCGGCCGCCAGATGCCGGCGTCCTGCAGGTACCCGGTCGCCGCGCACAGCAGCGTGACGACGATCCCGGTGAGCCAGATGTTCCACCCGAGCTGGTTCGCGAACAGGTAGGCGAGGAGCCCGCCGAGGGTCACCTGCTCACCGTGCGAGAAGCTCGACAGCCCCGTGGTGCCGTAGATGAGCGAGAGGCCCACCGATGCCAGGGCGATGAGGAGCCCGAGCCGGATGCCGGACGCGAACTGCTGCCAGGCGCGCTGCGGCGTGACGCTCGTGGCGTCGTCGTTCGTGACGACGCCCTGCTGGTCGGACAGCTGGAAGATCTGGCCGACGTTCGCGTTCAGGCTCGCGCTGACCGTGCGCTTCGCGTCCGCCGCGTTCGTCAGGTACTGGCCCTTCGGCAGCGTGTCCTGGTCGACGGCGACGGTGTAGCTGCCCGCGGTCGTCACGCTCACGGACCACCGGCCGGTGTCCGAGGTGGTCGCGGTCTGCGCGAACCCGCCCGGCCCGGTGACGTCGACGGCGACGCCCTCGACCGACTTCCGGTCGGAGTCGGTGATCGTGCCCTGGATGCAGCCGTTCGTCGGACTGACCGTGCACGGTTGGCCGGTGGCGGGTGCGGTGCTCGCCGAGGCGCTCGCGGTCGGGGCCGAGGTGGCGCCGACCGCCGGCAGCGTCACCGCCCAGTCGATCAGGAAGGTCGCCAGGAACGCAGCGAGGAGCACGGCCATGATGACCGGTCGCCCACGCCCCGGGCGGAGGCGGAACCGGCGCAGCTGCGCCGGTCCCGGAGGAGTGATGGATCCCACGGAAGAGCCTCTCGTTCGGATGTCGAGTGACGCTATGGGGATTGTGTGACACCCGTGTTTCCATCACGTTCCCTGTGTGATTCGTGCCGCAACTGTGACGTTGTGGAGGAAGGACCACGGAGGCCGGACCGCCGGGGCCGCACCGTGCCTCCAGGCTGTCCACAGGTGCCCGCACGACGGAATGCGGAAGAGCGCGTGCGCGTTACCATGGTCTATCCGGAACCCGCCGCAGCGTTCCCGGTGTCTCGACACTTCACCTCGCCCACGAAGGGGACCCATGGACCAGCCGGATCCGTTCGGATTCATCGGACTCACGTACGACGACGTCATGCTCCTGCCGGGGTACACCGACGTCATCCCGAGCGAGGCGTCGACCGCGTCCCGGCTCACCAAGCGCATCACGGTCAACGTCCCGCTGCTCTCCGCGGCGATGGACACCGTCACCGAAGCCCGCATGGCCATCGCCATGGCGCGCCAGGGTGGCATCGGGATCCTGCACCGCAACATGTCGATCGCCGACCAGGCCGCAGCGGTCGACAAGGTCAAGCGCTCCGAGTCGGGCATGATCACCAACCCGGTGACCACCACACCGGACGCCACCGTGGCCGAGGTCGACGCGCTCTGCGGACAGTTCCGCGTCTCCGGCCTGCCGGTGGTCGAGGGCGACGGCACCCTCGTCGGCATCATCACCAACCGCGACATGCGCTTCGTGGCGCCGTTCGAGCAGCAGACCACGCTCGTGCGCGACGTCATGACGAAGGCCCCGCTCGTGACGGCCCCGGTCGGCATCGACCCGGACGACGCCGTCGCGATCTTCGCGGAGCACAAGATCGAGAAGCTCCCGCTGGTCGACGAGGCCGGCAAGCTCCGCGGCCTCATCACCGTCAAGGACTTCGACAAGAGCGAGAAGTACCCGGACGCCACCAAGGACGACGCCGGCCGCCTGCGGGTCGGTGCTGCGATCGGCTTCTTCGGTGACGCCTGGCAGCGCGCGACCGCCCTGCTCGAGGCCGGTGTGGACGTCCTCGTGGTCGACACCGCGAACGGCCACAGCGCCGGCGTGCTCGACATGGTCCGGCGACTCAAGGCCGACCCGGCGTTCGCCGCGGTCGACATCATCGGTGGCCAGGCAGCCACGCGTGAGGGCGCCCAGGCGCTCATCGACGCCGGTGTGGACGCCGTCAAGGTCGGCGTCGGCCCCGGCTCGATCTGCACCACCCGCGTCGTCGCCGGTGTGGGCGTCCCGCAGGTCACCGCCGTGTACGAGGCCTCCCTCGCCGCGCGTGAGGCCGGCGTGCCGGTCATCGCCGACGGCGGGCTGCAGTACTCGGGCGACATCGCCAAGGCCCTCGTCGCCGGTGCCGACACCGTGATGCTCGGCTCGCTCCTCGCCGGCACGGACGAGTCCCCCGGCGACCTGGTCTTCGTCAACGGGAAGCAGTTCAAGGCGTACCGCGGGATGGGCTCCCTCGGCGCACTGCAGACCCGTGGGAAGAAGACCTCGTACTCGAAGGACCGGTACTTCCAGGCCGACGTCCCCTCGGACGACAAGCTCGTCCCCGAGGGCATCGAGGGCCAGGTGCCGTACCGCGGCTCGGTCTCGAACGTCGTCTACCAGCTCGTCGGCGGCCTGCGGCAGTCCATGTTCTACGTCGGCGGTCGGACGATCCCGGAGCTCAAGGCCCGTGGCAAGTTCGTCCGGATCACCCCGGCGGGGCTGAAGGAGTCGCACCCGCACGACGTGCAGATGGTCGTCGAGGCGCCGAACTACAGCCGCTAGGGTTCCGCCCGTCGCGCCGCGCGGCGTCTCGTCTCAGTGAGACGAGACGCCGCGTTCGCGTCGAGACGCCGCCTGACGCGCGAGACACCGCCGGATCCCGCGGTGTCTCGTGGGTCCGGCGGCGTTTCACTTGGTCGGGGGCGTCTCGTACCGCGCGGTGTCTCGCGTCGTCGGCGGTGTCTCGGCTGGGACGCGACGTCTCGCCAGTCCTCCACACCGCAGACGGCCTGGAGGCTCTCCACAGTCCGCCCCGAGGCGCACGTCGCCGCCGCTCGGGTCGGCAACGCTCGGCGCATGCACTCGATCGACCGCGCCGTGCTCGTCCGACCAGCAGGGTCCCTGCGCGACCCCGTCCGCCTGTTCCCCGGCAGTGCCGTCGAGCGATCGGACTGGCTCGCGCTGACCCCGGTCGAGCGCCGACGCCTGGTCGTTCGTGCCCGCACGGACGCCGTCGGGATCGACGTCGACGGCGTCGTGTCCCACCGGTCGGCCGCGGCACTCTGGGGCCTGCCCGACTTCGACCGCGATGACGGCCGGCTGCACCTCATCGACGTCCGGCGGCAGAAGACGCACTGCGGGCCGGGCGTCGTGCGGCACGTCGGTACCCTCCGGCGGGACGACGTCGTGCGATTGGACGGAATCACGGTCACGTCGCTGCTCCGCACGGTCGTGGACGTGATCCGATCGGTCTCGTTCGTGCACGCGGTCATCGTGCTCGACCACGTGCTGCGCCTCGGCCGGCTGACGAAGCCGCAGCTGCTCGACGCGCTCGCACCGCTGCGTGGCCTCCGTGGCAGCAGCCGGGCGATCGACGCCGTCCGGTTCGCCGACCCGCTCGCCGAGTCCCCTGGCGAGTCGGCGAGTCGGGTCCAGGTCCGGGAGCTCCGGTTGCCGACCCCGGTCCTGCAACACGAGTTCGACACTCCGAACGGGCAGTACCGGGTCGACTTCTGGTGGCCGGAGCACGGGATCGTCGGCGAGTTCGACGGGCGTGTGCAGTACGACGACGCGGAGACGCTCTGGCGCGAGAAGCTCCGCGAGGATGCACTCCGCCGGCACGCTTCGGTCCACGGAGTCGCTCGGTGGACGATGTCCGAAGCGGTCGATCCCGCGAAGCTCGCCACCGTCCTCATCGCCGCTGGGCTCCCGGTCCTCCGCGCTGCGCCCCGTCGCCTGCCCGCGCCTCGGGGATGATGCGGTGTTCCGCTGGAGCGAGACACCGGCGCTCGACCGAGACACCGCGCCCCCACCGAGACGCCGCCAAATCCCGCGGAGTCTCAGGGATCGGGCGGTGTCTCGCGCGCCGAGGGGCGTCTCGCCGCCACGGCTGCCGGGGCCGAAGCGCCGCACACTCCGCGTCACGGCTGGGTAACGAAACACTTTGCGTACCGCCCCGTCACGCGGCTGAAACACCGTGACCCTACGTTCTCTCACATCCCCAGCGGGACCTGAGGTTCCGCGCAGAGAAAGGGCTCCACGGATGATCAGAACCACCCGTGCCACCACGGCACTGGCAGTGGCGGGAGCGGCGGCGCTCCTGCTCGCCGCCTGTTCCACCAGCGGCAGCGCGTCCCCGTCCAACTCCGCGTCCAGCGGCGCGAAGAAGGACCCCGCCGCGAGCTGCAAGGCCCCCGACACCCCCGGCACCGACGCCCTGAAGATCGGCACGATCCTCCCGCTCACCGGTTCGCTGGCGTACCTCAACCCGCCCGCGGAGTCCGGCGTCGGGCTCGCCGTGCAGGACATCAACGCCGCCGGCGGTGTGCTCGACAAGGACGTCACGATCGACCCCGCCACCGACTCCGGTGACAGCAACGACATGACCGTGTCGAGCTCGGCCGCGACGAAGCTCGTGAACGCGAAGGTCCCGGTGGCGATCGGCGCCGAGTCCTCCAGCGTCACGCTGAACGTCATCGACCAGCTCACGAGCAACTGCATCGTGGAGATCTCCCCGGCCAACACCGCGTCCGACCTGTCGGGCTACTCGTCGTACTACTACCGGACCGCTCCGCCGGACTCGGTGCAGGGTTCGGCGCTCGGCCAGCTCGTCACGGGTGACGGCAACGCCAAGGTCGCGTTCCTCGTCTTCAACGACACGTACGGCACCGGCCTCCGCAACACCGTCCAGAAGGCCATCGAGGACTCCGGCGGATCGGTCGTCTACGGCGGCAAGGGCAAGGGCCAGGAGTTCCCGCCCGGCCAGACGACGTTCTCCTCCGAGGTCACCGCGGCACTCGCGACCAAGCCCGACGCGATCGTCATCCTGGCGTTCGACGAGACGAAGTCGATCATCCCCGAGCTGAAGTCCCAGGCCGCCGACATGTCGAAGATCTACATGTCCGACGGCAACACGGCGGACTACTCGAAGGACTTCGACAAGGGCACGCTGACCGGCGCACAGGGCACGATCCCCGGTGCTTCGCCGAAGGACGAGTTCAAGGCGCAGCTCGCGGCGTACTACAAGAAGTCCTCGGGCAAGGACCTCGCCGACTACTCGTACGCGGCGGAGTCCTACGACGCCACCGTCCTGGCCGCCCTCGCCGCGGTGAAGGGCAAGGGCACGGACTCCGGAACCATCCAGGCCAACATGGCCGCGGTGTCCGGAGCCGACGGTGGCACCGAGTGCTCGACGTTCAAGGACTGCGTCGCCCTGCTCGACAAGGGTGAGGACATCCACTACACGGGTCCGTCGGGCATCGGTCCGTTCGACGACAACAACGACCCGTCGAGCGCCTACATCGGCATCTACAAGTTCGACGGCGACAACAAGCCCGTCTACCAGAGCGCGATCCAGGGCTCAGTCAAGAAGTAACACGCACCACCCGTCCCACACTGGGCCCGAGTCTCGGCTTCACGAAGCCGAGACTCGGGCCCGGCGACGTTTCTCGGGCTTCGAAGCGTGAGACGTGTCGCTCACGCCGAGACTCGGGTCACGGTCCACGGCCTGGAGGCGCGGTGCGGGGCCGTCAGGCCGTGCCGGCCACCGCGGGTGCGAGCGTCCGGCGGCGGGCCGCCCGCGCGGCGGCGAACGAGTCGACCGTCAGGATGACCAGGGCCAGCCAGACGATCCCGAAGCCGAACCAGCGGGCGCCGGACATCGGCTCGTGCTGCACGACGACACCGACGAGCAGCTGCATGATCGGCGCGAGGTACTGCGTCAGCCCCAGCGTCGACAGGCTCACCCGACGGGCGGACGACGCGAACAGCAGGAGCGGCACGGCCGTCGCCGGCCCGGTCAACACCGTCACGAGGACGTGCTCCCAGCCCTCGCTCGTGAACGTCACCCCGCCGCCGAGGCCCGTCACCCCGAGCACCACGAGTGCGACGACCGCGATCGGCAGCAGCCACACGGTCTCGATCGTCAGCCCGGAGAGCGCGTCCACCGTGCCGCCGACGCGCTTCTTGACGAGCCCGTAGAGCCCGAACGAGAACGCCAGCGCGAGCGAGATCCACGGCATCCGTCCGTAGCCCACCGCGATGACGACGACCGCCACGACGCTGATGCCGACGGCCGTCCACTGCAGCGGACGGAGGCGTTCGCGGAGCACGACCACGCCGAGCGCGATCGTGACGAGCGGGTTGATGAAGTAGCCGAGCGCGGCCTCGACCGTGTGGCCGGTGGTCGTCGCCGCCACGTACACGGTCCAGTTCACCAGGATGAGCACGGCCGCGAGGCCCATCACGAGCATCACCCGACGCTGGGCCATCAGGGAGCGGGTCCGGAGCCACGACCGGGTCACGGCGATCGCCACGGCGCAGAAGACCAGGCCGAAGACGACCCGCCAGGCGACGATCTCGAACGCGCCGGCCGGTGCCATCGCGGCGAAGAGCAGGGGCATGAGACCCCAGAGGCCGTACGCGATGATCGCCTGCACGACGCCGACGGATGCCTCGCTGCGGACCGGGCGCGCCGGGGTCGGTTCACTCACGGAACCATCCTAGGAACCGGCACCGACGCTGCGGACGGACACCGCGCCTCTCCCCATCGGCACGGCCGCCACGCCGCTGGCGCGTCGCGTCGGAACCGGCGACGTGGGCCCAGGCCGCCGAAACGCAACCACGCACCGGACGCACGAACGCCCCGCCGGCCGGAGCCGAACGGGGCGTTCGCAGCAGAGAACGAGTCTCAGTGCTCGATGACCGCGAGGACGTCGCGGGCCGAGAGGACGAGGAGGTCCTCGCCCGAGTACTTGACCTCGGTGCCGCCGTACTTCGAGTAGATGACCTTGTCACCCACGGCGACGTCGAGCGGGACGCGGTTGCCGTTGTCGTCGATACGACCCGGTCCGACGGCGACGACCTCGCCCTCCTGGGGCTTCTCCTTCGCGGTGTCCGGGATGACCAGACCGGAAGCAGTGGTCTGCTCCGCCTCGACCTGGCGGATGACGATGCGATCCTCGAGCGGCTTGATGCTGACGGCCACGGTGACCTCTTCTTTCTCGGTACAGACTCGGTACAGATGAAAACCGGGTTGGCACTACGCACAGGAGAGTGCCAACTGCCCCAACTCTAGGGCGTCGTTGGCACTCGGTCAATCCGAGTGCCAACGTCCGACCGGGCTCTCGGCGACCTGGGAGGATCGTCGGGTGGAAGCCGCCGATCTCGCCCAGTTGCTGACCCCCGAGGGGATGGCCCTGCTCGACCGTACCCCGGCCGTGTCCGACGGTGGTGAGATCGTCCGCGTCGTCTCCCGACTGCGGTCCGAGGGACACGATCCCGGGCTCGTTGCGGCGGTGCTGACGCAGGCCAGGCTCCGGCAGAAGGCCCGCGGGAAGTTCGGGGACTTCGCCGCCCGCATGCTCTTCACCGAGGCCGGTCTCGAACAGGCCACCCGGCTGCAGGTCGCCGCGCAGCACGCCGGGCGCTTCGCAGCGGCCGGGCTGACGCGCATCGCGGACCTCGGGTGCGGCATCGGCGGGGACGCGATGGCGATGGCCGCGCTCGACCTCGAGGTCACCGCGGTCGACCGCGACGAGGTGACCGCGGCCGTCGCGACCCACAACCTCGCGCTCTGGCCGGGTGCGCGCGTCGAACTCGGCGACGCAGCGGCGTTCGACCTGTCGCGGGTCGACGGCGTCTGGATGGACCCGGCGCGGCGGACCTCCGGGCACACGAACACGAAGCGGCTGGCCGACCCGGACGACTGGTCCCCGTCGCTCGACACCGTGTTCGCGAGCGCGACGACGACCCCGACCGGCGTGAAGCTCGGTCCGGGCGTCGACCGCGACCTGATCCCCGACACCGCCGAGGCCCAGTGGACCTCGGTCGACCGCGAGGTCGTCGAACTCGCCCTCTGGTTCGGCCCACTCGCCCGGCCCGGCATCCGCCGCGCGGCCACCGTCATCGGGTCGCACGGCATCGCGGAGCTCACGGGCGCCGCTGACGCCGAGGACGAGCCGGTCGGACCGCTCGGTGCGTACCTCTACGAGCCCGACGGCGCGGTCATCCGGGCCCGGCTCATCGGCGACCTCGCGCGATCGATCGACGGCCGGATGCTCTCCGACGGCATCGCGTACGTGACCTCGGACCGGGCGGTCTCGACACCGTTCGCGCAGGGTTTCCGGGTCGTCGACACCCTGCCGCTCGACGTGAAGCAGCTCGCCGCGCGACTGGCCGCCGACGACGTCGGCACCGTCGAGATCAAGAAGCGCGGCGTCGACGTCGACCCGGCGCAGTTCCGGAAGCGGCTGCGGCTGCGCGGACGCGGTCGCGTCACGCTCGTGCTCACCCGCCTGGAGGGACGACACACCGCGATCCTGTGCGAGCGGCTCACCGACGGGGCCGGGTAGGGCGCGGGGCGCTCCGCCCGGGTCGCGGGCGCGGCCCCGGTCGCGGTGCGAGCCGGTTCCGCACAACGCAAGTGGCCTCGAACCGCGGGATTCCGCGGTTCGAGGCCACTTTGGTCGTGCGAACGGCCGGGTCAGCCGATGAAGGCGCCCGAGTCGTAGTCGTAGTCGTAGTTGCTCGACGTGCCCGCGGCCACGCCGATGATGACGAACAGCCCGACGATCAGGATGAAGAGGCCGGTGAGCACCCAGCCGCCGATCACACCGGCGAGCGCCAGGCCCCGTCCGCCCTCACCCGACTGCTTGATCTTGCCGAGGGCGATGTGCCCCATGATCGCGCCGGCGGGGCTCGTCAGGATGATGAGCGGCCAGATGATGATGCCGCCGAAGGCGAAGACGATCGACAGGATCGCCAGCACGTTCGTCTTCGGGCGCTGCGCGTAGGGCTGGTACCCACCCGGAGCGTAGGCCGGCGCCGCGTACGGGTTCGATCCCTGCTGGGCGCCGTACGGGTTCGCGTTCGGCTGCTGCGGCGCGGCGTACGGGTTGCTCGGGGGTGCGTAGGGGTTCTGCGGAGCGGCGTAGGGGTTCTGCGGTGCGCCGTAGCCCGGCTGGCCCTGCGGGCCCGACTGCCCCGGAGCCGCGTACGGGTTGCTGGGAGCCGCGTACGGGTTCTGCGGCACCTCCGAGGAGCCCTCGGGGGCGGACGCACCGTACTGCTGCGGCTGGCCGAACTCGGGCTGCGCCGCACTCGACGGCGCGCCCTGCTCGGGAGCTGGCTGGTTCGCGGAGGCCCCACCGTCCGGCGTCGATTCGCCCGGCTTCGGCCACTGGTTCTGATCGGACACCGTCCACCCCTCTCGGCACCTCGGTCGTCGGTGCCCTGTGAATCCTCCCACACCCGTGGGACCTGGGTCCGAACGCGCGGACGGCTCGACCTGCTCGAGCGCGACCGTGCCCTCAGACCTGGACGGTCGTCACCGGCAGCGTCGAGTCCGCCGCGATGCCGAGGTCGCTCGGTGCGTGGCCCTCGGCGACGAGCCGGGCACCGACGGCCGCGATCATCGCCCCGTTGTCGGTGCAGAGGTCGAACGGCGGGATCCGGAGCGCGACCCCGGCCGCGGCGCAGCGTTCCTCGGCCACGGCACGCAACCGGGCGTTCGCCACCACGCCCCCGCCGAGCAGCAGCCGGTCGACCCCGGTGTCCCTGCAGGCGTTCAGGGCCTTCGTCAGCAGGACGTCGACCACGGCCTCCCGGAAGCTGGCGGCGACGTCGGCCACGGGGACCTCGCGCCCCTCGTCACGGCAGCGCTCGACCCACCGCGCCACGGCGGTCTTCAGGCCGGAGAACGAGAAGTCGTACCGGTGCGCGGCCATGTCCTTCGGCAGCGTGAGCCCGCGGGGGAACCGGATCGCGGTCGGGTCGCCGTCGACCGCGGCCCGGTCGATCTGCGGCCCGCCCGGGTACGGCAGGCCGAGCAGCCGGGCGACCTTGTCGAACGCCTCGCCCGCCGCGTCGTCGATCGTCTCGCCGAGGAGCTCGACGTCGCCGACGAGGTCGCGCACGAGCAGCAGGGAGGTGTGCCCGCCCGACACCAGGAGCGCCACCGTCGGCAGCTCGATCTCGGAGCCGTCCGACCGCAGGACGTCGGCGCCGACGTGTCCGACCAGGTGGTTCACACCGTACAGCGGCTTGCCCGTCGCCGCGGCGAGCGCCTTCGCGGCGCCGACCCCGACCATGAGCGCACCCGCGAGGCCCGGGCCGGCGGTGACCGCGACGGCGTCGAGCTCGTCCAGGGTGACGCCGGCCTGCTCGAGCGCGGCGGACAGCGTCGGGGTCATCGCCTCGAGGTGCGCCCGCGCGGCGACCTCGGGGACGACGCCGCCGTAGCGCGCGTGCTCGTCCATGCTCGAGGCGATGACGTTCGCGAGCAGGGTGGTCCCCCGCACGATGCCCACGCCGGTCTCGTCGCAGCTCGTCTCGATGCCGAGCACGAGGGGTTCAGCTGCGGTCATCGAGGGCCTCCTGCCCGATCGGGCCGACGGTCGACGTCGGTGACGGTGCCGCGGGTTCCAGCGCTGCCCGCATCACCCACGCGTCGACCCCGTCCGGCTGGTAGTAGCGCGGACGCACGGCGATCCGCTCGAACCCGAACGCGGTGTACATCGCCTGGGCGACGGGGTTGTCGGCGCGGACCTCGAGGAAGACCTCGTGCACGCCGCGGCGTCGGGCCTCGGCGAGGAGCTCGGTGAAGAGCACCCGGCCGATGCCCTTCCCGCGCTGCTCGGCCGCGACCGCGATGGTCTGGACGTCGGCGACGGGGTTGCCCGCGAGCGAGGACAGTCCGGCGTACCCGACGATCGTCGGGGCGCCGCCCTCGGTGGTCTCGACCACGACGTAGTACCCGTGCGGCGAGTACAGCTCGCCGGACATCTGCGACGCCGACCAGGCGTCCGTCGGGAACGACGTGTGCTCGAGCCACATGACGTCGTCGAGGTCCTGCGGGTGGGCGCGCCGCAGGCGCAGCCCGTCGGGCAGGATCACTGCTTCACCCGCTTCGGCGCGCCCGGCAGGGTCACGTCGGGGTCGCGGAGGTAGAGGGGCGTGTCCTGGGCGAAGAGCGTCCCGGAGGCGAGCCGGTCCGCGGCGAGCGCGCCGAGCCTCCAGGCCGGGATGGACGCGACGGTCACGCGGTCCCAGCCCACGGCGTCCGGCCTGGAGGCACGGATCGCCTCGTCGAGGTCGTCCGGCTTCGCGAGTCCCGGACCGGCGACGCGCGTGCCGGTCTCGTCGTAGGCGCTCCAGTAGACCTCGCGCCGGCGGGCGTCCGTCAGGACGACGAACGCACCGTCCCGACCGGACGCACGCTGGTCGGCCGCGACGGCGTCGTGGCTGACCAGCGGGAGGAACGGGACGCCGCGTGCCGCGGCGAAGGTGCGGGCGGCGGCGATGCCGACGCGGAGGCCGGTGAACGGACCAGGTCCCATGCCGGCGACGACGCCGGTCACGTCCGCTCCGGTGATGCCGGCCTCGTCGAGGACCTCGGCGAGGAACGGGCCGATCACCTCGGCGTGACGGCGGCTGTCCTCGGTGCTCCGCGTCGCGCGGGCCTGACCGGTGGCCGGGTCGACGACGGCCACGGAGGTCCCGGCGGAGGTGTCGATGGCGAGCAGCACCCGTCCATCGTAGGCGTGTCGTCGCCCTCCTCGCCCCGGGCGGGAGCGCCCCCCACGACCGCTCCCGCCCGAGGGCTCATCCCGCCGATCCGGTCACGGTGAACCGGCGCTCCGGCGACGAGCCGGAGCCCGTGCCGACGGTGGATCCGTCCGCGCTGACGAACGCTGCGCTGGCGGCGAGGCGGAACGTCAGCGTCTGCGGCGGCACGATCGACGTGGTCGTGCTCCAGCGTCCGTCCGCGCCGACGACGATCTGCGGCTGCCCCGGCTGACCGAGTTCCTCGGGCACGGTGCAGGCCGGCGGCGCGAGCGTGCAGTACTCCGTCAGGTACACGTGCGATCCGGGCGTCCCGGTGCCGGAGATCGTGATCGCGCCGCCGGGGGTGGTCGTGCCGTCGGTCGGGGTCACGATGCGCGGCACGGCGGCCATCGGCAGCGGGCTCGGCGACGGGGCGACCGCTGGCGGGGTCGAGCGGGGAGCCGCCGGTTCCTCGGTGGGGACGATCGGCGACCCCACCGGCCCGGACGACTCCGGCGCTGGGGCGCTGGTCGGGGCATCGGGGGCAGCGGCTCTCGGGCCGAAGAGCTCGGGGTGTGCGGCGGCGAGCGCGTACCCGCCGCCGCCCAGTGCGAGGAGCCCGGCCACCACGATCGCGACGACGATGCGAAGTCGACGGAGGGAGCCCCCTGTGCGGGATGCCGTGACCTCGTCGCGGAGGACCGTGCGGATCGCGGCGTCTCGCTGCGGGTCGAACCGGACGTCGTTCATCGTGCTTCCTCCTTCGACGTGAGACCGCTGAGCGGGTCGGCGCCGACCGCGGACCCGTCGAGTCGATCGGCGAGCCGGCGCTTCGCGCGGGAGAGTCGGGACTTCACAGTGCCGACGGGTACGCCCAGTGCGGCAGCGGCCGCCTCCATCGACAACTCGCCGACGACACAGAGGACCAGGACGTCGCGGTCCGGCGGACGGAGCGCAGCGAGCGCGTGCCGCACCGCCGACCGCTCCGGGCCGGAGTCGACGTCGTCGAACGCTTCCTCGGCCTCGGCGCGGACCGGGGCGAGCGAGGCGATGCGGTCCATCGCCGCACGGTGACGACGTGCCGCCCGTGCCACGTTCCGGACGACGTTGTTCGTGGTCACCAGCAGCCACGGCAGCACCGACCCGTCGACGACCCGGACGTCCGCGCGGCGCCGCCAGGCTTCGAGGAACACCAGCGCGGTGACGTCCTCCGCCTCGATCCGGGAGCGCAACAGCCGTGCGGCCTGCCCGAACACCCGGTCGCGGTGTCGTTCGTACACCTGCTCGTAGGCGCGCGGGTCACCGTTCCGCGCTGCGCGCCACAGTCCTTCGTCGTCCACCGTGTGCTTCCCCGTTCCGGTCCCTTTCCCAGTTGGTGTCCGGTCGGGGTCGATCGGTTCCATCGAGGGACGAACCGGCGCCACGAGCTAGAGCGTCACGTGCGCCCACCGCGGTCCGGTGGCGGTGACGACCACCCGGCGGGGCTCGTCGGGGACGTCGTCCGGGTCGGCGTCGTCGTCCGGAGCACCCGCGTCGGCTCCGGTCGCGCGCACGATCTCGACGTCGAGCACGCTGTCCGAGATGCCGTCGACGAAGCCGCGGCCCCACTCCACCACGACGATCGAGGCGTCCCAGTCGAGGTCGAGGTCGTCGAGCTCCAGCGGGTCGGACAGCCGGTACGCGTCGACGTGCACGAGGTCGGGTCCGGACGTCGTCGGGTGGGTGCGGGCGAGCACGAAGGTCGGGCTGGACACCTGACCACGGGCGCCGAGCGCGGCACCGAGGCCCCGGGTCAGCGTCGTCTTGCCGGCGCCGAGCGGACCCGTCAGCACGACGAGGTCCCCGGCGCGCAGGACCGCGGCGAGCCGGGCGCCGAGTGCACCCATCTCGTCCGTCGTCGCGACGGCGGTGTCGAGCAGGACGCGGGCGTCGGTCACAGCTCACCCCGGAGGTACTCCGCGACGTGCCCCTCGACGCTGTGGCCCTGGTACGCACGCGGGACACGGGAGCCGATGCGGCAGACGATCTCCTCGCCGATGGTGCCGAGCGCCTCGCCCCACTCCAGGACCGTCATCTCGTCGTGCTCCCCCGTGCCGAACAGCGTGACGGCGTCGCCGGTCCGGACGTCGTCGTCGCCGACGTCGACCAGGAACTGGTCCATCGCCACACGACCGGCGATCGGGTACCGCGTGCCGCCGATCGCGACCTCGATCCGGCCCTGGGCGAGCCGCGGCACCCCGTCGGCGTACCCGACCGGTACGAGCGCCAGGGTCGTCTCCGTGGTGGTGCGGTAGGTGTAGTCGTACGAGACGCCGGTGTCGACGGGCACCCGCTTGGTCTTCGCGACCGAGGCGGTGAGCGTCATGACGGGTTCGAGTCCCAGGTCGGCGGCGGAGACGCCGTCGGCACCGGGGATGCCGAACAGGTTCGCGCCCATCCGGACCATGTCCTTGCGGAACTCCTTGCGCTCGAGCCCGGCGAGCGACGCCGCGACGTGCTCCATCGGGATGTCGAGCCCGAGGTCGTCGGCCCGCTCGACGGCGGCGTCGAAGAGCGCCACGGCGTCGGTGTCGTCCTGGTCCGACGACTCCGCCAGGTGCGTGTACGCGGCGACGACCTCGATGCGGCCGGCCCGCTGCGCGTCCAGCGCGAGCGACACGAGCGCCGGCCAGGACTCCGGGGTCGCGCCGTCGCGGTGCAGGCCCGAGTCGAACCCGAGGTGCACGCGTGCGGGACGCTGGTCGACGGCGTCGATGACGCGCTGCAGCTCCGGCACGTTCGAGACGCCGAGGTCGACCGCCGAGTCGATCGCGTCGCGGAAGTCCAGGGCGGGGTCGTGCTGCCACGTGAAGAGGTGCACGTCCTCGCTGACACCGATCGACCGCAGGCGCAGGGCCGCCGGGACCGTGAGCACGCCGATCCACCGGATGCCGGCGTCGACCGCGGCGAGGGCGATCGGTTCGAGGCCGTGCCCGTAGGCGTCGGCCTTCATGATCGCCATGAGCTCGACGGGGTCCATCCACTCCCGGACCAGGTCGAGGTTGGCACGGTAGGCGTCGAGGTCGATCTCGGCCCGGCGCAGCGGCGCGTTCACGTCGTCCTCCGTTCCACGCTGCGGCCGACCCGGGCGACCACCTCGTAGTTGATCGTGCCGACGGCCGCAGCCCAGTCCTCGACCGCGGGGTCCCCGTTCGCCGGGTCGCCCCAGAGCACGGCCTCGTCGCCGACCTGCACGTCGGCGTCGCCGATGTCGACGTGCATCGCGTTCATCGCCACGCGACCGACCACCGGGAACGTCCGGTCGCCGATGCGGACCGAGACGCGGTTGCCGAAGTCGCGGTCGAAGCCGTCCGCGTAGCCGAGGCCGATGACCGCGAGCCTCGTGCCCGTCTCCGCACGCCAGGTGTAGCCGTAGCTGACGCCCTCGCCGGCCCGGACCGGGACCGTCCGGAGGACCGCGGCCGTCACGCGCATCGCCGGACGCAGACCGAGGTCGGCGGACGTGCGGTCCGGGAACGGGCTGAGGCCGTAGAGCGCGAGACCGACCCGGGCGACGTCGTGACGGGTCTCCGGGACGGCGAGGCCCGCGGCGCTGGCGGCGAGGTGCACCATGTCGGGCACGATGCCGTTCGCGGCGAGCCCGTCGAGCGCTCGCTGGAGTGCGGCGTCCTGGTCGAGGTCGTCCGCGCGCGAGGCGTTCGCCAGGTGCGACATGAGTCCCTCGACGCGGGTGCGGTTGCCACCGCGGGCCAGGCGCCCGGCGGTCGCGAAGAGCTCTGCCCACTCGGACTCGACCGCGCCGTTGCGGCTCAGGCCCGTGTCGACGCAGATGTGCACCGCCGGGACCTCGGAGTCAGCGGCTGCGGCGAGCTGCGACACGCTCGACACCGCCGGGGTGATGCCGTAGCGGGCCGCGCGACGGAAGTCCTCGTCGGGGGCGTGCAGCCACGCGAGGATCCGGACCCCCTCGTCGATGCCGGCCCGCCGGAGCGCGATCGCCTCGTCGATGTCCGCGACGCCGAGCCACTCGGCGCCGGCGTCCACGAAGGCCTGCGCCGCCTCGGTCGCGCCGTGCCCGTAGCCGTTGGCCTTGACGACCGCGATGACGCCCGACGGGGCCACCTGTTCGGCGACCCGACCGTAGTTGGCGATCAGGGCCTCCCTGTCGAGGGTGATGCCGGTGAACGCACTCACGCCTGTTCCCCTGTTCCTTCCAGGACCACGAACGCCGTCGCGATCCCTCCGTCGTGCGAGAGCGAGAGGTGCACCGACCCGACGCCCCGCGACGCCGCCACCAGCTGCGCCCCCTGGCGCAGGGTGAGCGACGGGTTCCGCTGGTCGTCCGAGACGACCTCGAGGTCCTGCCAGCTCAACCCCGCACTCGACCCGAAGGCCTTGATCAGGGCTTCCTTCGCCGCGAACCGAGCGGCGAGGGACGCGATCGGTCGGGGCTCCCCGTCACGGAGGAGCTCCGACGGTGTGAACAACCGCGCGCGCATCGCCGGCGTCCGGTCGAGCACCCGCTCGAACCGCTCCAGGTCGACCACGTCGACCCCGATGCCGATGATCATCGCCGACTACTCGACGGTGACCGACTTCGCGAGGTTGCGCGGCTGGTCGACGTCGAGGCCCTTGGCCGCGGCGAGCTCCATGCCGAACATGTGCAGCGGCGCGACCGCGAGCAGCGGCTCGAACAGCGGCGTCGCGAGCGGGATGCGCAGGACCTCGTCGGCGAAGGGCAGCACGGCGGCGTCGCCCTCTTCGGCGATCGCGATCACCCGGGCACCGCGGGCGCGGATCTCCTGGATGTTCGAGACGACCTTCGGGTGCAGCGAGCGCGGGTCACGCGGGGACGGCACGATCACGAAGACGATCTGGCCGGGCTCGATCAGGGCGATCGGCCCGTGCTTGAGCTCGCCTGCGGCGAAGCCCTCGGCGTGGATGTACGCGAGCTCCTTGAGCTTCAGCGCGCCCTCGAGCGCGATCGGGTACCCGACGTGGCGGCCGAGGAACAGGACGCTGCGGGTGTCGGCCATCCAGCGGGCGAGGTCCTTGATGCCGGACGCGTCGTCGATGGTCTGCTGCAGCTTCGGCGCGAGCCCCTCGAGCTCGGCGACCTGCTCGGCGATCTGCTCGGCCGTCAGCGTGCCCCGGAGCGTGGCGAGGTGCAGCCCGAGCAGGTACAGCGCGACGCCCTGGGCGATGAAGGCCTTCGTCGACGCGACGGCGACCTCGGGCCCGGCGTGCGTGTAGATCACCGCGTCGGACTCGCGCGGGATCGTCGCGCCCTGGGTGTTGCAGATCGAGAGGACCTGGGCGCCCTGCTCACGCGCGTACTTGACGGCCATGAGCGTGTCCATGGTCTCGCCGGACTGGCTGATCGACACCACCAGGGTGCGCTCGTCGAGCACGGGGTCGCGGTAGCGGAACTCGTGCGCGAGCTCGACCTCGACCGGGACGCGCGCCCACTGCTCGATGGCGTACTTGCCGAGGATGCCGGCGTACGCGGCGGTGCCGCAGGCGATCACGATGACACGGTCGACGGTGGCGAGGCGCTCGGCGATCGGGTCGAGGTCGGACAGGGTGACGGCGCCGTCGTGCACGCGGCCGAGGATCGTCTTCGCGACGGCCTCGGGCTCTTCGCTGATCTCCTTCGCCATGAAGGAGCTCCAGCCGCCCTTGTCGGCGGCGGAGGCGTCCCAGTTCACCTCGAACTCGGACGGCGTCGCGGGGGTGCCGTCGAAGTGGATGACGTCGACGCCGTCGGGGCGGATCGTGGCGATCTCGTCCTGCCCGATGGCGAGCGCACGCTGCGTGTACGCGACGAACGCGGCGACGTCCGAGCCCATGAAGTTCTCGCCGTCACCGAGGCCGACCACGAGCGGGGAGTTGCGGCGGGCACCGACGACGACACCCGGCTGGTCGGCGTGCACGACGAGGAGCGTGAACGCACCCTCGAGCCGCTGCACGGCCTGCTGCATGGCGCCGGTCAGGTCGCCGGTCTCACGGAAGGACCGTGCGACGAGGTGCGCGGCGACCTCGGAGTCGGTCTCGCTGAGGAACTCGACGCCCTCGGCCTGCAGCTCGGCGCGGAGCTCGGAGAAGTTCTCGATGATGCCGTTGTGGATGAGGGCGAGCTTGCCGCCGTCCGCCAGGTGCGGGTGCGCGTTGCCGTCGGTCGGCCCGCCGTGGGTCGCCCAGCGGGTGTGACCGATGCCCGTGCCGCCGTCCGAGATCGGGTGCGACTCGAGCTCGTCGACGAGGGCCTGGAGCTTGCCCGCCTTCTTCGCCGATGCCAGCTCGTGCGACCCGTCCACGACGGCGATGCCCGCCGAGTCGTAGCCGCGGTACTCGAGCCGACGGAGACCACCGAGGAGCACGTCCTGGCTGCTGTTGCTGCCGACGTAGCCGACGATTCCACACATGGCATCGATCCTACGGTCTGCCTGGGCGCCCACCCTGCGAAGCAGCAGGGCTGGGGATAACGTTTGGGACATGGGACGGTTCGATGACATCGCGATCACGACACTGCACGGCGAGGACACCACGTTCGGGGCCTACGCGGACAAGGCGGTGCTCGTGGTGAACGTCGCCTCGCGGTGCGGCCTCGCCCCGCAGTACGAGCAGCTCGAGGCGCTCCAGAAGGAGTACGGCCCTCGGGGCTTCACGGTCCTGGGGTTCCCGAGCAACCAGTTCCTGCAGGAACTCGGCACATCAGAGGCGATCGACGAGTACTGCTCCACCACGTGGGGCGTGACCTTCCCGATGTCCGAGAAGGTCAAGGTCAACGGCAAGGGCGCCCACCCGCTCTACCAGGCCCTCAAGGAGACGCCGGACGCCGACGGCAAGGCCGGCCGCGTCACGTGGAACTTCGAGAAGTTCCTGGTCGCACCGGACGGCACCGTCACGCGCTTCCGCCCCACCACGAAGCCGGACGCGCCGCAGGTCATCGCCGCGATCGAGGCGGCACTGCCCGCCTGACCCGCGCCGTCCTGCGGACGCGCACCGAGCACTGGACGGGAGGCCCGGATCACGTGAGCCGGTCGGCTCACGTGATCCGGGCCTCCCGTCTGTACGCTCGTTCCCATGCCGATCCCGGAGACCACCGTCGCGCACCCGACCCCCTTCGTGGAGATCCCGCGCGCGGAGTGGTCGCAGCTCGCTCCGAAGGAGCACCTCTCCCTCACCGAGACCGAGATCGTGCAGCTGCGCGGGCTCGGCGACCGGCTGGACATGCAGGAGGTGCAGGAGGTCTACCTCCCGCTGTCGCGCCTCCTGACGCTGTACGCGGCCGGTGCCAGGAACCTGCACGCCGAGACGAGCCGCTTCCTCGGGGAACGCGCCGGACGCACCCCGTTCGTGATCGGTGTCGCCGGGTCGGTCGCGGTCGGCAAGTCCACCGTCGCACGTCTGCTCCGCGAACTGACGAAGCGCTGGCCGGACACCCCGCGCGTGGAACTCGTGACGACCGACGGGTTCCTGTACCCGAACGCCGAACTCGAACGCCGCGGGATCATGGACCGCAAGGGCTTCCCGGAGTCCTACGACCGCCGCTCGCTGCTGCGGTTCGTCAGCCAGGTGAAGAGCGGCGCGACCGAGGTCCGGGCGCCGTACTACTCGCACCTCGTCTACGACATCGTGCCGGACGCCGAGATCGTCGTGCGACAGCCGGACGTCCTCATCGTCGAGGGCCTCAACGTGCTCGCGCCGCCGGTGCACGGGCGACTCGCACTGTCCGACCTGTTCGACTTCACGATCTACGTCGACGCGAAGACGAAGGACATCGAGGCCTGGTACGTCGACCGGTTCCTCGCCCTGCAGGAAGAGGCGTTCGCCAGCCCGGACTCGTTCTTCCACCGGTTCGCGTCGCTCTCCCGCGAGGACGCGATCGACACGGCGACCCAGGTGTGGCGGGCCATCAACGAGCCGAACCTCATCGAGAACGTGCTGCCGACGCGCTCCCGGGCGACCCTCGTGCTGAAGAAGGCGGCGGACCACAAGGTGTCGTCGGTGCTGCTCCGCAAGATCTGAGCGGCCGGGGTCGGGCCGGGTCGGTTCGGGCCGGGGTCGGCGTCGGTTCGAACCGGTCCCGCACAACCAAAGTCCGTCCGAACCGCACGATCGCGCGGTTCAGACGGACTGTGGTTGTGCGAGCCGGCGGCGCCTACGCCGCGTCGAGCGCCAGACGCTCCTGCACCACGGCGGCGAGCTCGTCGGCGATGCGCTGGGCGTCCTCCTGCGAGGCGGCCTCGACCATCACGCGGACGACCGGCTCGGTGCCCGACGGACGCAGCAGCACGCGGCCGGTGTCCCCGAGCGAGGCGGAGGCGGCAGCGACAGCGTCCTGCACGCCCTGGTCGGCGAGCCCGTGCCGATCGACGCCGCGCACGTTGAGGAGCACCTGCGGGAAGACCGTCATGCACGAGGCGAGCTCCTGCAGCGACCTGCCCGTCCGCGCCATCTCGGCGACCAGGTGCAGCCCCGTGAGAATGCCGTCACCCGTCGTCGCGAACTCGTTGAAGATCACGTGGCCGGACTGCTCGCCGCCGAGCGAGAACCCGCCCTCGTTCATCTTCTCGAGGACGTAGCGGTCGCCCACGGCGGTCTGCTCCACCGTGATGCCGGCGTCCGCCATCGCCCGGATCAGTCCGAGGTTCGACATGACCGTCGCGACGAGCGTGTCCGACACGAGGTGTCCGCGCTCCTTGAGCGACAGCGCGAGGATCGCCATGATCTGGTCGCCGTCGATCGCGTTGCCGGCGGCGTCGACCGCGAGGCAGCGGTCCGCGTCGCCGTCGTGCGCGATGCCGACGTCCGCGCCGTGCGACAGGACCGCACGGGCGAGGTTGTCGATGTGGGTGGACCCGACACCGTCGTTGATGTTCATGCCGTCCGGGTCGGCCCCGATCAGCGTGACCTTCGCCCCGGCGTTCACGAAGACCTCGGGCGAGACACCGGCGGCGGCACCGTTCGCGCAGTCGAGCACGACGTGCAGGCCGTCGAGCCGGTGCGGCAGCGTACCGAGCAGGTGGACGACGTAGCGGTCCTCGGCGTCGGCGAAGCGGGTGATGCGACCGACCTCGGCGCCCGTGGGGGTGGGCGCGGAGTGGTCGTGCATGGCCGCCTCGATGCGGTCCTCGACCTCGTCGGGGAGCTTGCGGCCGCCCGCTGCGAAGAACTTGATCCCGTTGTCCGGCGCGGGGTTGTGCGACGCGGAGATCATCACGCCGAAGTCGGCGTCGATGTCCGCGACGAGGAACGCCGCGGCGGGGGTGGGGATGACCCCGGCGTCGAGGACGTCGACGCCGGCGGAGGCGAGCCCGGCCGCGACAGCGGCGCCGAGGAACTCGCCGGAGACGCGCGGATCGCGCGCCAGGACCGCGCGAGGGCGCGGTCGACCGGACGCCCGGCGGGCGTCCGCATGGTGTCCGTGTGTGAGAACGGCCGCGCTCGCCTGGGCAAGACCCAGTGCGAGCGCGGCCGTCAGCTCGCCGTTGGCGAGACCACGAACCCCGTCGGTACCGAACAGACGCGGCATTGCGATCTTCAGCCGGTGACGACTAGCGCTTCGAGAACTGCGAAGCCTTGCGGGCCTTCTTGAGACCGGCCTTCTTGCGCTCGATGACGCGGGCGTCACGGGTGAGGAAGCCGGCCTTCTTCAGGGTGGCGCGGTTGTTCTCGCGGTCGATCTCGTTCAGCGAACGAGCGATGGCGAGACGGAGCGCACCAGCCTGACCCGAGGGGCCACCACCGGTGATGCGGGCGACGACGTCGTAGGCGCCGAGGAGCTCGAGCACCTTGAACGGGTCGTTGATGAGCTGCTGGTGCAGCTTGTTCGGGAAGTAGTCCTCGAGCGTGCGGCCGTTCACCGTGAACGAGCCGGAGCCCGGCACGAGACGGACGCGCGCGATGGCCTCCTTGCGGCGCCCGACGGCACCGCCCGAGACGTTGAGGATCTGACGGGGAGCAGCCTCGGCAGCGGCGGGTGCGCTCT
The DNA here is from genome assembly GCF_900215175.1 of Curtobacterium sp. 314Chir4.1. NCBI lineage: Bacteria > Bacillati > Actinomycetota > Actinomycetes > Micrococcales > Microbacteriaceae > Curtobacterium > Curtobacterium sp. 314Chir4.1. The sequence goes on from NZ_OCMI01000004.1 coordinate 235,070, forward strand.
CCGTGGTGAAGCTCTCCGGGGTCTGGTCGAGGGAGTCAGCGATCTGAGCCATGAGTTTTACCTAGTCCTTGGAAGTCGTCGTGGCCGGAACTACTGTGCGACCTGGTCGAAGGTGTACGCCTTGGGCTGCTGCGCCGAGTGCGGGTGCTCCGCGCCGGCGTAGACCTTCAGCTTCTTGAGCTGCTCGCGACCGAGGGTGTTCTTCGGGAGCATGCCGCGGATCGCCTTCTCGACGGCGCGGGTCGGGTGCTTCTCGAGCATCTCCGGGTAGGAGGTCGCCGTGAGGCCGCCCGGGTAGCCGGAGTGGCGGTAGTAGACCTTCTTCGCGAGCTTCGAACCGGTCAGGGCGACCTTGTCGGCGTTCACGATGATGACGTAGTCACCCATGTCCATGTGCTGGGCGAAGGTGGCCTTGTGCTTGCCGCGCAGGAGCGCCGCGGCGTGGGTGGCGAGGCGGCCGAGGACGACGTCGGTCGCGTCGATGACGATCCAGTCGTGCTGGACGTCTGCCGGCTTCGGGGAGAACGTACGAGTCACAGTGGTGCTGCTTTCGTGTCGAGGTGAGGAGTCCGTGAATCCCGCTCCGGTGGGTGTTCACGCAGGAGAACCCGTGTGAACGGCCCGGTGGAGGGCTCATCTGACTGTCCGGCGCACAGAGCGCGCAGACCAAGGTGAGAGCCTACCCGACGCGGCTCGCGTTGTCGAACGCACGACAGGACGGACTGGAGGCGCGGTGCCGGCTGGCACCGCGCCTCCAGTCCGTCACGATGACGTCCGTCAGCCGAACAGGCTCCGCAACCACGCGATCAACGCGGCGAGCGCCGCGAGCGCGTCCGCCACCGGGTGACCGCCGTGCCCGGGACCGCCGTGGCCCGGGTTCCCCTGTCCCGGGTCGCCGACGCCGGGCAGGTCGATGCCGACCAGGATCGGGTCGTGGTCGCTCGCGCGGTACACGTCGTCGCGGTACAGGTCCGTGACGTTGTAGTCGTACCGGCTGTACTCCAGGCCGACCGACTCGACCGAGTTGATGTTCCAGATGTCCACGCCGGTGACGGTCCGGAGTGCGGCCTTCGAGGCGAACACGTGGTCGAGCGAGCCGCTCAGCCCGTCGAACACGTAGGACCACTCGGTGGCGTCCTTCGTCGGGCCGAGGTCGGTGTAGCCGGCGTCGTCGAGGACCTTCACCGGGTCCTCCTGGCTGTAGGCGTTGAAGTCGCCGAGCATGAACACCTTGTCGGTGCCGGCCTGCCGCTGCTGAGCGGTCGAGAAGGACACGAGCGCCTTCGCCTGCGCGACGCGGGAGGCGTTCGACGCGCCCTGCCCGTCGCCCTGGTCCGCGTCAGCGCCCTCGCCCGACCCCTTCGACTTGAAGTGGTTCGCGATGACGAGGAAGGTGTCCTTCGCGCTCGGCTTCTGCGACCCCTTGCCCGGCTTCTGCGCCGCGGGCGCGAACGCCTGGGCGAGCGGCTGTCGGGCGTTGGCGAACGCGGTGGAGTCGAGGATCGTCGAGCCGCCGACGGGCTGCACGCGGTCCTTCTTGTAGATGAGCGCCAGGCGGATGACGTCCTCGCTCGCCGGGGTCTTCGCCGGGGACTTCGCGTACGCCCAGGTGTCCTTGCCGGTGGCCGTGTTGAGCGCGGCGACGAGGGTGGCGACGGCTGCGTCGCGGTCCTTGCCGAAGCGTGCGGAGTTCTCGATCTCCTCGAGGGAGACGACGTCGGCCCCGAGGCCGTTGATCGCCTTGACGATCTTCACCTGCTGCCGGGCGAGGTCGTCCGCGTTCGCCGCACCGCGGGCGTCGCAGCCACCGCGCACCGTCACGGGGTCGCCGTCACGGTCCGTGTAGTACGTGCAGCCGGTGAGCTGGTCGCCGGTCGTCGGGAAGTAGTTCAGGACGTTGAACCCGGCGAGCCGGACGTCGCCGCCGACGTTCTCCGGCGCGGTGGTCCGCACGTTCGAGAACGCCGTCGGCAGGTCCGCCGCCGGGGTCGCACCGGTGATCGGCGCGGTGGGCTGGAACTTCCACGCGTCGTTGCGGTAGTCGAGGACGACCGGCTTGCGGAACGTCGCGGCGGCACCGACGGTCACCGGCCCCTGGGTGAGCCAGGACACCGGGATCGACTGGTTCGCGGCACTGAGGAAGTTCGTGCTCGCACCGTCGTCGAGCGTGACCGTGCGCGCCGCGTTGTCGGCGGTCACCGCGGCCGCTTCGGCGCTGCCCGGCCGGGCGACCTCGGTGGGCTGGAGGAGGCGCTGCTTCCCGCTCGCCAGCACGACCTCGCCGTACTGGTTCGTCGTGTAGTTGTCGGCGACCGTGTAGTCGCCCTGCGGGGCGACGAGCATGCTCTCGAGCGACTCGCGCTGCGCGTCCGTCCGCGGGAGGGTGATCGTGGCCGGGACCGGCTGCACGACGCCGTCCTTCGGCAGCTGCTCCAGGCCCGCGGCCGACGGGACCGTCAGCTCGGTGAGGCCGTTGAACTCGGACACGGTGCCGGTGAGCCGGACCGCGTCGCCGACCTCGACGCTCGCCGCGGTGGCTGCCGAGTAGACGAACACGGCGTCCGAGGCGGTGTGCTCCGCCAGGTCGAGCGCCCCGCCGGTGCCGGCGGTCTGGACCGTGTAGCCGTTGAAGCCGCCCGTGGCGTAGACCGCCGTGACGACGCCGTCGGTGCGGACGGTCTTGCCGACGTACGGGGAGGCGTCGCCGGTGCCCTGCAGCTGCGCGATGGTGACCTGCTCGGCCGGTGTCCCGGGGTCGGCCGGATCGGTGGGGTCGGTCGGGTCAGTGGGGTCGGTCGGCTGCGTGGTCTCGCCCGCCGCGTTCTCCGGCGTGACCGACGACGTGACCGTGAAGTCCGCGGCGTTCGAGTCGGTGTCGGTCGTGCCCTGGCGGGTCAGCGCGTCCGGGACCGAGTTCGCGGTGCCTGCCGTGGCGACCGCGGTCTCGAACGTGTTCGAGGTGCCGTACCCGAGCAGGTCGACGACACCCGGTGTGCCCGTGGTGACCGCGCCGGCGGGCAGCGACAGCGCGGTCGCCTGGTCGGCGAGCACGAGGGTGCCCGTCGAGCCGGAGGGGTTCAGGCCGGTGACGGCGTCGGGCTCAGGGAGCGCCTGACCGTTCGCGCCGTTCGACCCCATCTGCACGAGGTAGGTGCCGTGCGCGGGGACGGAGCCGCTGAGCCTGCCCACCGCGGGGGCACCGGAGCTCGTGGCGGCGCGGTACTGCACCGACCAGCCGTCGACGCTGACGGCGGTGTCGGTGGGGTTGCCGAGTTCGACGAACTTGTTCGTGAACGGCTGGTTCGCACTGCCGCCCTTGAGGTAGGCCTCCTCGATGACGAGGCCGGTGCCGGCGGGGTTCGCGCTGGCAGTGGAGACGGAGACGAGTGGTGCGGCGACGAGCGCGGCGGCAGCGGTGGCGCACAGCAGAGTGCGCCCGACGGATCTGTGCATGCTCGCACGCTACCGACCTGCAGGGGCCCTCAGGTTTCCGGCTGGTGAACGATCCGTTCCACCCCCGCTCGGGGGCGGCGGCCGGGCGCCGTCACGCTCGGCGGCGGGACGAGACTCGGGCCGTTCCGAGGCCGTCAGGAACCGATCGGCAGCCAGGCCGACCCGACCCGGTGCACCGCCGGCCCGTGCCCCGGGAGCAGGATCTCCGGGATCGGCAGGGCATGCGCGGACTCCAGCGCGCGGTCCTGGTCGGCGGTGAAGAACGGCGTGATCATCCGCGGCCGCGGCGACCACGACGCGGGCTGTGTGTCGTGGTGGCTCACGACCGCGTCCCCGGTCACGATCGCGTTGGCGGCGGGCAGCAGGTACGCGGTCGACCCGGCGGTGTGCCCGTCGGCGGGGAACGGCGTGACGGCCCTCCCGTCGAAGTCCGCCGCGGTGAACGCTCGAGCGGACGGCACCGCGGTGGGACGGAGGGCGTCGGACCGGATCGCCCGCGTCAACCACCGCAGCACCCGCGGAGATGCCAGCCGCCCGCCGATCTCCGCCGGCGTCACCTGCTGCCGTGACGGCCCCCGGACGTTGTCGAGCTCGTCGGCGTGCGCGAGCACCTCGACGTGGGGGTACCGCGCCAGGATGCCGGGGATCCCGCCGACGTGGTCGACGTGCCCGTGCGTGACGTACACGCGGCGCAGGTCGTCGAGGTCGTGTCCCGCGTACCGCACGGTGTCGAGCACGAGGTCGGTGTCGGCCGGGTAGCCGGCGTCGATCAGGGCGACGCCGTCCTCCTCGGCCAGGACGGCCCAGTTCGAGACGGGTCCCTCGACGAACACCACCCCGGGTGCGACGGACACGACGGAGCGGGGTTCGCGGGAGGTCATCCCCCGACGCTACCGTCGCCGTCGGACGCTCCGCGTCGCGCACGCGTCTGCGTCGCCCGGGCGGCGAGCTCCTCGTCCGCCGGGTACCCGACCTCGGTCAGCGTCAGGCCCTTCGCGGGCGCGACCTTGAACTCGCTGGTCCGGGTCTCGGCGACACGCAGCTCCTCGAGCCGGTCGGCTCCGAACCGTCCCTCGCCGACGGCGATGGTCGCCCCCACCATCGCGCGCACCATGGAGTGGCAGAAGGCGTCTGCCTGGAGGCGCGCCACCAGCACGCCGTCCGGCTCGCGGTCCCAGCGGAACTCCTGCAGCGTCCGGATCGTGGTCGCGCCCTCGCGCGGCTTGCAGAAGGTCGCGAAGTCGTGCAGCCCCAGCAACCGCAGCGCCCCGCGCTCCATCGCCGCCGGGTCCAGTCGCGTCGGGTGCCACACGGTGTGCCCCCGTCGACGTGGATCGCGCGGGGCGTCGGCGTCCGCGATCCGGTACGAGTAGCGCCGCCAGAGCGGGGAGAACCGGGCGTCGAACCCGTCCGGTGCGACCGAGGCCCGGGTGACGACGACGTCCCCCTCCGGTGCGGCGATGCCGTTGAGGCGTTTCACGAGGGACTCGAGCGGCGAGCGCTTGGCGCCGAGGGCCTCCCACTGCGACGGGGACAGGTCGACGTGGGCGACCTGTCCGGTGGCGTGCACCCCGGCGTCGGTGCGGCCGGCGACGGTGAGCAGCGGGGGTTCGCCCCAGCGGGTGAAGACGGTGGCGAGCGCCGACTCGAGCGCACCCTGGACGGTGCGGAGTCCAGGTTGCCGCGCCCACCCGGAGAACGCGGCGCCGTCGTACGCGATGTCCAGCCGCAAGCGGGTGTCACCAACTGCAGCACCGCTCTGGGAGCCAGCCGTCTCGTCCACGCGACCACCGTACCGGCGGTGCGCCGCGCCTCCAGTCCGTCGGCCGCCGCACGTCCGCACAACCGAACCCGCCCAGCACCACGCGATTCCGTGGCGCGAGCGCACTCCGGTCGTGCCGACCCGGTCAGCACCGCCGGGCCCGACCCAGCCTGCGCCGCCGGTCCGAGCGCTCTCACGCGCCCCGGCCGACGACGTCAGCGCAACGTCAGTGCCGCGTGAGCGGCCCGCGGCACCATCGTCCTCGACATCGACGAACCACGTCGAGTCACCACGAAAGGACCTGCGCGAATGACCACCACACCGCTCGCGGTCGAGGCCACCGGCCTCGTGAAGACCTTCGGGACGAACCGCGCAGTGGACGGTGTCGACCTCCGCGTGGAGGCCGGCACGGTCTACGGCGTGCTCGGCCCCAACGGCGCCGGCAAGACCACCACCATCTCGATGCTCGCGACCCTGCTCAAGGCGGACGCCGGCGAGGCCCGCGTCTTCGGCCACGACGTCCGGCGCGAGGCACAGCTCGTCCGCTCCCTGATCGGCGTCACCGGTCAGTACGCGAGCGTCGACGAGACGCTCAGCGCGACCGAGAACCTCGTCATCTTCTCGCGGCTGCTCGGGCTCAGCCGTGCCGAGTCGAAGCGGAAGTCGGTCGAGCTCCTCGAGCGCTTCGGCCTGACCGAGGCCGCGACCCGCCCTCTGAAGAACTTCTCCGGCGGCATGCGCCGGCGGCTCGACCTGGCTGCGAGCCTCATCGCGCAGCCGCCGCTCATCTTCCTCGACGAGCCGACGACGGGCCTCGACCCCCGCACCCGTGCGCAGATGTGGGACACGATCCGGGAGCTCGTCGCGACCGGTTCGACGGTCCTGCTGACGACGCAGTACCTCGACGAGGCAGACCAGCTCGCCGACCGCATCGCCGTGATCGACCACGGCCGCGTGGTCGCCGAGGGCACGGGTGACGAGCTGAAGGCCTCCATCGGCTCGAGCTCGCTCCAGCTCCGGTTGACCGACGCCCTCCGGCTCGACGCCGCGCGCGCGATCGTCCGGAACACCCTTGGTGTCGACGCGGTGGCGAGCCCCGAGGGCTCGCGCCTCACCGCGCCGATGTCCGACCCGGACCGCGTGACCGACCTGCTCGTGTCGTTCCGCGAGGCCGGCATCTCCCTCGCCGAGATGAGCGTGCAGAAGCCGACGCTCGACGAGGTCTTCCTGACCATCACGGGTGCGCCGGCCACCACCGACGCCTCCGCCGACGCCGACCTCGAATCGAGCCTCGCATGACCACCATCGCACCCACCACCAGCCCTCGCGTCACGCCCCGCCCGGGGATCGGAGCGACGGGACTCGGCGCCACGATCCGGCAGTCCTTCACGATGGCGTACCGCGGCCTGGTGAAGGTCCGACGCACGCCGGAGCAGCTGTTCGACGTGACGCTCATGCCGATCGTCTTCACCGTGATGTTCACGTACATCTTCGGCGGCGCGATCGCCGGCGACATCGGCAGCTACCTGCCCGTGATCATCCCCGGCATCCTCGTCCAGACGAACATCACGTCGTCGATCGTGACCGGCGTCCAGCTCCGCGAGGACATGGACAAGGGCGTGTTCGACCGCTTCAAGTCGCTCCCGATCGCCCGCATCGCCCCGCTCGCCGGTGCGCTGCTCGCCGACACCGTCCGCTACGCGATCGCCACCGCCATCACGTTCACGGTCGGCATCATCATGGGTCTCCGTCCCGAGGGCGGTGCGGCGGCGGTCGTGCTGGCCGGCGTGCTCGTGATCGTGGTCGCCTGGTCGATCAGCTGGATCTTCGCCTACTTCGGCGTGATCGCCCGCACCGCGTCGAGCGTCTCGGGCATCGCGAACCTGGTGCTGTTCCCGCTGACGTTCCTGTCGAACGCGTTCGTCCCGACCGACACCCTGCCCGGCTGGCTGCGCTGGTTCACCGAGGTCAACCCGATCTCCCACCTCATCACCGCCGTCCGTGAGCTGATCAACCACGGCGCCGTCACCGGCGACCTCTGGATCAGCCTGCTCGGTGCCGCCGTGGTCGTCGCGGTCTTCGCTCCGCTGACGGTCCGCGCCTACATGCGGAAGGCGTAGCGGAGCTCCTCGAGCAGCAGCCTCGCCTGCGCGACGGCCTCGGTCCGGTCCCATCCGGCCGAGGCCGTCTCGGCGTCCGCGACCGGCCCCTCGCCGACCGCGTCGACGAGGAGCGGCCGGAGCCGTGCGTGGGCCAGCACCGCGAAGTCCTGCCGGGTGCCGAAGCGCATCGCGGTACCCCAGCACCGAGCAGCCGCTGCCGGGCGGCCGCTGCGCGCCGCCGCCACGGCGAGTCCCGCGAGCGTCGTGCCGAGCACGGGCAGGTCGAGCCACCACGGGTGCACGCGGATCATCACGAGCGCGGCGTTCCGGATGCGGCGAGCGACCGCGCGTTCGTCGGCCTGGAGGCACGGTGCGGCTCCGTCGGCCGCGCGCAGCGCCGCCTCGTCGACCGCCGCGATCCGTGCCGCGCCCGCCATCACGGTCCAGTGCGGCGTCGCCTTCCGGTGCGGCAGGACCCAGTCCCACGCGGCCGTGTACTGCGCAGCGGCGCCGTCGAGGTCGCCCTCGAACCGGAGGCACTCCGCCCCGATCGCGACCGCGAGCACCCCGATCTGGGAGCGGTCGCCGTCGAAGCCGCCACGCCCCGCGACCGGTCGGTGCTGCAGCTCGGCGGCGATCGACCGGGCGGTGTCCACGGCTCCGGTGGCGGCCGAGCACAGTCCGACGGTCCAGCCGATCTCGTACAGGTCGTCCTCGGCGCCGAAGCGCTCGAGCTGTTCCCGCGCGCTCCCCGCGTTCGCGAGGGCGTCCGCGTACCGGCCCGTCTGGGCGAGGAGCTGGGTCATGGTGACGGCGACGGTGCCGATCGTCCACGCGTCGGCGGTGCGCTCCGCGAGCGTCTGCGCCCGGGTGGCGTACCGGAGCGCGGCCTCGAACTCGCCGTCGTTCTCGGCGAAGGGCGCGCTCAGCATGTTGGCGGTGCCGGCCACGCCCTCGTCGGGGTCGTCGCGGAGCCGCTCGAGCAGTGCGGTGCCCGCTGCCGGGCGCCCGAGGGTCAGGAGCAGGGCGGCCTGCGCGTCGAGCACCGGGAAGCCCGTCGTCCCGGCGCGACGGAGCCGTCGGAGCGTGGAGATCGCCCACGCGGCGGTCCGGCGGTCGTCGAACACCGAGGACGCCCCGGCGACGACGAGTCCGACGTGCACCGCGGCGACGTCCTCGGCAGCGGGCGGCGCCGAGCGCAGCACCGCGACCACGTCCGACGCGATCGCCGTGACCTCGCCGTGCGCGCCCCGGAGCGTCCAGTAGGCGCCGAGCGCGGCGAACACGTGCGCGGTCGCCGAGGCGTCGTCGGCGCGGAGGCTCCAGCGGAGCAGGGTCACGAGGTTGTCGGCCTCCCGCTGGACCTCGCGGAAGCGACCGAGCTGCTCCGGGCCGGTGAGCGTGAAGAGGTTCCGGGCTGCGGCGAAGTCCCGCCCCCAGCGGATCATCGCCGTGCGCACGGCCTCGGTCGCGCCGCGCTCGTCGAGCCGTGCGGCGCCGAACTCGCGGACGGTCTCGAGCAGGCGGTAGCGGACCGGCTCCCCCTCGACCTCGACGAGCTGCACGAGCGACTGCTCGACGAGTTCGGCGAGGTCGTCGAGCGCATCGTCGCGTCGGTCCTGAGCTGCCACGGACTCGACGGCGTCGACCGCCAGGCCGTCCGGGAACAGCGCCAGACGCGTCAGGAGGTCCTGCGCACCGGCGTCGAGCAGGCGCCAGCTCCACTCGATGACCGCCTGGAGCGTGCGGTGCCGTTCCGGTGCGCTCCGGTCGCCGCCCCGGAGCAGGGCGAACCGGTCGTCGAGCCGGCGCTCGATCTCGTCGATGCTCATCCCCCGGATCCGCGCGGCGGCCAGCTCGATCGCGAGGGGCGACCCGTCCAGCCGCGTGCAGATGCGGCGGACGGTGTCGACGGGCAGCACGGCACCGGGTCTGGCGGCCCGGGCGCGCTCAGTGAAGAGTCGGACCGCGGCGCCGTCGGCCTCGACCGGCAGGGGCGCGAGGGGCGCCACGACCTCGCCGGCGATCGCGAGCGGGGCGCGCGAGGTCGTGAGGATCCGGAGGTCCGGGATGCTCGCGAGCAGGTCCGCGGCGAAGCCGGCGACGTCGCCGACGAGGTGCTCGCAGTTGTCGAGGACCAGGACCGTCGGGGCCTCCCCGAGCGCCCGGCCGACACGCACCCGCAGGTCGGCGACGACGACGTCCCGCAATGCCCGGGCCGAGCGGAACTCGGCCACCCCGAGCAGGGCGCCGAGCGCGGGGACGACGTCCTCGGCGGTGGCGATCGGCGCGAGCTCGAACACCACGACGCCGGTGGTCGGCGGCACCTCGGCGGCGACCGCCTGCGCGAGGCGGGTCTTGCCCAGCCCACCCGCACCGAGGATCGTGACCAGCCGGTTGCGGGACAGGAGGTCCGTCACGGCGGCGAGGTCCTCCTGTCGTCCGACCAGCGTGTTCGGCGCGGCCCGCAGCCCCACCCGGCGAGCGCGACCGGAGTCGGCGGCGGACCGGCGGAGCAGTTCGGCGTTCAGCCGCACCAGGTCGGCCGAGGGATCCGCACCGAGTTCGTCGGCGAGGCGGTCCCGGTGCGTCGCGAACGCGGCGAGCGCCTCGGCGGTGCGACCAGCCGCGACGAGGGCGCGCATGCACCCGGCGACCGCGACCTCGTCGAACGGGTTCGCCTCGGACTCGGCGAGCCACAGCGCAACCGCTTCGCCCGCGTCCCCGCGGTCGAGGAGGAGTTCGCCGAGCCGGCGTCGGAGCGCGCGGCGAGCAGCGACGGCGCGGTCGGCGAGCGCCGCACCGAGGTCCCCGTCGACGTCCGCTCCGGGGTCGCCCCGCCACGCGTCGAGCGCTGCCCGGACCGTCGCGACGTCGTCGCTGGACGCCGCGTGCTCGGCCGCCGTGAGGTCGACCGAGCCCGGGTCGACCCCGAGTGCGTACCCGGTGCTGGTCGAGACGACGACGCCGTCGGCGGTGCTGCGCCGGAGCCGGGAGACGAGGGTCTGCAGCGCCGCACGCGCACCGCGTGGCTGGTCGTCCCCCCAGAGCTCGTCGATGAGCGCCTCGGTCGTCACGGCGTGTCCACGCGCGAGCACCAGCGCGACGAGGAACGAGCGTGCGAGGGCTCCCGGCACGGCGCTCGGACGCCCCTGCTGGTCCTCGACCTCGACCGCTCCGAGGACGGCGACACGAGTCAGGACGGGCACGTCCCGAGTCTAGGTCGAGCGTTGTCGGATCGTGATGGCTCCCGAGCGCCGCGGAGCGCACCCGCCACCTAGCCTGTGGGGATGCACACGTTCACCCGGGGGGTCGTGGGGGCTGCCGTCGCCCTCGCGTCGATCATCGTCATCACCGGCTGCTCGGTGCCGAGCACTCCGACCGCCGAGGTCAGCGCCTCGACTGCACCGACCGGCACGCCGGCTCCGACCGACGCCGCGACGACGGTGGACTTCGGTCCCACCCCGGACACGACCGGGCGCCTCGCCTGCTCGACGGCGTTGCCGGACGACCTCGTCGCGGCCCTCGTGCCCGGGCTGCGCGCCGTGGACACCCTGACCGACTCGGCGCACATCGCCGGGTCCGAAGCGTTCGTCCCCGGTGCCGGCGGGATCGTCTGCGACCGGTCGAACGGCGTCGCACCGCTCGACGACCACGTGCCGGGGCGCACCGGGGAGGCCCTGTTCGAGGGCGTTCGTCTCAGCGTGCTGCCGGACGCCCGAGCCGCCCTCGCCGAGCACACCGAGTACAACGGCGGCGGGACACCGACCGCCTGCGGGGCGAGCGACTCCGCGCGGGTGTACTGCACGGCCGACGTGCTCGCGGGCAGCGCCTGGGTGCACCTCGCCTCGACTCGGCTGCAGGACGACGCCGATGCCACCGCCGAACAGGCGCAGCCGGCGTTCGACGCGCTCCTGTCCGCAGTGGTCCGACAGGTCTCGGGATCGCCGCTCGGCACGGCGTCCGACGAGACCTCGACGGACGACGGCTCCATCACGACGTGTGACGCGGGGAACGTGAACGCCGTCACCGCCACCGAACTCGCGGTCGGACCGTTCGTCAACAGCAGCACCGCCCCCGAGGCCGACGACTTCGCCCGGAACCGCGTGGGCGGCGCCTCGTGCGTCTTCATCGGCACCGCCGGGTCGTACCCGACCGCGGACGCACTCTTCGCGCAGGTCCCCGACGCCGGGTGGATCGTCCAGCGACGGCTCGCGGCCGGCACCGTGGCGCGCGCCGAGCGCCTGGACGTCGACGGGCTCGGTGCGCGGGATGCCGCCTGGCGCACCTGCGACGACGACGCCTGCACGGTGGACGTCGTGCAGGACGGCGACTGGACCCACTACGTGCTGTTCCGCCGAGCCGCCCCGGACGCGAGCGGCGCCATCGCGCGGTGGGTCGCGTCCTCGTTCGGCTCCTGATCGCCCGCCGCGGTCACTCGCCGCGGTAGCGCGCCCGCAGCTCGGCGTACCGCGCGTCCCAGTCGAACGCCGCGATGCCGCCGAGGTCCCCTGCGAGGTCGAGTTCGAGGAGCTCGAGGTACGTGTGCCACCCCGGCGCGTAGTCCCGCCCGCCGACGCCGTCGTGCTCGAGTCGGAGTGCCGCGCCGTCCGCCACGGGCTCGACCGTGACGGTGATCGTCGTCTCCTGCTCCTCGCTGGCGTGCCAGGTGGTCGTGAACGTGCGCGGGGCCTCGCACGCCGTGACCGTCCCCTCGGTGAAGACCGTGCCGTCGTCGTACCGCGCGAGCCAACGGCCGCCGACCCGGAACTCCCCTTCGTACGGGGCCATCCAGCGCGAGAGCCGTTCGGGGTCGGTGACGGCGTCCCAGAGGTCCTCGGCGGTCGTCGGGTAGGTCTGGGCGAAGCGGATGAGGTACCCGCCGGAGGGCGAGGCCTCGACGGTGCCGTCGGTGGTGCGCATGTCAGTGCTCCTCGGGGTGGACGTCGGTCGGTGTGCCCGGAGCACGACGACCCCGGGTGATCTCGGTCGTGAGGGCGTCGAGCCGCTGCCGCCAGAGGGCGCGGTACCGTTCGACGGCGTGGTCGAGTTCCTCGACGGCGCGGGGTTCCAGTCGGTAGACGCGTGCGGTCCCCCGTGGTGCCGCCGTGGCGAACCCGGCGTCGCGCAGGACGCGCAGGTGCCGGGAGACCGCGGGCTGGGAGATGCCGAACTCCGCCCCGATGACGTCGGTCAGCGCACCGGCCGTCCGGTCCCCCTCGGCGAGGAGTTCCGTGAGCCGGCGTCGGACGGGGTCACCGAGGACGTCGAAGGCGTGCACACCGCAACTCTATAACCGCGGTGTTATGAAGTCGAGGGTCAGCCGCGTGGCGCCCCGAACGCCGACGGCCCCGTCCGCGTGTCCAGGTCCGCGGTGGCACGCCGCTCGGACTCGACGATCCCCCGGAGCGCGACGAGCGCGGCCGAGGTGACCGCGACGTGCGACGGGTTCTCCCGCGACGCGTCGAGCGCTCGTTCGACCTCGGCGATCGCGTCGTCACCCGCTTCCTCAGGGCACTCGCCCCGGATCATGCACGCCAGCTGCCGCATCGCCTTCGACAGCGGCTCCGCGAACGCCGGGTCCGGACGCCCGAGGCCCTCGGACACCGGTCCGGACCGGGCCACGAGCTCGGTGAGGTCCGTCGTGTACCAGGCCACCCGCTCCAGGGCACGGAAGCGCGCACCGTCCTTCGCGAGCCGGGCGCGCGATCCGCGGAGGGCCCCACGCGGATTCAGCCGTCGACTCTCGTGCGCGATCGACACCCGGGACCGCACGTCGGCGATCGCCCGATCGAGCCGGTCCTGCTGCCGGTCCCACGCCTTCTCGTCGCGCGTCCCGTCCTCGAGCACCCCGGCGAGTCCGTCGAGGTGGTCGGCGAGGACCCCGTTGACCGCGTCGATGCGGTGCTCGGCGTCCCAGAAGTGCAGCGGCGGGAACACGAGGAAGTTCACGAGGAGGCCGACCACGACGCCGACGGCCATCTGCACGAGGTACCCGAGCGAGTACCCCTCGGCGTGTGCTCCTCCGACGAGCAGGACGAACAGCGCCGCGGTGGACACCCACGAGCTGCCCTCCCCGAGCACCCGGAACCCGCCGACGAGCACCCCGATGCCCACGGCCAGCGCGACGGCGAGGAACCCCGGGTCGCCGACCCACATCGTGAACCCGGCGATGACGATGCCGAGCGCGATCCCGACCAGCGTCTGCACCCCGCTCCGGATGCCCGCGAAGACCGTCGTCTGCATCGCCACGACGGCGCCCAGCGGGGCGTAGTACGGGTACTCCGCCGCGACGCCGGGGACGTGCCGTGCGATGAACCACGCGATCACCGCGGCGGCTGCGGCCTTGGCCGCGTGCAGCAGACGCGGCTGCGTGCCGGAGGTGCGGCTCCACCGCCAGAGGCGGGTACCCAACCCCGCCACGTGCTCGAACGGCATTGCTTCCTCTCGTCGTGTCGGCCGGTCACGCTACGCCGGTCCTGGTTGGGAGACGGGGCCGAGCCGCGTTCTGCGGCCTGCGCCGCCGTCGGCCTGGAGGCGCGTGGCGGGCCCGCACCGCGTTTCCAGGCCGCCTTCCGGTCGCCCCCAGGACACGAGGAAGCCCCCGCAACGCACGTTGCGGGGGCTTCCTGGTGATGGTGCTGAGGTTACTTGGCGTCGTCCGACTTCTCGGCGGCGTCTTCCTCGACCTCGGCCGCAGCCTCGGTGTCGGCCTCCTCGGCGACGGGAGCGGACTCCTCGGTGGTCTCGGTCTCCTCGACCGGGGCCTCCTCGGTGCTCGTCTCGTCAGCGGTCTCGTCGGCTGCGGGCTCCTCGACCGGCGCGGCGGCGGCCGGAGCCGACTTGCGCGAGACGGGGGCCGGCGTGCTCGAGAGCGGCTCGAGGACGAGCTCGATCGACGCGAGGGGAGCGTTGTCGCCCTTGCGGAAACCGAGCTTCGTGATGCGGGTGTAGCCACCCGGACGCTCCTCGACCTGCGGAGCGATCTCGGTGAACAGCGTGTGCACGACGGACTTGTCGCGCAGGATGCTGATCACGCGACGACGCGCGTGCAGGTCGCCACGCTTCGCGAACGTGATGAGACGCTCGGCGACGGGACGGAGGCGCTTGGCCTTCGTCTCGGTGGTCGTGATGCGACCGTGCGTGAAGAGGGCGTTGGCGAGGTTGCTCAGGAGCAGGCGCTCGTGGGCGGGGCCGCCACCGAGGCGGGGGCCCTTGGTGGGCTTCGGCATGTCAGTTCTCCAGTGGTGAAAGTGTTGCGCGCTGCGTCAGCGGCGCGCGTGCGCGTGAGCGCGAGGTCAGTTGTTGGACTCGTCCTCGTCGTACCCGCTGTAGAAGTGGGCGCCGTCGAATCCGGGGACGGTGTCCTTGAGGGACAGGCCGAGCTCGGTGAGCTTGTCCTTGACCTCGTCCACCGACTTCTGACCGAAGTTGCGGATGTTCATGAGCTGCGTCTCCGACAGGGCGACGAGCTCGGACACCGTGTTGATGCCCTCCCGCTTGAGGCAGTTGTAGCTGCGGACCGACAGGTCGAGGTCCTCGATCGGGGTCTGCAGCTCGTTCGAGAGCACGGCGTCGACCGGCGCGGGGCCGATCTCGATGCCCTCGGCCGCCGTGTTGAGCTCACGGGCGAGCCCGAACAGCTCGACGAGCGTCCGACCGGCCGACGCGATGGCGTCGCGCGGCGTGATGGCCGGCTTCGACTCGACGTCGACGACCAGGCGGTCGAAGTCCGTGCGCTCACCGGCACGCGTCGCCTCGACGCGGTAGGTGACCTTCAGGACCGGCGAGTAGATCGAGTCGATCGGGATCTGACCGGCCTCGCTGAACTCCGAACGGTTCTGCGTCGCCGACACGTAGCCACGGCCACGCTCGATCGTCAGCTCGAGCTCGAAGCGCGCGGTGTCGTTCAGGGTCGCGATGACGAGGTCCGGGTTGTGGATCTCGACGCCGGCCGGCGCGGAGATGTCCGCGGCGGTGACCTGACCGGCACCCTGCTTGCGCAGGTACGCCGTGATGGGCTCGTCGTGCTCGCTGGAGACGACCAGGCTCTTGATGTTGAGGATGATCTCGGTGACGTCTTCCTTGACACCGGGAACGGTGCTGAACTCGTGGAGGACGCCGTCGATGCGGATGCTGGTGACAGCCGCGCCGGGGATCGAGGAGAGGAGCGTGCGGCGCAGCGAGTTGCCGAGGGTGTAACCGAAGCCCGGCTCGAGCGGCTCGATGACGAAGCGCGAGCGGAACTCGGAGATCGATTCCTCGGTCAGGGTGGGGCGCTGTGCAATGAGCACTGTGGGATTCCTTTCGGCGGAGTGTCCGCTATATGACACTCGGCGGTACGACGGGGCCGGCCGGGCCCCGACGGGTCTGTTGAGTTGTGATCACGCGCACGCGCTTGCCAGGACGGCATGACCTGCGCGATCGAACGACCAGGAATGGCCGCAGGCCCTGCCCGACCCCGTCAGGGGACGAGCAGGGCGCGGCCGGTTGCTCCTCGCGTCAGACGCGACGGCGCTTGGGCGGGCGGCACCCGTTGTGCGCCTGCGGCGTGACGTCGTTGATCGAGCCGACCTCGAGGCCAGCGGCCTGGAGGGAGCGGATCGCGGTCTCGCGGCCCGAGCCCGGACCCTTCACGAAGACGTCGACCTTCTTGACGCCGTGCTCCTGCGCCTGACGCGCAGCGGACTCGGCGGCGAGCTGCGCCGCGAACGGCGTCGACTTGCGCGAACCCTTGAAGCCCACGGCACCCGAGGACGCCCAGCTGAGGACGGCACCCGACGGGTCGGTGATGCTGACGATCGTGTTGTTGAACGTGCTCTTGATGTGGGCCTGGCCCACGGCGACGTTCTTCTTCTCCTTGCGGCGCGGCTTGCGCGCGGCAGTCTTGGGGGTAGCCATCGGGGTCTCCTATCGAGCCTTCTTCTTGCCTGCCACGGTGCGCTTCGGTCCCTTGCGGGTACGCGCGTTGGTCTTGGTGCGCTGACCGCGCACCGGGAGACCACGACGGTGGCGAAGACCCTCGTAGCTACCGATCTCGACCTTGCGGCGGATGTCGGCTGCGACCTCACGGCGGAGGTCACCCTCCACCTTGAAGTTGCCCTCGATGAAGTCACGGAGGGCGACGAGCTGGTCGTCGGTCAGGTCCTTGACGCGGATGTCACCGGAGATACCGGTCTCGGCGAGTGCCTGGACCGCGCGGGTACGGCCGACGCCGTAGATGTACGTGAGTGCGATCTCCACGCGCTTCTCGCGCGGGATGTCGACGCCTGCTAGACGTGCCATGTGATGGCTGCTCCTGTTGTCGATGGAGGTGTGGAGCAGTACCGGTGCTCGGGCCTCCGACCCGAGGTGTCCCCGCTCGCGCGGTTCTTGGTACTGCGTTCGATGTTGAGTTGTGGTTCCTGCGCAGGCCGCCCGAGGGCGATCCGCATCAGGCAGCCGGGACTAGCCCTGGCGCTGCTTGTGACGCGGGTTGCTCTTGCAGATCACCATGACGCGGCCCTTGCGGCGAATGACACGGCAGTGCTCGCAGATGGGCTTGACGCTGGGGTTGACCTTCATTGTTGTTTCCTCGTGCTCGCTGGCTTCGTGCCCGGCAGGGTTGCCGAGCCGTTCCTTTCCAGCTCGCGGATCACTTGTAGCGGTAGACGATCCGGCCGCGGGTCAGGTCGTACGGGCTCAGCTCCACGATCACGCGGTCCTCGGGGAGGATCCGGATGTAGTGCTGGCGCATCTTCCCGGAGATGTGCGCGAGGACCTTGTGTCCGTTGGTCAGCTCAACGCGGAACATCGCGTTGGGCAGAGCTTCGAGCACCGAGCCCTCGATCTCGATGACGCCGTCTTTCTTGGCCATAGCCTCACTGTCGCTTGGTTGGATTACCGGTGTGATCCCCGAGCCGGTCTGCGGGTCGGGCGCCACGCCAAGAAGGCATGGCACACCAAAGATCGATCTTATGTGGTAAACCCAGGATTGCCAAGTGGAGGCCGCGAAGTCCCCACGTCTGGGGCTTCACAGACGTGCCTGAGCGTTCCACAGTGGTTTGTCGGCAGCCTCCGGGCCGCCGCATGTCACCGGACCCTAGCGTGACCTGCGCAGCCTCGTCCGCGCCGCCCGATCGCGCCGGACCACCGAACGGAGACCACGTGCCCGACGCCACTCGACGCCCGCTCGCCCGCCACGGACGGCTCCCCCGCCGCCGCGGGTGGACGACGCTCGCCTCGATCGTCGCCTCGGCCCTCGCGGTCGTCCTGGTGAGCGGCACGAGCGTCGCCGCCATCGCGGGCGCACAGCTCGCCAGTGCACCGTCGACCGTCAAGCTCAGCACCGACGACCAGAGCACCGCGCAGACCGCCGACATCACGGCCATCAAGGGCGGCGCGAACATCCTGCTCATCGGCAGCGACACCCGGGTGGGGCAGTTCGACTCGGCCGACGACGTCGAGGGCGCCCGCAACGACGTCACGATGCTCATCCACATCTCCCAGGACCACCAGCAGCTCACGGCGATCAGCTTCCCGCGCGACCTGATGGTGCCGATCCCGGCGTGCACGAACCCCGAGACCGGGACGACGTACCCGGCCGCGACCTCCGCGCAGTTCAACACGGCACTCGGGAACGGCGGCGTCTCGTGCGTGGTCGACACCGTCGAGAACCTCACCGGGCTGAGCATCCCCTACGCCGGCCTCATCACCTTCGACGGCGTCATCGAGATGTCGAACGCGCTCGGCGGCGTCGACGTCTGCGTGGCAGAACCGATCAACGACACGTACACAGGCCTGCACCTCACCGCGGGGTCCCACAACCTCGAGGGATCGGACGCACTCGCGTTCCTCCGCACCCGGCACGGCGTCGGCGACGGCAGCGACCTCGCCCGCATCAGCTCCCAGCAGGTGTTCCTGTCGGCGCTCCTGCGGAAGGTGACCTCGGACGGCACCCTGTCGAACCCGATCACCCTCTACAAGCTCGCCGGTGCCGCGCTGTCGAACATGACCCTGTCGGACGGCCTCGCGCAGGCACGCACCCTCGTCGGACTCGCCGGCGCACTCCGCGGCATGAGCACCGCGAACATGCTCTTCGTGCAGTACCCCGTCGCGGACGACCCCGCCGACAGTGCGCGCGTCATCGTCGACCAGGACGCGGCGCACACCCTCAACGTGGCGCTGCAGAACGACCAGAAGACCTCGTTGACCGACTCCAGCACGGGCCGGGCGTCCGAGGAGTCCGGCACCGCGAGCGGCACGGCGACCACGGCCCCGTCGACGGGCACCTCGACCGGGTCGAGCGGGTCCTCGTCGGGCACGAGCACGGGGGCGGCCACGAGCACGGCGACCGCCTCGTCGACGCCGCTGCCCTCGTCGATCACCGGGCAGAGCGCCTCCGAGGAGACCTGCTCCGTCGGCAACAACTGAGCCGGCTCGCGCGCGCTGCGCGCGGGTGCGCACGCCGACGACAGGTGCTCGCGGTCCACGGCGAGCAGACGTCGTGGACGTGCGCAGACGGCGGACGGGAGGCGCGTGGCGGGGTCGCACCGTGCCTCCAGGCCGGCAGGCGCGAACGCCGCACCCGCCTGGAGGCGCGACCTACGGGATCGGGACCGGCGTCACACCCAGCGGGGCCAGGCCGGCAGCGCCGCCGTCGGCGGCGGTCAGGACCCAGATGCCGTCCGCGTGGACCGCGATGCTGTGCTCCCAGTGCGCGGCGTCCGAACCGTCGAGCGTGCGGACGGTCCAGTCGTCGTCGTCCGTAGAGCTGTCGATGGTGCCCGCGGTGACCATCGGCTCGATCGCGACCACGAGCCCCGGACGGATCGCCGGACCCGCACCACGGACGCGGTAGTTGAAGACCGGCGGGTCCTCGTGCATGGACCGGCCGATGCCGTGACCGGTGTAGTCCTCGACGATGCCCCAGGCGCCCGTCTCGTCGATGGCGTCCTCGATGACGGCGCCGACCTCGTGCAGGTTCCTGGCGTGCGCCAACGCGGCGATGCCGTGCCAGAGCGCACGCTCGGTCGTGTCGCAGAGCGTCTGCCGAGCCGCTGTGACCCCGGCGTCGCCACCTGGCACGACCACGGTGAACGCGCTGTCCCCGTTCCACCCGTCGACCTCGGCACCCGCGTCCACGGACACGATGTCGCCGGGCTGCAGCACCCGGTCGCCGGGGATGCCGTGCACGATCTCGTCGTTCACCGACACGCAGAGCGTGTGCCGGTAGCCCGGCACCAGCTGGAAGTTGGGGATGCCCCCGCCGTCACGGATGACCGCCTCGGCGATCGCGTCGAGCTCACCCGTCGTGGTGCCCGGACGGACCGCGTCGCGGACCGCCGTCAGGGCGGCCTCGGTCAGCAGCCCCGGGCGCACCATGGCGCGGAGCTCGTCGGGGGTCTTGTAGATCGAGGGCTTGCGGAACCGGACCACGCGGGGTCAGACGCCCGCGGTCAGCCCACGCGACGACAGCGCCGCCTGGATCCGGTCCCCGACCTCGTCGATGCCACCGAGGCCGTCGACGTCGACCACGAGGCCACGCTCGCCGTACGCGGCGACGATCGGGGCGGTCTGCTCCGTGTACACCTGCTGGCGACGACGGATCGTCTCTTCGTTGTCGTCGCTGCGGCCCTGTTCCTCCGCACGCTTCAGCAGCCGGCCGACGAGCTCGTCCTGGTCGGCGACGAGCTGGATGACGGCGTCGATGCCCGTGCCCTGCTCGGCGAGCAGCGCGTCGAGGTACTCGACCTGCCCGACCGTGCGGGGGTAGCCGTCGAGGAGGAACCCGCCCTCGGCGTCGGCCTCGTTCAGGCGCGACTTGACGAGCTCGTTCGTCAGGGAGTCCGGGACGTAGTCGCCCGCGTCCATGATCGCCTTGGCCTGCACACCGAGCGGGGTGCCCTCTGCCACGTTCTTGCGGAAGATGTCACCCGTCGAGACGGCGGGGATCCCGAACGCCTCGGCGATGCGACCGGCCTGGGTGCCCTTCCCGGCTCCGGGAGGTCCGACGATGATGAGACGTGCGCTCAACGGAGAAGCCCTTCGTAGTGACGCTGCTGCAGCTGCGAGTCGATCTGCTTCACGGTCTCGAGGCCGACACCCACGATGATGAGGATGCTCGCGCCGCCGAACGGGAAGTTCTGGTTCGCACCGAAGAACGCCAGTGCGCCCAGCGGGATCAGTGCGATGAGACCGAGGTACAGGGAGCCGGGCAACGTCACCCGGGTGAGAACGTAGTCGAGGTACTCGGCCGTGGGTCGACCGGCCCGGATGCCCGGGATGAAGCCGCCGTACTTCTTCATGTTGTCGGCGACCTCTTCGGGGTTGAAGGTGATCGCGACGTAGAAGTACGTGAACCCGACGATGAGCAGGAAGTACAGGGCCATGTAGAACCAGTTGTCACCCGAGGTCAGGTTGTTCTGGATCCACGTCACCCAGGCGGCCGGCTCCTTGCCGTCCGACGGCTGGTTGAACTGCGCGACCAGGGCCGGCAGGTAGAGCAGCGACGAGGCGAAGATGACGGGCACGACACCGGCCATGTTGACCTTGATCGGGATGTACGTGTTGTTGCCGCCGTACGTGCGACGACCGACCATGCGCTTGGCGTACTGGACGGGGATGCGTCGCTGGGACTGCTCGACGAACACGACGGCCATCATGATGACCAGCCCGACGAGGATGACGAACAGGAAGACCTCGAAGCCGTTCGACTGCTCGATGGCCCAGAGCGCCGACGGGAACTGCGCCGCGATCGACGTGAAGATCAGGAGCGACATGCCGTTGCCGATGCCGCGCTCGGTGACGAGCTCGCCCATCCACATGATGAGGCCGGTACCGGCGGTCAGCGTGACGACCATGAGCATGATCGCGTACCAGCTGTCGTTCGAGATGATCGACGAGCAGGAGGACGACGCGTTCGTGCCGAAGAGGGCACCGGAGCGGGCGACCGTGATCAGGGTGGTGGACTGCAGCACGCCCAGCGCGATGGTGAGGTAGCGCGTGTACTGCGTCAGCTTGGCCTGACCGGTCTGCCCCTCCTTGTAGAGGGCGTCGAAGTGCGGGATGACCACGCGCAGGAGCTGCACGATGATCGACGACGTGATGTACGGCATGATCCCGAGCGCGAAGACCGAGAGCTTCAGCAGCGCGCCACCCGAGAACAGGTTGATCAGGTCGTAGAGACCCTGCTGCGACGAAGCGCTGGCGAGACAGGTCTGCACGGAGGCGTAGTCGACGAACGGCGCGGGGATGTACGACCCCAGGCGGAACAGCGCGATGATCGCGAGGGTGAAGCCGATCTTCTTGCGAAGATCGGGGGTGCGCATGATGCGCGCGACCGCTCTGAACACGAGGACTCCGAACTTCTGGGACCGGCGGCCCTCGAGGGACCGTCACCGGTGTGGTCGGCAGGACCGACCTGGTCGGCGGACGCCGACCACTGTCAAGGAAACCGTAACGGCGGCCCGTGCGCAAACGCACGGGCCGCCGACGGGGTTACTGGGAGACGGTGCCGCCAGCAGCCGCGATCTTCTCGGCGGCGGACGCCGAGACCTTGTCGACCGAGACCGTGAGCTTCACGCTGATGTCACCCTGACCGAGAACCTTGACCTTCTCGTTCTTGCGGACGGCGCCCTTGGCGACCAGGTCCGCGACGGTGACGTCGCCACCGTTGGGGTAGAGCTCCGCGATCTTGTCCAGGTTCACGACCTGGTACTCGACGCGGAACGGGTTCTTGAACCCGCGGAGCTTCGGGGTGCGCATGTGCAGCGGCATCTGCCCACCCTCGAACCCGACCTTGACCTGGTAACGAGCCTTCTGGCCCTTGGTACCACGGCCGGCGGTCTTGCCCTTGGAGCCCTCACCGCGGCCGACGCGGGTGCGAGCCTTCTTGGCACCCTCGGCGGGACGAAGGTGGTGCAGCTTCAGGACCTGCACGCGCTCGTTCTTCTCGTCGCTCATGCGTCGACCTCCTCGACCTTCACGAGGTGCGCGACCGTCGCGACGTACCCGCGGTTCTGGGCGTTGTCCTCACGCAGGACCGTACGGCCGATGCGCTTGAGACCCAGGCTGCGGAGCGTGTCGCGCTGGTACTGCTTCTCGCTGATAACGGACTTCGTCTGCGTGATCTTCAGCATCGCCATCACGCACCTGCCTTCTCGGACGCGGCACGCAGAGCAGCGGCCTCGGCCTGGAGCAGACGGTCCGGGACGACCCGGTCGACGGGGAGACCGCGGCGGCTTGCGACCGCGCGGGGCTCCTCGAGCTGCTGCAGCGCCTCGACGGTCGCGTGCACGATGTTGATGGTGTTCGACGAGCCGAGCGACTTGCTCAGGACGTCGTGGATGCCGGCGCACTCGAGGACGGCGCGGACCGGACCACCGGCGATGACACCGGTACCGGCAGCGGCCGGACGGAGGAGCACGACACCGGCAGCGGCCTCACCCTGCACGGGGTGCGGGATGGTGTTGCCGACGCGCGGGACGCGGAAGAAGTTCTTCTTCGCTTCCTCGACACCCTTCGAGATGGCGGTCGGGACCTCGCGGGCCTTGCCGTAGCCGACGCCCACGAGACCGTTGCCGTCACCGACGACGACGAGCGCGGTGAAGCTGAAGCGACGACCACCCTTGACGACCTTGGAGACGCGGTTGATGGTCACGACGCGCTCGAGGAACTGGCTGTCGCCACCCCGCCCGTTGCGGTCGTTGCCACGGCCGCCACCCTGCTGACGGTCGCGCCCGCCACCACGGCGGCCACGGTTGTCGGCGGAGTCGCGGTTGTTCGATGCCGAACCCGCTGCGGTCTCGACGGGACGCTCGACGACCGGAACCTCGGGCTCCTTGGCCGCGGGGGCCTTGGCGCTCGTGTCGGCCTCGGCGGTCGCGGTGGACTCGACGGCCTCGGTCGACTCGACCTCGGTCGACTCGACGTTGGCGTCTTCGTTCGTGTTCGCGATGTCGCTCACAGGTTCAGCCCTCCTTCACGGGCACCATCGGCGATCGCGGCGACGCGACCGGCGTACTTGCTACCACCGCGGTCGAAGACCACGGCCTCGACGCCAGCGGCCTTCGCGCGCTCGGCGAGGAGTTCGCCGACGCGACGGGCCTTGGCCGTCTTGTCGCCGTCGAACGTACGGAGGTCGGCCTCCATCGTCGACGCGCTGGCCAGCGTGTGGCCCTTGGCGTCGTCGATGACCTGGACGAACACGTGACGCGCCGAACGGGTGACAGCGAGACGCGGACGGGCCTCGGTGCCGGTGATCTTCTTGCGGAGACGGTTGTGACGGCGCGCCTTGGCGGCCGACTTGCTCTTGCCTCGTGTCTTGAGGAGACCCATGATCACTTACCTGACTTTCCGGCCTTGCGGCGCACGATCTCGCCGGCGTAGCGAACACCCTTGCCCTTGTAGGGCTCGGGCTTGCGCAGCTTGCGGATGTTTGCAGCGACCTCGCCGACGGACTGCTTGTCGATGCCGTTGACGGTCAGCTTGTTGTTGCCCTCGACGGCGAAGCTGATGCCCGCGGGCGGCTCGACCGTGATCGGGTGGGAGTAGCCGAGCGCGAACTCGACGTTGTTGCCCTTCGCCTGCACGCGGTAACCGGTGCCGACGACCTCGAGGCCCTTGGAGTAGCCCTGGGTGACACCGACGATGTTGTTCGCGATGAGGGTACGGGTCAGGCCGTGCAGCGCACGCGAGCTGCGCTCGTCGTCCGGACGGGTGACGAGGACCTGGTTCTCCTCGACCTTGGCCTGGATGGGCTCCGCGACGACGAGCGCGAGCTCGCCCTTCGGGCCCTTGACCGCGACGTTCTGGCCGTCGATGGAGACGGTCACGCCAGCGGGGATGTCAATGGGAAGACGTCCGATTCGAGACATTGTCGATCACCACACGTAGGCGAGGACTTCCCCACCCACGCCCTTCTGCTCGGCTTCGCGGTCGGTGAGCAGTCCCGACGAGGTCGAGAGGATCGCCACGCCGAGGCCACCGAGGACCTGGGGGATCTCCGTCGACTTCGCGTACACCCGGAGACCGGGCTTCGAGACGCGCTTGATGCCGGCGATCGAGCGCTCGCGCTCGGGGCCGTACTTCAGGTCGATCGTGAGGGTCTCGCCGACGCGGGCGTCCTCGATCTTCCACTCGCTGATGTAGCCCTCGCGCTTGAGGATCTCAGCGATGTTCTTCTTCAGCTTGGAGCTGGGAAGCGAGACGGCGTCGTGGTGCGCCGAGTTCGCGTTCCGCAATCTGGTCAGCATGTCTGCGACCGGATCGGTCATCGTCATGATGGTCGTCCATTCTTCGCCTGGTTTCGACACCCGTTCCACGAATGCCGACCTGAGCGATCGGGTGATCCCGGGGCGATTCCCCTGGATCGGTGTGTTCGTGCGTGCGGGCCGGAGGACGTGAATCCTCCGGCCCGCACCGCCCGAAGTATCTTAGACCGTCTGCTCGGCAGAACGGAACGGGAACCCGAGCTGGCGGAGCAGCGCGCGGCCCTCGTCGTCCGACTTCGCGGTGGTCACGACGGTGATGTCGAAGCCACGCACGCGGTCGATGCGGTCCTGGTCGATCTCGTGGAACACGGACTGCTCCGTGAGACCGAACGTGTAGTTGCCGTTGCCGTCGAACTGCTTGTCGCTGAGGCCGCGGAAGTCGCGGATGCGGGGCAGTGCGAGGGTGACGAGACGGTCGATGAACTCCCACGCGCGGTCACCGCGGAGGGTGACGTGCGCGCCGATGGCCTGGCCCTCACGCAGCTTGAACTGCGCGATGGACTTGCGGGCCTTCGTGACCTGGGGCTTCTGACCCGTGATCGCCGTGAGGTCCTTGATGGCCCCCTCGATGATCTTCGAGTCGCGAGCGGCCTCGCCGACGCCGGTGTTCACGACGACCTTGACCAGGCCGGGGACCTGGTTGACGTTCGCGTACCCGAACTGCTCGGTGAGGGCAGCCTTGATCTCGTTCTTGTACTTCTGCTTGAGGCGCGGCTCGACCTTGGTCGCCGGCGCGGCAGTCGTGTCGGTCATCAGAGCTTCTCACCCGACTTCTTGGCGTAGCGGACGCGGACGGTCTTCTTGACGCCGTCCTTCTCCACCTCTTCGTTGCGGAAACCGACGCGGGTCGGCTTCTTGGTCTTCGGGTCGACGATGGCGACGTTCGACACGTGGATCGGAGCCTCGTGCTGCTCGATGCCGCCGGTCTTCGAGCCGCGCTGCGTCTGGCCGACGCGGACGTGCTTCGTGACGAAGTTCACGCCCTCGACGACGACACGGTTCTTGTCCTTGAGGACCTCGATGACCTTGCCCTGCTTGCCACGGTCACCGCCGCGCTCCTGCTTGGCACCCGTGATGACCTGGACCAGGTCACCCTTCTTGATGTTCGCCATGGCTTACAGCACCTCCGGCGCGAGCGAGATGATCTTCATGAACTTCTTGTCACGGAGCTCGCGACCGACCGGACCGAAGATGCGCGTGCCGCGCGGGTCGCCGTCAGCCTTGAGGATCACTGCCGCGTTCTCGTCGAACTTGATGTAGGAGCCGTCCTGACGACGGGTCTCCTTCTTGGTGCGAACGATGACCGCCTTGACGACGTCACCCTTCTTCACGTTGCCGCCGGGGATGGCGTCCTTCACCGTGGCGACGATGACGTCACCGAGACCGGCGTAGCGACGACCCGAGCCACCGAGCACGCGGATGGTCAAGATCTCCTTGGCACCCGTGTTGTCGGCGACCTTGAGGCGGGATTCCTGCTGAATCACTGCTGTCTCCTATTCCGAAGCAGGCCGGGGCCTACTTGGCCTTCTCGAGGATCTCGACCAGGCGCCAGCGCTTGGAAGCGCTGAGGGGACGGGTCTCGCTGATCACGACGAGGTCGCCGACACCAGCGGTGCCGAGCTCGTCGTGGGCCTTCACCTTGGACGTGCGACGGATGATCTTGCCGTAGAGCGCGTGCTTCACGCGGTCCTCGACCTCGACCACGATGGTCTTGTCCATCTTGTCGCTCGTGACGTAGCCACGACGCGTCTTGCGGTAGCCGCGAGCGGAGGCGGCGGAGGTCTTCTCTTCGTTCGCCATTACTTCTCCTCGGCGGTCTCGGCCTCGGTCGACTCAGCCGGCTTCTCAGCCTTCTTGGTCGTCTTCTTGGCCTTGGTGGCGGTCTCGACGGGCGCGGGAGTGGCACGGATGCCGAGCTCGCGCTCGCGGAGGACGGTGTAGATGCGTGCGATGTCGCGCTTGACGGCACGGAGACGACCGTGGCTCTCCAGCTGGCCGGTGGCCGACTGGAAGCGGAGGTTGAAGAGTTCCTCCTTGGCCTTCTTCAGTTCGTCAGCAAGACGCTCGTTCTCGAACGTGTCGAGCTCCGTCGGACGGAGCTCCTTGGAACCGATCGCCATTATGCGTCGCCCTCCTCGCGCTTGATGATGCGTGCCTTGAGGGGCAGCTTGTGGATTGCACGGGTCAGCGCCTCACGGGCGATGTCCTCGCTGACGCCGGAGAGCTCGAAGAGCACACGACCCGGCTTGACGTTGGCGACCCACCACTCGGGGGAACCCTTACCGGAACCCATGCGGGTCTCGGCGGGCTTCTTCGTGAGCGGACGGTCCGGGTAGATGTTGATCCACACCTTGCCGCCACGCTTGATGTGACGCGTCATGGCGATACGAGCGGACTCGATCTGACGGTTGGTCACGTAAGCGGGCGTGAGGGCCTGGATACCGAAGTCACCGAACGACACCTTGGTGCCACCGGTGGCCTGGCCCGAACGCTTCGGGTGGTGCTGCTTGCGGTGCTTGACTCGACGGGGAATAAGCATGGTTACGCCTCAACTCCTGCGCCGGCCGGCGCGTCCTGCGGAGCCTGCTGCTGACGTCCACCGCGGTCGCCGCCACGGCGGTCGCCGCGCTCGCCACGGGGGCCGCCACGACGCTCGGGGCGCGACGAACGCTGGTTCGCCTGCTCGCGAGCGAGCTCCTTGTTCGTGATGTCGCCCTTGTAGATCCAGACCTTCACGCCGATGCGGCCGAACGTGGTCCGGGCCTCGTAGAAGCCGTAGTCGATGTTCGCGCGGAGCGTGTGCAGGGGCACGCGGCCCTCGCGGTAGAACTCCGAGCGCGACATCTCAGCGCCGCCGAGACGGCCGGACACCTGGATGCGGACACCCTTGGCACCGGCGCGCTGTGCACCCTGCAGGCCCTTGCGCATGGCGCGACGGAACGCGACACGAGCGGAGAGCTGCTCGGCGATGCCCTGCGCGACGAGCTGGGCCTCGGTCTCGGGGTTCTTGACCTCGAGGATGTTGAGCTGGATCTGCTTCTTGGTGAGCTTCTCGAGCTCGCCACGGACGCGCTCCGCCTCGGCGCCACGGCGACCGATGACGATGCCCGGACGCGCAGTGTGGATGTCCACGCGGACACGGTCACGGGTGCGCTCGAGCTCGATGCGGGCGACGCCGGCGCGGTCGAGGGTCTTCTTCAGGTACTCGCGCACCTTGATGTCCTCGGCCACGTAGTCGGCGTACCGCTGACCCGGCTTCGTGCTGTCGGTGAACCAGTGCGAGACGTGGTCCGTCGTGATCCCGAGACGGAAGCCGTACGGGTTGACCTTCTGGCCCATTACTTGCTCGCCTTCTTGCTCGTCGCGGCAGCCTCGACCTCATCCGGCGTCGCGAGGACGACCGTGATGTGGCTGGTGCGCTTGTTGATGCGGAAGGCGCGGCCCTGGGCGCGCGGCTGGAACCGCTTCAGGGTCGTACCTTCGTCGACGAAGACGCGGCTCACGTAGAGGTCGCGCTCGTCGAGGAAGCTGTTCGTCGAGTCCGCCTTCACCCGGGCGTTCGCGATCGCCGAGGCGACCAGCTTGTACACGGGCTCCGAAGCGCCCTGGGGGGCGAACTTCAGGATGGCGAGCGCCTCGTGGGCCTGCTTGCCGCGGATCAGCTCGATGACGCGACGGGCCTTCTGAGGCGTGACGCGGATGTGTCGCACGCGTGCGATCGACTCCACCATTTCGTTCCTCCTCTGCGTCGCCGCGTTAGCGGCGACGGCCCTTCTTGTCGTCCTTCACGTGACCACGGAAGGTGCGGGTCGGCGCGAACTCGCCGAGCTTGTGACCGACCATCGACTCGGTGACGAACACCGGGATGTGCTTGCGGCCGTCGTGCACGGCGATCGTGTGCCCGAGCATGTTCGGGATGATCATCGAGCGACGCGACCAGGTGCGGATCACGTTCTTGGTGTTGGCCTCGTTCTGCGTGACGACCTTGCGGAGCAGGTGCTCGTCGACGAAGGGGCCCTTCTTCAGACTGCGTGGCATCTTCTGAACTCCTACTTGCGCTTCTTGCCGGCGTTACGGCGACGGACGATGAGCTTGTCGCTCGGCTTGTTCGGCTTGCGCGTGCGACCCTCGGCCTGACCCCACGGGCTGACCGGGTGACGGCCACCGGAGGTCTTGCCCTCGCCACCACCGTGCGGGTGGTCGACCGGGTTCATCGCGACACCACGAACGGTCGGGCGGACGCCCTTCCAGCGCATGCGGCCGGCCTTGCCCCAGTTGATGTTCGACTGCTCGGCGTTGCCGACCTCGCCGATCGTGGCGCGGCAGCGGGCGTCGACGTTGCGGACCTCGCCTGACGGCAGACGGAGCTGCGCGTAGGGGCCGTCCTTGGCGACGAGACGCACCGAGGCGCCGGCCGAACGAGCGAGCTTGGCGCCGCCACCGGGGCGGAGCTCGATCGCGTGCACGACGGTACCCACGGGGATGTTGCGCAGCGGCAGGTTGTTGCCCGGCTTGATGTCCGCGCCGGCACCCTGCTCGATGACGTCGCCCTGCTTGAGCTTGTTCGGCGCGATGATGTAGCGCTTCGTGCCGTCCACGTAGTGCAGGAGCGCGATGCGCGCCGTGCGGTTCGGGTCGTACTCGATGTGCGCGACCTTGGCGTCCACGCCGTCCTTGTCGTGACGACGGAAGTCGATCACGCGGTACTGGCGCTTGTGGCCACCACCGATGTGACGGGTGGTGATGCGGCCGGAGCTGTTGCGTCCACCGGTCTTCGGCAGCGGACGAAGCAGCGACTTCTCCGGCGTCGAACGGGTGATCTCAGCGAAGTCGGCGACCGACGAGCCGCGACGACCGGGGGTCGTCGGCTTGTAGTTACGAATAGCCATGATTTATCCCTCTGGTCCTCAGCCGACAGCCGTGAAGATGTCGATCGAACCGGACTTGAGCGTCACGATGGCGCGCTTGGTGTCCTTGCGCTTGCCCAGGCCGAAACGCGTGCGACGGGTCTTGCCCGGACGGTTCAGCGTGTTGATGCTCGCGACCTTGACGTCGAAGATCTTCTCGATGGCGAGCTTGATCTCGGTCTTGTTCGAACGGGGGTCCACGATGAACGTGTACTTGCCCTGGTCGATCAGGCCGTAGCTCTTCTCCGAGACGACCGGCGAGATGATGATGTCGCGCGGGTCCTTGTTGAAGCCGCTCATGCGGAGATCTCCTTCGCGGTCTTCGACGCGATGAAGGCGTCGAGTGCGCTCTTGCTGAAGACGAGCGCGTCGGCCTTGAGCACGTCGTAGGCGTTGAGCTGGCCGTACGAGAGCGCGTGGACGTTCGGCAGGTTGCGGATCGACTTGAGCGTGAGCTCGTCGTCCTGCTCGAGCACGATGAGCACGTGCTTGACGGGCGCGACCTTCTCGAGGAGCGTGCGGGCGGTCTTGGTCGACGGCACCTCGGCCGTGACGAAGCCCTCCACAGCGGCGATGCGGCCACCGCGGGCGCGGTCCGAGAGCGAGCCGAGCAGAGCAGCGGCGATCATCTTCTTCGGGGTGCGCTGCGAGTAGTCGCGCGGGGTCGGTCCGTGGACGACGCCACCGCCGGTGTGCTCCGGAGCGCGGACCGAACCCTGACGGGAGCGGCCGGTGCCCTTCTGCTTGAACGGCTTGCGACCGGCACCGCGGACTTCGCCGCGGTTCTTGGTCTTGTGGGTGCCCTGACGCGCGGCGGCGAGCTGCGCGGTGACGACCTGGTGGATCAGCGGGACGTTGGTCTCGACGTCGAAGAGCTCAGCGGGGAGCTCGACGGTGCCGGACTTGGTACCCGATGGGTCGAGGACGTCGATCGTGGTTGCGGTCGTGGTGGCCATGATCACTTACCCTTCACGGCGGTGCGGACGAAGACGGAGCGGCCGCGAGCACCGGGGACGGCGCCCTTGACGAGCAGCAGACCCTTCTCGGCGTCGACGGCGTGCACCGTGAGGTTGAGGACGGTCACGCGCTCGCCACCCATGCGACCAGCCATTCGCATGCCCTTGAAGACACGCGACGGGGTCGACGAAGCACCGATCGAGCCGGGCTTGCGGTGGTTGCGGTGCGCACCGTGCGAAGCGGACACACCGGCGAAGCCGTGGCGCTTCATGACACCGGCGAAGCCCTTGCCCTTGGACGTGCCGACGACGTCGACCTTCTGGCCGGCCTCGAAGGTGTCGACGGTGAGCTCCTGGCCGAGCGTGTACTCAGCGGAGTCGTTGGTGCGGATCTCCGTGAGGGTCCGACGCGGGGTGACCCCGGCGGCCTCGAAGTGACCGGCGGCCGGCTTGTTCACCTTGCGCGGGTCGATGGCGCCGGCGGCGATCTGGATCGCCTCGTAGCCGTCGCGCTCGACGTTGCGGATCTGGGTGACCACGTTCGGGCCGACCTCGATCACGGTGACGGGGATGAACTTGTTGTTCTCGTCCCACACCTGGGTCATCCCGAGCTTCTTGCCGAGGAGGCCCTTGACGGTCTTGGTTGAATTCGCCATCAGTGCAGCCCCCTTACAGCTTGATCTCGATGTTGACGTCGGCCGGGAGGTCGAGTCGCATGAGCGAGTCGACGGCCTTCGGCGTCGGGTCGACGATGTCGATGACCCGCTTGTGCGTGCGCTTCTCGAAGTGCTCGCGCGAGTCCTTGTACTTGTGGGGAGAACGGATCACGGTGACCACGTTCTTCTCGGTGGGGAGCGGCACCGGGCCGACCACGGTCGCACCGGCACGGGTCACCGTGTCGACGATCTTCCGGGCCGACGTGTCGATGACCTCGTGGTCGTACGACTTGAGCCGGATGCGGATCTTCTGTCCCGCCATGTGTCTCTTGTCCTCTCTGCGCCGCGCACCCTCGGGCCGCCTGACGCCGCCGTCACCGTGCATTCCTGCACGACTTGGCTGTTTTCCTGAACCAACCGGCCGCATCCGCTGGGGATGACCGCTGTTCTCCTGTCAACCGCGCGGGGCGACATGGGCCGTCCAGCGTGGGCATGTCGCTTCCCCCACGTCCGGACACAGCAGTGGCCGGGCGCATTCGAGGGAGTCGATCGTGTTCTGCTGCCTGCGGCCCAACCCAGCCCTGCTGAACAAGGGGGTTGTGCACTGCCAGAGCAGTGATCCTGCGCACGCGGACGCACGCGGAATTCGGAACCGGACAAGTCTCGCATAGGCACGGCATCCGTGCAACCCGGGCGTGTCGCGATTCACGGGCGTGTCGGGATCGGCCCGCTTCCCCGGATCCGCGGGGATCGGCGGCCTGGAGGCTCGGGTCGGCCCCGACACGCAGCATGCCCTCCGGAGCGGGTCAGGAGGGCATGTGCGGGAGGTCGGTGCGGACCCTACTCGGCGACCACCGGCGGGACGAACCACGGCGGGAAGACGGCCACCCGGGGAGCATGTCCGCCGTGGTCCTGCAGGACGGCCTTGACGGTCTGCCGGACGCGGTCGTTCGGCACGCCGATCACGGCGACGGCGGAGAACGGCACGCTCGGCCCGGCGAGCAGCTCGAGCTCGTGCATCTCCGGGTCGGTGAAGTCCGTGCGGCGGATGAGGTTCGTCGCGGCCTCGGGACCGACGGCGAAGCGCACGTCCTCGGCGTCGGCGTCCTGGTCGGCGACGATCACCGACGCGCCGAAGGCCGACACGGGCACGACGAGCATGATGTACTCCGTCGCCCGGGTCCGGCGCGCCGCGTCGGACCAGCGCTCGCCCTCGGCGCCGGTGCGGAGCTCGTCCCAGCGGGTGGCGTCCGGGGAGAGCGTGAACGGCACGTGACCGGCGACCGGGGATCCGTCCGGGGCAGTGGCCTCGGCCCGCGCCGCACGGGCGGAGGCGGAGGCGACGTCGACGACCGGCGTCACGGCGTCCGACGCGAGGATCGCCCCGGAGCCGACGATGTCGTCGAGGTTGTCCACGTGGGTGACGTGGTGGGCCCGCAGCGACGCGAAGTCACGCGCCTCGGGCAGGTCGGGGACCGGCGACCGCAGCGAGGACGCGGGTGCGGCGGCCTGGCCGGGGACGCTCCGGAGCGAGGTGGTGATCCGGGTACGGCGCGGGGTCGGGGTGGGGGTCTCCGCTGCCTCGCGCTGGCGCGGGGCGCAGATGTCGCAGAGCTCGGTGGGGAATCCGTGGATGCACTCGTCAGTCACGACTGGTGGGGGTCCTTCCGTGCCCGGGTGGGGGTGATCGGGCACGAGGTCCAACGGTACGTCATCCCGGCCCCTTCCCGGTCACTGTCGGTAGAGCAGTGCGCGGACCTCGGACTCGGCCGCGTGCGTGCGGGCGGGGTCGATGGTCTCGCCGTGGTCGTAGGCGTCGAGCAGGCGCGGGTCGATGTAGCTCTGCCGGCACACCGTCGGGGTGTTGCCGAGTTCCTCGCTCGCGACCTTGACGGCGTGCGAGACGGCCTTCCGCCGCTTCGCCTGGGAGGCCTGCGGCCCCGTGGACGCCAGGTCGACGGCGGCGGCCACCGTGCCGTGCAGCGTCCGGAAGTCCTTCGCGGTGAACTCGTCCCCCGCGCGCTCCTTCACGTACGCGTTGATGTCCTCGGCGGACAGCGGCTCCCACTCGGCGCCGCGGCGCTCACGGAACGAGAGCAACCGGGCGTTCGGACCCCGCCGCTTCATGCCCGCGATGACCGTCGCGAGGTCGGGGTCGTGGATCGACGACGACCACTCCTGGCCGCTCTTGCCCGGGAAGTCGAGCTCGATGTCGTCGCCGGAGACGTGTGCGTGCGCGCACAGCAGGGTGGACAGGCCGCGGCTGCCGTGCTCGGTGGCGTACCGCTCCGACCCGACCCGCAGGGAACCCTGGTCGAGCATCCGGAAGGCCGCCGCGAGGGCACGCTGCCGGTCGGGTTCCGGGCGTCGGAGATCCATGGTGACCCCGCGTCGCGCGACCGGCAGGGACTCGGCGAGTGCGAGGGCGCGGTCGTACTTGATCCGGTCCATGCGCTCGCGCCAGGACGGGTGGTACATGTACTGCCGCCGTCCGGCACCGTCGATCCCGGTGGCGAGGACGTGGCCGTTGTCGTACGGCGAGATCCAGACGTCGTCCCACGCGGGCGGGATGACGAGGTCCTCGAGACGCTGCCGGACCGCGGCGTCGGTGACGGTGTTGCCGTCCGGGTCGCGGTACGAGAACCCACGGCCGCTGCGGACGCGGTGGTAGCCGCGACCGTTGGTCGCGGAGCGGCGGAGACGTGTCACGTCCTCGATGCAACTCGCTGCCGCCTGTGACCCGGCCCGGCGACGGACTGGAGGCACGGTGCCAGCTGGCACCGTGCCTCCAGTCCGTCAGGTGGTCACGCTCGGCGACGTCGGCGCGTCACCAGCAGGACGCCACCGGCTGCCATCGCGAGGAGCGCGATCAGCGCACCGATCCCGAGTCCGGCCGCACCCGTGAAGGCGAGCTCGCCCGCCGGCTTCGGCGCGTCGCGCACCGGGGCAGGGTCGCTGGCGCGCATCGGGTCCGTCGGGCTGGCGGAGCCGGCGATCGGCACCACCTGCGTCGTCGGCGACTCCACCGTGGCGACGTTCGTGATGCGGTCAGGGGCGTCGGTCGCGACCTTCGCCGTGACCTGGAACGCGACCTCGCCGTCGACCGCGAGCGGACCCGTCAGCGTGCAGGTGACGGTCTGCCCGGTGGTGCACGTCGCAGCCTTCGCGTCGTTCACGCTCACCAGGGTGAGGCCGGCGGGCAGGCGGTCGGTGACGACCACGGGGCCCGGGTCCTCGGTGAGGCCGTCGTTGCGCACCGTGATGGTGTAACCGACGGTCTGGCCGCGGACGACCTGACCCGTGTGGGTCTTCGTGACCGACAGGCTGGACGCGGGGTCGACCGCGAGCTCGTCGGCCGCCTCGTTGTCGGCGAGCGTCGTCTCGGTCGTGGTCGTCGCGACGGTCGCGCTCGGCTGCACGCCAGGGTAGGCGGCGGCCGTCGGGGTCTGGCGCACCGTGATGACCGGCGCGAGCGAACCGGCCGGCAGCGTCCCCGCCAGGGCGAACGACACCGTGGTCGATCCGTCGGCGGCGTGCACCACACCGGTGACCGTCCACGCGGGGTCGGCCTCGGTCGAGACGTACGTCAGCCCCTTCGGCAGCGTGTACGTCGCCGTGACGCCGTCGGCGTCGGACAGCCCGGCGTTCCGGACCTGGATCGTCTCCGGCAGGTCCTCGCCGATGACCGCGGTGCCGTCGTGGCCGATCGTGATCGCCACGTTCGCCACCTCGTCGACGTCGAGCGGGCTCGTCACCGGCTGGTCGTTCGTGCCGACCGGCGGGTTGGTGCCCTGCCCGGTGATGACCGCGCGGTTCTCGATCGTGCCGGCGGTGGAGCCGGACGCGACCTTCGTGGTGATCCACAGGCCGGGGGCGTCCGTCCCGGCGACGATCGTCGTCGGGAGGGAGCACGTGACGAGGGTCGGGTCGGTGACGCCGTCGCAGGTCCACACGGCGCCGTCGCTCGAGGCGCCGGTGAACGTCAGGCCCTCGGGCAGCTGGTCGGTGACGACCGTGGTGGGCTGCTCGTCGGACGGTCCCTCGTTGCGGACCTGCAGGAGCCAGACCTGCTCCGCACCCGCGGTGACCCGCTTGGCGGCCGTGGTCGAGCCCACCTTCGCGACCGGGGTCTTCGTCAGGCCGAGGGCCGCGTGCGTCGTCACCGTGACGTCGTCGCCGGCGGTGTCGTTCGCCGGGTCCGTGTCGGGCGTCGCGCTCGACACGGTCGCGGTGTTGCGGAGCGTGCCGGCCGGGGTGCCTGATGCGATCGAGGCCGTCACGTGGAACACGGCGGTGGCACCGCTCGCCAGGTTGCCGGTCGTCCAGGTGCGCGCGTCGGCGCCCTGCTCCCAGGCAGCGTCGGTCGTCACCTTCCGGATCGTCATGCCCGCGGCCGGGGTGTCGGTCCAGGAGACGTCCTGCGCGTCCGAGGGGCCGTCGTTCGTCACGGTGACGTCGTACGTGACGTCCGTGCCGGCGTCGGCGCTCGGGGCGCTCGTGCGCTGCTTGGTGATCGACAGGTCGGCGTGCGTGGTGACGTCGACGGTCGCCTCGTCGTGCACGACCGGACCGGACGCCGTGATGGGCGAGGCCGTCGCGGTGTTCACGATCGACGAGCCCCGGAAGGAGGCCGGCACGTGCACGGTCAGGACGATCGTGTTCGGGTCGGTGGCCCCCGCCGCGATGCCGTCGGTACTGGACAGCGTCAGGACGCCGTCCGCGTTCGACTCGAGGGTCCAGTGCTGCTCGGTCTCCGGGGACAGGCCGCGGAACTCCACGCCGGCGGGCAGGGTGTCCTGCACCCGGACGCTCGGCGTCCGGTCGTCGCCGGCCGGCAGGTCGGACGGGCCCTTCGGGTTCGCGACCGTGATCGTGTAGGTGACGTCCTTCCCGGCGTCGACCGTCTCGACGTCGGCGGTCTTCGTCACCGAGAGCCCGGCCGTCTGGGAGGCGTCGCTCCGTGCCTGGTCCTGGGCGGTCGCGGCGTTGTCGGCCGTCACCACGGCGGTGTTCACCAGGGTGCCGGTGAAGGACGACGGGGTCGTCACGGTGATGGTGAACGTCGTGCTCTTCCCGGCGGCGAGGGTGCCGCCGAGCACGCAGGTCACGTCGGTGCCGTCGGCGGCCGGGGCCGTGCAGGTCCAGGCGCCGTCGGTCTGCGTGACGGTGTCGGTCCCCTTGTCGACGAAGGTGTCGGACCGGAGGCGCGTGCCCGACTCGAGCGTGTCCGTCACCTGCACCGTGCGGGCGTCGGCCGTCCCGGTGTTCGTCACCGTGACGGTCCAGTCCGCCGGGTCGCCGGCGACCAGCGCCTCGGACCCGAAGGCCTTGTCGATGGTCAGCGACGTGGTGTCGTCCACCGCGGTGGTCGCCTTCGAGTCGTCGTTCGACGTCGTGGGGTCGGTCGTCTTCGAGGAGTCGACCGCGACCGCTGCGGTGTTCACGATCGACTGCGCCGCGGTGACGTCCGAGTGCACGGTCGCGGTGACGGTGATCGCGCCGGCGGTGGTGCCGTTCGCGAGGCCGTCGCGGGTGCAGGTCACGGTGTCGTCGTCCGTGTCACAGGTCCACGCGGCGTCGGTCGAGGTGGCGCTGACGAGCGTCACGGTGTCGGGCAGCGTGTCCGTGACGGTCACCGTGCCGCGTGCGTCCGAGACGCTCTCCACGGTGGTGTCCTGACGGTTCTGGACGGACAGGTTCCACGAGATCGTCCGTCCGGCCTGGGCCTCCTCGGACGGGCCGGTCTTCGTGATCGCGAGGTCGGCGATGGCGACCGGGGTCACGCTCGCGGTGTCGCTGTCGTTCCCGGCCTTCGGGTCGAAGGTCTGGCCCGTGCCCTGGTGGATCGTGGCGGTGTTGCGGATCGCCGTCAGCGGCGCGTTCGCCGGCAGGGTCAGCGCGACGTCGAGCTCGGGGAACGAGGCGCCCTTCGCGACGGTGGCACCGTTGACGCACGACCACGTGCCGTCGGTCGGGGTGCAGGTCCAGCCGCTGCCCGTGAAGGCCAGGGTCGCCCCCGTGGGCAGGCCGGTCGGGGCGTCGACGACGGTGGTGCCGTGGGCGGCGTCGTCGCCCGTGTTGGTCACCGTGATGGTCCAGGCCTTCGCGGTGGTGGCACCGGCGACGACCTTCGCGGTCGTGGCCGTCTTCGTCAGGGCGAGGTCGGCCGCTGCGATCCGGGCCGTGGCCGTCGCGTCGTCACCACCACCGGGGTAGGAGACGAACGAACCGTCGCCGCCGTCGTACGCGGTGCCACCCGAGGCGTCCGTGACGGTCGCCGTGACGTGGTTGGTGTGCGCGATCGCGGTACCGGCGCCGGGCGTCGTGGCCGCGTCGGCGGTCGGGGTCGCCCGGTAGTGCAGGGTCATCGTGGCGTTCGCCCCGAGCTGGCCGAGGCTCGACCAGGTGAGGGTGCTGCCGTCCGTCGTGGGGTCGGCCACCCGGGCGGCGGCTCCGCCGTCACGGGCGAGCGTGGCGCTGCCGGCGACGTACTGCCAGTTCGCCGGCAGGACGTCCTTCGCGGCGACGTTGGTCGCGGCGCTGCCGGTGTTGGTGAAGGTCACCGAGAAGTCCGAGGCGACGCCGACGTAGGACAGGCCGCCGAGGGTGTCGTTCGACTTCGCGACGGCGACCTTCGGGAACGCCGGGGTGACGGTGGCCTTCGCCTGCACGGCGTCGTAGGTCGCGCCGCCGGTCGCCAGACTGCGGTACTCACCGGTGGAGGCGGTGTTCACGAGCGGCGCGCCGCTCAGCGAGACGTCCTCCGCGAGCGTCGCGGAGTACGTGTGCTGCACGGATGCGCCGGCTCCACCGACGGTGGTCGACGGCCAGGTGATCACGCCGCCGCCGCAGTCCCCGGAACCGGTGCGCAGGGAACCGCCGTCGGAGATCGATGCGCCGTCGACCACGACGCCCGCGGGCACGCAGTCGGTGACGGTCGTGTCGTACGCCGGCGACGCGCCCTTGGCGTTCGTCACGGTGACGGTGTAGCGGACGGACTGGCCGGGCTCGACGTCGAGGGCGGTGCTCGTGGTCCCGAGCACCGTCGCGGTCTTGCCGATCGACAGCGACGGTGCCACGACCGAGGCGTTCGCCGGGTTCGAGGTCGCCGAGCCGTCGGTCGGAGCCGTCCCCTTCGCGGTCTTGTCCCACGCGAAGGTGGCCGTGTTCGACAGGGCCGTGCCCGCGGTGGCGCTCGTGGACAGGCGGACCGGGATCGACACGGTCACGACCACGGCCTGCGGCCGCCCCGTCGCGATGTCGCTGACGGACACTGTCACGGTGCGCGTCCCAGCGTCGACGGCGCCCGTCGCGGTGACGGTGCTGTCCGACGTCGTCGCGGTCAGGGTGCCGTCGACGGTCAGACCGGCGGGCAGCGTGTCCGTGAGGCGGGCGTCGAAGACCGCCACGTTCGCGGGGATCGTCGCCGTCACCTGGTAGGTCGCCGCGTCACCCGGGCGGACCGGCAGCGCCGTGCCGTTTGCCGGGTTCGTCGTGGCCGGGGTGCCGGCGGAACCGTCGGTGTCCGACCAGGTGGGCGCGGTGAGCTGCTTCGAGACGGACGGGGACGCCACCGTGATGGTGTCGTCGGCGCTGGCGGTCTGGACGTAGGTCGCGCCGGCCGTCGCGTAGTCGGTGTCGAGGCTCGAGCCGACGACCTTCGCGGTGTTCGCGTAGCTGGTGCCGGCAGGGGCCTTGTCGGCAAGGGTGCCGGTCACCGTGACGGTGGCCGAGGCGCCGGGGGCCAGCGTGCCGACGTTCCACGCGTGCAGGGTGCGGTCGGTGCCGCACGTGCCGAGCGCATCGCGTTGTGCCTGGGTCGGGGTCACCTCCGTTCGCGACGAGCCGGTGAACTGCAGCGACGACGGGAAGCAGTCCGCGACGAGGACACTGCGCGCGTCGGTCGTGGTCGACTTGTTCGTCGCGGTGAGCGTCCACGTCACGACGTCCTGGCCGGAGACGACGGCACCGTTCCGGTCGTCGGTCTTCGTGATGGAGAGGTTCGGTGCGGTCACCGCGACCTTGACCTGCGACGTCGGCGCGACCGTCGTCCCGGTGACCGGGTCGGTGCTGCGGAACGTCGCGGTGTTCGTGATCGTCGCCGACGAGAACGTCGTGCCGTCCGACTTCGGGTACGCACCGGTGCCGGCGGACACCGCGAGCCCGGAGACCGTGACGGTGAAGGTCACGTCAGCCGTGGTGGTGTTGTTGAACACGCTCGGGAAGACGAGCGCGCCACCCCCGTTCGTGTTGGTCGTGGCACCGCCGGTGAACGTGAAGTCCTGGCCGCCGTAGGTGACGGTCGTGTCGCCGTCGGTCATGCCGCGCGTCGCCGCGTTCGCGGTCCCGGGCATGCCCAGCGTCCACGTCGTGGCACTCGTGGTCTGCAGCCCGGTGACCGAGGCCAGCGGGTCCACCAGTGACGCGGTACCGACGCTCGTGCCGGCCTTCACGGTCACCGAGTAGGTGTACTTGAGCGGCTGCCCCGGCACGGCGTTCAGGCCGGATCGGTTCGTCGCGCCGCCGTCGGTGCCACCGTTCTTGGCGACGACGACGGGCGTGATCGTCACCTGGCGCTGCGCGTCCGCGCTGACGGCGGCGAGCTGCGATCCGGTCGCACCGGACGCGTGCGCGCTCGTGCCGGCGACGGGTGCGGGCACCCAGGTCTGCGCGGTCCCGGTGTCGGCCGTGGTGTCGAAGCGCACGACCGAGGCGGAGTTCTTGTAGGCGGTGCCGGCGAACGACTGGGCCGGGACCTGCATCGTGTAGAGCAGGTCGGTGGTCGCGCCGGACGCGATCGGGCCGACGCCCGTCCACACGATGAAGGAACGCTTCGAGAACGTCGATGACGCTCCCGTCGGTGCTGTGTCGGTGCAGGTGCCACCGCTGGCGGATGCGTCGACCGCGCTGCAGACGATCCCTGCGGGCAAGGCGTCCCAGACCGAGACGTTGCTGATCGGGTACCCGCCACCGGTGCCGGCCGGGTTCGTGACGCTGACCTTGTACTGCAGCAGCTGGCCCTCGGTCGTGTTCGCCGGGTTCACGTTCGCCTTGAGGCTGGCCGCGTCCGCACCCGTCTGCACGATGCTCTTCGCGAGGGCGGCGGAGGCGACCCCGGCGACCTTGTAGTTCGCGGAGGACCGCAGGCTGGTCACGGAGCCGGCGGTGTTCTGCTGGGCGAACTTCATGAGGTTCGCGGTGATGTCCGGAACCGTCGTGCTGGAACCGGCCTTCGCGATCCGGGCGGCGACGTACAGGACGACGGTCGCACCGGCGGTGTCACCGTCGACGTAGGTGCCGCCGGTCGCGGAGGACCCGATCGAGAACGACGCCATCGACGTGCTCGAACCGGTGAGCTTCACCTGCGCGGCCGGGACGGTGCTCTCGGAACCGTAGGCCCAGTCGGTGCCCTCGACCCACTGGGCCGCGGACGCCGTGGTGCCCACGGGGAGCATGTCCGTCACGGTCGCGTTGCGGCTCTGCACGCCGGCGGGGAACGCGACCTGCAGGCGGAAGCAGACGAGGTCGTTGACGGTGAACGGGTCGGCGGGCGTCGCCGACGAGTACGTCCCGGTCGAGGCGGCGCAGTCGGCCGCGCTGGTCACCGGCGAGGTGGTGCTGCGCGGGAGGACCGACTTCGCGATCTGCGGGCTGTCCGAGGTGATCGTCGCCTTCGAGTCGTCGACGACCTGCTGCGTCCCGGAGTCACCGTGCACACCGGTCGAGGTCCCGACGATGGCGACCTTGTTCGTGAAGTCGTCGCCCGCGGCCGTCGGCCCAGCGCTGCCCGCCACGGAGTAGCTCTGACGCATGAGCGCCTTGTACGTCACGGTCGGCGCCGCGTTCGTCGCCTGGTCCGCGATGTGGAACCGGACCGTGAAGGTGCCGTCCGCGGCGGAGTAGGCGACCGAGTCGATCGTGGCACCGGTCATCTGCTGGTCCAGCGCGGCGTTCTTCGCCGGGTCGCAGTCCGCCGGCAGGGTGCCGGTCGTCGGAGTGC
Organism: Curtobacterium sp. 314Chir4.1; assembly: GCF_900215175.1. Lineage (NCBI taxonomy): Bacteria > Bacillati > Actinomycetota > Actinomycetes > Micrococcales > Microbacteriaceae > Curtobacterium > Curtobacterium sp. 314Chir4.1. The sequence goes on from NZ_OCMI01000004.1 coordinate 276,158, forward strand.
CGGCGGGGAACGCCGGGCACAGGCCGTCGGGCAGCGTGTCGGTCAGGGTGATGCCGGCGGAGGACTCGTACTCACTGGTGCGGATGAGGAGCGAGTACGTCGCCAGCTTGCCCGCCGCGAACGAGGTCGGGGAGACGCTCTTGGCGACCGCGAGGTCCATCGCCTCCACCGTCAGCGAGGCGTTCGCCTTCTGCGCGGAGGTCGCCCCACCGCCGACCGAACCGGTGTACGTGCCCTGCGCGTCGACGAGGTTGGTGAGGCCGTGGCCGTTCGAGGTGGTGTCGGCGGTGTTCTGCCGGGTCGACGCGCCGTTGTTGTTGTCGAGGTCGGCCGCCTGCTGCAGCGACGCGGCGGCCGGAGCGGTGGAGCTCGTCGAGGGCTGACCCGGCTGGCCGGCGAACGACATCGTGTTCTCGCGCAGCGGGACGGCGGCCAGGTACTTGATCGTGACGGTCGCCCCCTTGGCGAGGTCACCGACGTTCCAGACGACCTTCGTGTAGACCGACGAGCCCTGGCCCGCGACGGTGTTCACCGTCTCGACGCTCTGCGGCGTGCGGCAGACCGTCGCGTCCCAGGTGCCGGTGGCCTTCGCCGCGGTGGCCGCTGTGAGGGACGGGGCTCCCGCGTACTCCGCGCCCGAGGTGGTGTTGTCGATCGCGCCGCACTGCAGGAACTCGAGTCCGGCGGGCAGGTAGTCGGTCACCAGGACGCCAGTGGTGGGCGCCTGCGCCGTGTTCTTCACCGTCAGCGTGTAGACGGTCGGGTGGTCGTGCACGCCCCGGACGAGCTCGTTCTCCGGGCTCGGCTCGGCCTTCGTGATGCTCAGCGCCGACACCGTCGTGGCGTTCGAGGTCGCGGCAGCGGCGTTGATCCCGGTCCCGGCCGTAGGCGTCCCCGTGGCGCCGTAGGTCGGGAGGGTGCGCGCGTCCGTGCTCGCTGCGACCTGCGCGTCGGCGGTGAAGGCCGTGCCGACCGGCCAGGACGCATCAGCGGACTGGACGGAGAACGAGATCGACTTCTGGTCCCCGGCGACCAGGTCGGAGACGTTCGACCACACGAGGAGCGTTCCGCCGCCCTGCGCGGTGGTCAGCGTCGTGATGACGGGTTCCCCGGTCTGCGTGCCCGCGGAGTTCGGGACGTACGTCACCCCGACCGGGAGCTTGTAGGTGTACCCGAGGTTGTACAGCGCAGTACCACTCCCCGCGGCCGTGGTGTTCTTCGCCGTGATCGTCACGCCGGCCGGTGCACCGTTCAGCACCGAACCGTCCGCCTTGACGGAGACCGACACGAGCGATCCGGCGGCGCTCGTCGGCGCGGCGACCGCGAACACGGACAGCAACGCGGCGAGGAGACTCACCACCACCGCCATTGCGATGGCGCGCGGGCGTGCAGGGAACAGGGCAGAACGCATCGGGAGTGCTCTCGGGTCGTCGTCGGGCGACGCCGAGCGCAGCGCAGCGGAGCAGCACCGTGCGGGCAGGGTCCCTGGGTGCGTGCTGCGGCGGTGTTCGGGTCACCACGCGGGCCGGTCCGGCCTCGCGACTCCACGGTATCCAGTTGCGGGAAACCGCCGCTGCACCCAGTGTGGGGTACACGGGTGCCCCCCTTTGCGAGGACGCCCCCCGAGTGGGCGACACCCGGGTCCGTCAGGCACGACGACGCCCGCCCGGCGCGGTGCCGGACGGGCGTCGTCGGAGCGTTTGGCTCAGACGGGATCGCTGCCGTTGTTCCCGATCTTGTCGTCGAGGTTCTGCGCGGTCTTGTCGATCTGCTCGTCGAACTTGCCGCCCGTGACCTTCTTGATGCCGTCCGCGAGGCCGTGGATGATCTTGTCGGAGACCTCTTCGGCCTTGTCGCTCTTGACGGCCTCCTCGATCTTGTCGCGGTTCTCGTCGACGAAGGCCTTCGCCTTGTCGGTCACTTCCTGCGCCTTGGCGGACACGTTCTTCTGGATGTCGTCGAAGCCGGCCATGCTGCCTCCCTGTCCGGCCGGGCGAACCGACCGCTCGATGGCCGGACCTCCCGACCGCTTGGCCCACATCGTGCCCGCGGGAGCGCTCGTTGTCCGCGGAACGCAGGCGAACTGTGAGCAAACGCCGGCTCCGGGGGACACGAAAGCGGGGCCGAGCCCGAAGGCCCGACCCCGCTTCAGCAGGTAACCGGAGTTACTTGGTGATCTCCTCGACCGTACCGGCGCCGACCGTACGACCACCCTCACGGATGGCGAAGCGGAGGCCCGGCTCCATGGCGATCGGCTGGATGAGCTCGACGGTCATGGAGACGGTGTCGCCGGGCATGACCATCTCGGTGCCCTCGGGCAGCGTGATGACGCCGGTGACGTCCGTGGTGCGGAAGTAGAACTGCGGGCGGTAGTTCGCGTAGAACGGGTTGTGACGCCCACCCTCGTCCTTGGTCAGGATGTACGCGTTCGCCTTGAAGTCCGTGTGCGGCGTGACCGAACCGGGCTTGACGACGACCTGGCCGCGCTCCACGTCCTCGCGCTTGAGGCCACGGATGAGCAGACCGGTGTTGTCACCAGCCTCGGCCTTGTCGAGCAGCTTGCGGAACATCTCGATGCCCGTGACCGTGGTCTTCTGCGTCGGGCGGATGCCGACGATCTCGACCTCGGAGTTGAGGTCGAGCGTGCCACGCTCGACGCGACCGGTGACGACGGTGCCACGACCGGTGATCGTGAAGACGTCCTCGATCGGCATGAGGAACGGCTGGTCGGTGGCGCGCACCGGGTCCGGGACGTTCTCGTCGACGGCGGCCATCAGGTCCTGGACGGACTTGACCCACTTCTCGTCGCCCTCGAGCGCCTTGAGCGCCGAGACCTGCACGACGGGGGCGTCCTCGTCGAACTCCTGCGAGCCGAGGAGCTCGCGGACCTCGAGCTCGACGAGCTCCAAGATCTCCTCGTCGTCCACCATGTCGGACTTGTTCAGCGCGACGACGATGTAGGGGACGCCGACCTGGCGGGCGAGCAGCACGTGCTCACGCGTCTGGGGCATCGGGCCGTCGGTGGCGGCGACCACGAGGATCGCGCCGTCCATCTGCGCCGCACCCGTGATCATGTTCTTCACGTAGTCAGCGTGACCGGGGGCGTCGACGTGCGCGTAGTGACGCTTCTCGGTCTGGTACTCCACGTGGGAGATGTTGATCGTGATACCGCGGTCGCGCTCCTCGGGAGCGCTGTCGATCTGCGCGAAGTCACGGGCCTCGTTGAGGTCCGGGTACTGGTCGTGCAGAACCTTGGTGATCGCCGCCGTGAGCGTCGTCTTGCCGTGGTCGACGTGACCGATGGTTCCGATGTTGACGTGCGGCTTGGTGCGCTCGAACTTGGCCTTGGCCACTGGGGTCCTCCTCAGGACTCGGAAGCGACACCCCCGGCCGGCCCTGGATGGGCTCGGGACCGTTGGTGCGCGGTGTGTGTCTTTACTTTACTTGGTGGCGAGGGGCCCGTCGCCGGGCGCCCCCGCCTGTGGAGAAGCGCTGGAGCGCTACTCCCCCGCGTTCTTCGCGATGATCTCCTCGGCGACCTTGGCCGGGACCTGGCTGTAGGTCTCGAAGGTCATCGAGTAGACGGCACGACCAGAGGTCTTCGACCGCAGGTCGCCGACGTAGCCGAACATCTCGGACAGCGGCACGCTCGCGCGGACCACCTTGACGCCGGAAGCGTCCTCCATCGAGGCGATCTGGCCACGACGGGAGTTGAGGTCACCGATGACGTCGCCCATGTACTCCTCGGGAGTACGCACCTCGACGGCCATGATCGGCTCGAGGATGGCGGGGCCGGCCTTGCGGGCGGCTTCCTTGTAGGCGATGGAACCGGCGATCTTGAACGCCATCTCGGACGAGTCGACGTCGTGCGCCGCGCCGTCCTTGAGGATGGCCTTCACGCCGACCGTCGGGTACCCGGCGAGGATGCCGACCTGCATGGCGTCCTGGATACCGGCGTCGACCGACGGGATGTACTCGCGCGGCACGCGACCACCCGTGACGGCGTTCTCGAACTCGTAGACCTTCTCGGCCGTGACCTCCATCGGCTCGAGCGCGATCTGCACCTTCGCGAACTGACCGGATCCACCGGTCTGCTTCTTGTGGGTGTAGTCGTAGCGCTCGACGACCTTGGTCAGCGTCTCGCGGTAGGCCACCTGGGGCTTGCCGACCGACGCCTCGACCTTGAACTCACGCTTCATGCGGTCGACCAGGATGTCGAGGTGGAGCTCGCCCATGCCCTTGATCGTGGTCTGGCCGGTCTCGGCGTTGAGCTCGACGCGGAACGTCGGGTCCTCTTCGGCGAGCTTCTGGATGGCCGTGGAGAGCTTCTCCTGGTCAGCCTTCGTGTTCGGCTCGATGGCGACCTCGATCACCGGCTCCGGGAACGTCATCGACTCGAGGACGACCTGGTTGGACGGGTCGCACAGGGTGTCACCGGTGGTGGTGTCCTTGAGACCGATGACCGCGTAGATGTGGCCGGCGGTCACGTTGTCGACCGGGTTCTCCTTGTTGGAGTGCATCTGGAAGATCTTGCCGATGCGCTCCTTCTTGCCCTTGGTCGAGTTGATGACCTGCGCACCGGACTCGATCGAGCCGGAGTACACGCGGACGTAGGTGAGGCGACCGAAGAACGGGTGCACCGCGACCTTGAACGCGAGGGCCGAGAACGGCTCGGAGGCATCCGGCTTGCGGATGATCTCCTTCTCCTCGTCCTTGACGTCGTGGCCGATCATCGGCGGGACGTCGAGCGGCGACGGGAGGTAGTCGATGACGGCGTCGAGCATCGGCTGGACACCGCGGTTCTTGAACGCGGAACCACAGAGGACGGGGTAGACCTCGGAAGCGATCGTGAGCTTGCGGATCGCGCCCTTGATCTCGTCCTTGGTCAGTTCCTCGCCACCGAAGAACTTCTCGAGCAGGGCGTCGTCGGTCTCGGCGACGCGCTCGATCAGCTTCGCGCGGTACTCCTCGGCACGGGCCTGGAGGTCCGCGGGGATCTCCTGGACCTCGTACTGGGCGCCCATGGTGACGTCACCCTTTGCGTCGCCCGGCCAGACCTTGGCGTGCATCTCGATGAGGTCGATGATGCCGACGAAGTCGTTCTCGGCACCGATCGGGAGCTGGAGCACGAGCGGCTCCGCACCGAGACGGTTGATGATCGTGTCGACGGTGAAGTAGAAGTCGGCGCCGAGCTTGTCCATCTTGTTGACGAAGCAGATGCGCGGGACGTTGTACTTGTCGGCCTGACGCCAGACGGTCTCGGACTGGGGCTCGACGCCCTCCTTGCCGTCGAAGACGGCGACGGCACCGTCGAGGACGCGGAGCGAACGCTCCACCTCGACCGTGAAGTCCACGTGACCGGGGGTGTCGATGATGTTGATCTGGTTGTTGTCCCAGAAGCAGGTCGTCGCGGCCGACGTGATCGTGATGCCGCGCTCCTGCTCCTGCGCCATCCAGTCCATCGTCGCAGCGCCGTCGTGGACCTCACCGATCTTGTGCGTGATGCCCGTGTAGAACAGGATGCGCTCGGTCGTCGTGGTCTTGCCGGCATCGATGTGCGCCATGATGCCGATGTTGCGGACCTTGTTCAGGTCGGTGAGCACGTCCTGTGCCACAGGGTTCCTCCGGAAGAGTTGTAGGAGAGGTTGGCGGCCGTCCGGGGCGCCAGCGGTTCATGACCACCGGCGCCCGGACGGTGCCGGGACTACCAGCGGTAGTGGGCGAAGGCCTTGTTCGACTCGGCCATCTTGTGGGTGTCCTCACGGCGCTTGACCGCGGCACCGAGACCGTTCGACGCGTCGAGGATCTCGTTCATGAGACGCTCGGTCATCGTCTTCTCGCGACGGGCCTTGGCGTACGAGGTGAGCCAGCGGAGCGCGAGGGTGTTCGCGCGGTGCGGCTTGACCTCGACCGGGACCTGGTAGGTCGAGCCACCGACGCGGCGGCTGCGGACCTCGAGGGTCGGACGGACGTTGTCGAGCGCCTTCTTGAGCGTCGCGACTGCGTCCTGCTGGTTCTTGGCGGAAACGCCTTCGAGTGCGTCGTAGACGATGCGCTCGGCGAGGCCCTTCTTGCCGTCCAGCAGGATCTTGTTCACGAGCTGGGAGACGATCGGTGCGCCGTAGACCGGGTCTGCGACGACGGGACGCTTGGGGGCGGGACCCTTACGAGGCATTGGCTCAACCCTTCTTCGCGCCGTAGCGGCTACGCGCCTGCTTACGGTTCTTCACGGCCTGCGTGTCGAGCGCGCCGCGGATGATCTTGTAGCGGACACCGGGGAGGTCCTTCACACGACCGCCGCGCACGAGCACCATCGAGTGCTCCTGGAGGTTGTGGCCCTCACCGGGGATGTAGGCCGTGACCTCGGTACCGTTCGAGAGCTTCACACGAGCGACCTTGCGCAGTGCCGAGTTCGGCTTCTTCGGGGTGGTGGTGTAGACGCGGGTGCACACACCACGCTGCTGGGGGTTCGCCTTCAGGGCGGGCGCCTTGGTCTTGGTGACCTTCGGCGAACGACCCTTGCGAACGAGCTGCTGAATAGTAGGCAACTGTTCTCCTGGTCCTGCTCGTGTTCTCTGGCCGACGCGGTCCGCCGGCTTCCTCGTCCCACGCTGATTGCCGCCTGACGGCGGACGACGATGGGGGACGGAGTCCGGTCGACCGTTGGTCGAGCCGGATTTTTCGGGCGCGCACGAGGGCGCACACCCGGAAGAGCCTACCCGCGTAACCTCGCGAAATCAATCCGGGCGCGTCGCCCTGGAGGCCCGTCCGGACCGCCGTGGGCGAACACGCCGGATCGGGGTGGTCGCGCTGCGCGGGGCGCGACGCCGGGGCCCGCCCGGCACGTCGTCCCGCACCGGGCGGTGGAGCCGCGCCGCGTCGGAGGAGCGCCCGCGTTGCGGGCGCGCGCCGTGCCTCCAGGCTGGTGCCGACCGGGCGACGGAGGCGAGACGGGTCACGAACCGGTGTCGGAGGAGCCGTTGCCGATGGCCGACCGGAAGGTCGCACCGGCGTCGGTGAAGCCCGTGATGTAGCCGCTCGCGTTGACGTTCATCGGACCCGCGGACGCCGTGCCCACGCCACCGGCGCCGGAGATGTCCGCGGTGAAGGTCGCCCGTCCGTACGTCGTCGTGGTGACCAGCCAGCCGTTCGACAACCAGCCGCCGACCGAGACCGCCGGGCGGGTGTCGAGCGTCCACTTCTGGTTCGTGTAGGTGTACGCGGAGTCCTCGCCGTAGGCGTAGAAGCTGCAGCCCTTCGGCGCCGCGTCCGTCGAGGCGATGCAGCCGTCGACCCAGGCGTTCACCGCGTCCTTCGCGGACTGCTCACCCGCTGCGGTGAGCTTCGTCGTCATCGACACCGGCGAGGACGCCGTCCCGCCGAAGCCGGCCACCGTCGCCGTCGTCGCGTCGGCCGAGTACCACTTGCCGCCGTCGACCGCGACGTCGTACGTGCCGGGGAGCGCCGTCAGGGTGGCCGTGCCGTCCTTCGACGTGGTCACGCCCTGCCCGCCGACCAGCACCTTCGCGCCGGCCGGACCACGCACACTGACGTCGACCGCGCCGAGCTTCGGGGCCTCGAGCTCCCAGACCGGGAAGACGCCCCAGTCGGTGCCCGTCTTGTCGAGCGTGAAGGTCGACGAGACGTCGCGGCCGCCCTGCCGCAGGTACGCGGTCACCGTCGCGGTGTCGCCGTCGTCGCGGGTGGCGGCGATCCGGTACCCCGTGACGCGCCCCTTGGCCTTGGCGTACGCCGCGTCGGTCAGGAGCACGTCGCCCTTGTCGTGGTCGATGCCCGCGGTCTTCAGGGCGTCCTCGACCTTGCCGGCCGAGAGGTCGTCGAGGAACGCGCGCACCGGGCGGTCCGCCGAGTGCGTCGACGTCCCGACCGAGTACCCGACCACGCCGGCGACGGCCAACAGCACGACGGCGGCGCCACCGGCGATGATGCCGATGAGGGGGCCGCGTCCGAGCTTCCGGCGCGGTCGCGCCGGTACGGGGGTCACCGTCTGCCGGGGCGCCCCGTGCTCGCCGCTGATCTCGTCGACGTTCGGGACGGAACCCCATCCGTCGGCCTGGTGCTGGTCGGTCATCGGTCCCCCGTCGTCCTGTGGTGCTGCCGGAATCCTACCGTCGGGCACCGTCATCGCCGCCGGTCGTCGTGACCCGCTCCGCACGCGACTGGTGGCGCGACGTCGCGATCCCGCCGACGACGCTGAGGAGCGCCACGACCACCGACCCGACCACGAACGGGCCGAGGGCGTAGCCCGCCGGGAACACCACCAACTCGGTGAGGTCACTGCGGACCAGGGCGTACCCGACCGCTCCGACGCCGAGCATCACGAGGTACACCGTCGCAGCGGCGACGAGGCCGGTGACGCCGGGGTTGCCCTCCCGGGCGCCGGCCGCGGTGGCCAGGAAGACGACCACCGCACCGGCCAGCACCATCGCGGGACCGAGGTACGGGGTGGCGTCGGGCTGGGAGATGATCTCGACGTCGGCGAGCAGCGCCTCGAAGCCCGTCACCGCGATCACGAGCGCGATGAAGAGGATCGACGTCATCGTCGCGATCAACCACCGGGACATGCGGTGATCGTACCGCCGGGAGGGTCAGGCGTGCTCGTGCCGGCCGGCCTGCTCCTGTTGTGCGTGCTGCTCCTGCTGTGCGTGCTCCTGCTGTGCGTGCTGCTCCTGGGCTGCTGCGACGAGCGCGAGGGCGATCGTGGCCGTGATCACCGGGATGGACTCGGTCATCGGGGCGGCGGCGGTGGGCGCGTCCGTCGCGGCGGTCGTGGCCGTCGGTTCGGCCTGGAGGCGCGGCTCGGCTCCGGACTGCTCCGTCGCGTCCGCCTCGTGGTCGCGCAGCGCCGGCCCGATGACCGGCAGGACCGCCGTGGTCGCCGCCGGCTCGGTGTGCCGCACCGGGATCTCGGTCGCCGCCGGGGCGCCCCGCTTCGCGGCGCGACGGGCCTTCGCCATCTTCACCAGGACGACCACGGCGACGATCGCCCAGATGCCGTTCACGATGGTCGACGGGACGGCGTGGTGCGCCGCGACGTTGATCGCGACGGCGAGGCCACCGACGAGGTTGAAGAGCTGGTAGACCGGGCCGTTCGGGAGCTTGCCCATCGAGAACAGCAGGTAACCAGCAAGGACGGTTACGGCTCCGAACCAGCCGAGGAATTCCACGATTCCAGCCAACACGCGCGACTCCGGGCACGACGAGGAACGGCCATTTCGAGCGGCCGTTCGAGAGGGGGATGAGCAGCCGCGAGTGCGGTGTCAGGAGCATCGTAAGCACACCGACAGGCGTCGCGGAAGAGGGTGCGGCGTGGCGGGGTGCGCCCTGTTCGGGAGGGGGTTCCGGACGGGTCCGTCAGCCCTCGGAGGCGGTGGTCAGGACGTAGATCGAACCACCGAGCGTCCAGGTCTGCTGCCCGCTCGTCGTGCCGTCGTCATCGGATCCCGCAGGGGTCGACGAAATTGCGTCGACGAGGAAGAGACGGCCCCCGCTCTGGACGCCCTTCGTGAACGCGAGTGCTTGGTCGTAGGTGCCCTTCACGTCGACGCTCACGGGGATGACGGCGAAGTTGGCCGACGTGACCAGCGGGCTCGTCGCCGGTGCCGGCGCCGCCGGAGTCGAGGGCTCGACACTCGGAGCGCTCGTCGCCTCAGCTGACGGAGAGGCCGACGGGGACGCGGATGCGGTGTCGGTCGGCGTGGACTCGGTCGGCGCGACCGCGGTTGCGGGCGGCTGGTAGCTGGTGGGGTCGCCTATCGTCATCGCGGAGATCGTCACCCCGGTTGCCGTCGACGTCGCGTTGAGCTGATCGAGGAACTGCGGAGTCTCCGCGGATGCCGGGATCGACTTCTGCAGCCGCGCGAGCGTTGCCTTCATCGACGGCAGTGACCGGGCACGCTCGGCGAGCCGGTCGAGTTCCTTGCGGTACTGAGCGTTGGTCGTCTCGATTGACGAGCGTTCGCTGTCGCTCGCCGATGCGGCTGCGAGCTGCGGCTGCACGCCGAGGAAGAAGCCGGCCGCGAGGACGACCAGCGCGGCGAGCGCGGCGGCAAGCAGGTAGATGCGTGTCTTGGCCATCGTCACTTCTCCTTGGGCGCGTACTTGCCGTCGTACGCCTCGACGCCGACGTGGATCGTCATGTCGACGGTGTAGCCCGCCGAATCACTCGACAACGTGACGGAGTCCGCGTTGGCGTCCACGAACCCGGGCAGCCCCTTCACTGACTGCAGCCACTGGGGAACGGACGGGAAGGTGGCGGAGTTCGCCGAGAACGTGATGGTGGCGATGCGCTGACCGCGGAGAGGGCCCTGCGCCTGGTCGAACGCCTCGGTCGGGTTGGCGGACGACACCGACAGCGTGCCGATCGTCACCGTCGACGGGAGCGATGCCTGGACCTTGGTCAGGTAGTCGGACCAGTCGATCTCCGTGGAGCCACCGACGGTCTGAGCCGCCTGCAGCAGTCGAGTGTCGCCCTCGACGGTGCGGACGTCCTTGTACCGGAGCTGCTGCTGGAGCAGCGTCGTCGACTCCGAGCGGGTCAGGTCGAGCTCGGACTGCGCGTGGGCCTGGTCCAGCACCGCTGCACCGACGCCGAGTGCGGTGACGAGTGCGAGGACTCCCACACCAAGCCAGGCCCGTCTGACGAGAGCTCTCGCTCGACGGTTCGCGTAGACCTCTTGCGGCAGGAGGTCGACACGAGGCTCCATGCCGGTGACGACAGGAGCCGCTGACGACGGCGCCGAGCGTGCCTGCTTCGCGACCGGCGTGCGCACGGTTTCAGCCTTCCGGTTCCGAGCGCCTCGTCCGATGCGAGGGGCTTCGATCTCCCGTGTCATGCTGCCTTGCTCCCAGCGGTCAACCCGTACGCGACGGTGAGTGCTGAACCGTGGTTGCGGACAGCGTCCTCGGTGATGGACTTCGAGAAGGCGACGCCCGCGAACGGATCACCGAGCACCACCGGCACGCGGAGCGCTTCGCCGACGGTCTCCGCGAGCCCGCGCATGCGACTCCCACCACCGGTGAGCACGACTTCCCGGACCCGAGCCTCGGCATGCGTGTTCGCGTAGTAGTTGACCGTGTTGCGAACGCTCGTCACGAGCTCGGACGCGACCTCTCGGATCACCGCGACCGCGCGCTCGTCGTCCTGCGTCTGCGCCGCTCCGCCGAAACCGAGGTGGATCTTGACCATCTCAGCCTGCTCCGTCCCGATCTCGAACCGGTTCGCGAGCGCCCTCGTGACGTCCGCCCCACCGGACGGGATGATGCGGACGAACTGCGGCACGCCATCCGCGACGATCACGACGCTCGTCGTCTCCGCGCCCATCTCGACCAGGGCGACGAGGCCCGTGCGGGCAGCACGGGTGACCAGGACCCGCGAGAGTGCGAACGGGATCAGGTCGACCCCCGCGGGGTTGAGGCCGGCGAGCTCGACGGCTTTCACGTTGGCGAGCACAGCGTCCTTGACCGCAGCGATCAGGAGCCCGTTGACGACCGGACCCGCGTCGGAGTGCCCCTGGGACGTTGGGTAGAAGTCGAGCAGCGCGTCTCCCACCGGCACCGGCAGCATGTCCTGTACCTGGAAGGGCAGTGATTCGCGGATCTGCGCCAGGGGCGCGAGCGGCACCGTGAGGTCTCGCGAGAGCACGCGCTGGTTCCCCATCCCGAGGATGACGTCCTTCGACCGGAACCGCGCGCGCGACCACATGCTCTTGAGCGCGTTGGCCACCGTGTTCGGCTCGATGACCTCGCCACGGCTCGCCGCGCCCTCGGGCAGGGCGCCTTCGGCGATCCGCAGGATCGTCGGCGTGGCCCCGGCGGCGCCGACGACCTCGACGGCACGGATCGACGTCGAACCGATGTCGACACCGACGATGCTCTTGGCCATGAGGGATTCCGATCTGGGTTGCTGAGGGCTTGGTCTGGATCAGGAGAGGCCGATGAGGGCCAGGTACGCGTGCCACACGGCATCGCCGAACAAGAGTCCGCACCACGCTCCGAGCAGCATCCACGGACCGAACGGGATCCCGTTTCCACGGCGTGCTCGTCGGGCGAGGACCAGTGCGACGGCGAACGTACCGCCGAGGAGGAACGCAGCGAAAGCACCCACTGCGAGTGATCCCCATCCGAGGTACGCGAGCACGAGGCCGAGGACGCCGGCGAGCTTCACGTCACCGAATCCCATCCCGTCGGGTACGGCTACGGCGAGCATGAGGTACGTCCCGCCCAGGACCAGCATCCCGAGGACGCCTCGAAGCAACGCGCCCCAGTCGCCCGTGGCCGCAGATGCCCCGGTGAGCAGAGCCCCGAGCACCAGGTAGGCGGGCAGGACGATGACGTTGGGCAGCCGGTGCGTGTCGAGGTCGATGAGCGCCAGAGCCACGCTGATGGCCATGAAGTACAGCAATGCGATGGTGAGCAGCGTCGTGCCGGTTGGCGTCCCGCCGATCGTCCACAGCGCCGCCGCAACCGCACAGAACAGCAGCGCGGTGGCGAGTTCGACGAGTGGGTACCTCGAGGAGATCGGCTCTGAACAGTCCCGGCAGCGCCCGCGCAGGATCAGCCAGGAGAGGACAGGCACGTTGTCACGGCGGCGGATCGGAGTCCCGCAGGCCGGGCACGCACTGGCCGGACTCGCAACGGAGACGCCTGCAGGAACGCGGTAGACCACGACGTTCAAGAACGATCCGACGACGAGTCCGAGCACCGTCGCGAGGACGGCGACGAACGGGAGCGGGAGGATGGTCATCGGCACGCGCTCCCGCTCCTGATGCAGGTCCCGTTCGCAGCGAACGCTGCGGGGACCTCGATCTGACTCGCTACCTTGAACGTCGTCGCGATCGGCGTGGGGAAGGCTGGCGGTGTGAACGATGCCAGGCTCGAGTCGTACTTGTAACTCTTTGCGTAGCCGCTGTACGAACCGGAGCTCGCGACGGCGACCGCACCGCGGTACTTCTGCGCGATCGAGCCGACCACGGTCAGCGTCCCGCGATTGTTCCCCTGGTCGTAGTTCTGGACACCGAACTGGCCGTCGTTGGAGAGGAGAGCCGCGTCGATCTCCCGGTCGACACCGGTGATCGGGACGCCACTGGACTTGATCAGGTTGCGGGACGAATCGACCGGGTTCCACACCCAGACTGCCTCCTCACCGATGAGTCCGAGGACAGTCGAGGCCTGCCGCGGACTCGCGTAGGTGAGGTCGCCGGTGACGTACGCGAAGTTCTCGGCCGCCACCGTGAGCGACTTGCTCACCGTGCCCTTGACGAACAGGTCGCCGGCCTGGCACGAGTAGGCCGGGATGGTCGTGGTCGGCCGCGTCCCGTACGTGTAACTCGGGGCCTTCTCGCCGGCGTACGGGAAGCCGACACCGTTCCCACCCGTCGATGCACTCCCGCTCGAGCACGACGGCGCCGCGGAGTTCGACGAGTACCAGTAGTTGGGGTCCTGGGTCGACCCGGAGCGTCGCGCAGGAGGATTCTGAACGTACATCACCGTGCCGGCCGTCGGAGTGAAGGTCGACCCGCTCGTGGATCGAAGGCCGGAGACCGCGCCGCAGTTCGCCGGAGTGCTCGCGGCGAGCGTCGCCTGGACGACGTTGGTCGCGATGGTCTGCGGCGAGACGACCGTGACGGTCCCGCCGCTGTTGAAGGTGATCTTCGTCGGTCCGGTGTAGAGGCAACCAGGGGTGTCGGTCTTCGTGGGATCGACCTGGTCGAGCATGGTCTGGATCGTCGTGGGCGGCGTGAGTGTCGGCGCGATCGTCGGCGAACCGAGGTCGTACGAGCCGTTCATGTTGCCGGAGCCGTAGATGCGGGAATCGCAATTGTGCGTGACGGGCTGGGGCGACTGCACCGTCGAGTGGAAGGTGGACCCGCAGATGTTGATCGTGTCGTTCGACCGCACCGGCCCGAACAGCTCGTCGTTCGGCGCGAACGTGACCTGCTGGCAGTAGCTCGAGCCCGATCGTTGATCGATGACGTACGCGCTCGTGCACCCGCTGTTGAACGTCGGATCGCTCGACTCGAAGTCCGTCCAGTAGAGGTAGTTGGAGAAGCCGTCGCTCTTGACGCTCGCGACGAGGCTTCGCGTCGTCGCGCCGCTCTTGCCCGTCACACGGAGCTTGACGATCCCTTGGTCCACGTACCGACGGTTGTCCACCTCGTACCGGTAGAACTCGGCACCGGCCGGGGCGTTCGTCGCACTCGGTACGGTCCCGGTCGCGTTCGGGACCCCTACCCACCCGGTGAAGGCATCGTTGCTGTTCGTGCCGGTGAAGCGGGACGAGCCCCCGAACGTCGACGAGCTGCCGTAGTTCCAGTAGGTCTGGTCCGCGGACATGTGGAACTGGTAGTTCGCGAGTCCGGCGTACGCCGCGGAGATGGCGTTGGCCCAGTCACGGTTGGTGTTCGACTTGGTGATGCCGCTCGACGAGACCGCGACCATCGTCGCGACGAGGATCGTGACGACGGCACCGATCCCGACGACTGTCGCGAGGGCTACTCCCTGCTCGTCGTCACGGAGACGACGAGCGCCACGGAGGGCACGCAAGAAGCGGAGCATCAGTTCCCCCCGAGGTTGGGCATGGCGATCGTGTTCGTGACGGAGACATTCCCCGCTCGAGCGCCGCTACCGGTGCCGACGAGGAGGGTGACACGGACGCTGGTGATCTTCGCGAGGTCTGCGTCCGATGCAGCTCCCGAAGCTGTGGACACCGTGTTGCCGAGGGCGTCGAGGTAGGTGAACGTCACCTGGTTCACTGCGCTCGTCGTCATCGTGCGCGTGGCTGAGGGAGCAGTGGGAAGACTTGCTGAAGCGCTGATCGGGAACGTCCAGTAGTTACCCGTGGAGTCCGCGACACCCGCCCATTTCTGCTCGACGAGCCGACCGGCGGAGTCCACGGTGAACTGCACCTCGACCGGCTGCTCAGGGAGAGAAGTCCCCGCGACGTAGGAGAGGTGCACGTAGGCGAAGAAGCGGACCGACGTCGAGCTCGCGTACTGCACGCCGACCTGGTAGGTCGCAGCAGCTGAGCCGGTGGCGCCCGCAGCGGAGCTGGACAGCGGGTTGTTCGTCGCCGCACGGAGCATCCGGCCCATCTCGTCCATGGCGTTCGATGCTTCACGCGAGTTCGAGTTCACCGCCCGGGACAGGACTGATGCCTTCTGCGCGGAGACCATGAACCCCGCAGCGGCGGCGAGCACGATGGCGGTGAGGATCATCGCGACCATGAGCTCGACGAGCGTCATGCCTCGATCGTCCCGGACGAACCTGCGGACGGCGCTCACGAGCTCGGCACCCGTCGAGGGTCGAGCATGACGCGGTTGCCGTTCGGCACGACGCCCGTCGTCGCGGTCACCGTTGGTGTCGCCCCCAGCGTCAGTGTGACCGCACTCCCGACACCGATGCCCTCCGTGAGGGTGTACGTGCCGTACGGGAGCGCGAGACGCGCGGTATTGCTCAGTCCGGCGAACACGTACGTCGTCGTCGTCGCACATCCCGGGTCACCGTTTCCGCCGGCGGTCACCGTGGTCGCGACGACGGCGTTGTCCAGCGCACTCGACAACTTCACCGCGAAGACGCCCATGGGGACCGGCACGGCCGGTTGCGACGCGCCGGCGAGCACCTGGACCGGGATCTGCGGCGCGGAGACAGCCGTGCCGTTCGGGGTCGACCACGCGCCCGGATCGCCGTTCGTGCACGTCGCGCTGTAGGTACCCGGCACCGCCCAGTACCCCTCCTTGAAAGGGAAGGCCTTCATCGACGTGGCGGTCCCCATCGACACGTCCGGTGTGCCGGTGTGCCGGAGGACTGCGGAGAGCGAGCGGGGCAGCGTGATCGGGTTCGTGGTGTCCGACGGGAACTGCAGGTTGTACGTGGCCGCCGTGTCGTACGTGAAGGTCTGGCTTGCCGTCTGACCCTGCACGACGGTGAGGGACTTGGTCGTGGACGTGGCCTGCACCGGGTCGCGTCCGTCGGACGACACGACCTTGACGGTGTAGTTCCCCGGCGTGACGTTCGTCGCGTACGCACACCCGTCGGAGTCGGTGACGCCTGGTTGCGCGGAGAGTGTCGTTGCCCCGTTGGGGGTGGTGCCGGGTGTCACGGTCACCGTCACTCCCGGGTTACCGATCCCGAGCGCGTTGGACACGACGACCACGACGGTGCCGTTGTCCTCGTCGCTGACCGTCGACGTCGGCGCGACCAGGGTGTCCATCGACACTGACTGCGCAGCGCGCTTGCCGTCCGTCCAAGCGACCTTGACGGTGACACGCTTGTAGGCGAGGGCACCGGTGCCGGCGCCGCAGGTGACGTCTTCGCCGGTCGCCGAGATCCAGTTCGCGGTCCGACTGACCGTGTACGCGACGCCCCCGACCGAGACCGGCGCGTTCGTCGCGTTGCGCAGCGAGAAGACGTCCTTGGTCGTCCGCGCGGTGTCGATCGCCTGTTGGGCGAGATTCGTGGCGGCGACACGGGACTTGCTGACGCCGGAGAGGACGAGGGAACTCGTGATCCCGCCGGCGATGCCGACGGCGATGATCGCGAAGACGACCATCGCGACCATGACCTCGACGATGCTGAGGCCCTCGTCGCCGGCGAGACGCTCGCGCAGCTTGCGGCTGATGCAGATCACGGTTCCTCCTCCCACGCTCGGGAGCGGTATGCGGGACGACGCCTGCAGCGAGGAGCCGCTGCAGGCGTCGTCAGGTCAGCGATGGTCAGCAGGTGCTGGGCAGCGGGTGGGTGGAGTCGACCTTCGTGGTGCCCGAACCGTTGTCCGTGGCGAAGAAAGTGGCGCCACCCGTACGGGTACCAGAGACGCAGAAGGACGTCTTGTCGGAGGCAACCTTGACCGTCAGGGTGTTCGTGTTGCCCGACACGGTTGCGCCGGCCTGCGTCCAGGTCTGCGACGACGTGGAGCTGATCGGCCCGGCGAGGACCGATGCGGTCGACAGGGTGATCGTGCCGGCCGCGTCGAACGTCCCGAGCGAGGTCAGCGCCGACACGGCCGCGGTCTTCGCGTTCGTGACGTCGGACTGGACGGCCGAGTCCTTCGCGTTGTTCTGGACGTTGAGGTACACCGGGATCGCGATCGCGGCAAGGATGCCGATGATGATCACGACAACGAGGAGCTCGATGAGCGTGAAGCCCTTCTCGTCCTCTTCGAGGAGACCCTTGCGGCGAGCGTTCAGCTTGCCCATGAGAGCTGCGTACATGATTTTCCACTCTTTCGGGAATGTCGATGGAGATTGTTTCGGGGCTGTGCTCTGCCGCCGTGGACAAGAGTATTGAGGGCAGATTCTCGGCATAATCCCGAGAACGGGGGGTGAGCGGGGAGCAAAATGCCCCCATTAACGGGGGCACGAAAGCCGAAAACACCCCCGCGAGAGGGACGGCGGGGGTGTTCGTCTCGGGAAGCTCGGCTCAGTGGATCAGGGAGGTGATCTGGAAGATCGGCAGGTAGAGGGCGATGATCATCCCACCCACCACGACACCGAGGAAGGCAATGAGCAACGGCTCGATCAGCGAAGTGAGGGATTCGGTCGTCGCCTCGACCTCATTGTCGTAGAAGATTGCGATCTTCTCCAACATCAATTCCATCGATCCAGCATCTTCGCCGACTGCGATCATCTGGGAGACCATTTGTGGGAAGACCGACTCGGTCGCGAGCGGTTCCGCAATAGACGATCCTTTTCGCACTGATTCAGCGACGCGATCGACTGCCTTTTCAACGACGAAGTTGTTCGATACCTCACCGACGATCTTCAACGCCTGGAGAATCGGGACGCCAGCGCCGATCATGTTGGCGAAGTTGCGGGCGAACCGCGCGATGACGATCTTCTTGTTCAGCTGACCGAACACTGGCAGCCGCAGCTTGATCGGGTCGAGTGCGCCGCGTACTCGATCCGAGTTCTTGTTCGTCCGCCACCAGACACTGAACGCGATCGCCCCGATAGCGAGCGCGGGGAGGACGAACACCATCGAGTGGGACATGTAGACGAGGATCATCGTCGGCAAGGGCAACTTCCCGCCGAGGCTCTCGAACATGTCCTGGAAGATCGGGACGATGAACACGAGCATCACGAGCACGCTCACGAGTGACATGACGAGCACGACCACGGGGTAGGTCATCGCTGACTTGATCGTCGTCCGGAGCTTGTGCTCCTTCTCGAAGTTCGTGGCGATCGAGTCCATCGCCTGGTCCAGGAACCCGCCCGTCTCGCCGGCCCGGATCATGTTGATCATGATCGGGGGGAACTCGACGGGGTACTTGGCGACCGCGTCGGAGAAGGACACACCGCGCTCCACGTCGTCGCGCACCTTGCCGAGGATTTCCCTGAGGAGCTTCGACTCGGTCTGGTCCGCGAGGATCGAGAGCGCCCGGAGGAGGGACAGCCCCGAAGCGAGCATCGTGGAAGCCTGCCGGGACATGATCGCCAGGTCCTTCAACTTGACCGAGGGCGCGAACCCCGGAACCACGATGTCGCGCTGCAGCCCCGTACCGGCCTTCGCCTCGGTGATGGCGATCGGCGAGACACCCATCCCCCGGAGCCGCTGGACGACCGCACCCTCGGAGGACGCGTCGAGGCGCCCCTTCACGAGCTTGCCGGCGCCGTCGCGCCCCCGGTAGTCGTAGGCGAGCGACATCAGTGGCCTCCTGAGTACTTGTCGCCGAAGTCGATCTCGGATGCGGCGATGGCGGCGGCGGAGGAGTCCGACGGGGACTCGACGCGCTGCACGAGCCGGTCGAAGCCCTCGAGGTCGTGCACCTTCTCCATCGCGGCCTTCCGCGTGATGGTGCCGACGTTGACGAGTTCGGCGAGGTCCTGGTCCATCGTGTGCATGCCCATGTCACGCCCGGCCTGCATGGCGGAGGTGATCTGGTAGGTCTTGCCCTCGCGTACGAGGTTCCCGATGGCCGGGGTGGTCTTCATGATCTCGGTGGCGACGACGCGGCCGGAGCCGTTGGCCTTCGGCACGAGGGTCTGGCAGACGACGCCTTCGAGGGTGGAGGCGAGCTGCGTCCGGATCTGTCCCTGCTGGTGCGGCGGGAAGACGTCGATGACGCGGTCGATGGTGCCGGGGGCGCTCTGCGTGTGCAGGGTGGCGAACACGAGGTGACCGGTCTCGGCGGCGGTGAGGGCGACGGAGATGGTCTCGAGGTCGCGGAGCTCGCCGATGAGGATGACGTCGGGGTCCTGGCGGAGCACGTGCTTGAGGGCGGCGGCGAAGGAGTGCGTGTCCGCCCCGACCTCGCGCTGGTTGATGATCGCCTTCTTGTGGTCGTGCATGAACTCGATCGGGTCCTCGACCGTCACGATGTGGTCCGCCCGGGTCTCGTTGACGAGGTCGATGAGTGCGGCGAGGGTGGTCGACTTGCCGGAGCCGGTGGGCCCGGTGACGAGCACGAGCCCGCGCGGCAGCTTGGCGAACTCCCCCACGTGGTCGGGGATGCCGAGCTGCTTGAGGGTCTTGATCTTCGTGGGGATGATGCGGAACGCCGCGCCCCAGTTGCCGCGCTGCTGGTAGTAGTTCACGCGGAAGCGGTACTCGGGCGACAGCGAGTACGCGAAGTCGAGTTCCTGCTCGTGGTCGAACTGACCGGCCTGCTCGACGGACAGCAGGGTCTTCAGGGCGGCGATCACCTTGTTGCGTGCCCACGGGCCGCCGGGGACGGCGGGCCGGAGCGACCCGTCGACGCGCACCGTGGGTGCGGCGTCCGCGGTGAGGTGGAGGTCGGAGGCGCCCTGGTAGACGACCTGCGCGAGCGCGGTGATGAGGTCGGGGTCGGCGACCTCGCGCGCGTGCCGGGTGAAGTTGATCTCGGCCTGCCCGTCGGGTGCGGGCGCGTAGGTGGTCGGGGCGTGGACTGCCTGGAGGACCGTGGTCGGTTCCGCGGGCACGACCGGCAGGTGCTGGGTCACGGCGTCGGCGTACCCGTAGGACGCGGTCGACGGCGGGACGGCTGCGGGTGGTGTGGCGGGCGCGGCGTGCGGCTGCGCCACCGGCACGGCGACGGGGTCGCCCGCGGGCGCCGGCCACGACGCGATCTCACCGGTCGGGGCCGGCCACGCGGCCGTGTCACTGGACAGGTCGTGGACCGGGACCGACGGGGCGGGCGCGACCCGTGCCTCCAGGTCGGGTGAGGTGGGCTGCTGCGCGGCGGCTGCCGCGAGCCGCGCGGCACGACGGCCGCCGACCTCGGTGCCGGGGCGTCCGGGGTGCCAGCCGGCGACGGGTTCGTCCCCGGGCACGGAGATGTCGTAGACGGAGTCAGTCATCGTTCCACTCCCACGCCTACGCGACCACGCGCAGGATCTCGTCGATGCTCGTCATGCCGAGCTTGACCTTCTCCCACCCGTCCTGACGGAGGGTGAGCATGCCCTGCGCCTGGGCGACGCGGCTGATCTCGGCGCTGGACGCACGGGAGACGGCGAGGCGCTCGATCTCCTCGGTCACGGTCATGACCTCGTGCAGGGCGATGCGGCCGCGGTACCCGGTGTTCGAGCAGACCGCGCATCCGACGGGGCCGAAGAACTCGGGGACGGCGGTGTCCTCGGTGGCGACGAAGCCGAGCGCGACGAGCTGCGCGGGCGTGTACTGCGCCGGGGCCTTGCAGCGGTCGCAGAGCCGGCGGGCGAGCCGCTGGGCGACGACGGAGTCGAGCGCGGACCCGACGAGGAACGGCTCGATGTCCATCTCCGTCAGGCGGGTGATCGCCGAGGGGGCGTCGTTCGTGTGCAGGGTCGAGAGCACCAGGTGGCCGGTGAGGGAGGCCTCGATCGCGATCTGCGCGGTCTCGTGGTCGCGGATCTCGCCGAGGAGCACGACGTCGGGGTCGGAGCGGAGGATCGAGCGGAGGGCGGACGCGAAGGTCAGACCGGCCTTCGGGTTGACCTGCACCTGGTTGATGCCGGCCATCCGGTACTCGACCGGGTCCTCCACCGTGATGACGTTGATCTCCGGGCGGGCGACCGCGTTGAGCGTCGTGTACAGGGTCGTCGACTTGCCGGAGCCGGTCGGGCCGGTGACGAGGATCATCCCGTACGGCTTCGAGTAGGAGCGCTGGTACGCCTGGAAGTTCTGCTCGAGCAGGTTGAGGTCCTTCAGGGACATCGACGTGTTCGTGTTGTCGAGGATCCGCATGACGACCTTCTCGCCCCACACGGTGGGGAGGGTCGCGACGCGGAGGTCGATCTGCCGACCGCCGTGGCGCACCGACATGCGGCCGTCCTGCGGCTTCCGACGCTCGGCGATGTCGATGTCGCTCATGATCTTCAGGCGGCTGATGACACCGTTCTGGATGTTCTTGGGCGCCGGGGCCATCTCGTGCAGCACGCCGTCGATGCGGTAGCGGACGCGGACCTCGTGCTCACCGGGCTCGATGTGGATGTCCGACGCGTGGTCCTGGATCGCCTGCGACACGAGCAGGTTCACGAAGCGGACGATCGGGACGTCGTCGAGGGCGCCGTCGGTCAGGTCGACCTGCTGCTGCGCCTGGGCCGACGCCTCTTCCTCGAGGGACGACGTGAGGTCGTTCAGTTCGTCGTCGGCACGGAGGTAGCGGTCGAGCGCCGCGGCGAGGTCGCGTTCGTCGACCTGCAGGGGCTTCACCGGGCGACCGGAGGCGGTGCGTGCGTCGTCGATCGCGAGGACGTTCGTCGGGTTCACCATCGCGAGGACGAGGGTCTCGCCCTCGAACCCGACGCCGAGCACGCCGTGGCGACGGCAGAGCGCCGCGGGCAGCATCGACACCGCGGTGCCGTCGACCGGGTAGTCGGTCAGCGGGACGGTCTTGGAGTTGTTCGACGCGGCGCGGGCGGTGATGTACTGCGCCTCGCTCACCAGCCCCTGGTCGACCAGCGACCGGATCGAGCGGTCGTCGATCTCCTCGTCGCCGGTCATCGAGTCGAGGTGCTCGATCGGCAGGGCTCCGTTGAGGATGAGGATCTCGGACAGTGTGGCCATGTGCCTCCGAGCCTCCTTCGGGTCGCGCGCTGGACGTGGGGACGAGCGCCGCAGGGGTTCGACGCCCGACCACGCTACGTCCGCGCCGAACGGCCACCGCAGTCCCACAACGAGGGGGCGAGGGGGTGTTCCGTGGCCCCAGTGCAGGGGTACCCGCGGGTATCGACCCTCGTCAGAGGGCCGTCGACGCGGTGACGTGCACGTCGCCCGCGACGAAGCCGAGGCGCTCGTAGATGCGCCCGGCACCGCTCGGGTTCTCGGCGTCGACGTGCAGCACCGCGGCGGACAGGCCGTCCGCCCGGATCGCCCGCAACGAGGCGTCGAGAACGATGGGCGCGAGGCCCCGGCCCCGGGCAGCACGGACGACCCCGACCCAGTGCACGTACCCGTACGAGCGACCGCGCGCCGCGAAGCCGTCCGGGTCCACCTCGACGATCGCGAACGCCACGATCGCCCGGTCGGCGTCGAGCACCACGCGCGACAGGTCGAGCCGACTCTTGCTCGCGGTGAGGAAGCCGTGCCAGTCGGACTCGACCATCGGCTGCGAGCCCCAGTGGTCGCGGAAGGAGTCGTTCTTGGCGTGCCGCAGCGGCTCGATGTCGTCCGGGGTCGCTGCCCGGACGACGTGGCCGTCCGGCAGCGCCGGCACGTCCGTGGCGTCGCCGTCGCTCTCGCCGAGGACGACCTGCATGTCGATCCAGTTCCGGGTCGGTTCGAACCCGGACCGCGCCGCGAGCCGGAGCGACCCGGCCCCCTGCGGGGCACCGATCTCGATCGTGGCGGGCAGGTCGACGTCGAGCGCCGCGAGCCGCTGGCGTGCGCGGCCGACCTGCCACGCGAGCACCCGTCGGCCGATCCCCCGCCCGCGGAACCCGGGGTGCACGGTCCCGTCGAGCACCACCCGCGCGGCGGTGACCCGGGAGGGGACGTCGATGACGATGCCGTACGCCTGCACATGCCCCTCAGCATCGACGCCGACGAGGGTGTCCCGGGCGACGTCGAGCCCCTCGGTGGACAACGTCCGCTCGAAGTCGGCTGTGGAGGGACGAGCGTGCGGGTCGTCCACCGCCGCGGCCGCCACCGCGAGGGCGTGCACCGCGGCGAGGTCGTCCCGTGACCCGGCCCGGAACGTCAACCCGCCGACCGGCACCGGGTGCTCGAGGTGGGCAGGGGCCGTGATCCGTTCGCGCAGCGTCGCCATGCCCCCAGCCTGCCAGGGCAGAAACTGCTCGACGTGCACGCCCACCGCGGGACATGATGAGTCATGGACATCACGAGCGTGACCGTGGGGCTGCCCGTCACCGACATCGAAGCGTCCTGCCTCTGGTACGGCGCCGTGTTCGAACGCGCCGAACCGGACCTCGAGCCCGACGACGGCATCGCCGAGTACGAGGTCGGCGGCATCTGGATCCAGCTCTACGAGGACGAGAACGCCGAGGAGAACCCGGTCAGCGTCCGCTTCGGCGTCGACGACGTCACCGCCCAGCACGCCCGGATCGGTGCGCTCGGTATCGACATCGGCCCCGTCGAGTGCGTCGACGGCGCCGTCGACTGGTTCGACGTCCGCGACCCTGACGGGAACGTCCTCAGCCTGTTCTCCCTGGTCGACGAGACCGGTCGAGGATCCGGCCGCGACAACGGCGCGGACCGCGCGCTCTAGACGCACCCGCAGACGGCCTGGAGGCACGGTGCCGGCCCGCACCGTGCCTCCAGGCCGCCTGTCGGTCGCGAACGCGAGCCGCAACGGGAACGGCCCCCGCATCCGAGGATGCGGGGGCCGTTCCGGTGGAGCTCAGGCTCAGTTGTAGGTGCCCGGCGTGAAGTCGTCCGACGAGAAGCTGTCGAAGTCGACGAAGCTCAGGTCGGCGTCCGAGAACGACGAGTCGTCCGCGAAGATGCGGTTCGGGTACCGCTCCGCCTTCGCTTCCTCCGTCGCGTTCACGTCCACGTCGCGGTACCGGCTGAGGCCCGTCCCGGCGGGGATGAGCTTACCGATGATGACGTTCTCCTTGAGGCCGACGAGGTGGTCCTGCTTGCCCTCCATGGCCGCCTGCGTGAGCACGCGGGTGGTCTCCTGGAAGGAAGCGGCGGACAGCCACGACTCGGTCGCGAGGGACGCCTTGGTGATGCCCATGACCTCCTGGCGAGCGGAAGCGGTCTTGCGACCCTCCTGCAGCGCCGCACGGTTGAGCATGTTGTACCGCGAACGGTCAACGAGCTCACCCGGGAGCAGGTCGGTGTCGCCGTGGTCGACGACGGTGACCTTGCGGAGCATCTGCCGCACGATGACCTCGATGTGCTTGTCGTGGATCGGCACGCCCTGCGAGCCGTACACGTCCTGCACACCGTTGACGAGGTGCTTCTGGACCTCACGGACACCCTTGACGCGAAGGACTTCCTTCGGGTCGACGGTGCCGGCGATGAACTGCTCGCCGAGCTCGACGTGCTGGCCGTCCTCGATGAGGAGCGTCGCACGCTTGAGCACCGGGTAGATGAACGGCTCGTCGCCGTTGTCCGGCGTCAGGATGATGCGACGGCCCTTGTCGGTGTCCTCGATCGTCGCGCGGCCGGGGGCCTCGGCGATCGGGGACGCGCCCTTGGGGGTACGCGCCTCGAACAGCTCGGTGACACGCGGCAGACCCTGGGTGATGTCGTCGGCCGAGGCCGAACCACCCGTGTGGAAGGTACGCATCGTCAGCTGGGTACCCGGCTCACCGATGGACTGGGCGGCGATGATGCCGACCGCCTCGCCGATGTCGACGAGGTTGCCCGTGGCGAGCGAACGGCCGTAGCACTTCGCGCAGACACCGACGGCCGACTCGCAGGTCAGGACCGAGCGCACCTTGATGCTCTCGACACCGGCTGCCAGCAGCTTGTCGATCAGGACGTCACCGACGTCCTCACCGGCCTCGGCGACGACCGTGCCCTTCGCGTCCACGGCCGGGGTGGCCAGGGTGCGGGAGTACACGGTGTTCTCGACGCGCGGGTCGCGGACCAGCTTGCCGTCGGCACCCACGGTCGCGATCGGGAGCTCGAGGCCCCGCGTCGTGCCGCAGTCGTCCTCGCGGATGATGACGTCCTGCGAGACGTCCACCAGACGACGGGTGAGGTACCCGGAGTCCGCGGTCCGGAGCGCGGTGTCGGCAAGACCCTTGCGAGCACCGTGCGTGGCGATGAAGTACTCCGCCACGGTCAGGCCCTCGCGGTACGAGTTGATGATCGGGCGGGCGATGATCTCGCCCTTCGGGTTGTTCACCAGACCACGCATACCGGCGATGTTGCGGACCTGGAGCCAGTTACCACGAGCACCCGACGACACCATGCGGTTGATGGTGTTGTCGACGGGGAAGTTGTCGCGCATCTCCTGCGCGATCTCGTTCGTGGCTTCCGTCCAGATCTTGATCAGGTCGGCGCGACGCTCGGCGTCGGTGATCAGACCCTTGTCGAACTCGCCCTGCACCTTGGCCGCCTGGACCTCGTAGCCCGCGATGATCTCCTTCTTGCGAGGAGGCGTCACGACGTCCGAGAGGGCGACGGTCACACCGGAGCGCGTGCCCCAGTAGAAGCCGGCGTCCTTGATCCGGTCCAGCGCGGCGGCCGTCTCGGTCTTGGAGTAGCGCTCGGCGAGGTCGTTGACGATCGCGGAGAGCACGCCCTTGTCGGTGACCTTCTGGACGAACGGGTAGTTCGCCGGGAGGGTCTCGTTGAAGAGCGCACGACCGAGGGTCGTCTCGAGCAGGACGGGCTCGCCCTGCACGTAGCCCTCCGGTGCCTCGCCCTCGGCGAACCACACGTCGGACATGCGGATCTTCACCAGCGCGTTGAGGTGCAGCGTGCCCTGGTCCTTCGCGAGGATCGCCTCGGCGACGGAGGAGAACGCACGGCCCTCACCCACGGCGCCCTCGCGGACGGTCGTGAGGTGGTGCAGACCGATGATCATGTCCTGTGCGGGCAGGGTCACCGGGCGGCCGTCGGACGGCTTCAGGATGTTGTTCGAGGCGAGCATCAGGATGCGGGCCTCGGCCTGGGCCTCCACCGACAGCGGCAGGTGCACGGCCATCTGGTCACCGTCGAAGTCCGCGTTGAACGCAGCACACACGAGCGGGTGGAGCTGGATGGCCTTGCCCTCGACGAGCTGCGGCTCGAACGCCTGGATGCCCAGACGGTGCAGCGTCGGCGCACGGTTCAGCAGCACGGGGCGCTCGCGGATGATCTCCTCGAGCACGTCCCACACCTGCGGACGCGAACGCTCGACCATGCGCTTCGCCGACTTGATGTTCTGCGCGTGCGACAGGTCGATGAGGCGCTTGATGACGAACGGCTTGAAGAGCTCCAGCGCCATCTGCTTGGGCAGACCGCACTGGTGCAGCTTCAGCTGCGGGCCGACGATGATGACCGAACGGCCCGAGTAGTCGACGCGCTTGCCGAGCAGGTTCTGGCGGAAACGACCCTGCTTGCCCTTGAGCATGTCGCTCAGGGACTTCAGGGCGCGGTTGCCGGTACCCGTGACCGGACGTCCACGACGACCGTTGTCGAACAGCGCGTCGACCGCTTCCTGCAGCATGCGCTTCTCGTTGTTCACGATGATCTCGGGGGCACCGAGGTCGAGCAGGCGGCGGAGACGGTTGTTGCGGTTGATCACACGACGGTAGAGGTCGTTGAGGTCCGACGTGGCGAAGCGGCCACCGTCGAGCTGCACCATCGGGCGGAGCTCCGGCGGGATGACCGGCACGACGTCGAGCACCATCGCGGCCGGCGAGTTGCCGGTGGCGAGGAAGGAGCTGACGACGCGCAGACGCTTGATCGCGCGGATCTTCTTCTGGCCCTTGCCCTCGGCGATCTGCAGGCGCAGCGCCTCGGCCTCGGCGGCCAGGTCGAACGCCTCGAGCCGCAGCTTGATCGCCTCGGCGCCCATGTAGGCGTCGAAGTAGATCCCGAAGCGGTCCTGGAGCTCGTGGAAGACGGCGTCCTCGGGCTTGAGGTCGCCCACCTTGAGGTTGCGGAAGTCCTCCCACACGCGCTCGAGGCGGGTGATGTCCTCGTCGAACGACTTGCGGACCTGGGACATCTCCTTCTCGGCGGTGTCCTTGGTGCGGCGCTTGACGTCGGCCTTGGCGCCCTCTTCCTCGAGCGCTGCGAGGTCGTCCTCGAGCTTCTTGAGGCGGTCGGCGATGATCGAGTCGCGCTGACCCTCGAGGTTCTTGATCTCGAGGCGCATCTCGTTCTCGAGACCCGGCATGTCCGCGTGGCGGCCCTCTTCATCGATGTCGATGATCATGTACGCCGCGAAGTAGATGACCTTCTCGAGGTCCTTCGGCGCCATGTCGAGGAGGTACCCGAGGCGCGACGGGACGCCCTTGAAGTACCAGATGTGCGTGACGGGCGCGGCGAGCTCGATGTGGCCCATGCGCTCACGACGGACCGAGGACTTGGTGACCTCGACGCCGCAGCGCTCGCAGACGATGCCCTTGAACCGGACACGCTTGTACTTGCCGCAGGCGCACTCCCAGTCGCGGGACGGACCGAAGATCTGCTCGCCGAACAGACCGTCCTTTTCGGGCTTGAGGGTGCGGTAGTTGATGGTCTCCGGCTTCTTGACCTCGCCGTACGACCACTGGCGGATGTCCTCGGCCGTGGCGAGGCCGATCCGCAGTGCGTCAAATGAAGTTGCTTCGAGCAATGTTCTTCTCTCTAGCTGGATTCGTTACGAGTACGGGCGGGATCAGATGTCGTCGACGGACGACGACTCGAACCGCGAGGAGATGTTGATGCCGAGCTCTTCAGCGGCACGGAAGACCTCGTCGTCCGTGTCGCGGAGGCTGACCGCCTGGCCGTCGGCCGAGAGGACCTCGACGTTCAGGCAGAGCGACTGCATCTCCTTCATGAGGACCTTGAACGACTCCGGGATACCCGGCTCCTGGATGTTCTCGCCCTTGACGATCGCCTCGTAGACCTTCACGCGGCCGAGGATGTCGTCGGACTTGATCGTCAGGAGCTCCTGGAGGGCGTAGGCGGCGCCGTACGCCTCGAGTGCCCACACCTCCATCTCACCGAACCGCTGTCCACCGAACTGCGCCTTACCACCCAGCGGCTGCTGCGTGATCATCGAGTAAGGACCGGTCGAACGGGCGTGGATCTTGTCGTCGACCAGGTGGTGCAGCTTGAGGATGTACATGTAGCCGACCGAGACGGGCTCCGGGAACGGCTCGCCGGAGCGACCGTCGAAGAGCTGCGCCTTGCCGGACGAACCGATCAGGCGCTCGCCGTCGCGGTTCGGGAGGGTGCTGTCGAGGAGGCCCTCGATCTCACGCTCGTACGCACCGTCGAACACCGGGGTGGCGACCTTCGTGCCGGGCTCCGCGCTGTGGGCGGCCTCGGGGAGAGCCGAAGCCCACTCCTGGATGCCCTCGACGTTCCAGCCCTGCTTCGCGAGCCACCCGAGGTGGATCTCGAGGACCTGGCCGAAGTTCATGCGGCCGGGGACGCCGAGCGGGTTGAGCACGATGTCGACCGGGGTGCCGTCGGCGAGGAACGGCATGTCCTCCACCGGCAGGATCGTCGAGATGACGCCCTTGTTGCCGTGACGACCGGCGAGCTTGTCACCCGCGGTGATCTTGCGCTTCTGGGCGATGTAGACGACCACGCGCTGGTTGACGCCCGAGCCGAGCTCGTCGTCGCCGTCCTGCGAGTCGAACACCTTGACGCCGATGATCGTGCCCTCTTCACCGTGGGGCACCTTGAGCGAGGTGTCGCGGACTTCGCGCGACTTCTCGTTGAAGATGGCACGGAGGAGGCGCTCTTCAGCGGAGAGCTCGGTCTCGCCCTTCGGCGTGACCTTGCCGACCAGGATGTCGCCGGGGCGGACCTCGGCACCGATGCGGATGATGCCGCGCTCGTCGAGGTCGGCCAGGAGGTCCGGGCTGACGTTCGGGAGGTCGCGGGTGATCTCCTCCTTGCCGAGCTTCGTGTCGCGGGCGTCGACCTCGTACTCCTCGATGTGGATCGAGGAGAGGGTGTCGTCCTTCACGAGGTTCTGCGACAGGATCATCGCGTCCTCGTAGTTGTAGCCCTCCCACGGCATGAACGCGACGAGGAGGTTCTTGCCGAGCGCGAGCTCGCCGTTCTCCGTCGCGGGGCCGTCGGCGATGACCTCGCCCTGCTCCACGCGCTCACCGGCCGAGACGACCACGCGGTGGTTGTAGCTCGTGCCCTGGTTCGAGCGGTCGAACTTGCGCAGGTAGTAGGTCTGCGTGCCGCCCTCGTCGAGCTGCAGGGTCACGGCGTCGGCCGAGACCTCGGAGACGACACCGGCCTTGTCGGCGGTGACGACGTCGCCGGCGTCGATGGCGGTGTAGCCCTCCATACCGGTACCGACGAGCGGCGACTCGGAACGGAGCAGCGGCACTGCCTGACGCTGCATGTTCGCACCCATGAGGGCGCGGTTCGCGTCGTCGTGCTCGAGGAACGGGATGAGCGACGTCGCGACCGACACCATCTGGCGCGGGGAGACGTCCATGTAGTCGACCTCGTCCTTGCCGACGAGCTCGACCTCGCCGCCCTTCTTCCGGACGAGCACCTTGTCGTCCTGGAAGTGGAAGGAGTCGGTGAGCGGGGCGTTCGCCTGCGCGACGACGAAGTCGTCCTCTTCCGAAGCCGTGAGGTAGTCGATGGTCGTGGTGACCTGACCGTTCACGACGCGGCGGTACGGCGTCTCGATGAAGCCGAAGGAGTTGATCCGACCGAACGACGCGAGCGAACCGATCAGGCCGATGTTCGGGCCTTCCGGGGTCTCGATCGGGCACATGCGGCCGTAGTGCGACGGGTGGACGTCACGGACCTCGACGCCGGCGCGCTCACGGGACAGACCACCCGGGCCGAGGGCCGAGAGACGACGCTTGTGCGTCAGGCCCGCGAGCGGGTTGTTCTGGTCCATGAACTGCGACAGCTGGGACGTTCCGAAGAACTCCTTGATCGCGGCGACGACCGGACGCACGTTGATGAGCGTCTGCGGCGTGATCGCCTCGATGTCCTGCGTGGTCATGCGCTCGCGGACGACGCGCTCCATGCGGGACAGACCCGTGCGGACCTGGTTCTGGATGAGCTCGCCGACGGCGCGGATGCGACGGTTGCCGAAGTGGTCGATGTCGTCCACGTCGAGGCGCAGCTGCACCGGCTCGCCGTCGCGGACGCCGTCGAGGGTGGTCTTCTCGGCGTGCAGCGAGACCAGGTACTTGATCGTGCGGACGATGTCCTGCACGGTCAGGACCGAGTCGCTGAGCGGCGCGTCGATGCCGAGCTTGCGGTTGACCTTGTAGCGGCCGACCTTCGCGAGGTCGTAGCGCTTCGGGTTGAAGTAGAAGTTGTCGAGGAGCGCACGCGCGGCCTCGGCAGCGACCTGCTCGCCCGGACGCAGCTTGCGGTAGATGTCCTTGAGCGCCTCTTCCTTGGTGAGGATGGCGTCCTTCTCGAGGGTCGACTCGATCGAGGCGAAGCCCTGGAACTCGTCCATGATCTCTTCGCTCGTCATGCCGAGCGCCTTGAGGAACACGGTGACCGACTGCTTGCGCTTGCGGTCGATGCGCACGCCCACCTGGTCGCGCTTGTCGATCTCGAACTCGAGCCAGGCACCACGCGACGGGATCACGCGAGCGGAGTAGATGTCCTTGTCGGACGTCTTCTCCTGCTGACGCTCGAAGTACACGCCCGGGGAGCGGACGAGCTGCGAGACCACGACACGCTCGGTGCCGTTGATGATGAACGTGCCGCGCTCGGTCATGAGCGGGAAGTCGCCCATGAACACGGTCTGCGTCTTGATCTCACCGGTCATGTGGTTCATGAACTCGGCGTTGACGTAGAGCGGAGCGGCGTAGGTCTTGCCACGCTCCTTGCACTCGTCGATCGAGTACTTCGGGTCCTCGAGCTCGGGCGACGTGAAGCCGAGCTGCATGGTCTCGCCGAGGTCCTCGATCGGGGAGATCTCCTCGAAGATCTCCTCGAGCCCGGAGTGCAGTGCGAGGTCGGTGCGACCCTGCTCCTGCCCTTCGGCGAGGCGGGCCTTCCAGACGTCGTTGCCGACGAGCCAGTCGAAGCTCTCCGTCTGGAGTGCGAGCAGATCAGGAACCGTGAGGGTGTCCGTGATCTTGGCGAACGAGAGTCGCGAGTGGTTGCGACCGTTCTTGGGGTTGGTGGATGCGTTGGGCGCAGCAGCCAAGGGTTTGACCTCCGGTAGGCCCCGTCGGGCCGGTACTGACGAGCAGCACGTAGGTGAGTGGATTGACGCTTGAGCGCACCCCTCGAAGACACGCGATCACGGGCCGCCGCGTGAGCGAGGACACATGTGCGATGATCTGGGTGAGCGGTACCCGCCGACATATACGGGTCCGGCTTCACCAGGGCGGGCGTCGACCGCAATATGACGACACGGATGCCAGGGAGCGCGAACTGTCATCATAGGTCGCGTCCGTGCGCGATGTCCAGTCCTGGCTTGACCGAATTCGTCAGTGCCGTGTATAAGCCCGTGGACCGACCCGGTATTCCCTGCACCGGCGGCACGAAGCGCGGCCGTCGGCACCGCCCGTGGCGTCCGTCAGCGCAGCGCTCCGAGCGCCTTCTCGGGCCGCCGGACCCGCACGAACGTCACGCGCCCGCGGTCGTCGGTGATCTCGATCCCGCGCCCCGGCGTGAGGATGAGCGCCCGCACGCCACGACCGAGCCGGAGCCCGATCCCGCCGTACGTTGAGGCATCCGCCTCGGCGAGCCGCACGTCGACGATGCGCCGGCGGGCGATCCGTCGCGCGGGCAACGGCCGGAAGTGCAGGACGACGTGGGTGTCCGTCACGGTGAAGCCGGTGCGGGCGAGCAGGAGCAGGAAGCCGACCGCGACGCCGACGAGCCCGGGTACGACGAGCGCCGCTTCTGGTGCCTCGCCCGGCCACCCGAGGACCGCTGCCACGAGTGCGAGGCCGCCGACCAGCAGGACTCCGCCGACCGCGCGCATCCAGGTGGGCGCATTGTCGTGGTCGGTCTGCGCGGGCGCCGACGTCGGCCGGGCGGTGCGGGTCGCGGTGACGAGTCGGTACGTCGGGACGCTCATGGTGTCGGTCATGGCTACGGGCTCCTGCGGATTCGTGGTCCGGTGCGTGTGCTGCACTCGTATTTTACATAGCGCACACAATGTTCTCAATGGCCGGCGCGCAGGGCGGGGCCACGGGCGGCGCGCAGGAGAGCGGGGAGGCCCGGCGCACGCCGACGGCACGCGCACGGAGCCGGCAGTGGGGGGTGCCGGACGGGCGCGCCGCGGTCACGGTCGAGGTGCGGAACCGCGAGGTGTGGGGCACTGCGCGGTTCGACGCACCGAGGTGACGACCCGGTGAACGATAGGGGGTGAGCCTTGGCGTCCGCTGGCCGTACATGTGTACGCATTCAACTGCGCGTGTTCGACCGCGCACACCGCGCAGCCGGTGACGCCCCGCTACGAGCGCAGGACGAGGGCGACCGCCTCGGCCCGGGTCCGGACACCGAGCTTCGTGAAGACCTGGTTCACGTACGACTTCACGGTCGGCACCGTCAGGAACAGCTCGGCGGCGATCTCCGGGTTCGACCGGCCCTCGGCGATGCGCTCGAGGACGTCGGACTCGCGCGGGGTGAGGTCCGGGAACCGCGTCCGGAGCCCGACCGGTGCTGCGGGTGCTGGTGCCGTACCACCCGCGAGCTGCGCCACGAGCCGAGCACCGACGGTCGCGTCGAAGGTGGACTGCCCGGAGGCCACGGCACGGATCGCCGTCGCGATCTCCGCGCGACCGGCGTCCTTCGTCAGGTAGCCCCGGGCGCCCGCACGGAGCGCGGTGACGATCGATTCGTCGTCGGCGTAGGTCGTCAGCACCAGGACGGCCACGTGCGGGTGCGCCGCGGTGATCTGCGCGGTCGCGGTCGGCCCGTCCACCACGGGCATCCGGAGGTCCATCAGCACCACGTCCGGCACGTCGCGGTCGACGGCCGTGACGGCCGCGGCGCCGTCAGCGGCCTCGCCGACGACCTCGAGGTCCGGCATGAGGGACAGCACCGTCACCAGGCCGTCGCGCACGATGGCCTGGTCGTCGACGACGAGCACGCGGATGGTCACGACTGTTCCCCGTCCGCGGCGACGGGGTCGACGGGCAGGTGCATCGCCACGACGAACTCGTCGTCCGAACGCTCCGCCTCGACGGTGGCGCTGCTGCCGAGTTCCTGGAAGCGTTCGCGCATCCCGAGCAGGCCGTGGCCGCCGCGGGCGAGCGGGTTCGCGATGAC
This sequence comes from Curtobacterium sp. 314Chir4.1, assembly GCF_900215175.1. NCBI lineage: Bacteria > Bacillati > Actinomycetota > Actinomycetes > Micrococcales > Microbacteriaceae > Curtobacterium > Curtobacterium sp. 314Chir4.1. The sequence continues at coordinate 309,431 of NZ_OCMI01000004.1, forward strand.
GACGTCCACGGCGTCGCCGTCCCGGATGACGGACAGGGACACGGGGCGGCCGGGAGCGTGCCTGCGCGCGTTGCTCAGTGCCTCCCGGACGACCTGCACCACGGCGGCACGGTGGGCCGCGTCCAGGTCGGCGAGCGTCTCGTCACCCTGCGTCACGACCTCGCCGCCGAACGAGCGGTGCGCGTCGACGAGGGCCGTCAGGCCCGCCCCGGGGTCGGTGGTCGGCCTGGAGGCACGGCTCGGCTCGGTCGTGTCGGGTGCGGTCGTCGACGTGGCCGGTTCGGCGTCCGTGTCCGCGTCCTCGCGGAGCGCGCGGACCGCACGCCGCGCCTCGGCGAGCCCGTCCGCCGCGAGGGTGCGGGCCTCGCCGGCACGCGTCGTCGCGTCCTCGACCCTGCCCGCTTCGAGGAGGGCCTCCACCGCGTCGAGCTGCAGCACGAGGCCGCCGAGGGAGTGTGCGAGGACGTCGTGGATGTCCCGCGCCGCCCGGGAACGATCGGCGAGGAGCTGCGCGCGCTGCTGCTCCCGCTCGGCCTCGCGCGCCCGCTCGGCGGCGACCCGGAACTGCCGGCGGCTGAAGCCGATGAGGACGCCGAGCAGCATGCCGCCGCTGGTGCCGAGGACGAACTGGAGCGACGCGTGCTCCACCGTCGCGGTGACGGCGACCACCACGATCGCGGCGAGCGCCGTGACCGAGGCGGCCCAGACCGGCACGCGCAGGTGCGCCCCGATCAGGACGATGCCGACGATCACGGGGACGATCATCAGCGAGTCCGTCGGCACCACGGTGACGGACCCGGCGGCGACCATCACGACACCCGCCGTCGCGACGAGGCGCGGCGACCGACCGAACTCCCGCAGCACCCAGCCGGCGAGCGCCACCGAGCCGAGCACCCACACCCAGACCGGCAGGCCCAGCAGGACGCCGTTCCGGACGAAGAAGAACGCCACGATCGCGATGCCGAGCGCGTTGAGCCCCCAGGCGGCGCTCGAACGAGGCCGACCTCCGGGGATGTCGGCCTCGTCACGGCTGGACAGCAGGGTCACCGGACCATCATGCCGCGCGTCTGCCGGTCGCCACGGGGATGCGCTGGTCGATGACGAGTGCGCGGGCTGCGCGGTTCAGCGCGAGGACGAGCAGGATCGTGCCGGTCGAGGTGAGCAGGTGGGCGCCGAGGTGGCCGCCGAGCACGTCGAGGCCGATGCGGACGAGGAGGAGGACGATCCACAGGGCGGCACCGAGCCAGCCGGTACGGGACTGGATCGTGCGGCCCTTGCTGTCCGGGGTGGCGACCGTGCGGAAGCGCGTGATGCGACCCATGGTCAGGCCGACCCCGACGGTGATGAGCGCCTCGATGCCGAGGAACACGACGTCGGTGGTGGTCACCGTGGCCTTCGTCTGGGCGAGGATGACGACACCGACGATCGCCATGACGAGCGGCGTCCGCCAGATCCGGGTCGGGTCGAGGTACTGCCAGGTCGCCTGGCGGTAGCCGAGGAACACGACGAGCGCGACCCCGATGAGGATGTTCGCGACGAGCTGGACCGACATGGTGTGTGCCTTTCGACGAGGTCCGGCGGGGCTGTCCCGACCGGTGACACCAGCCTCGTTCGACGGCTTCCGTGGGCACACCAACCAGGGGTGGGGACGCGGGTGGTGATCGCGGTGGTGTTCGATTGGTGCCATGGCTGATGCGTTCGACGGGTTCCGGATCGGTGCGGGGTACGCGGTCGTCGAGCCGGACCGGCACCGACCGGGCTCGTTCACGCTCGTGGTGGACGGCACCCCGCAGTCGCACGTCGACCTGGACGACCCGACGCACCTGGCGTTCGAGTACATCCGGCGGATCGGGCACGCCATCGACCTGCTGCCGGACGGGCCGGTCACGGCGCTGCACCTCGGTGCGGGAGCCCTCACGCTCCCCCGGTACGTCGCGGTGACCCGTCCGGGTTCGCGGCAGCAGGTGATCGAGCTCGAGCGGGACCTCGTCGACCACGTGCGCGATGCGCTGCCGTTCCCGCGGGGTGCCTCGATCCGGGTGCGGTACGGCGACGCGCGGGAGGTCCTGGGGAAGCTCCCCGCCGGGCTCCGCGGCACCGTCGACCTCGCCGTCGTCGACGTGTTCGGCGGCTCGCAGATCCCGGCGCACGTGACGAGCATCGAGTTCTACCGCGAGGTGGCAGAGTTCCTGTCGCCGACCGGGATCGTCGCCGTGAACGTGGCCGACGGCGCCGGGTTGGCGTTCGCGCGCGGGCAGGCCTCGACGCTCCAGGCCGTGCTGCCGTCGGTGGCGGCGGTCGCGGACACCGGGATGCTCAAGGGGCGACGGTTCGGGAACATCGTGCTGCTCGGGTCCCCCACGGACCTGCCCGTGGCGGACATGCCTCGGCGGTACTCGTCGGACCCGATGCCGGCGAAGGTCGTGCACGGGGCCGAGCTGCGGTCGTTCATCGCCGGGGCGCCGATCGTGACGGACCAGACGGCGGTGGCGTCGCCGGAGCCGAACCGGAGCGTCTTCGGCGGCTGACGGCAGCGGGTGGGGCTCCGACTCGGAACGACAATCCCGGCGTCGTACGACACCGGACTCGTCGCAACCGCGCGTGCGCAACAGTTGCGCGCGCTGGGCGACGACAGGCGCGATGTCGTCCGACATCGGCGTTGTCGCCCGTTGCGGACGCAACCACCTGGCGGAGGGGAGGCGCGTGGCGGCCGTGCGCCGTGCCTCCAGGCCGATGTTCGGTGGGCACGCTGAGGACGTGACTGCCAGGATGGTCCTGAACGACCGCGCAGGTGCGCGACCGAGCGAGGGGACACCCGATGACGAACGACGACCGGAGCAACGAGGACCGGACCGGCGACGGCCAGGTGCCGAGCTGGGGCGACGCCCCGCAGCAGCCCGCCGCCGGCGCAGCGCCCGCGAGCGACGCACCGCGGTACGGCGAGCGGGTGGACCCGGCGCCGACCTCGACGCCGCAGTACGGCGAGCAGGCCGCGCAGGGCGAGGCCCCGCGGTACGGCTCGACCGAGTACTCCGAGCAGCAGGGCCAGTACGGCCGACCGGACGACGCGCAGCCGCAGTACGGGCAGCAGCAGCAGCAGTACGGCCAGCAGCCGTACGCGGCGGCGGCTGCGCCGGCGAGTGCCGGGGCGCCCTCGTGGCAGGGCTACGAGGAGCCGAAGCGCAAGAAGAAGACGGTCGGGGTCGTGGCGTTCATCCTCGGACTCGCATCCCTGGTGATCGGTGTCATTGGCGGCTACGTGATGGGCTCCGCGCTGGCGAACAGCAGTGCGCTCTCCGACCTCGTCCCGACCGACGGCTCCACGCCGGACCAGGGTCAGCTCCAGCAGCAGCTCATGAACGACCCGAACGTGGTGTCGCAGATCGGCGTCGGTGGTGTGATCGCCGGTATCGCCGCCATCCTCGGCCTCTGGGCACTCGTTCAGGGCATCATCGCCATCGCCACGAAGCGTGGGCGCGGGTGGGGCGTGTTCGCGATCATCCTCGCGGTAGTCGCGACGATCGCCACGTTCGGCACCTACATCGGTGTCGCCGCAGCCGCAGCGGTGAGCGGCGCGAGCTGACGACCGAGCAGATCCGAACGGCCCGTCGTGCACCAGCACGGCGGGCCGTTCCGCGTCCGGCACGCGTGGCACCGCGCACTCTCGGGTCGGCGTGGTTACCCTCGAACCGATGTCCCTCCCGCCCGACGACCGTCAGCAGCCCGACCGCCTCGACCGCGCCCGGGAACCGCGTCATGCGGCGCCCGTGACGGCCGGTGTGAGCCCGGGCAGCACCTTCGCCCCGATCAGCCTGCGCCCCGCCGTCGACGCCGACGCGATCCAGCAGCGCCTGCGCGACCTCGGGCAGAGCCGCAGCACCGAGGCCCTCGCCGAACGTGCCGAACTCCTCCGCCTGCTGGGGCGACTGGACGAGTCGCTCGTGATCGCGGAGGAGGTCTTCCGGTTGACGATGTTCACCGGCGAGCGCTCGGACAAGGTCTCCGCGCGCATCCGTCGGGCGCACGTGCTGCACGACCTCGGCCGGTACGAGCGGGCCGCCACCGAGTCCGCCATGGCGCGCGACACGGCACGGACCGAGGAGTGGCCGGAGCTCGAGGGCGCCGCCGCCGAGCTCGAGGGCTGGTCGTTGTTCGAGCTGTCCCGGTTCGAGGAAGCCCGCTCGGCCCTCTCCCGTGCCTACCAGGCGTTCCGCCAGGCCGGTGCTCCGTCGGAGCGCACCGAGGCACTGCGGACCGCGGTGGAGGCCGCCCTCCGCGCCTCCGTGGCGCAGCCCGCACCGTCGGAGGACAAGCCCCGCACCGCTCGTGAGGTCGCTGCCCGTCGGTCCGAGGAGGACGAGCCGCAGACCCGCGTCGCCGAACCGGTGAAGCAGGTCCCGCCGATCCGCCGCCGCGTGCTCGGCGCCCCGGACGCAGCCCGGACGGAGGCCGACGACCTCTGGGGTCGCATCGCCGCACGGGCCGCGCAGAAGGGCCAGGCCGGACGGGGCGACCCCGACGACGACCTGCGGTGACGACGCTCGAGGCGGTCCGGGCCCGGGCCGAACACCTCATGGCGGCGCACCTCGGGGCCGGGAGCTGGTCGTTCGCCTTCGACCACGCCAAGACCCGCGCCGGGCAGTGCGACTTCGCCCGGAGGCGCATCACGGTGAGCCGGCACCTGGCCGTGCGGTTCTCCGAGGACGACGTCGACCAGGTGCTGCTGCACGAGATCGCGCACGCGCTGGCGGGTCCCCGCGCGGGGCACGGGCAGCGCTGGCGACGGACGGCGGCGGCGCTCGGGTACACCGGTTCGCGGCTGTACGACGGCCCGGTGGCGAGCGAACTCGCGCCGTGGATCGGCACCTGCCCGGCCGGTCACGAACACTTCCGCTACCGCACGCCGACGCGGCCGTTGGCGTGCGCCGCGTGTTCGAGACGGTTCGACGCTCGCAACCTGATCACGTGGCGCCGACGCGACGAGACGGAGCGTCGAGCTACCGCATGACGGCCGGACCGCTCGGAGGCGCGCCGGTAACCCGTTAGCCTGGGCGGATGCACACGGGGCAGCACATCCGGACTGACGCCGGTTCCACCTGGTTCTTCGACGCGGGACGGATCGCCCTCGACTTCGCGCACACCGGCGGGTTCGCCGACGACCCGGACGGACGACGGCCACGTGCCCAGCTCGGGGAGCTGCTGATGACCCCGGCCGACCTGGACGAGTGGCTGACCGACCACACCGAGCCGATCGACGTCGGTGCCACCGCGCGGGAGCTGCAGGACGCCCGCGCCCTCCGCGCCGCGATCGCCCGGCTGGCCGTCGCCGCCGCACCCGGTCCGGCGTCCACCGCTGCCGAGCGCACCGCGGTGGCGGCGGGACTGCGTGCCGGCACCGGGCGCACCCGCCCCGCACCCGACGACATCGACACCGTCAACCTGTTCGCCGCACTGCCGGACGTGCCGCCGAGCCTGCCCGGTGGCCGGCGTCGTGCGGGGGCGAACCGGGTGCGGCTCGCGCAGGCGCTGTCGAGCGTCGCGCGTGACGCGGTGTCCCTGTTCACCGAGGTCGGCTTCGACGACGTCGCTGCGGACGGGCAGCCCACCCGCCTGAGCCGCTGCTCGGCGGAGGACTGCGGACTGGTGTTCTACGACTCCTCACGCGGTGGCACGCGCCGGTGGTGCTCGATGCAGCGCTGCGGGAACCGGGCGAAGGTGCGGGCGCACCGGGCACGTCGCGCATCGGCCTGATTTCAACCACCGAACTCAAGGATTCGGCACGCCGAATTCTCTGGCATGCTGGACGGCATGACCGACACGGCGACCCCGCCCACCACCCGCGACCCCGCGACCCCGCGCCGGCGTGGTGCGAGCCTCACGCTGCTCGGTCCCGCGTTCGTCGCCGCGATCGCCTACGTCGACCCGGGCAACGTCGCCGCGAACCTCACGGCCGGGGCGAAGTACGGCTACCTGCTGCTCTGGGTCCTCGTCGCCGCGAACGCCAGCGCCGTCGTCGTGCAGTACCTCTCCGCGAAGCTCGGCGTCGTCACCGGGAAGTCCCTGCCGGAGCACCTCGGGCTGCGGATGCGGCGCACACCGCGGTTGCTGTTCTGGGCCCAGGCCGAGATCGTGGCGGCGGCGACCGACGTCGCCGAGGTCATCGGCGGCGCACTCGCCCTGCACCTGCTGTTCGGGGTACCGCTCGTCGCCGGGGGCGTCATCACGGGTGTCGTGTCGATGCTCATCCTCGCCCTGCACAGCCGACGGAGCACCAGGACGTTCGAGGCCGTCGTCACCGCGATGCTGGCGATCCTGACCATCGGGTTCTGCGCCGGGCTGCTGTTCGCGCAGGTGTCCCCGGGCGAACTCGTCGCCGGGCTCGTCCCGCGCTTCCAGGGCTCCGAGTCGGTGATGCTCGCGGCGTCGATGCTCGGCGCGACCGTCATGCCGCACGCCGTCTACCTGCACTCGGCGCTCGCCCGGGACCGCCACGGCGACGTCCCGGCCGGACCGGAACGCCGCAGGGTGCTCGTCGCGACCCGGTGGGACGTCGGGCTCGCGCTCGTCGTGGCCGGAGGCGTGAACATCTGCATGCTCGTGCTCGCCGCCGCGACGCTGCCCGGGGTCTCCGGCACGGACTCGATCCCGGGGGCGCAGCAGGCGATCGCGGCCAACGTGGGGCCGGTCGTCGGCGTGCTGTTCGCGGTGGGGCTCCTGGCGTCTGGGCTCGCCTCCACCTCGGTCGGGTGCATGGCCGGCGCGGAGATCATGCACGGACTCCTGCACGTGCGGGTGCCCCTGATCCTGCGGCGGCTCGTCACGCTGGTGCCGGCGATCGTCCTGCTCGCGGTCAACGCCGACGCGACGATGCTGCTCGTGGTGAGCCAGGTCGTGCTGAGCTTCGGGATCGCGTTCGCGATCGTGCCGCTCGTCGTCTACACCTCACGCCGGAGCGTGATGGGGGCGGACGTCAACGCGATGACCACCCGCGTGGTGGCGGGGGTCATCGCGCTGGTGATCGTCGCGCTCAACGTCGCGCTCATCGCGCTGACGCTGGCCGGCTGAGCGGGGCTCGGCGCGGCGCGCGCGGCGCCGCGACGCGGTGCGCTTTGCCGGCGCACAACCGAAGTCGGCTCGAACCACGCGATTCCGCGGTTCGAGCCGACTTTGGTTGTGCAGCGGCGCGACGACCTGACGGGCCGCGGGCCGCGCGCCGACTACTCGACGACCTTGACGTCCTTCCAGAACGCGACGTAGCCCGAGTAGTCCTTGCCGACGCGGTCGAACGACGAGGGGATCGGCGTCGGGTACGACCACGCACGGTCCTGGAGCGCCTGCCCGTCGACGTTCACCGTGAAGTACTGGGTGTCGCCCTTCCACGGGCAGTGGTACTGGGTGGGGCTCTCGGTGAACAGCTCGGACTTCACGCTCGACGGCGGGAAGTACCAGTTGCCCTCGATCTGGATGAGGTCCTCCTGCGGGGCCTCGGCGATCACGGTGTCTCCGACGACTGCCTTCATGGCGTGCTCCTTCGCTCTGCGGGTGACGACCGGAACGCTACGCGCGCCCGGTCGATTCCCGCAGGGTGACGAGTTCGCCACCGTCGGCGAGCGCCGCGTGGACCGCTTCGGGCCCGAGCGCCGCGGCGGCCTCGGAGGCGCTGACGAGGTGCTTCACCGCCCGACGCAGTCCCGTGTACGCGGCACAGGCCGCCGCCGCCTCTGGCGAGGTGTGGTCGATGCCGACCGCGGCGAGCGCGTCGACGACCGCGCCGGCAGCCAGGAGGTCCTCGACCGCGAAGTCGGGTGCGTCCGGCACGTCGGCCGCTTCACCCGCGGCCTCCGCCGCGTCGTCGCCGGGTGCGTGGTGGCGTCCGGCGGCGACGATCGCGACGACACAGCGGTCACCGCGTTCGGCCTGGAGGCGCGTCACCCGTTCCGCGATCGCGCTCGCGTTGCCGAGGTGGCCGAGCACCACCTCCGGACCGTCCGGCAGCTGCGCGGTGACGGCGCGGAGCGCCCGCTGGCGCTCGCGGTCGCCGTGCACCGCCCCCGCTGCCGTCGCCGGCAGGACGTCGATCCAGACGATCAGGTGGACGTCGGTCGCGATGCGCGCCGCGCCACCGCTCCCCCATGCGAAACGGACCTGGTACCGCTGCTGCGTGCGTGCTGCCACCCGAGCCACGATAGCCGCCGGGAGCACCCTGACCTTTTCCACAGGTGGACCTTCGTCGGGACTTCGCCGTGGTCGGCGACCGTAGGATTCCATGCCATGGAGATCGCCCCCGCACCCACCCTGACCGGCGACCGTGTGACGCTCGAGCCCCTCGGGTCCGAGCACGCGGACGACCTGCGGGCGGCGGTCGCGGACGGCGATCTCTGGCGCACCTGGTACACCTCGATCCCCGCCCCGGCGCAGGTCGACGACGAGATCGACCGTCGTCTCGCCGAGCAGGCCGCCGGGCGGATGGTGCCGTTCGCGGTGCGCGACCGCCCGACCGGCCGGGTGGTGGGTTCGACGACCTTCCTGCACCCGGACACCGCGAACCGGCGCGTGGAGATCGGGGCGACCTTCCTGTCGAAGTCCTCGCAGCGATCGGGCATCAACACCGAGGCGAAGCTGCTCATGCTCTCGCACGCGTTCGACGTCTGGCAGTGCATCGCGGTCGAGTTCCGGACGCACTGGCACAACACGCAGTCCCGCACGGCGATCGCAGCACTCGGCGCCAAGCAGGACGGCGTGCTGCGGAACCACTCGGTCGGTCGGGACGGCACCCTCCGCGACACCGTGGTGTTCTCGATCATCGCGTCCGAGTGGCCGACCGTGCGGCTCTCGCTGGCCGAGCGCCTGCGGCAGCACGACCGCGCCGAGGGCTCCCGCCGCCGTTCGGCCCGGCACGCCTGACCCGACGGCGGCCGGACCGCGCGGTCAGAGTGCGTGGCGGACGGTGCGGTCGCCCAGTGGCTGGACCGGGCGGGCGTTCCCGATGTGCGCGGCCTCGAGGTCGGCGACCTGGTCCGCGCCGAGTTCGACCGCACGCTCGAGGACGATCCAGCGCACCCCCTCGGTGCAGGGCGGTGTCGTGAGGGAGCCCTGGTAGGTCGCGAAGGACCGCTCTGCCGGGAGCATCGCCTCGACGTCGACGGTGCTCGCCCGGCCGGCGCCCGCCGTCGCACCGGCAACCAGGTCGTCGAACGCCGGGTTGTGCGCGCCGCGCTCGGCGAGGACGCCGACGACGGTGAGGGCACCGCGCTCGTCGACGTGCACGAAGTGGAACTCGGCGGCTGAGGCCTCCCCCGCCGTGGTGTGCTCGGACCCGGCGTGGAAGTGCACCTGCACGAGGTCGAGGTCCGCGCCCGCGATGGCCGTCGTCGCACCGTCGTCCGCCGTGAACTGCACGGTGTGGCCGTTGTCGGCGGTGATGCCACGCACCGGTCCGGACCCGACGAGGTCGAGCGCCGCGCCACCCCGCGGTTCCGGCAGGTCGATCGGCGACTGCTGTTCCCCGGAGGCACAGGCTCGGTACTCGCCCACGAGGTCGCCCCAGTGCTCCGGGGCACCCTCACCCTCGTACGCCCACGCAGCACCGGCGTCGTGTGCGGTCGTCTCCGGTGGACTCGCCGCGGCGCAGCCGACCAGGACGGCGAGGGTGAGGGGCAGGACGAGCAGGGGCACCACGGTTCGGTTCGTTCGCATGATCCCCATCTTCGCACGTGGCATTTCACATGTAGAACGCTGCAGATGTCTGCGGCGCGCTCAGGGCCGCGTCGGTAGCGTCGGCTCATGCACGTGGGCCTCCGGATCATCCTCGACGCGCCGGTCGAGGCCGTACGCGACGCCCTGCTCTCCCCGGCGGTGATGGTGGCGGTCACGAAGCCGTTCCTCGTCTACCGGTCCCGCGACCCGCAGGGCTTCCCCGTCCGATGGGCCCCCGGTCAGCCGCACCCGATCACCGCGAGCGCGTTCGGACTCGTGCCGAGCGGCGACACGCACGTGGACATCGACCTGTACGAGGTCGAGGGCGTGCCCGTGCAACGCGACAACGGTGGCGGTACGAGCGGCCTCTTCGGACGCATGACCATGCAGCACCGGATGGCCGTCCGACCGACGCCCGACGGCAGGACGATGCTGGTCGATCGGCTCACCTACCGGATGCGCCCGAGCGTGCTCGGCCTCCTGCTCTGGCCGGGGATGTGGGTCATCTGGCAGTGGCGCGCGCTCCGGATGCGGCAGCTCGCACCGCAGTGGCGGCGACCCCGTCGGGCCGCGGCCTGACCGTCGGGCGCACCACGCGCCTCCCGGCCGACGCGCAACGGGCGTACGCTCGCACCGTGAGCCAGACGCATGAGCCGGCAACCGACGACCGCGTGCACAGCACGCTCGCCACCGTGGACTGGCGGCGGATGACCTTCGACCTGTACCGCCGTGTCCGGGCGACCGCCGATCCGGAGACCGCGCACGCGATGTGGCGCGAGACCCGTGACGCGATGTTCGGTGAGCACCCCGCGAGCCCGCTCCTCGACGAGGACGCCCGCGACTTCGAGTCCCTGCCCGTCCCGGACTACGACCCCGCCTGGCGCTTCCGCGCCCGCGTCGAGTCGGCCGAGCCACTGACGATGGACGTCGAGACCGGAACGGACGGCATCGTGCACTTCGACCGCCTCGGCGTCGTGGTCCTGCCGGGCGTCGGCACGCTCGACGTGTGGTCGCACGGCGGCTACGCGGGCGGCGTCTTCGTCCCGGTCAAGGACGCCAGCGCCGGCAAGGCCCGCGGGACGTACGGTGGCGGCCGCTACCTGCTGGACACGATCAAGGGCGCCGACCTCGGAGGCGACGACGGCGAGCTCGTGCTCGACTTCAACTTCGCGTACAACCCGTCGTGCGCGTACGACCCGGCGTGGGCGTGCCCGCTCGCGCCTCCGGGCAACACCGTCGCGGTGCCGGTCCCCGTCGGCGAGCAGTACGACTTCTAGGGTGGAGCGCATGTCGGGTCTCGTCGCGATCGACGCCGGAGGGCGTGTCCCCCCGTTCGAACAGGTGCGGTCGCAGATCGCCGCGCAGATCACTGCGGGCTACCTCGTCGACGGGGAACGCCTGCCGAGCGTCCGGGGGCTGGCCGACGAGCTCGGTCTCGCGGCGGGGACGGTCGCGAAGGCCTACCAGCTGCTCGAGGAGTCCGGGCTCGTGCACACCGCACGCGGTGCCGGCACCCGGGTGATCCGCCCGGCGGCCGTGCCGGAACCGGTCACCGATGCCGCGCGGGCACTCGCCGCCGCTGCCCGCGCCGCGGGGCTCTCCGCCGACCAGGCAGCGACGGCCCTGCGGGACGCCTGGCCCGCCTGACACCTGCCGAGCGGCCGAGACTCGGCCCCGCGGACGCCCGTCAGCAGTGCTCGAAGACGTAGTCCGAGTGGGACGGCGTCACGAGGTCCCGGTCGCGCAGGATGGTCATCGCCGGACGGTCGTCGTCCGCGCACACCGACGACCACGACCGGCCGGTGTTGTCCGAGTACTCGACGTCGATGACGTGCCCGCCGTAGGCGTTCGTGTAGGCCGAGCACTCCTGGTACTCCACGCACTCCTCGGCGACGACGAAGTCGAACCCCGTGCTCTTCCGGCCCGACGCCCCGAGCTGCGGGGTGTTCTTCTGCCCGACCGCCAGGCCGTGGGCGTGCCCGACGTCCACGAGGGCACGAGCGAGCGCCAGGTTGCCCACACGGGTGAGCGCACCGTGCGACCGGGTCCAGGAGTCGAGGTTGTCGAACTCCACCGCGTCGAACCCGCGGTCGGCGCAACGGGCGATCGACGTCGTCAGGACCTTGGTGATCGTGGACCGAGCCGCCGCCGTGGTCGTGTCGAGGAGCATCTCGTCCGGCCACCCGGGGTCGGACACCGGCTTCCCGTCGTCGTCGCGCAGGATCGCCGACGGGTGGTCGTCGAGCCATGCATCGGCGTCCCCGGGCTGGGTCTGGAAGCCGTTCACGTAGCAGATCGAGTACCTCCCGGAGGCGGGGCGGTCCGTGCTGTCCCGCTCGACGATCGTCACCCCGGCCGGCGGCGCGTAGCCCCCGCCGAGCTGGTAGTCCGGGATCCCAGAGGTCGGCAGGTTCTCGTACGACGACGACCCCGACGCAGACCCGGCCGCGCACCCGGCCAGCCCGATCACCGCCACCACGGCCATCGCAGCGGCGCCCAGGATCGTCCGTTCTCGCACGCCCAGATCCTCGCACGCTATGATGGACGTACTCGAGGCGCCGATCGCCTCGTGCGTCGTACGGACGCCCCCGAACTCCCGGTCCACGGACCGATGATCGAGCACCTCCCGAAGGTGCCAGGCTTCTCTGCTGCGGCGACTGCGCCAGCCACACCCGTTGGCGCGCATCCCGCCCGCGCGCTGCCTCGCGAGAAAGTGCGCCCACAGCCGGAACCCTCCGGCTCGAAAGGTCACCATGACCACCGAAGACATCCGTTTCTCCGACCTCGGCGTCCCCGCGCCGATGGTCGACGTCCTCGCCCAGCAGGGCAAGGAGACCGCGTTCCCGATCCAGGCCGACACGCTCCCCGACTCGCTCACGGGCAAGGACGTGCTCGGTCGCGGTCGCACCGGTTCCGGCAAGACGATCGCCTTCGCGATCCCCCTCGCCGCCCGGCTCGCCGCGAACCCCCGCAAGCGCCGCGCCGGTCGCCCCCGCGCCCTGGTGCTCGCCCCGACCCGTGAGCTCGCGACGCAGATCGACGCGACGCTCGCACCCCTCGCCAAGGCGATGGGCCTGAACACCACGACGATCTTCGGCGGTGTCTCGCAAGGCCGTCAGGTCGACGCGCTCCGCGGCGGCGTCGACGTGGTCGTCGCCTGCCCGGGTCGCCTCGCCGACCTCATGCAGCAGGGCCACGTGCAGCTCGACGCCATCGAGGTCACCGTCCTCGACGAGGCCGACCACATGGCCGACATGGGCTTCCTGCCCGGCGTGACGAAGATCATGCAGGCGACGCCCGAGCAGGGGCAGCGTCTACTGTTCTCCGCCACGCTCGACAACGGCGTGGACAAGCTCGTGAAGAAGTTCCTGCACAACCCGGTCATGCACTCGGTCGACGACGAGACCAGCCCGGTCGAGGCCATGACCCACCACCTCTTCGAGGTCGCCGACGCCGACGCGAAGAAGGACCTCGTCCGGACGCTCGCGAGCGGTACCGGTCGTCGCATCCTCTTCATGCGCACGAAGCACCACGCCAAGCGTCTCGCGAAGCAGCTCAGCAGCCAGGGCATCCCGGCCGTCGACCTGCAGGGCAACCTGTCGCAGGGCGCCCGTGAGCGGAACCTCGCGAAGTTCTCCTCCGGCGAGGCCCTCGTGCTCGTCGCCACCGACGTCGCCGCCCGTGGTGTGCACGTCGACCACGTCGAGCTCGTCGTGCACGTCGACCCGCCGACCGAGCACAAGGCGTACCTGCACCGTTCGGGCCGCACCGCCCGTGCCGGTTCGTCCGGTGACGTCGTGACGGTCACGATGCCGGCCGAGCGTCGCGACGTCGCGCAGATGATGCGTGCGGCCGCGATCAAGGTCACGCCGCAGCAGGTCACGGCGAACTCCCCCGCCGTCGCGGAGCTCGTCGGCGAGATCGCTCCGGTCCGCCACGTCGCGCCGGAGCAGCCGGCACAGCAGCAGCGTCAGCCCAAGCAGCGGACGAACGAGTCCGACAGCGCGGGCGGCGGTCGTCGCCGTGGTCGCGGTGGTCGGTCGGGAGGCGCGGCGCAGCCCGCGCGCACCGGCTCGGCTTCCGGGTCCTCCGGTGCAGGGCGTCGCGGCGGTCGTCCCGCCGAGGCCGGCGCCGGCGCGTCGGCCGGCTCCGCCGGTGGGCAGCGTTCCGCTGCCGCATCCGGCGGTCGCCGCAGCGGCGGCAGCCGTCGCGCGTCGAGCGACACCGTCCGTGGCGGGTCCGCTCCGGTCTGGTCCTCGGAGGGCGGCTACGCCGCCGGCCGTGGTGCCGGTTCCGAGTCGGGCGGCAACCGTCGTGGTGGGTCGCGCCGCGCCTCCCGTCCCGCCGGTTCCGCGCGCTGATCCCCGCAGGGGGACAACCTCCACGCCTCCTGGGCACGGACGGATCCCCGGCGCGTAGGTTCTCCTTCACCGGATGCCGCGCAAGCGGCCGACGGGGAACTGTCCGCTGTCGGAAGGAGAGCCTATGGCTGGGATCGAAGACGTCAAGAACGCCGCTGCGAAGGCAGCAGGCAAGGCCAAGGAAGCCGTCGGGAACGTGACGGACAACGACCGCCTCAAGGCTGAAGGCAAGACCGATCAGGTCAAGGCCGACACCAAGCAGGCAGGCACGAACGTCAAGGACGCCGCTTCAGGCGTGGCCGACAGCCTCAAGAACGAGAACAAGTAAGCCGGTCCAGCACCGTGCTGCGAAGCCCCCGGGTCCGATTCGGATCCGGGGGCTTCGTCGTGCGCGAGGCGGGTCGACAGATGGCTACATGAGAGCACCGACGGACGCGAGGCCCGCGCGCAGGAGTGCCCCGCGACCGCCCTCCATCTCGTCGGCGACGGCGTCGGACGCCGCTTCCATCGGGCTCATCCACGTCAGTTCGAGGGCGTCCTGCCGGGGCTCGCACGTGCCGGTCACGGGCACGACGTACGCCAGGGAGATCGCGTGCTGCCGTTCGTCCGTGTACACCGAGGCGCCGGGCAGGGGGAAGTACTCCGCGACGGTGAACGGCGTCGGGCTCGAGGGCAGCTGCGGGAACGCCATCGGGCCGAGGTCCTTCTCGAGGTGCCGGAACAGCGCCGTGCGGATCGACTCCCCGTACATCACCCGGCCGGACACGAGGGTGCGGGCGATCGAGCCGCTCGGGGACACCCGGAGCAGCACGCCCACCTCGGTGACGACACCGAGGCCGTCGGTGCGGACGGGGACCGCCTCGACGTAGCAGATGGGCAGTCGACGGCGGACGTTCGCGAGCTCCTCGTCGGACAGCCAGCCGGAGTCGGGGTCGGGGGTGCGCAGCGAGGCCATGCACCGTGTCTACCAGTCGCCCCGGCGAGTTCGGCGGAAGGCGCGGGGGTTGGGGATGGTTGATGCGTCAACTAATGTCGTGCACATGATCGATCGCGACGTCGTGCAGTGGACCCGTGGCCCCTCCGAGCGGCCGGGCACGCCGCTCCTCGTGACCATGCACGGGGTGGGGTCGAACGAGCGCGACCTGCTCGGACTCGCCCCGGCGCTGCCGTCGTCGTGGACCCTGGCGTCGCTGCGTGCGCCGATGCCGTGGGGGCAGGGGTTCAGCTGGTACCCGCTCGGGACCCCGGGCTCCCCCGCGCTCGAACCGGTCGACGAGTCGGTGTCCGGGGTGCTCGACTGGATCGACTCCGTCGCCGCCGACCACCCGCGGATCGGGCTGCTCGGGTTCTCGCAGGGTGGCTCGATGGCGTTACAGCTGCTGCGCGCACGACCGGACGGCTTCGCGTTCGCGGTGTCCCTGTCGGGGTTCGTCGTGCCGGGCGTCACCGATGATCGCGACACCGCCGTCGAGCAGGTCCGGCCGCGGGTGTTCCTCGGGCACGGCGACCTCGACCCGGTGATCCCGGCCGAGGCCACCGCCCGGACGCAGGCGTGGGCCGCCGCGCACACCGCCGTGACGGACCGCACCTACGAGGGGCTGCCGCACGCGGTGTCCGCGGCGGAGCTGGCGGACGTGGCCGCGTTCATCGGCGACTGACGGCTCTCGACGCCACCAGGCGACAGACGGGAGGCACGGTGCCAGCTGGCACCGTGCCTCCCGTTCGCCGTTTCCGACGTCAGTCGGCGAGGATCTGCAGGAGGTCCTTGCGGAGCTGGTCGATCTTGGCGGTGGCCGCCTTCGCCTGCTCCTCCGTCGCACTGGTGCGGTACATGTGCAGGACGCCCATGGTCTTGCGGAGCGCCTCGATGAACTCGCGCGACGAGTCCGGGAGACCCGGCGCGTCGAAGGCCGCTGCGATCTCGTCCGCCTTCGCCTCGGCCTCGGCCTTGCCGGCGTCGGTGAGCTCGAAGAGGGTCGTGCGACCGTCGCCCGTGGAGACCACGAGTTCTTCGTCGACGAGCTGCTGGAGCGTCGGGTAGACCGAGCCGGGGCTCGGCTTCCAGGCGCCGCCGGTGCGCTCGGCGATGGTCTTGATCACGGCGTAGCCGTTCTGCGGGCCTTCGGCCAGCAGGCCGAGGATCGCGAGGCGGACGTCGCCGCGACGGCGGCGCTCACGGCCGAAGCCGGGCCCACCGAATCCGGGACCGCCGAAGCCCGGGCCACCGAAACCGGCGCCGAAGCCGCGACCGAACCCGGGGCCGAAGCCACCGCGTCCGCCGTGGTCGTGGTCACCGCGGTCGCGGCCGGGGAAGCCGGCGCCGTGGTGCTGCCGCGCGCCGCCGAAACGGGGGCCGCGCGGGTGCTGGTGGTTGTCGTCGTTGTCGGAGATGGGGCGCATGGTGCGTCCTTCCTGGTCAGTGTTCGAAGTTGGCTCGCGATCGGTGTTGTTCCTATCGCGATGTGTTAACGATAGATCGGTAACTATCGCTCTGTCAACCGTGTTCATGAACTGGGCTGGTTGTCGGCGGTCGCGGGCAGGATGGGACGGACCATGACGGACGTGCTCGAGCGCTTCTCCCCCGCCACCGCAGAGTGGTTCCGGGGTGCCTTCGACGCACCGACGGCAGCGCAGGCCGGGGCGTGGGACGCGATCTCCACCGGGCAGCACGCACTCGTGATCGCGCCGACGGGCTCCGGCAAGACGCTGGCCTCGTTCCTGTGGTCCATCGACCGGCTCATCAGCGCGTCGGACCGCCCGCCCGCCAAGCAGCGGACCCGGGTGCTCTACGTCTCCCCGCTCAAGGCACTCGGCGTCGACGTCGAGCGGAACCTCCGCAGCCCGCTCGTCGGGATCACCCAGACCGCCAGGCGCCTCGGGCTCGAACCGCCGGACGTCACGGTGGGCGTCCGGAGCGGTGACACCCCGTCGTCCGACCGGCAGCGGCTCCTGCGACAGCCACCGGACATCCTCATCACGACGCCCGAGTCGCTCTACCTCATGCTCACGTCGCAGGCGCGGGAGACCCTGGTCAACGTCGACACCGTCATCGTGGACGAGGTCCACGCGGTCGCGTCGACGAAGCGCGGCGCACACCTCGCCGTGTCGCTCGAACGACTCGACGACCTGCTCGAGAAGCCCGTCCAGCGCATCGGGCTGTCGGCCACGGTGCGTCCGGCTGAGGAAGTCGCGCGGTTCCTCGGGGGCCGTGCACCGGTGACGATCATCGCGCCGCCCGCCCAGAAGACCTTCGACCTGCGCGTGGTCGTGCCCGTCGACGACATGGCCGAGCTCGGAGCGCCCCCGGTCGGTGCCGACGCCACCGAGTCCCCGACGAACGGGTCGATCTGGCCCCACGTCGAGGAACGGGTGGTCGACCTCATCGAGGAGCACCGGTCGACGATCGTGTTCGCGAACTCGCGGCGGTTGGCCGAACGACTGACCGCGCGCCTCAACGAGATCCACGAGGAACGGGTCCTCGCTGCCGCCGGATCCGTCGGCGACGGTGCACTGGTGCCGGCCGGGGTGTCCCCGGCGGACGACGGGCTGCCGGCCGCCGGTCCGCGTGCCCAGTCCCCGGCCAGGCTCTCGGCACACGCCCGGCCGCCGGCGCAGGTGATCGGCGCATCCGGACAGACCGGTGGCGGCGGTTCGGACGCCTCCGTGCCGGTGCTCGCCCGCGCCCACCACGGCTCCGTGTCGAAGGACCAACGCGCCATCATCGAGGACGACCTGAAGTCCGGCCGGCTGCGCTGCGTGGTGGCCACGAGTTCGCTCGAGCTCGGCATCGACATGGGCGAGGTCGACCTCGTCGTGCAGGTCGAGGCGCCGCCGTCGGTCGCGAGCGGCCTGCAGCGCGTCGGTCGCGCCGGACACCAGGTGGGCGAGATCTCCCGCGGGGTCCTGTTCCCGAAGCACCGCGCCGACCTGGTGAACAGCGCCGTCACCGTCGAACGGATGGTGTCCGGACAGATCGAGGCGATCTCGGTGCCGGCGAACCCGCTCGACGTCCTCGCCCAGCACACCGTCGCGGCCGGCGCGATCGACACCGTCGACGTGGAGCACTGGTTCGAACTCGTCCGGCGGAGCGCACCGTTCAGCGGCCTGCCCCGCTCCGCGTTCGAGGCGACACTCGACCTCGTGACCGGGCGCTACCCGAGCGACGAGTTCGCCGAGCTCCGCCCGCGCCTGGTCTGGGACCGCGTCCACGGCACCCTCACCGGGCGGCCGGGTGCCCAGCGGCTCGCGGTCACGAGCGGCGGCACGATCCCCGACCGCGGCATGTTCGGCGTGTTCATGGTCGGCGAGAAGGCCTCCCGCGTCGGCGAGCTCGACGAGGAGATGGTCTACGAGTCCCGCGTCGGCGACGTCTTCGCCCTCGGCGCGACGAGCTGGCGCATCGAGGAGATCACCCACGACCGGGTCGTCGTCAGCCCGGCGTTCGGCCAGCCCGGCCGGGTGCCGTTCTGGAAGGGCGACGGCATCGGCCGCCCCGCCGAGCTCGGTCGTGCCACCGGCGCCTTCGTGCGCGAGGTCGAGGGGGCATCCGACGAGGACGCCCGTGCCCGCGTCGCCGCCGGCGGGCTCGACGAACGCGCCGTCACCAACCTGCTGACCTTCCTGCGCGACCAGCGCGCGGCGACCGGGCACGTGCCGAACGACACCACGCTCGTGATCGAACGGTTCCGCGACGAACTCGGCGACTGGCGGCTCATCCTGCACTCCCCCTACGGCATGCAGGTGCACGCGCCGTGGGCACTGGCGGTCGGTGCGCGACTCCGGGAACGCCACGGCATCGACGGCGACGCGATGGCGGCCGACGACGGCATCGTGGTCCGGATCCCCGAGACCGACGCCGAACCCCCTGGTGCCGACCTGTTCGTGTTCGAACGCGACGACCTCGAGGCCCTGGTGACGGACGAGGTCGGCGCGTCCGCGCTGTTCGCCGCACGGTTCCGCGAGTGCGCGGCCCGGGCGCTGCTGCTGCCCCGGCGGAACCCCGGGCAGCGATCGCCGCTCTGGCAGCAGCGGCAGCGAGCATCGCAACTGCTCGAGGTCGCGCAGAAGTACCCGTCGTTCCCGATCGTGCTCGAGACCGTGCGCGAGGTCCTGCAGGACGTGTACGACGTGCCGTCCCTGCTCGGCATCGCGGACGACATCGCCGGACGTCGCATCCGCCTGGTCGAGACCGAGACGGAACAGCCGTCGCCGTTCGCGCGCTCCCTGCTGTTCGGGTACGTCGCGGCGTTCATGTACGAGGGCGACACCCCGCTCGCCGAACGCCGGGCAGCAGCACTGTCACTCGACTCGACCCTGCTCGGGGAGCTGCTCGGGCGGGCTGAGCTCCGCGAACTGCTCGACCCCGCGGTGATCGCGTCCGTCGAACGCGACCTGCAGCGACTCTCGCCCGACCGCCGCGCCCGCGATGCCGAGGGGATCGTCGACGTGCTCCGGCTCGTCGGCGCGCTCGACCTCGACGAGGTCGTGGACCGGAGCTGGCTGGCTCCAGCAGATGCCGATGCGGACCGCTCGGCTGCGACCACGACCGTGCAGGGTGCACTCACGGCACTCGAGCGGGACCGCCGCGTGCTGTCGTTCTCGCACGCGGGGGCCACCCGGTGGGCCGTGATCGAGGACGCCTCCCGCCTCCGGGACGCTCTCGGGGTGCCGCTGCCGATCGGCGTCCCGACGGCGTTCGTCGAACCGGTCGCCGATCCCCTCGGCGACCTGATCGGCCGGTACGCCCGGTCGCACGGCCCGTTCTCGGCGCAGGACGCCGCCGCACGCCTCGGACTCGGCATCGCCGTCGTGCAGGACACCCTCCGTCGGCTCGTGGCCGACCGGCGGGTGGTCGAGGGCGAGTTCCGTCCCGATCGCCAGGGCGCGGAGTGGTGCGACGCCGAGGTGCTCCGCCGCATCCGCACGAAGTCGCTCGCGGCGCTCCGGCACGAGGTCGAACCGGTGTCGCCGGACACCCTCGCGCGGTTCCTGCCGGCGTGGCAGCACGTGCACACGCCC
The DNA here is from genome assembly GCF_900215175.1 of Curtobacterium sp. 314Chir4.1. Lineage (NCBI taxonomy): Bacteria > Bacillati > Actinomycetota > Actinomycetes > Micrococcales > Microbacteriaceae > Curtobacterium > Curtobacterium sp. 314Chir4.1. Next base: position 329,506 of record NZ_OCMI01000004.1, read on the forward strand.
GGTACCCGCGGGGGACTGCGCGGCGTCGACGGCGTGCTGCAGGTCATCGACCAGCTCGCCGGGGTCGCCCTGCCGGCCAGCGCGTGGGAGACCCTCGTGCTGCCCGCTCGCGTCACGGACTACGCCCCGAGCATGCTCGACGAACTGACCGCCACGGGCGAGGTCCTCTGGTCCGGCGGCGGCACCCTGCCCGGCAACGACGGCTGGGTGCGGCTGCACCTCGCCGACACGGCGGCGACGACCCTCGCCGAGCCCTCGGGCGACGAGACCACCGAACTCCAGCGTGACGTGCTCGGCGCACTCGCGGGCGGCGGCGCCTACTTCTTCCGGCAGCTCGGGCAGGCCGTGGGGAGCACCGACGACCAGGCGCTCTCGACCGCGCTCTGGGACCTGGTGTGGGCCGGCCAGATCACCAACGACACCTTCGCCCCGCTGCGGTCGATGCTCGGCGGCAAGGCGAAGAGCACGAGCGCCCCGCGGGCCCGGGCGTACCGCGGTCGTCGTCGCCCGACGATGCCGACGCAGTCCGGACCGCCGTCCGTCGGCGGCCGCTGGTCCCTGCTGCCCCTGGCCGAGTCGGACGCCACCGTGCGCGCCGCCGCGACCGCCGAACAGCTGCTCGAGCGGTACGGGGTCGTGACCCGCGGTGCCGTGCAGGTCGAGGGCGTCCGCGGCGGGTTCGCGGGCGTCTACCGCGTGCTCTCCCGGTTCGAGGAATCCGGCCGTGCCCGGCGCGGGTACTTCGTCGAGGGGCTCGGTGCGGCGCAGTTCGCCACCGGGCCGACCGTGGACCGACTCCGCACCTACGCCCGGGACCTCGACGAGGACGAGCGCGCCGACCCGGACCGCAAGCGCGAGGCCCTCACCCTGGCCGCGACCGACCCGGCGAACCCGTACGGAGCATCACTGCCCTGGCCGAGCGATACCGCGGCCGACGGGTCCGGTGCCGACGAGCCGGCGGACGACACCGCCACGAAGTCCCGCGGGCACCGCCCGGGTCGGAAGGCCGGCGCCCTCGTGACGACGGTCGACGGGAAGCTCGCGGTGTACGTCGAGCGCGGCGGCAAGTCCGTGCTGACGTTCACCGACGACCCGGCGGACCTCTCGGTCGCCGCTGCCTCCATCGCGGCGTCGGTCCGGAGCGGGCTCGGCAAGCTCTCGGTCGAGCGCGTGGACGGCGCCTTCGTGCTCGAGTCGCCGCTCGGCGCTGCGCTTCGGGAAGCCGGGTTCACCGCGACACCGCAGGGGGTCCGGCTCCGTGCCTGAGGACGAACGTGCCTGAGGGTGACACCGTCTTCCGCGCTGCTCGACGGCTGCACACGGCGCTCGCGGGGAAGGTCCTCACCCGCAGCGACTTCCGGGTGCCGGCGTTCGCGACGCTCGACCTCGTCGGCCGCACCGTCGACGAGGTCGTCCCCCGTGGCAAGCACCTCCTGCACCGGATCGGCGACCTGACCGTGCACTCGCACCTCAAGATGGAGGGGCGGTGGGACGTCTACGCCCCCGGCGACCGGTGGCGACGACCGGCGTACCAGGCGCGGGCGATCCTCGACGCCGAGGGGGTGTCGACGGTCGGCTTCGCGCTGGGCATCCTCGAGGTCGTCCCACGCGACCAGGAGTCCGAGATCGTCGGGTACCTCGGCCCGGACCTGCTCGGGCCGGACTGGGATCCCGACCTCGCGCTGCAGAACCTGACCAGGGAGCCGGAGCGCCCGATCGGTCTGGCGCTCCTCGACCAGCGGGTGCTCGCCGGCCTCGGCAACGTGTACCGGAACGAACTCTGCTTCCTCCGGGGCGTGCTGCCGACCCGGCCGGTCGCCGAGGTGCACGACCCGGCGCGGGTGATCGCCCTGGCCAGCCGGCTCATCCTGGCCAACCGGGACCGCAGTGCCCGTGTGACGACCGGGGTCGACCGCCCCGGACGGCGGTTCTGGGTCTACGGGCGGGCGGGGAAGCCGTGCCTGCGGTGCGGGACGCCGGTCCGGCACGGGGAGCTCGGCGACTCCGAGCTCACCCTGCGCGACACCTACTGGTGCCCGCGCTGCCAGACCTGACCTCGCACCGTGCGACGGCGCCGGCGCCTGCGCCTGCGCCTGCGCAGTGTGCGAGGTCCCGGACACCGTGCGGGGCCGCCGCGGTCCCACCGTGCGCGGAACCTCGCACACTGCGACCCGCAGCACGCCACGCGCCGCCGGGTCAGCGGTCGGAGGCCTCCACGACGCAGCTCTCGACCTGCTTCGCGAGCTTCGAGTCCGCGCTGAACGAGCTCGGCGCTTCGGACACCGAGGTCGACTCGTCGGCGGTGGCGTCCTTCGCGGTCTGGTTCACGGCGTAGAGCGGACCGTCGAAGTCGTCCGAGGTCGGGTCGTCGGTGGTCGCCCAGATCGTGACCTCGTCGTCGTTCGCGTCGTTGCTGTCCGCGGGGACGATGGTGGCACCGAGGTACCAGCCACCGTCGCCCTTCTGGATGTTCGCGAACTCGGCAGTGTCGTGGCTGCCGACCGCCTTGTCGATCATGTCGACCGCCGCGCTGGACGCCACGTCGCACTGCGCCGACTGCGACTTCTCCTCGGATCCGGGCACCTTGCCCACCGGGTTCGGGTTCTGGGCGCCGCCCGGGTCGCAGGCGGTGAGCAGCAGGCTGATGGTGACGGCGCCGAGCAGCGCCGAGGCGGTGGTGGCTCGCTTGGACATGCCAGGGACGCTAGACGGCGGCGGGTGGACGAGGATCCAGGACGTCCGCGGGACGCAGGAACGGCAGGTCAGTCGGACGGCCCTGCCGCGGAACGCTGGGCCGCGGGACGGCGGCGGAGCGTGGCGTCGAGGACCGCCGGCGGGTTGTACTGCTGGTCGAGCCGCCCCACGTCGGTGCCCGGCGGGACGATCGCGTCGATGCGGTCGAGGACCTCGTCCGTCAGGCTCACGTCGGCGCCCGCGAGCAGGTCGTCGAGCTGCTCCATGGACCGCGGGCCGATCAGCGCGCTGGTCACGCCGGGATGGGCGATCGCGAACGCCATGGCGAGGTGCGTCATCGGGATGCCGGTCTCCTCGGACAGCACGGCGACCTGTTCCACGGCGTCGATGCGCCGCTCGTCCTGGTTGTGCCGGAACATCGTGGCCCGCGCCAGGTCGGTGTCCTGCCCCTTCCGGAAGCGTCCGGTCAGCATGCCGCCGGCAAGCGGACTCCACACGAGGGTGCCCATGCCGTACCGCTGTGCGACCGGCAGGACCTCACGCTCGATGCCGCGGTTGAGGATCGAGTAGGTGGGCTGCTCGGTGCGGAAGCGTTCGAGGCCGCGGCGTTCGGACGTCCACTGCGCCTCGACCTGCATCGACGCCGGGAAGTCCGAGCTGCCGATCGCCCGGACCTTGCCGCTGCGGACGAGGTCGGTCAGGGCGGACAGCGTCTCCTCGAGGTCGACCGTGTCGTCGGGGCGGTGCGCCTGGTACAGGTCGATGTGGTCGGTCTGCAGGCGACGGAGCGAGTCCTCGACCGCGCGCATGATCCACCGCCGGGAGTTCCCGCGGCGGTTCGGATCGTCGCCCATCGGGCCGTTGAACTTGGTGGCGAGGACGACGTCGTCGCGGCGGTCCTTGATGGCCTTGCCGACGAGGGTCTCCGATCCGCCCTGCGAGTAGCGGTCGGCGGTGTCGATGAGGTTGATGCCGGTGTCGAGAGCGCGGTGGACGATGCGGATCGAGTCCTGCTCGTCGCCGTTGCCGATGCGGCCGTCGGTGCCGATCATCATGGCGCCGAGCGCGAAGGGGCTGACCTGGATGCCGGTCTTGCCGAGGGTGCGGTACTGCATGTGCGGTTCCTCCTGCTGTCGATGGCGTGCTGCACCCCGGTGCCGTATCGTGGACCGAAGTGGAACGCCCTTCCGGAACTATACGGAACGGCTTTCCGTTTACGCAAGAGCAAGTTGCCAGGAGGACCCGTGCGCGCCGACGCCCGACGCAACGCCGACGCCTTGATCGAGGCCGCCACGGCGGTGTTCGCGACAGACGGTGTGGACACGCCCGCGAAGGTGATCGCCGACCGGGCCGGGGTGGGGGTCGGCACGCTGTACCGGCACTTCCCGCAGCGGTCCGACCTCGTGGTGGCGGTGTTCCAGCAGGCGGTCGAGGACTGCGCGGACGCCGCGGACGAGTTCGCCGCCACGTCCGCCCCGGACGAAGCGCTCTCCCGGTGGCTCCAGCGCTTCACCGGGTTCGTCGCCACGAAGCGCGGGCTGGCCGCCGCGCTCCAGTCCGGCGACCCGGCGTTCGAAGCGCTCCCGGCGTACTTCATCGGCCGTCTGGGCGGAGCCCTCGGTGGCCTGCTCAACTCCGCCGCCGCCGCGGGGACCATCCGCCCCGATGTGGACGCCCCCGTCCTGCTCCGCGCGGTGGCCGACCTGTGCCACGGCGCTCCGGACCCGGCGCAGAGTCAGCTCATGGTGGGGTTGCTCGTGGACGGCCTCCGCTACCGCGCAACGGCCTGACCGACCGGGTGCAGCCGCTCGGCCGCGGTGGCCCGCACGGCGTCGGTCACCCGCTCGAGCAGCGGTGACGCCAGGTTCCAGCGCTGCCACCAGAGGGCGACGTCCGCCCGCCGCCCGGGGGTGAGCTCGACGAGTTCGCCCCGCGCCAGGGCGTCGAGGCACTGCGCCTCGGGCAGCATCCCCCAACCGAAGCCGAGCGACACCGCCCGCGCGAAGTCCGCCGAGGTCGGGACGAAGTGCCGCGGACCCGACGGTGCGTGACCGAGGACCCGACGCAGGTACCCCTGCTGCAGGTCGTCCGCCCGGTCGTAGTCCACGAGCGGCACCCGGTCCATCCGGTCGAGCAGGCCACGTTCGGAGGCAGCCCCGGTGCGGGCACCGGCCAGGTAGCGGTCCACGAAGGCGGGCGACGCCACCGCCCGGTAGCGGTCGATGCCGAGCGGCACGGACGAGCAGCCCTGGACCGGGTCAGCCTCGGCCGTCACGGCGCCCATCACCGTGCCGGCACGCAGGAGCTCGGCCGTGCGGTCCTGGTCCTCGCGGTGCAGGTCGAAGACCACCTCCGTGTCCGCCCGGACCAAGGCGAGGGCGTCGAGGAACCAGGTGCCGAGCGAGTCCGCGTTCACCGCGAGGGGGATCGTCGGCACGACCGAGTCACCGCCGCCGAGCGCTCGGGCGGTCTCCTCGTCGAGCAGTTGTGCCTGCCGCGCGTGCCGGAGGACGACCTCGCCGTCCGGGGTGGGACGCACCGGGGTCGTCCGCTGGAGCAGGACCCGACCGAGCTGCTGCTCCATCGACTTGATGCGCTGGGACACCGCCGACGGGGTGATCGCGAGGGCGCGGGCAGCGGCGTCGAGCGTGCCGTGGTCGACCGCAGCGAGGAGGGTCTCGAGGTGTTCGCGCTGGAGTCGGAGCATGCAGCGCAGCTTACGCAGCATCAGGAACATGAGCTGTACTGCATCCCGCCTGCCGCCTAGCGTCGGACCGTGACCGCATTCCTCCCCCTGCTCTCCGGCCTCGGCACCGGGCTCGCCCTGATCGTCGCGATCGGGGTGCAGAACACGTACCTGCTCCGGCTCGCGGTCAGCGCCCGGCTCCGGGTCGTGACCGCCGCGGTCGTGGTGTGCGCGGTCTCCGACGGCGTGCTCATCCTCGCCGGCGTGCTCGGGGTCGGGGTCGTCGTCGAGCGGTTCCCGGTCGCGATCGTCGTGATCCGGTTCGTCGGGGCGGCGTTCCTGCTCACCTACGGGGTGCTGGCCGCTCGGCGGGCGCTCCGGCCGTCTGGCGACGCCATGCGTGTCGAGCAGGACGCGCACGACGACGGTGCACCCGCCGTCGGCATGCCCGCCGGAGCGAGCGCGGGAGTGGCGATGACCGCCCACCCGACGACGGCGGCGGGACGGACCCGCACCGCGCCTCCCGGCATCGTCCCGACCATGCGCGCGGCGGTCCTGACCATGCTCGTCTTCACGTGGGCGAACCCGCACGTCTACCTGGACACGCTCGTGTTCCTCGGCTCCGTCGCGAACCAGCAGGGCGTGGACGACCGCTGGCCGTGGACCATCGGCGCCGTGCTCGCGAGCTGCCTCTGGTTCGGCGCGCTCGGCTTCGGCGGCCGACTGCTCAGACCGCTGTTCGCGAGGCCGCTCACCTGGCGGGTGTTCGACGGCCTCGTGGCGGTCGTGATGCTCGGCTTCGGAGCTGCGCTCGCCCTCGGCGCGTAGGCCGGCGAGGTGGCGGCGCGTGGCGCGTTCTGCCGCCGCACAACCGAAGTCGGCTCGAACCGCGGGAAACCCTGGTTCGAGCCGACTCTGGTTGTGCGGACGCGAATGCCCGGACGCGAACGCCGGCGGCAGACCGCTACTGCAGGCCCTTGCCCACCCGGCTGTTCCGGCGGCTGTAGCCGAAGTAGATGGCGAAGCCGACCACGAGCCAGATGACGAACCGGAGCCAGGTCTCGACCTCGAGGTTCAGCATCAGCCAGAAGCACAGCACCGCCGACACGATCGGCAGCACGGGCGACCACGGCACCCGGAACGACCGTGGCGCGTCCGGCCGCGAACGACGGAGCACGATGATGCCGATCGACACCAGGACGAACGCCGACAGCGTGCCGATGTTGATCATGCCCTCGAGCTTGTCCACCGCCGTGAAGCCGGCGAGCAGCGCCACGACGACACCCGCGACGACCTGCACCCGAACGGGCGTCTGCGTCTTCGGGTTGGTCTTCGAGAACCAGCGCGGCAGCAGCCCGTCGCGGCTCATCGAGAACACGATGCGGGACAGGCCGAGCAGCAGCACCATGACGACCGTCGTCAGGCCGATGAGCGAGCCGATGGCGATGATGCCGGCCGCCCAGGGCAGACCGACGATGTCGAAGGCCGAGGCGAGGGACGGCGCGTCCTCCTGCGCGAGGCGCTGGTACGACACCATGCCGGTGATGACGACGCTCACGCCGACGTAGAGCAGGGTCACGATGCCGAGGCCGATGAAGATGCCCCGCGGAAGGGTCTTCTGCGGGTTCTCGGTCTCCTCGGCGCTCGTCGCGACGACGTCGAAGCCGATGAACGCGAAGAACACGAGCGACGCAGCGGCGAGCAGGCCGAAGACGCCGTACTGCGCGGGCTCGGACCCGGTGAACCAGGACACGAGCGACTGGGTCCAGACGCTGCCCTCCGCGCCCTTCGTGGGCTGCGCCGGCGGGATGAACGGGGTGAAGTTCGCTGCCTTGACGAAGAACGCTCCGGCGACGATGACGAACACCACGATCGCGACCTTGATGATCGTGATGACGGCCGACACCCGGCTGGACAGGCGGGTGCCGAAGGCGAGCAGCACCGTGAAGATGCCGACGATGAGCACCGGACCCCACGTGAAGCCGATCGGGCCGAGCTTGATCGTGTCGGGCAGGTCGACGCCGAACACGCCGAACGCGGTGCTGAGGTAGATGCCCCAGTACTTCGCGATGACGGCGCTGGCGGTCAGGGTCTCGAGGATGAGGTCCCAGCCGACGATCCACGCGAGCAGCTCGCCCATGGTGGCGTAGGTGAACGTGTACGCGGAGCCCGCGACCGGGATCGTCGAGGCGAACTCGGCGTAGCACATGATCGCGAGGCCGCACGTGACGGCGGCGAGCAGGAACGAGATGATGACGCCGGGGCCGGCGAAGTTCGCGGCCGCGTTCGCGCCCACCGAGAAGATGCCGGCACCGACCGCGACGGCGATGCCCATCGCCGCGATGTCGAAGGTCTTCAGCGACCGTTTGAGGGAGCGCCCCTTCTCCTCGGAGTCAGCGAGGGAGGCCTCGATCGACTTGATGCGGAGCTTCGGTGCCATGGGGTGGTTCCCGTCATCGGCTGGCGGCGGACCCCGCGAGAGTACTGGTGTACCAACCCGTCACGCAAATACCGCGGATGGGTGCGGTCCGACGCTGCGGCGCGGGTGCGCGTCCGGTGACCGCCTGGAGGCGCGGCTCGGCTCAGGCGGTCCGGCGCCAGTCCGACAGGAACCGCGCTCCGGCGTCGTCGTGGATCACGCCGTCGGGTGCGGTGAGCACCGGGTACGGCGTCGCCGGGACCCCGTCGGACGGGCGGACGTCGACGTGCGCCACCTCGTGCCCCTGCGCGTGCAGCCAGTCCGCCATCGCGTAGTCGCTCCGGGAGTCGCCCATCGTGCGCCACGCCAGCGGCAGCTCGCCGTCCTGCGCGAGGAGTTCGAGGGAGCGCTCGGCCCCCATGTCCTTGCCGCTGCGGTCCGACTCCACGTCGGTCGAGATGATCGTCGGGTCGATGCGCCACTGCACGGCGCCGTCGGCGTCGGGCCGGACGTCGTCGAGCCGACGGACACCGAGCCCCCGGCGCTGGAGCGCGGCCATCGCCCGCTCGTCGAACTCCGGCTGGCGGGCGAGGTACGTCGCGTTCGGCACCTCGACGCGCTGCTCGATCGAGACCATCGCGCGCTTCGTCTCGTCGAAGAACACCAGGTCGGCGTACTCGTCGCGCACGAGCTCGCGCATCTCGTCGGCGTAGTCGCGGGGCAGCGCGAGGTCCTCGGCGACGGTGACTTCGCCCATGCCGCCCTCGTACTGCGGGCCGATCGAGCACCACACGGCGCCCTTCTCGCACACGGCGTGCACCCGGCCGCCCGCCGCGAGTCCCCCGGCGAGGAGCGGCCCCACGACCTCCTGCCGGATGAACGCGTCGCTCCGGCCGGTGTTGAACACGACGGGGATGCCCTCCGCGGCGAGCGCCACGAGGTCCTCCACGATGCTCGGGATCGCGATGGTGCGGGAGACGGGGCTGGCGATGGGCCCGTCGACGTCGAGCAGGAGTCCGAGACGTGGTGCGTTCACGACGTCCATCCTCGCAGCCCCGGGGATCAGCCGCGTGCCGCGGTCCGGGCGAGGAACCGGTCGAGCACCTGGCCGATCGCCTCGGGCTCGGGCACGTGTCCCTGTCCGGGGACCTCGGTGTACTCCGACCCGGGGACGGCGTCCACGACCGCTCGGGCCGCCTGCCGCATCCACTCCGGGCCGTCGCCGCCGGCACCGACGAGCACGGGGACGCCGACCGCTGCCGCGACCCGCTCCGGGATCGCGAGGCCGTTCAGCACCCGGACGTCTCGACTGAGCACGTGCGCATCGACGACGAGTGATCGCCAGAGGGCGCCCTTCAGGCGGAGCGCGGTGATCTGCCCCATCGGCACGCCGAGGACGTGGGCGAGGAACGCGCGGACGGCCTGCGCGCGACGGCCGACCGCCACGTGCTCGTCGAGGAGGTCGGCGAACACGACGTCGTCGGCGTGCGGATCGACGGTCGCGCGGTACGGCGGCTCCCAGAGCACGGCGGCGTCGAGCGGGACCCCGCCGGCGAGGCCGTGCAGGACGACGCCCGCGCCGACGCACAGGCCGAGCGCCGAGACAGGCCCGTCCACGCTGGCGACGACGGCGGCGAGGTCCTCGACCTCGCGGTCGATCGACCACGGTTCGGTGTCCCCACTCGCCCCGCGACCGCGTCGGTCGTACGTGACGACCCGGTAGCGGTCGCGCAGGGTGTCGGCGAGGCCGGTGAGGTACGGCGTGCCGTGGTGGTCGAAGGCACCGCCCACCACGACGAGCGCGGGACCCGTGCCGGCGTCGGACACGGCGATCACCGTTCCGTCGGCGGAGACGACCGTGCGGTCGACGTGCTGGTCCATGGGTTCCTCGAAGGTGGTTCGACCGCGTTGCATCGCAGGCGTCGGGTCCTTCGGGTCTGGTCCTGGCGGGTCGGTTGTGTCGAGCATGACAGCCTGGAGCGCTCCCGTCGACACCCGCAACCAGGGGGAGAACGACGGGTCAGACCAGCGCCGTCGTCCCCACCGCCTCCCGTTCGAGCAGCGCCCGCTTGACGTCGAGCCCCCACGCGAAGCCGCCGAGCGTGCCGTCCGTCCGGAGCACGCGGTGGCACGGCACGAACAACGCCGGGGCGTTCCGGGCGCACACGCTCGCGGCGGCCCGCACGGCGTCGGGCCGGCCCATCGCCGCCGCGAACTCGGTGTACGTCAGGACCGCCCCGGCCGGGATCAACCGCAACTGCCGCCAGCCCTCGGCGAAGAGTTCGGTGCCGAACTGCCGCACCGGCACCTGCATGGCGTGCTCGACCTCACCCCCGTAGAAGGCGTCGACCGCCTCGGCAGAGGCCACCCGGCCGTCGGTGATGTGCTCGGGCCGGTACCTGTCGGCGAGTCGGCCGAGGATGCGGTCCACGGAGTCGGTCCACCCCGAGGCGAGCACCCGGCCCTGTGCGTCCTCGAGCACGGTGAAGGGCCCGTCCGGGGTGTCCAGCGTCTGGATCGTTGCGTCGGTCATCGTTCGTCCTTCCGAGCGGACTGTGCCGCGGTCGTCGTGTGTGCCGCACCGGCCGTCGCGATCGCGCGGTCGATGATCGGTCGCCAGCAGTGCATCGTCAGGTAGCTCCGCCACGGCGCCACCTGCTCCGACCATAGGGAGAGCTCGCGCGCCGTCCCGGGCAGCCCGAGTTCCTGTGCACCGTTGCGCACGGCGAGGTCGCTGTGGAGGAACACGTCCGGGTGGTGGCGGACCCGGAGTGCCACGTAGTCGGCCGTCCAGGGCCCGATGCCCTTCACCGCCAGGAGCCCGGCACGCAGCTCGTCGAGGGACTGCCCGCCGTCGACGACGAGTGACCCGTCGGCGAGCGCACCGGCGACCCGGATGATGGTGTCGACCCGGGCTGCCGGGCCGCGCAGGACCTCGTGCCCCCGTTCGGCGATCGTCGCAGCGCGAGGGAAGAGCAGTCCGCCGTCGAGCACCGCTGCGGGCACGGGCGTCCCGAGCGCCGCGACGAGTCGGCTCTGCGCGGTCCGGGCGGCCGCGACGGAGACCTGCTGGCCGATGAGGGTGCGGAACACGATCTCGTGCGGGTCGACGGCGCCCGGGAGCCGGATGCCGGGGACGCGCTCGACGGCGCCGGCCAGTGCGGGCACCGCCCCGAGCACCGCGTCGACGGCGGCGGGGTCGGCGTCGAGGTCGAAGTACGACCGCACCCGCGCGACCAGTGTCGGCAGGTCGGAGAGGTCGGTGACCCGCACCCGCAGGTCGACCCCGGTGCCGCGACCCGCGGCTCTGGAGCCGGCCGTCCCCGTGTCCGCAGCCGACGCGCTGAACCAGGCCGGGCCTCCAGGCAGGTCCAGCGCCCGCCCGTAGGACGTGACGCGCCCGGAGGTGTCCGTGCCCACCTGCTCCAGGCCCGGCAGGGCGTGCAGCGCGTGCCAGTCGAGCAGACCCTGCGCGTCGAACGGCGCCCGGGCCGGAAGGTGCACGTGCAGTGCGCCGTCCTCCGACGGCCGGACCACCCGTCGGGCGCGGAGCTCGGTCGGGGTGACGGCGAAGACCTCGCGGACGGTGTCGTTGAACTGGCGGACGCTGGCGAACCCCGCGGCGAACGCGACGTCGGCGATCGGCAGGTCCGACGACGTCAGCAGACTGCGAGCGGTCTGCGCACGGTGCGCCCGGCTGAGCGCCTTCGGTCCGGCGCCGAGCTCGGCGGTCATGATGCGGTTCAGCTGTCGCTCCGAGTACCCGACGCGGGCGGCGAGCCCCGGGACACCGTCGCGTTCGACGACGCCGTCGAGCACGAGGCGCATGGCCCGCCCGGCGACGTCCTCGCGCAGGTCCCACTCGGGGCTGCCCGGCGTCGCCTCGGGCAGGCAGCGCTTGCACGCACGGAAGCCCGCCAGGTGCGCCGCCGCGCTGGTCCGGTAGAAGGTGACGCCGGACTCCCTGGGGGTCCTGGCGGGGCAGGACGGGCGGCAGTAGATGCCGGTGGAGTGCACGGCGGTGACGAACTGGCCGTCGAACCGGGCGTCGCGCGAGGCGACGACCCGGTAGCGCTCGGCGTGCAGCGCGTCGGTTCCGGGGGTGGACATGGGTCCAGCCTGACACGGGTCGCCGACATCGACTGGCGGAAATCGGACGGGGCAGCGGGTGCTGTCGCGCCTCGGACGCCGCCGAGTCCGCGAGACGCCGCCGCGCGCCCGAGACACCGCAGGATTACGCGCCGTCTCGGGGAACGTGCGGTGTCTCGCGCAGCGCACGGGGTCTCGTCAGGGCGAGACGAGCGGCCTGGAGGCACGGCTAGCGTTGGTGCCGTGACCTCCCTGGACGACGTGGCCGGCCCCGGCGACCTGCCGTACCGGACCGACGTCGAGATCGCGCTGCTGCTGGTGTCCCGGCGGCACCGGTACGAGGGGCGGCCGGCCGACGGCGCCCTGCCGGTCCGTGCGGACGACCCGGACGAACTGCGCGACCGCGTCGAACTCCGCGCGGGGCTCGGCATCGTCGGGGACCGCTACTTCGCGTCCCGGGCGCACGTGCACGCCTCGGTGACGGTGATCGGTCTCGAGTCACTCGAGGCCGTCGGGGCCGAGCTGGGCGTCGACGTCGACCCGGTGGCGACCCGGCGGAACGTCTTCCTCCGTGGCGCGGACGTGGAGGCGCTCCGGGGCGAACCGTTCTCCCTGCAGAGCCCCGGCGGCGAACCCGTCCGGTTCCGCGGGTACCGGCCGGCGAACCCGTGCGCGTGGATGGACCACGAGGTCGCGCCGGGGGCGTTCCGGGCGATGCGGGGGCGGGCGGGGGTGCGGTGCGACCCGGAGTCCGACGGCGTGCTCGCCCTCGGCCCCGCGGTGCTCCGCACGGCCCGCCCGGTCGCGCTCGGCTGAGTGCTCGCTAGGCGGTGAGCGCCGACTCGATGGCGTCGACGAACGCCGGCAGGTCGTCGGGGTTCCGGGACGTGATGAGCCCGCCGTCGACCTGGACCTCTCGGTCGACCCACTCGGCGCCCGCGTTCCGCAGGTCGCTCTGCAGGGACGGGAACGAGGTGATCGTCTTTCCCGAGACGACCCCGGCTTCGATGAGGGTCCACGGGCCGTGGCAGATCGCCGCGACGGGCGCCCCGGCCTCGACGAAGGCCGAGACGAGCGAGACCGCCTGCTGGTCGGTGCGCAGGGTGTCGGCGTTGATCGTGCCGCCGGGGACGACGAGCGCGTCGAACGACCCCGCGTTGACACCGGCGATGGTGGTGTCCGGATCGACCGTCTTCCCCGGGTCCTTGTCGCCGACGAGGGTCTGGATCGAACCGGTCTCCTGCGCCGCCACCGTCACGGTCGCACCGCGCTCACGCAGCTGGTCGACCGGGACGACGATCTCGTCCTGCTCGACCCCGTAGTTCGTCGCGATGACGAGGATCTTCTTGCCGTCGAGGGCTGCCATGGTCGCTCCTTCCGCGGCCCGGTCGTTCCGGCCGCACCGTCCACGGTGGCCGGGCGACGCTGGACGTGTCCGCAGGACGGAGCCGGTGCTCAGCCGCGGATGCGGAAAGCGGCTCCTTCGGCGTCGACGGTGATGCCGTCGTACCCCGCGACCCGGTAGAGCCCCGCGGTGACGTCGGCCTCGAGCGCACCGACGACCACCGTGGTGGCACCGGAGGCGATCGCGGCCTCGAGCCCGGCGGGGGCATCCTCGAAGGCGACGCACTCCGCCGGGTCCACCCCGAGCAGGGCGGCACCGCGGAGGTACCCGTCGGGGTGCGGCTTGCCGTGATCGACGTCCTCGGAGGCGACGAGCGCCTCGGGCACGTGCACCCCGGCAGCCCGCATGCGGTTCACGGCGAGGTCCCGCGGTGCACTCGTGACGAGGGCGACCGGCACCCCGGCGTCGACCAGGCGGGACACGAACGCGGCGGCACCAGGGACCTCGAGGATCCCGTCGACGTTGTCCACCTCGGCCGCGATCATCTCGTCGACGATGCGGTGCTGCTCGGCCTCGGCGAGGTCCGGCAGGAAGTGCCGCACGGTGTCGATCGTCTGGCGGCCGTGCGAGAACGCGAGGATCGTCCGCGGGTCGATGTCGTGCCGCCGGCCGAACCCGGTCCAGGCGGCCTCGACCACCGCGGTCGAGTCGACGAGCGTCCCGTCCATGTCGAAGAGGACCCCGGACGCCACGATGTCGATCACGGGCCCGACCCTAACCGATGCGGGCGCGGAGGTACCGGGTGAGGAGCACGTCGCCGGCCCCGCGGAGGACGTGCGCGGGCTGCAGGCGGCGGAGCGACGGTGACGATCCGCGGATGATCCGGGGGGCGGCGCCACCCTCGAGCGTCGGGTCGATCGTCAGGGTGAGCTCGTCGACGAGGTCCGCCGCCACGAGCGAGCCGAGGAACGACGGACCGCCCTCGCAGTGGATCGTCCGGAGTCCGCGCGCCACCAGGGCGTCCCGGAGCGCGACGGGGTCCACGGTGTCCGGCGCACCGACGCCACCGCACGGGACGACGTCCGCGACCGCGGCGAGCGCCCGCCCACGGTCCGACCGCGCAGCCGTGACCGACGTCAGCACGACCGGCCGGACGGGCGCCGCCGTGAACACCCGGGAGTCCGTGTCGAGCGACAGCGACCCGGACACGATCGCGAACACCGGGTGGTCGGGCATCCCGTGTGCTCGGCGCCAGGCCACGTCGGCGTCGCGCAGGACCATCGGCCCGTAGCCCTCGTCACGCACGGTCCCGGCGGCGACGAGCACCACGTCGGCCATCCGGCGCAGCAGGTCGAAGACGCGGAGGTCGTCCGGCCCGCCGAGCGACCCGGAGAGTCCCCCGGCTGAGGCAGCACCGTCGATCGTCGCCACGAAGTTCACGCGCAGCCACGGCGACCCCGCACCCTCGGAGTAGAGCGCGAGCAGCTCGTCGTCGGACAGCTCCGCGACCGCGGGCGGCAGGAGGTTCACGTGTTGTGCCTCGCCTCGACCGGTTCGCGCCACCCGAGGGTCGTCTCCACCATCCGCATCGCGTCGACGCTCTCGACCACGTCGTGCATCCGGACGATCCGCGCGCCGAGCATCGCGCTGACCGTGGCCACCGCGAGCGACCCGGCCAGGCGCTCCCCTCGTGGACGCCCGAGCGACTCCCCCACGAAGTCCTTGTTCGACACCGCCGCGAGCACCGGGTACCCGAGCGCGACGACCTCGGGCAGCCGGCGGGTGAGCTCGAGGGTGTGCACGGTGTTCTTGTTGAGGTCGTGCCCGGGGTCGACGACGATCCGGGAGTCGGGGATGCCCGCGGCGAGCGCCCGGTCCACGCGCTCCCGGAGGAACGCGACGACCGAGCCCGTGACGTCGTCGTACCGCGGCGGCTCGGGCAGCGGGCGGCGGGGTTCGGCGAGCGAGTGGGTGATGACGATCGTCGCGTCGGAGTCCGCCACGACCTTCGCCATCCGCGGGTCGGACAGCCCGGTGGTGTCGTTGACGACGCTCGCACCGGCCTCGATCGCGGCGGCGGCGACCTCGGGTCGGAAGGTGTCGACGCTGATGGTCACGTCCGACTGCTGGGCGAGCTGCCGGACGACGGGGACGACGCGGTCGATCTCGTCCGCGGCGGGGAGTTCCGGCCCCGGGGCGAACTTCACGCCGCCGATGTCGACCCAGTCGGCGCCCTGCTCGGCGGCACGGACCGCGGCCTCGACGGCGCGGTCGAGCGCGAAGGTCGCGCCGCGGTCGTGGAACGAGTCCGGCGTGCGGTTGACGATCGCCATGACGGCGATGCGGTGGTCGAAGTCGAACGTGCGACGCCCGATGGTGCGGACGGGCTCGCGCAGGTCGGGCACCACCCAGCCGGGTGCGGCGGCCGGGAGGCTCGACCCGGCTCGGGCGGTCGTCATGCGTCCGCCTCGGGGTCGGCTCCAGTACCCGCACCGGCTCCGGCTCCGGCGCCGATCAGCGCGATCGCCTCGGCCCGCCCGGCGGCGTCCGCGAGGCTGCCGGTCGCCGCGACGGTCACCGTCGTCGAGCTCGACTGCCGTTCACCCCGGGTGGTCACGCACTGGTGCTGCGCGTCGAGCACCACGAGGACCCCGGCAGCGCCGAGCCCTTCCGCGATGGTCGCCGCGACCTGCTCGCCGAGACGCTCCTGCAACTGCGGGCGCGAGGCGACGGCGTCGAGCACGCGCGACAGGGTCCCGAGGCCGATCAGGCGGTCGCCCGGTGCGTACGCCAGGTGGGCGACCCCGGTGAACGGCAGGAGGTGGTGCTCGCACACCGACCGGAACCGGACGTCCCGCACGATCACGAGCTGCCCGCGTTCGCCGTCCTCGGCGTGCACGGTGCCCTCGCGGGCGATCGCCACCGCGTCCGTGCCGATCCCGGCGAAGAACTCGCCGTACGCGTCCGCGACCCGGGAGGGGGTGCGCTCCAGTTCGGGCCGGTCCGGGTCCTCACCGATGCCCAGCAGGAGTTCGCGCACGGCGGCCTCGACGCGGGCACGGTCCATGCGTGACGTCACGTGCCCATCCAACACCAGCCACGGCCCGAGGACGCGAGCGGTTGCCGGGCGTGACGTACCCCGACGAGGCGAGCCGCGCCTCCCGTCCATCCCCTGTGGAGATGCTGTGACATGCCTGAAACTCAGCGTCCTTTACCCTTGATCGGTGAGCGCCCCGCAGACCGACACCACACCCCGGAACCGCTTCGCGACCGGCCTCGACCGCTTCTTCTCGATCACGCACCGCGGATCGACGATCCCCCGCGAGATCCGCGGCGGTCTCGTCTCCTTCGTGACCATGGCGTACATCGTCATCCTCAACCCGCTCATCCTCGGTGGGTTCAGCCAGGACCAGGCACCGCAGGACGTCCTCGGCGGCTGGCTGCAGAACGCGCAGGTCGCCGCGGCCACCGGACTCGTCGCCGGTCTCATGACGATCGCGATGGGCCTCATCGCGAACCTGCCGTTCGGCATCGCGGCGGGGCTCGGGATCAACTCGTTCCTCGCCGTCAGCGTCGTCCACCAGGTCACCTGGGCCGAGGCCATGGGTCTCGTCGTCATCAACGGCGTCGTGATCGTCATCCTGGCGCTCACCGGCATCCGGACGATGATCTTCACCGCGGTCCCGCCCCAGCTCAAGGCGGCGATCACGGTCGGCATCGGCCTCTTCATCGCGTTCATCGGGCTCGTCGACTCCGGCTTCGTCCGCACCACGAAGAACGCCTCGCCGCCACTGCAGCTCGGCGAGGACGGCTCCGTGTCGGCGCTCCCGACGATCGTGTTCCTCATCGGCCTCGTCATCATCGGCACGCTCATGGCCCGCAAGGTCAAGGGCGCACTGCTCATCGGCATCGTGGCGACCACGATCATCGCGATCATCCTGCAGGCGATCTTCAAGGTGCCGACCTCGGTCGACTCCCCCACCGGCTGGAACCTCAACGCCCCCGGCCTGCCGAGCGCCCTGTTCGCCGTCCCGGACCTGTCCCTCGTCGGGCACGCCGACGTCTTCGGCGCCTTCACCCGCATCGGCCCGATCGCCGCGTCGATGCTCGTCTTCACCCTCGTCTTCACGAACTTCTTCGACGCGATGGGCACGATGACCGGCCTCGCGAAGGCCGCCGGGGTCGCGAACGCCGACGGCACCTTCCCGCGCCTGAAGTCCGCTCTCGTCGTCGAGGGCGCCGGTGCCATCGCCGGTGGTGGCGCCTCGGTGTCGTCGAACACCGTCTTCATCGACTCCGCCGCCGGCATCGGTGAGGGCGCCCGGACCGGCATGGCCTCCGTCGTGACCGGCCTGCTGTTCCTGGCGTCGATGTTCCTCACGCCGCTCACCCAGGTCGTCCCGCTCGAGGTCGCCGCCGCCGGACTCGTCGTCGTCGGTGCGCTCATGGTGGCGCAGGTGAAGGACATCGACTGGACCGACTTCGGTGCAGCGCTGCCGGCGTTCCTGACGATCGTGATCATGCCGCTGACCTACTCGATCGCGAACGGCATCGGTGCGGGCTTCATCAGCTGGGTGCTCATCAAGCTGCTGTCCGGCCGGGGCCGTCAGGTGTCGTGGCTGCTGTACGTCGTCGCGGCGGGCTTCCTCCTGTACTTCGCGCGGGGGCCGCTCGAGGCCGTGCTCGGCGTCGGCTGACGCCCGGGCTGGCCGGCGCGGGCGCCGGTTCGGGCGCCCGCGGCAGTTCGCGCCGGCGAGACACCGCCTCCGGAGCGAGACACCGCATCTGACCCGAGACACCGCCGGATCCGGCGGTGTCTCGTCGTCCGCGCGGCGTCTCGGCGGACTGGAGGCGCGGCGTCAGTCCGGCAGGTCGCCCGGCGTCGCCTCGTGGTGGCGTCGACCAGCCGTGCGCCGGTCCTCCTTCATGCTCGCCTCGAACAGGTGCTTCCGCCCCTGCACGAGTTCGTCACGCGCGGTCCGCTCGAGCTCCTTCGCGAGGGCGTAGTAGCCCTCGTCGTAGTCCTCGACGACCTGGAACGTCCACCGACCGGCGATGACGTTCCGTCCGACGAGCTCGGTGTCGATCCGGTCGGCGAGGTCCGTGTGCCCCGCCTTCCGGAGCTGCTCGACCGCCTCGCCGAGGTTCAGGTCGGCGGTCCCGGTGAGGCGGTGGAAGCCGTACAGCAGCCCGCGCGCGTGCTCGATGACCTCGACCGCGGCCGACAGCGATCCGAGTGCCTCGACGGTGGCGTCGGTCACACCCTCGGGCACCTGGTGCTGCTCGTCGGGTCCCTGGTCGTCGCGTCGTTCGTCCGTCATGGGTCCCGTCTACCGGAGTGCGGCTGCGGTGGCTCCCTACTTCGTTGTGTTCGGATGGTGTGTGGACAGCGAGCAGGTGCACCGTCCGGTTCGGCTCGTCGGCCGTGTACCAGATCCGTGCGCCACGTATGAGTTCGTACTGCCGTCGGACCCAGTTGCGCCCCGAGTGCGTGACGACACCGAGTTCTCCCTTGAGTGCGTGGCACGCGAGGTCCTCGCTCACCGGGTCCGAGGTGAGGCGTTCCCATGCACCGACGACGGCGTTCCGCTGCGTCGCGACGGCGTCACGCCACCCCTGCTCTGCGGCGCGGGTCACGAAGACGATCGTGAACTCGGTGGTGCGGACCGGTCGTGACACACCGGCTCGCCGGGCACCCACCGATCAGGGCTTCTCGACGACGACGGGCTCGTCGAGCAGTTCGGGCTCGGTCGTCTCCCAACCGGCGGCGATCGCCTCGGCGGAGTTCCGCCACGCCTGCATCTCGAGCAGGAGCCGGCGGGGCTGCCGGAGCGAGAAGGACCCGCGGGCGACGTCGACGATCTCGCGTGCGAACTGCTGCTGATCGGCACGGCTGAGCATCTTCAGCCACGGGTACGGGATCGCGAGCCGGTCGTGCAGCGGGAGGTGCTCGTTGACCGTGACCGCCGCGATGAGCTGCGCAGCGATGTCGAGCACGGCCTCGTCGTCGTCCGAGCGCTCCTTCGTGGTGAGCACCAGTGGTTTCCCGTCTCGCCGGGTCACCTCCAAGGGCTCCTGCTCGGCCGCAGCGAAGACGTCCTTCGCGTGCCTGGACAGATCGGACGACTGCACGGATCGGCGGGTCCGGGCCGGCGCGAGGAGAGTCATGTCGCCAGGTTATTCAGAACGTGTTCTGAACGCAACGCTCCGGGACCCAGCCACGACGCGCCGAGCCTCGAGGCGACTGTTGCGACGGTCCGGTTCGGGCCCTAGCATTCGAACACACGTTCGAATGGAGGGTCCCGATGATGGTCATCGACACGGCCGCCACGGTGTGGTGGTCCGACGGCATCCCCACGCGGATGGTCTGGGCCGGCCGGCGCTGGCGGGTGAGCGACACACCGACCCGTCTGACGGTGACGCGCGCCGAACTGCCGACCGCGATCACCCATGCGCCTGAGCGGACCGTGGGCTGGCGCTTCCAGGCCACAGCGGACGACGGAGAGTCGCTCGTGGTGGACATCGTCCCGGAAGCTGGCGGCTGGGGAGTCGCACGGACGTGGACGTGACCGCCCGTGCCCGCTACGGTTCCGGCATGACCAGGTGGGTCGCGCTGCTGCGCGGGGTGAACGTCAACGGGATCACGATCAAGAGCGCCGACCTCGCCGCGCTGTTCCGGGAGCGCGGGTACCAGGACGTCCGGACGGTCCTCGCCTCGGGCAACGTGGTGTTCACGTCCGACGGCACCGCCGACGCGCTGAAGACCGACGTCGAGCAGGCCCTCCGGGACCGGTTCGGCTACGACGCCTGGATCGTGCTCGTCCAGCACGACGACCTCGCGGCGATCGTGGACGGCTTCCCGTTCGACTCCGCCGAGGACCGGCACGACTACGTGTTGTTCGGCTCCGACGAACGCGCACTCGACGACCTGCTCGCCGACCTCGAGCTCGACGAGTCCGTGGAACGTGTCGCCCGGGGCTCCGGCGTCGTCTACTGGTCCTGCCCGAAGGGGTCGAGCACGGACACGGCCTTCGCGAGACGAGCGGGGGCCGCACGGTTCAAGCGCACCACCACGACCCGCAACGCGAACACACTCCGGAAACTGCTCTGACCCGGATCAGGACTGCGGCGGCTGCCCGTTGCTCGCCGTCGTCCCACCATCGACGGGCAGTATCGCTCCGGTGATGAAGGACGCCGCGTCACTCGCCAGGAACAGCACGGCGGCTGCGACCTCCTCCGCTCGCCCGCCCCGTCCGAGGGCAATCCGCTCGGCGAACTTGGACCGGAGTTCTTCGTCCTCTGCCTGGTCCTGTGTGAGGTCGGTCCAGATCAGCCCCGGCGCGACCGCGTTCACCCGGACGCCGAACTGCCCGTTGTCGAGCGCCGCGGCCTTCGTGAAGTTCGAGACGCCGCCCTTCGCCGCGTTGTAGGGGCTCATCCGCCAGTCCGCGTCCTCACCGGAAACGGACGACGTGTTCACGATGGAGCCCTTCGTCTCGCGGAGGAACGGCAGCGCGGCGCGGGTCCCGTAGAACACGCCGGAGAGGTCGGTCTCGATGACCCGCCGCCACTCGTCCGGGCTGATGTCCGTGATGTCGCCCGAGCTGAACGTGCCGGCGTTGTTCACGAGGACGTCCACGCGGTCGAAGCGATCGACAGCGGCGTCGAGGACCGTCTGCCAGTCAGCGGGATCGGCGACGTCCGCGCGGAGTGCCACGACCCGGTCGCCCGGCAGGCTGTCACCGACGGCGCGGACCTTCTCGTGAACGGTGTCGGTCAGGACCACCGACGCTCCCTCGTCGACGAACGCTCGTGCGGTGGCCTCGCCGATGCCGGACCCCGCCCCCGTGACGATCGCGACCTTGCCTTCGAACCGCTTGCTCATGATGTCTCCTCTCGTTGCACGAACCGTGCCCGAGGAGACGCCGTCGGCCCGACGAGGCACGGCAGACCACGGTGCCCGCACCCGACTGGGTGCCTTCGGAGGTGTGCTCGGAGGTGAGCCGAGCGACGACGGCGACCCGCGCCTCCAGGCCGCCGCCGTCCATGGTCAGGCGGTCGTCTCGTCCGGCTCCAGGTCGCGGTCGAGGGAGATCGTCGGGATCGACGCCGTGATGACGGATCCGTCCGCGCGGAGCGTGCCCTGGATGTCGCTCGTGGTCGGCGTGCGCCCGGCCATCCGCGGCCCCTGGTGCGGCAGCGGCACGACCGTGGGCTCGCCGGCGGTGACGTCCCACTGCTGGTTGTGCACCCAGGCGGTGAAGCCCTCGCCGGTCTCGACCGTGAAGGTCATCGTGTCCTGTTCGAGGTCGACCCGCACCCGTGAGCCACGCACCGTCAGCCGGTAGGTGATCCGCTCCCAGTCCCGCGGCAGTCGCGGGTTGAACGACATCCGGCCGCCGTGGTCGCGCATGCCGCCGAAGCCGTTCACGAGGCCGCCCCAGATGCCGCCGGTCGACGCGATGTGCACGCCGTCGGTGGTGTTGCCGTGCAGGTCGGCCAGGTCGACGTAGAGCGCCGTCTGGAAGTACTGCAGCGCGAGGTCGTGGTAGCCGACCTCGGCCGCCATGATCGACTGCACGACAGCCGACAGCGTCGAGTCGCCCGTGGTCAGGGCGTCGTAGTAGTCGAAGTCGCGGCGCTTCTCGGCCGCGGTGAACTCGTGACCCTGCAGGAACAGCGCGAGCACGACGTCCGCCTGCTTGAGCACCTGGAACCGGTAGATCACCAGCGGGTGGTAGTGGAGCAGCAGGGGCCGCTTGCTCTCCGGGGTGTTGTCGAGGTCCCAGAGTTCCTTGTCGAGGAACTGGGCGTCCTGCGGGTGGATGCCGCGGTGCGGGTCGAAGGGGATCTCCATCGACTCGGCGGCGTGCTCCCAGTCGGTGATCTCCTGTGCCTGCAGCCCGGTCCGCCGCACCATGCGGTCGTACTCCTCCGGGTCGTCGACCGCGAGCTCACGGCAGGCGTTCACCGCGAACCACAGGTTCGCCCGGGCCATGACGTTCGTGTAGAGGTTGTCGTCGACGACGGTCGTGTACTCGTCCGGGCCGGTGACGCCGTCGATGTGGAACTTCTGGTCGCCGTTGGACCGCCAGAAGCCGAGGTCCTCCCACAGCCGAGCGGTCTCGACGAGGATGTCGATCGCCCCGCGCTTGAGGAACTCGCGGTCGTCGGACGCCCGCACGTACTGCATCAACGCATGGGCGATGTCTGCGTCGATGTGGTACTGCGCGGTGCCGGCGGCGTAGTAGGCGCTGGACTCCTCGCCGTTGATCGTCCGCCACGGGAACAGGGCGCCGTGCTGGTTCAGCTCGCGAGCACGGGCCCGTGCGGCATCGAGCATGTTGTACCGGAACCGCAGGGCGTTCCGGGCGACGATGGGCGCCGTGTACGACAGGAACGGCAGGACGTAGATCTCCATGTCCCAGAAGTAGTGACCGCCGTACCCGGAGCCGGTGACGCCCTTCGCGGCGATGCCGTGGCCGTCCGTGCGGGCCGTGGCCTGCGCGAGCATGAAGAGGTTCCACCGGACGGCCTGCTGCAGCGCCGGCTGCCCGGCGATCTCGACGTCGCTGCGCGCCCAGAAGTCGTCCATCCACGCGTGCTGCTTCGCGAACGTCTCGTCGACGGTCTCGGCGTGCGCGCGGTCCAGCGTGCGGTCGCACCGGTCGGCGAGTTCGCGCGCCGGCACCCCGCGGGAGGTGTGGTAGACCACGTGCTTCGTCAGACGGATCGGCTGTCCCGCCCGCGCCTGCACCCGGTAGACGTGCTTCGCGAGGTCGTCCTCGATCGACGACGACTCGTCCCAGCTGTTCTCGGTCTCCAGGTGGTGCTCGACACCGACACAGATCGTCATGCCGGAGCTCGCCGCCTGGTACCCGAGCAGGGACCGCCCACCGGTGCTGCGCTTCAGCTTCGGCTCGAGCACGCGCTCGGTGAAGGCCTCGGCCTTGCGCGGGTCGAACGCGTTCGCGGCCGCCCGCATCCCGGCGTGGTACTCGTCCTGCACGTCCTGCCGGTTGAGGATCTGGCTGGACAGCAGGATCGAGGCGTCCGCGTCGAGCACGGTGACCTCGTAGTCGATGACGGCGAGGTGACGGTCCGTGAACGACACCAGCCGCCGCGAACGGATGAGCACCCGCTTGCCGGACGGCGTCGACCACTCGGTCTCGCGGAAGAGGTACCCGCCACGGAAGTCGAGCCGCCGGGTGTGCCGGAGGATGTCCGCCTCGGCCAGCACGAGGGGCTCGTCGTCGACGTACAACCGGATCACCTTCGCGTCCGGCGCGTTGATGATCGTCTGCCCGGTCTTCGCGAAGCCGAAGGCGTCCTCGGCGTGCCGGATCGGCCAGGTCTCGTGGAAGCCGTTGATGTACGTGCCGTACTGCACGCCGCCACGGCCCTCGTCGAGGTTGCCGCGCAGACCGAGGTAGCCGTTGCCGACGGCGAAGTTCGTCTCCGCGACGCCCTGCTCGTCGGGCGTGTACTCGGTCTCGACGAGTGCCCACTCGTCGATCGGGTAGCGGACGCGGTCGAGCGGGTCGGAGGTGATGCGGTTCATGGTGCTCCGTGGGAAGGGAGGGGTTCGTGGGGAGGTTGCGAACGGCCTGGAGGCACGGATCGCCGGGGCCGGTCGGCCTACGTCGTGCTCGTGGCGGGTTCCGGCAGCTCGTGGACGAGTTCGTCGAGGTCCTGCACCACGACGTCGGCCCCGTGCGCCCGCAGAGCGTCCGCACCGGCCCCACGGTCGACACCGATGACGAGGCCGAAGGCGCCGTTCCGGCCGGCTTCGACCCCGCTCGTGGCGTCCTCGACCACGACGCACTCGGCCGCGGTCAGCCCGAAGCGGCTCGCGGCGTCGAGGTAGGTGTCGGGAGCGGGCTTACCGGCGAGGCCGTCCTGACGGGCGACCAGGCCGTCGACGACGACCGGGAAACGGTCGAGGATGCCCGCCGTGCGCAGCACCGAAGTGGCGTTCGCGGAGCTCGAGACGACCGCGACGGAGACCCCGGCGGCCATGGCGGCGTCGAGGAACCGGAGCGATCCGGGGTACGGCTCGACGCCGTGCTCGGTCAGCTCGGCGGTGAACTCGGCGTTCTTCCGGTTGCCGAGGCCGCAGACGGTGTCGGCGTCCGGGGAGTCGTCGGGCGTGCCCTGCGGCAGGTCGATGCCACGGGACTCGAGCAGGGAGCGGACGCCGTCGTACCGGGGCTTCCCGTCGATGTAGGCGAAGTAGTCCTGCTCGGTGTAGGCGTCGACACCGTGTGCGGCGAGGTACGGCGTGAACAGTCGGCTCCACGCGCGCATGTGGACGTCGGCGGTCGGGGTGAGGACACCGTCCAGGTCGAACAGGAGCGCTCGCTGGTCTGCGAGTCGCGCTGGTGTGCGCCGGTCCGGCGTCGTCATGTGCTGCCCTCCGGGGGACGGTGTCGTCGACGTGCTTCCGGACGAGTCTAGGACCGCTCCAGGCCCGGTGTTCAGGCGCGCCGCCCGGGTGTGGAAAGAGTTCACACAGTCGTTCGATGCGGAGGGTTCGGTCCCGGTGTGCGGCCGCTGAGAGGACGCCGAGGTCCGCCCCGACACAGTGGCGGGGACGGAAGGCACCACCATGACCAGCGACACCGGCATCTCCGCACCGGCACGGAACGGCGACTCGAAGCTCAAGCAGGCGATCACCGGACCCCTGCTCTACCTCTTCATCCTCGGCGACGTGCTCGGTGCCGGCATCTACGCCCTGATGGGGACGCTCTCGAAGGACGTCGGCGGTGCACTCTGGGCGCCGCTCCTGCTCGCCCTGCTCCTGGCGCTGCTCACCGCGGGCTCCTACGCCGAGCTGGTCACCAAGTACCCGAAGGCCGGCGGCGCCGCCGTCTTCGCCGAACGGGCCTACGGCGTCCCGATCGTGTCCTTCCTCGTGGGCTTCAGCATGCTGGCGGCGGGCGTCACGAGCGCCGCCGGACTCTCGCTCGCCTTCGCCGGCGACTACCTGGCGACCTTCGTGGACCTCCCACCGGTACCCACCGCCGTCGTGTTCCTCGCGCTCATCGCATGTCTCAACGCCCGCGGCATCTCGGACTCGTTGAAGAGCAACGTCGTGATGACCGTCATCGAGGTGTCCGGCCTCGTGATCGTCATCGTGGTCGTCGCAGTGATGCTCGGCGGAGGCGGCGGCGATGTCTCCCGCGTGGGTGCGTTCCCAGCGGACGCCAATCCGGCGCTCGCCACCCTGAGTGCCGCCATCGTCGCGTACTACTCGTTCGTCGGCTTCGAGACGAGCGCGAACGTCGCCGAGGAGGTCCGCGAGCCCCGGCGGGTCTACCCCCGCGCGCTCTTCGGGGCACTCGCGACGGCCGGAGTCGTCTACGTGCTCGTCGGCCTCGCGAGCGCGATCGCCCTCCCCGCCTCGCGGCTCTCGGACTCGAGCGGCCCCCTGCTCGCAGTGGTCGCTGCGTCCGGCGTCCCGGTCCCGGACTGGGTGTTCAGCCTGATCGCCCTCGTCGCCGTGGCGAACGGAGCACTCCTCACGATGATCATGGCGAGCCGAGTGACCTACGGCATGGCCGAACAGCGCCTGCTGCCGTCCGTCCTCGGCAAGGTGCTCCCGAACCGGAAGACCCCGTGGACGGCCATCGTCGCCACCACGGTGGTCGCGATGCTCCTGACACTGGTCGGTGATGTCGGCGTGCTCGCCGAGACCGTCGTGCTCCTCCTGCTGTTCGTCTTCATCAGCACCAACGTCGCCGTCCTGGTCCTCCGACGCGACCACGTCGAGCACGAGCACTTCCGCGTGTGGACCGTCGTACCGGTGCTCGGCGTCGCCTCCTGCGTGCTGCTGCTCACCCAGCAGAGCGGGCAGGTGTGGGCGTACGCCGCGCTCCTGCTGGCCGTCGGTGTCGTCCTCTTCCTGATCGCCCGGTACACCGGGCGGCGGACGGCGCGATCCGGTCGGGCCACCGACGACGCGTGACGACGGCACCATCCCGCGCACGTCGAGGCACGCAGGGACGAGCCGACCCCCGCGCAGGAGTGCACGCAGTCGTTCGATGTGGAGAGATCACCGCTGTTGCCGAGCCGCGGCGACCGCGGTGTCGACCTGGTCGAGGACCGTACCGGTGCCCTGGCCCGGACCACCCACCCGGGCGAGGTGCCTGCGTGTGGTGAGGAACGCCTCCAGGTCGACCACCAAGTCCACCATCAGATCCCCGCCCAGATCCCCGTGCACACCGGGTCCCGATGCGGCGCGCGCCGTGAAACGGCGGTCCGCCTCGGCCGGGTCGGCGTGCAGCGCGCACTCCACGAACACCGCACCCGTGTCCACTGCGAGCGCCGCGAGCTCGTCGACGAACGCGGCGCTCCGCGCGTACTGCGGCACGATCACGTCGCGGCCGGAGCGGAGGTGCGCACGCATCGCCGCCATCGCCATCTCGCGCGCTGCGATGCCCGCCGGGCGGAGCGCGTCACGCCACCCGCCGATCATCGCCCGCAGCACGTCGATGTCGAACGCGACGGGCAGCGAGGCAGCGTGCCGCTCGACCCACGCGAGCGCGACGGTCGACTTCCCGCTCGCGGGGATCCCGTTCAGGTGCACGAGGACGGCCATGCCCCGATGCTGCCAGCACCGGCCCGCACCGGCTACCGTCGGGGCATGACCGGACCAGCTGGAGCCCTGCGCATCCGAGCCGTCGCAGTTGCTGTGCGGGACGACGAGGTCCTGGTCGTCCTCCGCGAGCGCGACGGACGGTCCTACGCCGTGCTGCCCGGCGGTGCCGTCGAGTCCGGGGGGACGCCGCAGGAGGCATGCCTGCGCGAGCTCCGTGAGGAGACCGGCCTCGACGGGGTCGTCGAGGAGCTGCTGCCGGTCGGCGTCGACCGCGACGCCCCCGCCGTGTACCTGCGTGTCCGCGTGACGGGTGACGAACCAGTCCTGGGGCCGAGCTCCCCGGAGGCCCGACGCACGACGGCGGAGAACCGGTACCGGCCGACGTGGGTGGGCATCGACACGCTCGGGGACATCGGACTCGTGCCGGAGCGGGCCGTGCGCGCGGTCAGCGCAGCGTCCTGACCCACTCCTCGATCGCCGCGCTGATCTGCTGCCGGGCATCGGCGCGGGAGATCGTCGCCGTGTCGTCGCCGGGCTGGGCGCCGTACGCACCGAAGTCCGCGTGGTTCGACCCCTGGATCTCCGTCATCGTCGCGTTCGACGGCAGGAGGTGTCGTGCGGCGTCCACCTTCGCCGGGGTGGACAGGCCGTCACGGGAGCCGGACACGCTGAGGACACTGATGTACGAGCGGCTGATGTCGTTCGCGCAGTAGCTGCCGAGCAGGAGCAGGCCGTCCGCGTCGGGGGCGAGCTGGCAGGCGCGCACGCCGCCGAGCGAGTGTCCACCGACGGCCCACCGCGTGACGGACGGGGCGTGCGCCTCGAACGTCGACAGCGGACGGGTGTCGAAGAAGGCGAGGTGCAGCGTCGGCTTCGTGATGACCACCGTCGTGCCTGATGCCACCACCTGTCGGAAGGTCGCCATGTACGCGTAGGGGTCGACCTTCGCCCCGGGGATGAACACGATCCCGACTCCGTTCGCGGTCCCGGTCGGCGTCATCACGACGGAGTCCCCGGCGTCGCGGACGGCGACGCGGTCATCGCGCCAGACCTGCAGTGCGGCGCTGCGGGTGCCCTGCATGACGATGTTCGCCCAGACCAGGAACACCACTGCGATCAGGACGATCACGGCGACGACCCACGCGGTCCAGCGGAGTGCTCGGTTCACGGTCGTCCTGCTTCCTCCGGCCGACGGGCCGTGACGGTCAGCCAGCGCTCGTCGGCGCCGGGGTGGGTGGAGTCCCTGACGATGACCTCGGTCCAGCCGGCTCGCGCGACGACGGCGGTCAGGTCGTGTTCGGACCAGTAGGTGAAGTGCCGGGCACGGTCGAGCTTCCGCGTGCTCCAGGCGTCGCCGTCACCGTGCTTGACGGTCGCGGCCAGGACCCCGCCGGGGCGGACGGCGGCGCGGATCCGTTCGAGCACGGTCGGGAGGAGCGGGCGCGCCACGTGCAGCAGGACGGCGTTGGCGAACACCGCGTCGTACGGGCCGCCGAGGTCGTCCGACCGGACGTCGAGGACGCGTGCCGCGTGCCCGTGGGCGTGGAGCGCGTCGACGAACGAGCGTGCGCCGTCGGTCCGGTCCACGACGAGTCCGGCGTCCTCGAGCGCGAGGGCGTCACGACCGGGTCCCGAACCGAGTTCGAGGACGTGGGACCCCGGCGCGACCAGCGCGAGCAGGTCGTCGACGAGGCCGGAGCGGTGTCCGTCGGTGCGGTCCGCGTACTGCTCGGCGCCGTGCTCGTACGCCGCGAGGGTGCGTTCCGCTGTGAGGTCGCGGCGCATGACGACCTTGTGCCGGCCGTCCGGCAGCGGGTCCCCGGGTTCGTCGGCGACGACGAACCCGTTCCACTCGTAGGTCCGGCGGGCGACGGCGTTGTCCGGCATCACCGACAGCTCGAGCGAGTGCGAGTCGGCCTCGGCGGCCCATCCGACGACCGCACGGATGAGCTTGGTCGCGACGCCTCGGCCGCGGGCGTCGGGATCGACCCACATCGAGATGAGTTCGGTGGTCCCGGGTGCATCGCCGGGGACACCGCTCGCCATGCCGACCGCCGTCGGACCGTCGTACGCCACGAGGTCGAGCGCGCCCGGGATCGAGAGCCGGGTCCGCCAGCGGTGCTCCGGTGCGTCCGCCCAGTCGTCGAGTGTGGACCCGAACGCGCCGGGGGCCTCGGCGAGCGCCGCCAGGCGGACCGGGCGCCAGGTCTCCCAGTCGTCCGCCGTCACCCGGCGCAGCTCGATCGTCACGCCCCGACGCTACCGCCAGCGGCACGGGCGGGGCAGGACGCGGCGAGTCAGCGACCGGGCGTCGGGCTGGTCTGCGACATCGGGTAGCGGCGGTCGAGCCACGGGTCGAGCACGGTGGCCTTGAGGAACCGAGACAGCAGCGATCCTCCGGCCCAGTACGCGGGGACGACGAGGAACACGACCCACGGGACCACGTCGGTCGTCACCACGGCGACCGCCCCCAACGTCACCAGCACCCCGATCCCCGTGTACAGGTGCTGCCATCCACGGCTGAACGCATCGCGCCGAGCCTGCTCGGAGGACGTCCGCTCGTCGAGCCCCTGGACCTCCGGGTCGAGCGTCCGACCACCGGTCTCGTCCACGGCGAACAGATCCCGGACAGGCACTTCCAGCGCGCCCGCGATGGACGACAGCGACTCGAGGCTGGCGTCACTCCCGCGCTCGATGCGTTGCACGGTGCGTACCGCGATCCCGCTCGCCTCGGCCAGACGTTCCTGCGTCCACCCACGGTGTCGTCGCAGCTCAGCGATCCGCATCTCGTTCATCACCAGAACACTAGGGAAGCATCCGTACCCGGACCACGACATGGACCCGACACCTGCACGACACGTGGCCGCCACGCGCCCGCCAATGCGATCACCCCGCGGGGCTGAAGCGGTACCCCATGCCCGACTCCGTCACCAGGTACCGAGGGTGCGACGGGTCCGGCTCGAGCTTCCGTCGCAGCTGCGCCATGTACAGCCGCAGGTACCCGGAGTCGTTGCCGTGCGTCGGTCCCCACACCTCGGTGAGGAGCATCTCGCGCGTCATCAGGCGATCGGGGTTCGTGACGAGGACCTCGAGGAGCCGCCACTCGGTCGGGGTCAGTCGGATCGCCGGACCGGACGGAGGAGTGACCTGCTTCGCGACGAGGTCGACCACCAGGTCGCCGACCGACACCGTCGGCGTCGCCCCCGCAGCCGTCGCCGCCGCGACCTGCCGTCGGCCGAGCGCCCGGAGCCGTGCGAGCAGTTCGTCCATCTGGAAGGGCTTCGTGACGTAGTCGTCCGCCCCGGCGTCGAGCGCGTCCACCTTGTCCGACGAGTCCGTCCGGCCGGAGAGCACGAGCACCGGCACCTGGGACCATGCACGCACGCCCTCGAGCACCCCGATGCCGTCGAGCCGCGGCATCCCGAGGTCGAGCAGCACGAGGTCGGGTCGTTCGGTGATCACGGCGTCGATCGCGGCGCGGCCGTCCCGGGCGGTGACGACGTCGTAGCCCCTGGCGGCGAGCGTAACGGCGAGCGCCCGGACGAGCTGGGCGTCGTCGTCGACGATCAGGACCTTCATCGGATCTCCACTCCCAGGTGTCCCGCGATCGGCAGCCGCACGACGACGGTGAGCCCGCCGCCGGGGGTGTCGTCGACCTCGATGGTCCCGCCCATGCCCTCGGTGAAGCCGCGGGCGAGGGCCAGTCCGAGCCCGAGGCCCGTGTCGTTGTCGGTGTCGCCGAGGCGCTGGAACGGCTGGAACACCTCGTCGACGCGGTCCGCGGGGATGCCCGGTCCCTGGTCGGCGACGCGCAGTTCCACTCCCCCGCCGAACGCGCTCGCGGCGACCCGGATCCGCGTGCCGACGGGGGCGTAGCGTGCGGCGTTCGCCAGGAGGTTCACGACGACGCGCTGGAGCAGGACGGCGTCGGCGAGCACCGGCGGCAGGTCCGCCGGCAGGTCGAGGTCGACGTCGTCCGGCCCGAGTTCGAGTTCGTCCAGGGCCGGAGCGACGACCGTCTCGATCGCGAGCGCCACCGGGGTGACGGCGAGCACCCCGGCCTGCACGCGACTGACGTCCAGCAGGTCTGCCAACAGGACCGCCAGCTGACGCAGGCTCTCGTCGGCGGTCGCGAGCAGTGCCTCCCGGTCGGTCTGCGACAGCTCGATGTCGGACGCGCGCAGCGTCTGCACGGCGGCCGAAGCGGCCGCGATCGGCCGCCGCACGTCGTGTCCGACGGCCGCCAGGATGGCGCTCCGCACGCGGTCCGCCGCGGCGATCCGCTCCGCGTCGACCGCCGCGCGGGTGAGGTCGCGGTGCTCGACGGCGGCGTCGAGCTGCTGCTCGACGACGCGCAGGAGTCGACGCTGGGTCGGGTCGTCGGGTGCGCCGGCGAACTCGAGCACGGCACCGGACTGGAGGCGCGTGGCCGCGTCCGGCGTGTCGCCGAACGTCCCCGACGTGGCCGGGACGTCGTCGCCCTGGCGGATCCGGACGCCCGCGAAGCCGAAGGCCTCGCGGGTCCGGTCGAGGAGTGCCTGCAGCGCGTCGTCGCCGCGGAGCACGCTGCCGGCGATCCCCATCAGGAGGCCCGACTCGGCGGCGGCACGCCGGGCAGCGCGCGAGCGACGGGCCGACCGGTCCACGACGAAGCTCACGAGCACGGCGCTGATGACGTACATGACGAGGGCGACGAGGTGCCAGGGCTGCTGCACGGTGACCATGTGCAGGGGTTGCACGAAGAAGAAGTCGAGGCTCAGCCCGGACAGCACCGCCGCGAACACCGCCGGCCACATCCCGCCCACGAGCGCCACGACGAGCACGAGCAGTTGGTACGCGAGCACGTCGACCGTGATCGAGTCCGGGTCGGTGCTG
Organism: Curtobacterium sp. 314Chir4.1; assembly: GCF_900215175.1. NCBI lineage: Bacteria > Bacillati > Actinomycetota > Actinomycetes > Micrococcales > Microbacteriaceae > Curtobacterium > Curtobacterium sp. 314Chir4.1. Next base: position 361,214 of record NZ_OCMI01000004.1, read on the forward strand.
AACGACAGCAGCCAGGTGAGCAGCGGACCGGCGACCAGGGAGAGGACGAACGCGGCGACGATCCGGCCCCGGGACAGGCTGCCGCCGAGCTTCGGCAGGGCGAAGCCGCCGCCGGCCCGCTCGTGCGTGACGACGTGCACGTCGATGTCGCCCGACTCACGGATCACCGTGTTGCCGATGCCCGGCCCGGTCGTGGCCGCGGCGAGTCGGCTGCGGCGGCTCACCCCGATCACGATCTGCGTCGCGTCGATCGACTTCGCGAACCGCACGAGCGTCGTCGGGACGTCGTCGCCGACCACCTGGTGGTAGGTCCCGCCGAGCTGCTCGAGCAGGGTGCGCTGCTTCCCGAGGGCTCCCGGGTGGCGTTCCCGGAGGCCGTCGTTCGTCGTGACGTGCACGGCGGCGAGTTCACCCCCGGCGCTCCTCGCGGCGATCCGGGCCCCGCGGCGCAGGAGGGTCTCGCCCTCTGGTCCGCCGGTCAGGGCGACGAGCACGCGCTCGCGGGTCTCCCAGCGGTGGTCGATGCCGTGCTCGGCGCGGTACGCCTTGAGTGCGTCGTCGACCTCGTCGGCGAGCCAGAGCAGTGCGATCTCCCGCAGGGCGGTGAGGTTGCCGAGCCGGAAGTAGTTCGAGAGCGCCGCGTCGATCCGGGCGGCCGGGTACACGAGCCCGTCCGAGAGCCGTTCGCGGAGGGCCGCCGGAGCCAGGTCGACGACCTCGACCTGGTCGGCAGCCCGCACCACCGCGTCGGGGACGGTCTCGCGCTGGACCGTGCCGGTGATCTCGCGGACCACGTCGCCGAGGGACTGCATGTGCTGAACGTTCACGGTGCTCACCACCGAGATGCCGGCGGCGAGCAGCTCCTCGACGTCCTGCCAGCGCTTCTCGTGCCGGCCGTCGGGGGCGTTCGTGTGGGCGAGTTCGTCGACCAGTGCCACGTCCGGTGCCCGGCGGAGGACCGCTTCGAGGTCCATGTCGTCGAGCTCCACCCCGCGGTGCTCCACCACGCGACGCGGGACGACCTCCAGCCCGTCGACCAGCGCCGCGGTGGCAGCACGCCCGTGGGTCTCGACGACGGCGACGACGACGTCCCGGCCCTCGTCGAGCAGGCGACGCCCCTCTTCGAGCATCGTGAACGTCTTGCCGACACCGGGTGCCGCACCGAGCAGGACCCGCAGCTTCCCGCGCTTCACGTGCTCATCCTCTCGCGTGTGCGGGGCGCTCGGAGCGCCCGCACAACCAAAGTCCGCCCGAACCGCGGTTCCGCGCGGTTCGGGGTGACTCTGGTTGTGCGGGAGCGATTCGCACCACGGGTCACGCCGACGCCTTCGCGAGCGCCAGGTTCAGCTCGAGGACGTTGACCACGGGTTCTCCGAGGAACCCGAGCTGCCGGGCCTCGGTGTGCTGTTCGACGAGCTTCCGCACGGCCGACTCCGACAGCCCCCGAGCCGAGGCCACCCGGGCGACCTGCTGCTCCGCGTACGCCGGGCTGATGTCCGGGTCGAGACCGGAACCCGATGCCGTCACCGCGTCCGCCGGCACCTCCGACGCGGGCACACCGTCGGCCTTCGCCACGGCCGCCCTGCGCGCTTCGATCGCGTTCCGGAGGTCCGGGTTCGACGGCCCGAGGTTCGACCCGCTCGAGGCGCCGGCGTCGTAGCCCTTCTCCCCCGCGGCACTCGGCCGCGACTGGAACCACTCGTCGGCGGACTTCCCGTCGAAGGACTGCCCGATCAGGGACGAGCCGACGGTCGTCCCGTCGGACGAGGTCACCATCGACCCGTTGGCCTGGTCGTGGAACGCGGCCTGGCCGACACCCCAGACGGCGAGCGGGTAGGCGATGCCGAGCACCACGGTGCTGAGCAGGGTGAGCCGGACGGCGACCCCGAGCGAGCGGAACGACGAACGAGATGCAGATGTCATGAGGAGAACCCCGGGATGAGACCGACCACGAGGTCGATGAGCTTGATGCCGATGAAGGGGACGATGACGCCGCCGAGCCCGTACACGAGCAGGTTGCGGCCGAGGATCGACGACGCCGCCGCCGCGCGGTACGTGACGCCGCGCAGGGACAACGGGATGAGCGCCACGATGACGAGCGCGTTGAACACGACCGCCGACAGGATCGCCGACGACGGACTGTGCAGCCCCATGATGTTGAGCGCGGCCAGTCCGGGGAACGCCGCCTGGAACATCGCGGGGATGATCGCGAAGTACTTGGCGATGTCGTTCGCGATGGAGAACGTCGTGAGCGCGCCGCGGGTGATGAGCAGCTGCTTCCCGATCCGGACGACGTCGATGAGCTTCGTCGGGTCCGAGTCGAGGTCGACCATGTTGCCGGCCTCCTTCGCCGCGGTCGTCCCGGTGTTCATCGCCACGCCGACGTCCGCCTGCGCCAGGGCGGGGGCGTCGTTGGTGCCGTCGCCCGTCATCGCGACGAGGTTGCCGCCCTCCTGCTCGCGCTTGATGTACGCGAGCTTGTCCTCCGGTGTGGCCTCGGCGAGGAAGTCGTCGACCCCGGCCTCGGCGGCGATCGCTGCGGCCGTACGGGGGTTGTCGCCGGTGATCATCACCGTGCGGATCCCCATCTCGCGCATCTCCGCGAACCGGGCGGCCATGCCGTCCTTCACGACGTCCTTGAGGTGCACCACCCCGAGCAGCGAGACGGCTCCGGACGGGTCGCGCCGTGCGACGACGAGCGGGGTGCCGCCCTCGTCCGAGATCGCCACGACCGTATCGTCGATCTCCCGGCTCTCGGTGCCTGCCCAGGCGAGCAGTGCGCCCGCGGCTCCCTTGCGGACCTGGGTGCCGTCGGCCAGGTCGACGCCCGACATGCGGGTCTGTGCAGTGAACGGCACCTCGGTGGCCCCGGCTGGCAGCCCGGTCGTCACACCGGCGGCTGCGGCGAGCTCCACGATCGACCGACCCTCGGGGGTCGAGTCGGCAGCGGACGACAGCGCGGACGCGGCGAGCAGGTCTCCCTCGCTGACGCCGGCGATCGGCACCACGCGGGACGCCCGACGGTTGCCGTACGTGATCGTCCCGGTCTTGTCGAGCAGCAGGGTGGTGATGTCCCCGGCGGCCTCGACGGCACGGCCGGACATCGCGAGCACGTTGTGCTGTACGAGTCGGTCCATGCCGGCGATGCCGATCGCGGAGAGCAGCGCGCCGATGGTCGTCGGGATGAGGCAGACGAGCAGCGCGATGAGGACGGGCACGCTCACGGTCGCCCCGACGAGCCCGGCGATCGGCTGCATGGTCAGGCAGACGATCACGAACACGATCGACAGCGATGCGAGCAGGATGTTCAGCGCGATCTCGTTCGGGGTCTTCTGCCGGGCGGCGCCCTCGACGAGCCGGATCATCCGGTCGATGAAGGTCTCACCCGGGGTCGACGTGATGCGCACCACGATCCGGTCCGACAGCACGCGGGTGCCGCCGGTGACGGCGCTGCGGTCACCACCGGACTCACGGATGACGGGCGCCGACTCACCGGTGACGGCGGACTCGTCGACCGAGGCGATGCCGTCCACGACGTCGCCGTCGCCCGGGATCACCTCGCCCGCGACGACCACCACCAGGTCGCCCTTCGCGAGGTCGACCGAGGCGATCTCCTCGGTGACGGCCGACAGCGCGGCCGGGTCCGCCGGGTCGTACCGCGTGACGCGGCGTGCGCTGGTGGTGGACCGGGTCTTCCGCAGGGTGTCGGCCTGCGCCTTGCCGCGGCCCTCGGCGACGGCCTCCGCCAGGTTCGCGAAGACGACGGTCAGCCACAGCCACACGGCGATGGCGGCGGTGAAGACGGACGGTTCGACGAACGCGGTCGCGGTGGTCACCGCGGCACCGACCTCGACGATGAACATCACGGGGTTCCGCCACATGAGTCGCGGATCGAGTTTGCGGAGGGCGCCCGGGAGGCCCGCCACGAGTTGGCGGGGTCCGAAGGCGGACGAGCGGGTGGCCGGCCTGGAGGCGGTGCTCGCCTCGTGCTCGGAGGTCGCGACGGTCATGGGTTCGGCTTTCATCGGACGAGGGCTTCTGCGAGCGGGCCCAGTGCGAGCACCGGGAAGTAGGTGAGCGCGGTGACGACGACGGCGACGCCGCCGAGCAGCACGACGAACAGGGGTCGGTGGGTGGGCAGGGTGCCGACGGTCTCCGGCACGCGGTCCTGCGACGCGAGCGACCCGGCGAGCGCCAGGACGAACACCATCGGCACGAACCGGCCGAGCAGCATCACGACGCCGAGCGCGGAGTTCATCCACGTCGTGTTCGCGGTGAGCCCGCCGAACGCCGAGCCGTTGTTGTTCGCACCGGAGGTGAACGCGTACAGCAGCTCCGACAGCCCGTGGTTGCCCGGGTTGAAGATCGACGTCCCGAGGACCTGTTCGCGGACGCCCGGGATGACCAGCGACAGTCCGGTGCCGAGCAGCACCAGGGTCGGGGTGACGAGGACGTACAGCGACGCGAAGGTCATCTCGCGGGCGCGGATCTTCTTGCCGAGGTACTCGGGGGTCCGGCCGACGAGGAGCCCGCCGATGAAGACGGTGATGACGGCGAGCACGAGCATCCCGTAGAGGCCGGAGCCGACACCACCGGGGGTGACCTCGCCGAGCATCATGTTGACGAGCGCCATCATCCCGCCGATCGGCGTGAAGCTGTCGAACATCCCGTTCACCGCACCCGTCGACGTCGCGGTCGAGGTGGTCCCGAAGAGCGTGGTGCCGAGGATGCCGAAGCGCATCTCCTTGCCCTCGAGTGCTGCCCCGGCCGCGTGGGTCGCGGTCCCCCCGGCGCCGAGTTCGGCGATGGACATCACCGAGAGCGAGAGCAGGAAGATCGCGCCCATCACGGCGAGGATCGCGTAGCCCTGCCGGTCGTCGCCCACCAGACGCCCGAAGGTGCGCGGCAGCGAGAACGGGATCACGAGCATGAGGAAGACCTCGACGAGGTTGGTCCACGCCTGCGGGTTCTCGAACGGGTGCGCCGAGTTCGCGTTGAAGTAGCCGCCGCCGTTCGTCCCGAGTTCCTTGATGGCCTCCTGCGAGGCGACGAACCCGTCCGGGATGTGCTGCGTCCCGCCGACCAGGGTCGTGACGTCGGTGCCGCTCCCCCACGACTGGATGACGCCGCCGGCGACGAGCACGATCGCGAACACGAACGCGCCGGGCAGCAGGAGCCGGGCGGTCCCGCGGACGATGTCCACCCAGACGTTGCCGAGCGTGCCGGACTTCCGACGGGCGAACCCGCGGACCAGTGCGACGGCGACCGCGAGGCCGACCGCTGCGGACAGGAAGTTCTGCACGGCGAGCCCGGCCATCTGGACCGAGTACCCGACGGTGACCTCGGGTGAGTAGGACTGCCAGTTCGTGTTCGCCACGAACGACGCCGCGGTGTTGAAGGCGAGCGACGGTCCGACGTTCGGCAGTCCGAGGTCCCCGGGGAGCACGACCTGGATGCGCTGGAGCAGGTAGACGAGGAGGACCCCGACGGCGCTGAAGAGCAGGACGCCCCGGAGGTACGCGGGCCACGACTGCTCGGCGTCCGGGTCGACACCGATGATCCGGTAGACCCCGCGCTCGACGCGGCTGTGGCGGACCGGGGTGAACACCCGCGCCATCCAGTCGCCGAGCGGGCGGTACGCGACGACGAGGAGCAGGACGAGCGTGGCGACCTGGACGATGCCCGCCCACGACTCTGCCCCTGATGAGACCAGTGTCGTGCTCATCAGAACTTCTCCGGGCGCACGAGCGCCCAGACGAGGTACACGACAGCGGCGATGCCGAGGACGGCGGCCGCGATGGTGATGACGATCACAGCCGCTCCACCCCCTTGGCGATCAGTGCCACCACGCCGAACACGGCGAGGACACCGGCGACGACGAAGACGTCGAACACGAGGGACTCCAGAAGGTCACGGGGTCCGCGCCGGGCGACGCGGACGGCACCACGTGTGGTGCCGAACCGATGCTGGGTCCTGCGCCGCGCCTCCAGGTCGGTCCTGACGGATCCCTAACGCGCTCCTGGCGGACGCATGCGCCTCGCTAACGCGCGCTCGCTCCCCGCAGCCGTTCGGCCAGGGCGGCCGTCGCGGTACGGAGTTCCTCCGGCCCCTCCACCGTGTAGTCCGCCGCGGATGCCGCGAAGGCCGCGGCGAGCCCCTCCCACGACCACGAGCCCCGGGTGAGTCGGCACCGGTCGGGTCCGAGCGGTTCGAGCTCGGCGTCCGCGGGCAGGTACGGCGCGATGGTCCGGGCCGACACCTCGAGGACCGCGGTGCCGACGCAGGGCCAGGCGTCCTCGTGGGCCGATCCCTTGAACCGCGCGGACACGAAGGCCACGGCGTCTCCGCCCGGGATCGGCCGCGGCGTGAACGACACCCGGGTCCGCGTCCGCGGCGTGATCCGGTCGATCCGGTGGGTGCGCCAGTCCTGGCGTTCGAGGTCCCAGTCGAGGAGGTACCAGCGGCCGTTCCGGGCGACGACCGCGTGCGGTTCCACCCGGTGCGGCACCTCGTCGTCGCCGTAGCCGAATCGGAGGAGCTCTCGGAGGTGCACGGCCTCGCTGACGGCGACGAGGACCTCCGGGCCGGTCCGGGTCGCACCGGGTGTCGTGAGCGCCTCGACCGCGTCGATCCGGGTGCGGAGCCGCGCCGGCATCACCTGCCGGACGGTCGCGAGCGCCCGCGCGGCCGACTCGGCGATGTCCGCTCCCGATGCCGGCGCCACGGCGAGCGCCAGGGCGATCGCGACCGCCTGGTCGTCGTCGAACAGGAGCGGCGGCAGGTCCGAGCCCGCGGCGAGGCGGTACCCGCCGGCCGGACCCCGGAGCGCCTCCACCCGGTAGCCCAGCTCACGGAGCCGGTCGACGTCGCGCCGGAGCGTGCGGGGGCTGACCTCGAGCCGGCCGGCGAGCTCGTCGCCGGGCCAGTCGCGGTGCACCTGCAGCAGCGAGAGCAGGGCGAGCATGCGCGAGGACGGACCGGACATGTCGATCAGTATCGCCGGAGAAGCGGACACGATCTGACCGCAATGCCCGGGATGCTCGTCTCATGAGCATCGAAACGACAACACACCTCAACTTCGACGGACAGGCCCGCGCGGCCCTCGACTTCTACGCCACGGTCTTCGGCGGCGAGGTCGCCTCCATGACGTACGGCGCGATGGGCGCATCCCAAGACCCGGCCTGGGCGGACCGGATCGTGTGGGGCCAGGTCGCCACCGACGCCGGCTTCCGGGTCATGGCGTTCGACGTCTGGCCCGACCAGTCGTACGACCAGGGCACGAACGCGTTCTACGTGTTCGTGCACGGCGACGACGCGGCCGAGATCGAACGCTCCTGGACACTGCTGTCCGAGGGGGCCGAGATCCGCCAGCCGCTCGGCCCGACGCCGTGGGCGCCGCTCGCGGGACAGCTGCGCGACCGCTTCGGTGTGGTCTGGCAGCTCGACGTCGCCCCGACCGAGTAGGACGCCGCCGCGGCTCGGGGACCTGCCCGGGCCGCGCCGCTTTCCGAGCCACTTCCCCACGAAATCCGGTCGCGGGTAGCGTGCCGGCATGCCCGAGTTCCGCCCGATGCCCGGTTACGAGCTCGGCGGCGGATGGGTGGCAGCTCGCCGTCGTCGCTCCCGGTTCGGCCGGGTCTGGCGCTGGGCCGGGCCGCCGGTCGCGCTGCTCGCCGTCGTCACGGCGGCTGCGCTGTTCCACTGGTACGCCGGCGTCGCCGACCAGGTCGTGTGGGAGTGCGCCGTGTCGAGCTGCGGCACGAACGACCCGCGGTCCTTCGCTCCGGAAGGGTGCTGGGCGCTCCTGGTGCTCGCCGCCCTCGGGGTCGGATCGCTGCCGGGGCCGTGGTGGTGGCGTGCCGGACTGCTGCTCGGGTTCGCCGGCACCGCGGCGTGGTCGATCGACTTCTGGCGGATGCCGGGGATGGACCTCGGGCTGTTCGTGACGCCGATCGCAGCCGGGGTCGTCGGTGCCGTGCTCCTGCTCGCCCGGATCGGCATCGTGGTCGACCGGGCACGTGGGAGAGCGCACACCGCTCGGCGACAGGGCTAGCGGCCCGGGCGTGGGTCGGTGTCGAGCATCGCCATGCGGACGGCATCGACCCACGCCCCGTCCCACCGCAGGGCGTCCCGCGCACGGCCCTCGACGAGGAACCCGATCTTCTCGTAGGACCGCTGCGCCGCCGGGTTGAACGCGTACACCTCGAGCGAGATCCGGTGCAGCCCGACCTCGTCGAACGCCCAGTCCACGACCGCCCGTCCGGCTTCGGTGCCGTAGCCCTGCCCGCGCAGCGACGGTCCGGCGAGGGCGATCCGGTAGTTCATCGCGAGGTCGTCCTCCTCGAGCTCGTTGAGCACGACCTCGCCGAGGTACACGCCGTCGGCGCCCGTGATCGCGAAGTCGGCCCGGTCCCCCGCACCCGGCAGTCGGTCGAGGTGCGCACGGACCTGGTCGCGCGTGAACGTGCCGCGCGTACCGGTGAGGCGCATCGCCTCCTGGTCGTCGAGCGCCGCCATCGTCTCGTCGAGGTGGTCCGGACCGAGCTGCACGAGCCGGAGCCGCTCGGTGGTCAGTGTCGGCTGCGCGGCGAGCCGTTCCGAGAGCGTGCTCATGCCGGACTCCACGTGCTGACCGTCACCGCGGCCGTCACCGTCGCCGGGGCGAACACCGTGTCCGGGTCGACGTGGTGGTGGCTCGGCCCCATGTGCACCACGTCGTGGACGTCCTCGGCGGAGAGGTCCATCGTCCAGGTGAGGTCCTCCGACGACCGCAGCACGAACGCCGGCGTCAGGGAGTCGTGCAGACGCCGTTCCTTCTCCGGGTCCACCGAGATCGTGGCGTCCGCGAGCTCGGCCAGGTGCCCGGTCCGCGGGGTCACCACCGCGAGCACACCGTCGGGGTGCAGCACGCGTGCGTACTCGGTCTGGTTCCGCGGGGCGAAGACGTCGAGCACGACGGCGGCCGCGCCGTCGACGACCGGGAGGCGCTCGGTCACGTCCCCGACCACGGCCCCCGCACGCTCGTGTGCCCGAGCCGCTCGCCGGATCGCGACGGCCGACAGGTCCAACGCCACCCCGAGCCTCTCCCCACCGGCACGGCCGGCCCGCCGCTGCCGCGTCGCGCCGGGACCGGCGGCGTGGGCCCAGGCAGGAACGTCGTCTGCTGTCAGCACGTGCGCGAGGTAGGTGCCCGGTCCCGACCCGACGTCGAGGACGACGCCAGGCGCGTCCACCGACGCGACCACCGCGGCGAGCGCCCGCTCGACGGGCGCGTAGTGGCCGCGACCCAGGAAGCGCAGCCGCGCGTCGACCATCTCCGGGGTGTCCGCGGTCAGCGCCCGCCGTCTCGCCGGCAGCAGCGTCAGGTGGCCCTGCTTCGCCTCGTCGAAGCGGTGACCCGCGGCGCAGCCGACCTGGCCGCCGTCGACACGGCCGAGGGGCTCGGCGCAGACGGGGCAGGCGAGCACGGGCAGGAGGTCGTCGCGCACGGTGACCAGCGTACGGGCGTCGGTAGCCTGACCGGATGTCGCTGCAGCAGCTCTTCGGACTCGACGGTCGCACCGCGCTGGTCACCGGCGGGAGTTCCGGGATCGGTCGGGCCATCGCGTCCGCCCTCGCCGACGCCGGTGCACACGTGCTCGTCGCGGCCCGCACCGCCGCGACGATCGACGACACGGTCGCCGCGATCCGAGGCTCCGGCGGATCGGCCGACGGCATCGTCGCCGACCTGTCCTCCCGAGCCGGAGCCCACGCGCTCGCCGACGCCGCCGGGGCCGTCGACGTCCTCGTGAACTCGGCGGGGATCAACCTCCGCCCACCGATGCCCGAACTCGACGAGGACACCTGGGACGCCACGATGGCGGTGAACCTCGACGCACCGTTCGTCCTGGGGCAGCGGCTCGCGCCCGGCATGGCGGCGCGCGGCCACGGCCGCATCATCAGCATCAGCTCGCAGCAGGCCCACCGCCCCTTCGCAGCCAGCGGTGCGTACGGGGTCTCCAAGGCCGGCCTGGAGGCACTGGCCCGGTCCCAAGCAGAGGCCTGGTCCGGGCAGGGGGTCACCTCCAACGTCCTCGTCCCGGGTTTCGTGCAGACGCCGCTGAACCGGCGGCTCAGCGCCGACCCCGCGACGGTCGCCGCCCTCGCGGCGCGGACCCTGGTCGGGCGGAACGGACTCGCGTCGGACTTCGCCGCCGCCGCGGTGTTCCTCGCCGGGGACGGGTCGGCGTACGTCACCGGGCAGTCGATCGCGGTCGACGGCGGGTTCTCCGTGCACTGACCATCGGTACGGTCGGTACATGGCCGTCATCCACCAGGCAGAACTCCGTCCGCAGAAGGCCGAGGCGCTCGCCGCCTGGTTGCCCACGCAGCAGTGGAGCGGGGTGACCGACGGCGAGGACCTCACCATCGCGGGGAAGTTCCGGTTCGACGACCCCGAGGGGGACGTCGGCGTCGAGACGATCCTGGTGCGGACGCCCGACGGACGCACGCTGCACGCTCCCCTGACCTACCGTGGGGCGCCGCTGGCCGGTGCCGAGGACTTCCTCGTCACCGAGATGGACCACTCCGTCCTCGGACGCCGCTGGGTGTACGACGCCGCGGGCGACCCCGTGTACGCCGACGTCCTGCGCCGCGCGATCGCGACCGGCGGCCACGAGGCCGAACTCACCCGGGACGGCGCCCCGGGAACGTGGGAGAAGGAGGGCACGGCGATCGGCAGCGGCACCGCACCGGACTCGCCGACGGTGTCCTCGGTCGTCGTGCGCACCGCTGACGACACGACCGAGATCGACACCGATCACGGGTCCCTCGTCATCGCACGGGTCGTCGGCGCCGTCCTGCCCGCTGGAGCGACCCTGACGGGCACCTGGGCCGACGGGTCCGGCGTCGTCGCCGTCCTGCTGCCGTAGGTCCTGGCGGGTACGGGCAGGGCCTGCCTGTCCGGCGGTGCCGGTGGCAGGATCGAGGGCGTGAAGACACTGGAGTTGCCACAGACGGACCTCACCGCCTCCGACGTCATCGTCGGCCTGATGCGGATCAACGACATGAGCGACGAGGACATCCGTGCGCTCTACGCCGCCTCGCGCGACGCCGGCGTGACGATGTTCGACCACGCCGCGGTCTACGGCGGGTGGCACGGCTGCGAGGAGCGGTTCGGCTCGGCCGTCACCCTGTCGCCGTCCGAGCGCGCGGAGATCGTGCTGCAGACCAAGGTCGGCATCCGCCCGACCGCGAACGGCGCGTACTTCGACTTCTCGTACGAGCACATCATCGAATCGGTCGACGAGTCGCTGGCCGCGCTCCGCACCGACTTCATCGACGTCCTGCTCCTGCACCGGCCCGATGCGCTCGTCGAGCCGGAAGAAGTCGCGAAGGCCTTCGACGAACTGCACGCCGCCGGCAAGGTGCACCACTTCGGCGTCTCGAACCACACCCCCGGCCAGGTCGAGCTGCTCAAGAATCACGTCCTGCAGCCGCTCGCGTTCAACCAGGTGCAGCTGAGCATCACGCACGCGAACGTCATCTCGCAGGGCGTCACGGCGAACATGGGCGGTCTCGACCAGTCGATCGACCGCGACAACGACATCCTCAACTACTCGCGCAGCAACGACGTCACGCTGCAGGCATGGTCGCCGTTCCAGAAGGGCTTCTTCGACGGCGTCTTCCTCGGCGACCGCGAGCACTACGCCGAGCTGAACGACGTGCTCGACGAGCTCGCGGCAGCGCACGGGGTCACCCCGACGGGCATCGCCGTGGCGTGGATCACCCGGCACCCGGCCCACTTCCAGGTCGTCCTCGGCACGACGAACCCGCAGCGCGTCCGGGACTCGGCAGCAGGGTCGGACGTGGTGCTCTCGCGCGAGGAGTGGTACCGCGTGTTCACCGCCGCGGGGCACACCGTTCCCTGAGCGGATTGGGCAGGGTGGGACTCGTGCTCCACGACCTCACCCTGCCCGCCACCCTCGTCGCCCGATCCGGCGCTGTGACCGTCCGGGACGCCTCGCCAGACGATCTCGACGCCCTGATGGCACTGCTGTCGGACGACCCGATCAGCGCAGCACGCGGGGACGTCGCCGCGCCCGAGGACGAGCCGCTGTACGCTGCTGCGCTCCGGGCGGTCGTCGAGGACCCGGCGAACGCGCTCCTCGTCGTGACGGACGAGCGCGACGTCGTCGTCGGCACACTGCAGCTCACGCGGATCCCCGGGATGGCCCGGCGTGGATCGGCCCGGTTGCTCGTCGAGGCCGTCCGGGTGAGCAGTGCCGTGCGCTCAGGCGGGATCGGCAGCGCGGTGATGCGGTGGGTGATCGACGTCGCGGCACGGGAGCTCGGGACGCCACTCGTGCAGTTGACGTCCGACGCCGACCGGACGGAAGCGCACCGGTTCTACGAGCGGCTCGGGTTCACGGGCTCGCACGTCGGGTTCAAGTACCGCCTCCCGGACGTCGGGGCAGAAGCGCAGCCCTCCCGTGCGTGAGAGGGCGCCAGCGGTTGTTCGGAGGTGCGGTCTCCGGGTACCCTGGGACCAACAGACCCCGCCAGGGCTCGAGCGCACGCTTCCCCAAGACCGGCGGGGCTTTTTCTTGCACTGATACATCAGTGGCAGGATCGGCCTGTGTCGAAGCCCGCCCGAAGCATCAGTGAGCAGCTCCAGCTGCTCGCGTCCCGCGGACTTCCCGTCAGTGAGTCCGAGCGCGTGCGGCTCGTCCGACTCCTGATGAGCCACAACTACTACCGTCTGTCGGGCTACTGGCGCTACTTCCAGCGTGCGCCGCAGGCCGGAGACGATTCGTTTCGGCCGGACGCCTCCGTCGATGCGATCGAGCGCGTCTACTCCTTCGACCGCGAACTCCGGCGCATCGTCGGAGCAGGACTCGCCGATCTGGAGATCGCATTCCGGTCGAGACTGGCGTACGCCCTCGCGACGCTCGCGTCACCGTCCGCGTACCTGGATCGAGACTTCTACTCTGATGAACGCGGCCGGCGAGGCCAGGCGACGGTCGAACTCCGTGACGAGCTCCTCGCAGAGCTGCGGAGAGAGCTGGGACGGTCCCGGGAGGACTTCATCGCCCACCACCTCCGACGAGACACTGCCGTGCCGATCTGGGCGGCCGTCGAGGCCTTGAGCTTCGGCACAGTCTCGAAGGTGTACCGGCTCTGTGGCAACGATGACGTTCGTTGGCAGGTCGCGAAGTCGTTCCGCCTGGATCCTGCCCGCACAGAATCAGCCCTGCGAGCACTCGTGGTGCTCCGCAACACCTGCGCGCACCACGGCCGGCTGTGGAACAGGTTGCCGACGATCCCGCTCCAGGTACCACGCGCGCTCCAGGTCGACCCGGACCGGTCGATCTACCGACAGACGATCTGGGGGCTGATCGTCACGTTGGAGTGGCTCGTCGACGGGATCCGCTCGGACACGTCGTTCTCGGTTGGGCTCCGTCACCATCTCGACCGCCACCCTGACCTGCTCGAGGGCCTGCAACAGCCGCACCGTCGGTGACGCTTCGTCGAACGACCCCGGTCAGTCGGCGGAACTCGGGGCGCTCGGCACGCTGACGTCCACGGGCGAGACCGCGGCGGGATCGGCGGACGCCCCACCGACGACGTCGAACGAGATCCCGAGCATCGCCGAGTCCTCGTCGAGCTCCAGCCCGTCTTCCTTCACCTGGTCCTCGGGGATGGCACGGCCACCGGACGGGTCCCAGGAGTTCGCGATCGACATGCGCCCGAGCATGCCCGACGCGGTTGGCAATCGCCCAAGAGCCTCCGGAGAACGCGCGATCAGCCCTCCGGGGTGTCCGCCGCGATCAGTTCGAGCTGCGTGAGCGGCAGGTCGGACACCGCGGAGAGCGAGAACGCGGTGCCGGTCCCCTGCATCCGGAACACCCGGGTCTGCCCAGCCCAGTCGAACACCGCGTCCTGCACGGCGACGCGGGTGTCCCCGAGCGACGCGTCCCACGAGTAGACGCCGGGTTCGGACGCGGTGACCGTGTAGAGCGACGTGGGGACCGCTGCGACCTCGAACGAGACCGACGTCCCAGCGGCCAGCGCCGTGACCGTCCGACCGGTGTCGTCGCTGAGCGGTGCGAGCCCCACGGGCAGCAGGTCGACCGGGGTGTCCCGGTACCCGTGCACGTCGGACGCGGACACCGGGCGGGTGTCCGACGCCCAGCCCTGCGGCTCGGACGACAGCGTGAAGACGATGTGCGACGCCGACACGACCACCGCGTGCGGGATGCTGACCGACGTCCAGGGCGAGCCGTCGACCGTCACCGACGCGACGTACGCGCCTGCGGAACCGGCGGCGACCTCGATGACGGTGGACGTGCCTCCCGGCTGCTGCAGCACCGTCCTCCGGACCGACGGCGGCACGAGCACGTAGGAACCCGTCGAGGGTGCCAGCGGGTACAGGCCGATCGTCGCGAAGACGTACCAGGCGCTCATCTCGCCGTTGTCCTCGTCGCCGGGGTAGCCCTGGCCGAGGTCGGATCCGACGAACAGGCGCTCGAGGCAGTCCCGGACGATCCGGTGAGCGTCGTCGTGGCGCCCGGTGAACATCGGGAAGAAGGGGATGTGGTGCGCGGGCTGGTTGGAGAGCCCGAGCATGCCCATCCGGACGTCTCGGGCCTCGGTCATCTCGTGGATCGGGAAGCCGTACGAGCCGGCGTGCGCGGTCGCGCCGGTCTCGGGGGTCGCGAAGAACGCGTCGACCGCCGCGTCGAACCGTTCCGGGCCGCCGTGCAGGTCGACCACCCCGGCACCGTCGTGCGGCGCGGTGAAGGCAGTACCCCACGCGTTCGTCTCGGTGTAGTCGTCGCCCCAGTCCCCGGGGTCGAACTCGGTTCCGACCCGCCACGAACCGTCGGGGTCCCGGCCGATGAAGAAGCCGCGTTCGGAGTCGAAGACGTTCCGGTACTGCAGGGAGCGTCGTGCGAACCACTCCGCTTCGGCTTCGTACCGTGCGAGGTCGACCGGCGTCTCGGCGCGCGAGGCGAGCAGACCCGCCATCACGGCGAGACCCCAGTCGTTGATGGCCGCGTCGAGGGTCCAGGACATGCCTTCGCTGGTCCCGGTGTCGACGTGGCCCCGGAAGGCCCCCGGAAGGCTCCCCTTGCGTCCGACACGCTCGTCCCGCGGCGGGACGGTCGCGTTGCGCAGTGCGCTCCGGTACGCCTCCGTCAGGTCGAACCCGGTGACGCCCTTCACCGCCAGGTCCGCGAAGACGGTGTCGCTCGTGGTCCCGGTCATGCAGTCCTCGGCACCGGGGGCACTCCACCGCGGCGTCCACCCGCCGTCGTGGTGGTGCTCGACGAAGCCCTGCGCGAGCTCGCCCGCCGTGTCCGGGGTGAGCAGCGCGAGCAGGGGCCAGGCGGTCCGGTAGGTGTCCCAGAACCCGTTCGTGGTGGTGAACGGCCCCTCGACGACCTCGGGCCCCGGTTCGTCCCGGATCGGTTGGGCCTGCACGGCGCCGTACGGGGAGCGGTGGTGCGGCGTCCCGGTGAGCGCGGTCTCGCCGGCCCGGTTCGGGTAGAGGAACAGGCGGTACAGCCCCGAGTACAGGCTCGTCAGCTGGTCGGGGGTCGCGCCGTCGACGGAGAGCGTGGCGAGCTTCTCCGTCCAGAGCTCCTCGGCACGGGCGCGCATCGCGTCGAACGTGCCCGCGGCGTCGAGGTTCGCCCGGGCGTCCGCGAACGACACCGTCGAGATGCCGAGCAGGACGTCGGTGTCGCCGGTCACCGACAGCCAGCCCCGCAGCTCGCGGTCGCCGACGGTGGTGTGGTCGGCCGTCACCCCGGGGACCCGGACGTGCACGAAGTGGGGCGGCGTCCCGGGCCGGTCGTCGAGGACGGCCTCGACGACGGCTGTGCCGTCGGTGACCGTCACGGTGACGTCCGACACCCGGCCGTGGTGGTCGAGCACGATGCTGCGCGCGCCCGCGAACCGGAAACCGAGGGCGAACTCCCCCGCGGTCATCTCCGCTGTGACGCCGCCGTCGAGGTCGACGCGGTAGCGGTGCGGCCCGTCGTGCTCGTGGTCGTGGTCGAACCCGAGCGCGCGCGCTGCGCGGTCCGGATCGGGGGTCTCGAGCGGGGACGGCATGACCTGGAACACCCCGCGGTCCCCCATCCACGGCGACGGGATGTGACTCGTCGCGAAGGCCTGGATCGCGGGACGCAGTCGACCCGACCCGTCGACCCGGTCGTGCTCCTGGTACGCGTACGGCCACCGGTTGCTCGAGGCGTCGGTCATCGGCAGGCCGAACACGCCACCGTGTGGGATCCCGACGAGCGGGGCGTTGTTGCCGCGGGAGAACCGGGACGACGCCTGCGTGCCGCGGGTGGTGCGGACGTGGCCGAGCGGGGTCGTGGGGGCCGGGCGTGCGGCCTCGATGCGGACGGCGTCGAGCCAGCCGCGCAGTACCGGACGCTCCCCGTCGTCCGGCGTGTGCTGCGGGGCGGAGCCGAGCCGTGCCTCCAGGCGGTCCACGACGCGACCCGCGAACGGCGTGAGGTCCACTGCTCGGCGGTTCCACTGGTCGACCCACTGCTTGCGTGCCGCGTCCTGTCCTGCAGGCGTGAGCGTGTCACCGTACTGGTCACGTGCCGGGCCCGCGCCGTCGCTCAGTCGGGAGCCGTCGTCGAAGACGACGTCGAGCGAGAACGCCGTCGCGTCCCAGAAGTGCGGGAGGTCGGCTTCGGTCGGTTCGGACGCGCCCTCGGGCAGCGTGCGCTCCGGGAACCAGACCCAGGAGAGCTCCTGCCCGACCTCGATCGTCCGTCCGTCGAAGCCGGGCACGATCGCCGTGACGGTCGTCTCCCGCGCTCCGCGTTCAACGAGGTACCCCTCGGGGGACTCGAATCCGGCCTGGTTCCTGGCCGCGACGGCCGTCGTCGGCCCACCGCTCCGTTGCAGCTCTCGCACACCGTCAGCCTATTTGCTCCAGTGTCTGGATGAAAACCTCCGGCGTGTCAGCCGTGCGACCCGGCGTGCCCCGGAGCGTTCCCGGAGTTGCCCGGCTGGCTGATGTCCGCCGCCGAACCGGTGTCCGTGCCGCTCTGGGGGTCCTGCACCGGGTTGCTGACCGGAGCACTCGGCTGCGGGCCCACCGACGGGTCGTCCGCTGGGTTGCTCGGCTGTTCGGGCTGCTCCGGCTCGCTCGGCTGCTGCTCGGGCTCGCTCGGCTGCTGCTCCGGCTCGCTCGGCTGCTGCTCCGGCGCGCTCGGCTGCTGCTCCGGCCCGCTGGGCTGCTGCTCGGGCTCGCTCGGCTGCTGATCGTCGGAGGGTTGCTGCTCCGGCTCGGAGGAGGTCGACGGCGTGCTCGAGTCCGTCGGCGCCGGGGTGTCGTCGCCACCCAGGGCGAACACCGCGACCGCGATGCCGATCAGGACGAGGACCACGACGACGACCGCCGCGATGATCGGGCCCCGACGGCGCCGCTTCGGTTCGTCGGGCACCTGCGCCGGGGGCGCGGCCACCGGTCCGCGCGGGACGCCAGCACCGGGTGCGCCGCGCTGGGCGCCGAGCACGGTGGTCGCGACGTCGTCGGATGCGGGCTGCTGCGACTGCAGCACGCGGGTCGCGTCGGCGTCGCCGTCCGTCGCACTGGAGGCACTGCTCACGGGCATCGCGCGCGTCGCGTCGTCCGCGTGGGCGGCTCCCGCGGCGCCGACTGCAGCTGCTCCGGCGGCAGCCGCGGCCGCTCCGCCGGCCTGCGTCACGGTTCCCGGACCGCCGGGCAGCAGCTGCGTGGCCGGCGCGGCGTCGTCGTACTGGAGCGCACGCAGACGCTGCGCGGCTTCCTCGGCGGTGGGCCGGTCCCCCGGGTCCTGCGACGTCATCACGTGCAGGAGCGTCCGCCACGCGGTGGGCAGGTGCTGGTCGATCTCCGGACTGCGCGTCAGCCGCGCGGTGGCGGACTCCACGGCGCTCCCGGGGAACGGCTGCCGCCCGGTCAGGCACTCGAGCAGCACCAGCCCGAGTGCGTAGACGTCCGCCTTGCCCGTGATGCCCTGCGCGAGGACCTGCTCAGGAGCGAGGTACGCGGCCGTGCCCATCACCGTGCCGGTCCCGGTGACCCGTGCAGCGTCGCGGAGCAGGGCGATGCCGAAGTCCGCGAGCTTCACGTGGGACCCGTCCGACTCCAGGAGCACGTTCGCCGGCTTCACGTCACGGTGCACGATCCCCTGCGCGTGCACTGCGGCGAGGCCGTCCGCGACCTGCGCCCCGACGCGCGCGGTCGTCGCTCGGTCCAACACGCCCTCGCGCAACCGGGTGGCGAGGTCGCTCCCGGGGACGAGCTCCATCACGAGGTACGAGTCGCCGTCCAGGTCGTCCAGTGCAGCGTCGTAGAGCGTGACGAGCGCGGGGCTGCGCAGGGCCGCCAGCGTCTGGATCTCCGCTTCCGCACGGGCCCGTTCACCGTGGTCGACCGGCCCGATGCGGAACACCTTGACGGCGACCTCGCGGCCGAGCTGCTCGTCGACCGCGCGGTAGACGGAGGCCATGCCCCCGTGCCCGAGCGTGCCCGTGACGCGGTACCGACCGCCGAAGACCCGTTCTTCCATGCGGGGCAACCTACCGTGAGCGCCTGACGGGACTCGGGAGGACGGGGTGGTCGCGACCGTTCGGCACGACCACCCCGCGGACCTCCAGCAGCTGCAGGATCGCGGCCACGAGGGTCACGATCGCCGTCGCCAGCCCGAGTACCTCGAGCACGAGGACGGACGTCCTGCGCTCGCCGCAACGATGCCGGTGTTTCGCCATCGTCGGCCTCCGTTCCCAGGGCAGGAGACCGCGGTCCGAGCTCCCCTTCCGGATGGCCGGGAGGGTCGCGTAGACTCGACACCGTGCGGTACGAGTTTCTCCGCAACTCAGACCACTGACCTCTTCACGAGGTGAGATGAGCCCCCGGTTGCCGCCGGGGGCTCTTCTCGTGCTTCATCGAGCCCGACCTGTTCTTCAGGCGGCGCGGCGGTCGCGCAGCGGCTTCACCGGTCGTGCACCTCGACGCAGCGCCGTCAGGTAGAGCCGGTGCGCGGTGATCACCAGGGCGAGCCACGCCAGCCCGAGCGCCCACGCCGCGAGCACGTCGGTGAGCCAGTGGTGCCCGAGGAACACCCGCGAGATGCCGACCGACACGACGAACACCGTCCCGGCGATGATCGTCCACACTCGTGTCACGAGCCGCGACTGCCGGAGCAGCAGGAGGTACACGATCGTGCCGACGATGACCGTCGCGTTGAGGGTGTGACCGGACGGGAAGGACGGCGAGTGCTCGTACGGCGGGACCGCGTCAGTGAGCGGCGGTCGTGCTCGGCCGATGAGGTCCTTGCCGGCGATCGTCATGAGCAGCGATCCGCCGCTCGCCGCGACGAGCAGCACGAGCGGCGTCCACGCCCGACGCTGGATCGTGAACCCCACCAGGAAGCCCAGCGCCACGATCGGCATCCCGATGGTGCCCGCGACGTCGGTCCACCACGTCACGAGGGTGTCGGCCAGCGGTGACCGAAGGGTGAGCATCCAGTCGAGCACCGGACGGTCGAGCACGGCGACGTCGTCGGCTTCCCGCACGGCGTCGTAGACCTCGGACGCCGCCCAGGTCGCGACGACGGCGACCCCGATGCCGATCGCGAGTGTCAGCACCAGGAGCGGGAGCGCACCCCACCGGTCACCGAGCGCCGACCACCGATCGGCACCGGTCCGTCCCGCACGGGTGCGCCACGTCGTGAGGTCGACGTCGCCGACGTGGTGGTCGGGCTCCTCGGAGCGATCGGTCTGCATCGCACCACCCTGCCCGACGACACCCGAGGGCGCCCGCGCCAGCGCAGCCGTCGAGCAGCGATCAGTCCTTCGCGGCGCCGTAGTCGTCGACGATCGCGACCGAGAGGGGGAAGACGACCGGGAAGTCACGGAACAGCAGGCGCCCGGCGTCGGCGGCAGCCGCACGGACCTGCTCGGCCACCCAGTCGGCGTGCTCGGCCGGTGTGTGCACGACGATCTCGTCGTGCACGAAGAACACCAGGTGCGGCCCGTCGGTGACCGGGCCCGGGAACCGTTCGGCGAGCCTCGACCGCAGCGACCCCATCCACGCCAACGCCCACTCGGCGGCCGTGCCCTGCACGATGAAGTTGCGGGTGAACCGCCCCCAGCTCCGCGCGCGCGACTCCACGGCACGCTGCATCGCCGGGGTCCCCTCCACCGTGTAGGCCTGGTTGCGCGCCTCGAACCAGGAGGCCTCTGGTACCGGCGACGTCCGTCCGAGCAGTGTCGTCACGGGTTCACCGCGTTCACCGGCCCGCGCAGCCCGTTCAACGAGCCGGATCGCGTCCGGGAACGCCCGTGCGAGTCGCGGCACGAGCCGGCCGCCCTCGCCCTGGGTCGCCCCGTACATCGCGCCGAGCATCGCGCCCTTCGCCTGCTGACGGCTCTCGACCGCCCCGGAGGCGACCACGCCGTCGTACAGGTCGCGCCCGTCCCCCGCCGCCGCCATCGCCCGGTCGCCGGACATCGCCGCGAGCACGCGGGGCTCCAGCTGCGCAGCGTCGGCCACGACGAGCTTCCACCCGTCGTCCGCGACCACCGCGGGTCGGACGAGCTTCGGCAGCTGCATCGCTCCCCCGCCGTCGGCCGCCCACCGCCCGGTGACGACCCCGCCCACCAGGTACTTCGGGTGGAACCGGCCGTCCCGCACCCACTCGTCGAGCCAGGTCCACCCGTTGGCCGTGAGCAGCCGCGCGAGCCGTTTGTACTCGAGCAACGGTTCGATCACCGGGTGCTCGATCTCCTGCAGCTCCCACTTCCGCGTGCTCGTCACCATGAGACCCGCGCGGCGCAGCGACTTCAGGACGTCACCGGGCGAGTCCGGGTTGAGCGACGGGTCCGCCAGACGGTCCCGGACGACCGCGGCGATCTCCTCGAGCCGTCGGGGGCGCACGCCGTACGGCACCCGCGGCCCGAGGGCGTCCTCGAGCAGGCGCTCGTGCACGTCGGCACGCCACGGCAGCCCGGCGTGCAGCATCTCCGCGGCAACCAACGCCCCGGCCGACTCCGCCGTGAGGAGCAGGCGCAGCGCACCCGCCGCGCTCGACGTCGCGACCGCGTCGAGCTGTGCACGCAGTTCCGCGACCGGGTCGAGTGCGTCGTCGGCGGGGGCCACCTGGAACAGCGCGTCGTCGAAGAGCTGCGCCTGCGTGGGACGGACGACACGGGGCTCCTGCGCGGGGGCGTCCCACGCGTCGACCGGCGCCGCGGCGAGTGCGGAGCCCCGTGCAGCGAGCGCCGCACGCAGGATCCGTCGGCAGAGTCGCAGGTCGGTGCAGCGACCGACGCGGCCGCCGGCCGCGAGCACGGCCGGGTACCAGCGCGCAGTGTCGTCCCACACCCAGCGCACATCGGGGGCGTCGCGGGACGCGACGAAGGCCGGGAGGCGCGACTCGTCCACCCGGATCGGCTCGCCCTGCGCGGTCCCCGCGTCGGTCAGGGGCGTCGCGAGGACGCCGCCGTCGACGCGGCGGAGGACGAGGTGCACGGAACGATCATGCCGTGCCCCACCGTCACCCGCGTGCGCTCAGGAGTCGAGTTCGACGATCTCCGCGCCGGGAGGGTCGTCCTGCACGGACGCGCGGGACGCACAGCACTCGCTACTGGTCGGTCGTCTTCCGGGTCACGCCACCGGGACGGACGGCAGCGGTGTCCGCGACGTCGATGCGGACGTCGCCGTCCTCGGCCCGGGAGACCTCGACGCGCGGGTCGGCGTCGTGCTCGTCGGATCCGGACATGCGGCGGAACGTGTCCTGCCGCCGTTCTTCGAAGGACATGTCGACGCCGTCGTCGAGGTGGTCGCGGTCGTGCTGGGTCATGCGCGCGACGGTACCCGGCGAGCGCTGGGCGCGGACGGCCTCACACGACCGGGGCGGTCCCGGTGCGCTCCGTCCAGTGCCCGCCTGCGTGCCAGCGATCGAGCACGGCCCGCTGGACCCGGCCGGTGGCCGTCGCCCGGCGAGCGGCCTCGAGGTCGGTCCCGAAGACGAACTTCGCGACGCTGGCATCGCCCTCGGCGTCGTCGTCCGGCCCCGGCGGCAGCAGCACGAACCGGGCTGCGAAGCGGACGAGGTTCGATCCCGGTCCGAGGGCGACCGCGAGACCCGGGTCCAGCGTCCAGGAGCGGCAGGTCCAGACGGACGCCGCGTGCTCCGGCGCGAGCCGACGGAGCAGCTCCGAGGCGGCCGCGAAGGACCGCTCGCACGCGGCGGGGTCCAACGGCCCGGTCTCGGGGACGTGCACGCCCCACGCGCAGGTCCGGTCCGGCAGGTGCGCACCGAGTTCGAACTGGAGGCGCCCCACGGCCACCACGCGCGCGGTCGCCAGGGCACAGAACCAGTCCAACCCCGTTGTCGCGACGCCGTACCGGTCACGTTTGCGCTCCACGTCGGCGATGCTCGCGGCCGCCTGCTCCGGGGTCGCACCGTGCTCGGTGAGCCACGCGGCAGTGCGCGGGAGCACGGCTCGGACCGCCGCCAGGGCGAGGTCGTCACGATCCTCCGGCGGTGCGTCCGCGACGCTCGCCGCGAGCTCCGCGGCGAGCGTCCCCGGGTCCTGGAGGCGACCCACCGCGTCGGCGAGGAGCGCGACGGAGGCGGGCCGTGCCTCCAGGACGGTCACTTGAGACCCGACGAGGCCAGGCCGTCCATCACCCGGCGCTGCAGCACGACGAACATGATCAGCACCGGTGCCATCGCCATCAGGCTCGCGGCCATGAGTACCGGGTAGTCGATCGTCCGGTCACCCGACAGGGTGGCGAGGCCGGCGGCGAGCGGCATGTCCTCGGCACGGGTGGACACGACCAGCGGCCAGAGCAGCTCGTTCCACGACCACAGCACCGTCGTGATCGCCAGGACGCTGATCGACGGCCGGGCGAGCGGCAGCATGATCCGCCAGAACGTCTGGAACGGGTTCGCGCCGTCCATCCGGGCGGCCTCCTCGAGCTCCGGCGGCAGGTTGAGGAACGCCGTGCGCATGAGGAACGTGCCGAAGGCGCTGAACAGACCGGGTGCCACGATGCCCATCAGGGTGTCGAGCCACCCGAGGCCCTGCACGATCTGGTACTGCGAGATCAGGTACACCTGCGAGGGGACGAGCAGGATCGACAGGACGATCGCGAGCAGGATCGCACGGCCGCGGAACCGCATGCGGGCGAAGGCGTAGCCGGCGAGGGTGCAGAGCAGGATCTGGGCGACGGTGCGGATGACGGTCACCATGACCGAGGTGCCGAGTTGGCTGAGGAACGGCAGGCGCTCGAACACCTGGGCGTAGTTCTGCCACTGCAGCTCCCCCGGCCAGAACGTCGGCGTGACGGACTGCACCTGCGCGTTGGTGGAGAGCGACATGATGATCTGCCACAGGAACGGGAACGCCATCAGGAACCCGCCGACGCCGAGGACGACGTGGATCCACCACTGGCTGCCGCCGCGACGACCGGGCCTGCGTGCCGCCCGTGGCGGTGTGACGGTTGCGGTCATGCCTGCACCCACTTCCGTTGGACGCGGAACTGCACGAGCGTGACGATGCCGATGAGCAGGAAGATCACCATGGCGATCGCGGCCGCGAAGCCCTTGTCGTTGTCGATGAACCCGGCGCTGTAGAAGTAGAAGACGAGCGACATCGTCTTCGGGATCACCGGGTTCGTGCTGCCGAGGATCGCGTAGAGCAGGTCGAACAGCTGGAAGCTCGAGATCGTCGTGACGATGACCACGAAGAAGATGCTCGGGCTCAGGAGCGGGACCGTGACGGAACGGAACTGCCGCCAGCGGCCCGCGCCGTCGAGTTCGGCGGCCTCGTACAGCTCCGGTGGGATGTCCTTGAGGCCCGCGCCGAGGATGATCATCGAGAAGCCGAGCGAGGACCACAGCCCGACGAGCGACACCGCGACCAGGGCGAACCCGGGCGTCGAGATCCAGTACGGGCCGTCGATGCCGAAGCGTCCGAGGAACCAGTTCACGATCCCGTAGTCGCCGTTGAACATGATCCGCCAGACGAGCGCGATCGCGGCCGGCATGGCGACGTACGGCAGGAAGAAGAGCACCCGGTAGAACTGGGCGAACCGGAGGCCCGGCGTGTTCAGCAGACTCGCCAGCCACACCGCGATCGGGATGCCGGCCAGGACGATGACCGTGTAGATCACCGTGTTGAGCAGGGACTGGTACAGCTGCGGGTCGGAGACGAGCCGGACGTAGTTGGCGACACCGCTGAAGCTGGCCCCGCCGAAGACGCCCCACGTGGTGAACGAGTACCAGAACGTCTGGATGATCGGCCAGATGTAGAACGTGCCCACGCCGACGAGCAGCGGGAGGACGAACAACCACGGCCAGAAGCCGTCGGTCCGTCGGGGCCGGTGGTCCGACCGGCCGTCGGGGCGATCCGCCCCCGGGGCCCCCGGCCCGGACGCGCGTTGCGCCCGGGCCGGGGTGTTCGCGGTGGGGTGCCGCTCGGTGTGGATCGTCACTCGGGTCACTGCTCCTTGGCGAGGGCGGCGTCCATCTTCTGCGCGAGCTCCTTCGCGACGTCGTCGACCGGCGTGGAGCCGTCGAAGGCACTCGGCAGGAGGTTCGTCTCGAGGGTGTTCCACGCGGCGGTGTTCTTCGAGACGGGCAGCGGCTTGGCGTAGTCCACCGCGTCGAGGAAGACCTGCAGGTCGGCGTCGGGCATCGTCTTCGTGAAGGCGCTCTGCGTGCCGTCGTAGGCCGGGATCACCGCGCCCATGTCGCCCTGCTGCTGCTGGGCCTGCTTGCCGGCGAGGTACACCTGCAGTGCCTGGGCCGCGGCCTTGTGCTTCGTGTTCGCGGAGACCACGTTCGAGACGCCGTGGATGACCGTGGCCTGCTCCTTGCCCTTCGGCAGCGGGTAGACGACGACGTCCTTCTCGAGGTCGGTGCCGGTGAGCGCGGAACGGAACCAGCTGCCGCCCTGGTACATGGCGAGCTTGCCCGAGGTGAACCACTGGTCGGCGGTGGTGTCGGTCAGCTGCTTGATCGACGGCGACGCCCCGGACGCGATGAGGTCGGTCCAGAACTGCAGCCCGGCCTCGGAGGCCTTCGTGTCGTACATCGACTTCGTGCCGTCGTCACCGACGACGCTGCCGCCGGCCTGGAAGATCGTGTCGTAGTAGGTGGTCTGGCCGTCCATGCCACCGGCCGCGCCGTACGCGCCGTCGGCCTTGAGCTTCTCGGAGAGCTCGGCGCCGGTCTTCTGGAAGTCGTCCCAGGTCCAGTCCTTCGAGGGCATGGCGACCCCGGCCTTCTCGAAGAGCGCCTTGTTCATCCAGACGCCGATGGTGTCAAAGTCCTTCGGGACGCCGTACTGGGTCTCGTCGTACGTGTACAGGTCGTTGAGTGCGGACGAGTACTTCGCGGGGTCGATCGCGCCGGCCTTGACCTCGCCGGTGATCGGCGCGAGCTTGCCGTTCGCCGCGTACAGCTGGAAGTTCGGGCCGTTCATCCAGAACAGGTCGGGGAGCGTGTCGCTCGACCCCTGCGTCTGCAGCTTCGTCCAGTAGCTCGCGAACGGCGTCACGTCGACGTTCACCTTGATGTCGGGGTACTCCTCGTTGAACCCCTCGAGGTTCGCCTTGATCGCCTTGACCTGGTTCTCGTCCCAGACGGCGTACGTCAGGGTCGCCTTGGTGTCCTTGGCGGCCTTCTCGTAGTCGCTGCCGGAGCCGGTGGCGCCGGAGGAGGTGCTGCAGCCGGCGAGGAGCACGGCGGCACCGATCGCTGCGACGGCGCCGAGGATCGCGCGGCGACGGCCGCGGCCCTTCGCGGAGGTGGTTGCGGGCATCGGGTGTCCTTTCGCGAGTCCGTCAGCGGGTGACGGCCGGGGTGGGGGTGGTGAAGTGGGCGATCGTCGCCGCAGGGAGCGGCGGGACGTCGATGGGGACGGAACCGTTCCGGAGCGAACGGGTCGCGAGGGCTCCCGCGGCGACGGCGGCACGGGCCGCGATCGGCGAGAGCGTCGTGGGCTCCCCCAGGGCGACGTGGCGGAGGAACTCGGTCATGGTGACGAGGTCGGCGTCCGCGTGACCGGACTCGACGCCGTCGATCGGGTACTCGCGGTCCCCCGCGACGTCCCAGCCCCGACGGTGGGTCCAGACCTTCACCACACCGCCGCCGGTGTCACCGATGTTCTCGAGGCGCCCCTCCGTCCCGATGACGGTGTAGTTCCGCCAGTAGTCCGGGGTGAAGTGGCACTGCTCGTAGCTCGCCTGGACGCCGTTGTCGAGCGTCATCATCACCATCGAGACGTCCTCGACGTCGACGACGGGGTTCAGCCCGGTCTGCTCGAGCGGCGGCCAGTTGTCGAGCGAGAACCAGTCCCCCATGAGCTCACCGCTGCGATCGCGTCGGTCGGTGACGTCGCCGTACACCGAGAGCGATCCCATCCCGACGACGCGGGCGGTGTCCCCGCCGCCGAGGGCGTGGATGACGTCGAGGTCGTGGCTGGCCTTCTGCAGGAGCAGGGAGTTCACCTTGGCGCGGTCGGCGTGCCAGTCCTTGAAGTAGTAGTCGCCGCCGTTGCCGACGAAGTGGCGGCACCAGACGGCCTTGACCTGGCCGATCTCGCCGCGGTCGACGATCTCGCGCATGAGCCGGACGACGGCGGCGTGCCGGAAGTTGTGCCCGACGTACAGGGGCGTGCCGGTCTCCGCTGCCGTGTTGAGCACGGCGTCGGCGTCCTCGACCGTGATGGCCAGGGGCTTCTCGAGGTAGACCGCGATCCCCGCGCGGAGCAGGTCGATCGCGATGGCGGCGTGCGTCCAGTCCGGCGTCGTCACGATCGCCGCGTCCACCGCACCGACCAGGTCGCCGTGCTGCGCGACCACGACGGCGTCCGGGTACTCGGCCCGTGCTCGCTCGCGTCCCTGGTCGGTGACGTCCGCGACGGCGACGACCTGTGCCTCCAGGTCGGTCGCGGCGGCAGCCGCCTCTGCCACGTGGCGGGCGATCGCCGCGCGCTGTCCCATGCCGACGATGCCGACCCGGAGGGGTCGTGCCGTCCCTGCGTCACCCATGCTCATCTCGCTCCCTTGCGTGATTGTGACGCCCATGATGCCGAATCGATCATGAATGCACAATAGGCGCTCAACGAACGCTCATGGGGAGACCGCGGAGGGTTTTACACGATGGAAACGTCGTCCACCGGGAACAGAGGACGAGTCCCCTGGTGCAGCGGGCGCTCAGTCGGCGACGACGAGCTCCACACCGGCGCTGGCCAGGTCCGCGGCGAAGGCCGACGGGACCGGCTGGTCCGTCACCAGGACGTCGATGCGGTCCAGCGGGCAGATGCGCGCGAAGGTCGCACGCTCGATCTTGGTCGAGTCCGCGACCACGATGACCCGGCGCCCGACGGACGCGAAGTGCCGGCTCACCTCGGCCTCGCCCTCGTGCATGGTCGTCGCGCCGTACTGGCCGCTGAGGCCGTCGACGCCGAGCACGACGACGTCCAGGGCGAACTCGTCGAGCGTGTCCCGGACCAGCGGGCCGACGAGCTCGTACGACTGCCGCCGCGCGACCCCACCGGTGACCACGATCTTCACGTTGGCGCGGACGGACAGCTCGTAGCCGATGTTCAGGGCGTTCGTGACGATGGTGACGCCGTACTCACCGTCGGCCCGGGTGAAGCGTTCGCTCTTGCCGAGCTCACGAGCGACCTCGGTCGTGGTGGTCCCGCCGTTGAGCCCGACCGTGTCCCCTGGCTGGATGAGTCGCGTGGCCGCACGGGCGATCGCGGTCTTCGCCTCGGCCTGCCGGGCGATCTTGTACTGCAGGGGGAGTTCGTAGCCAGCCCCGAGCGCGGCCGCTCCGCCGTGCGTCCGGGTGACGAGTCGTTGGTCCGCGAGGGTCGTGAGGTCGCGGCGGGCGGTCGCCGGCGAGATCCCGAGCATCTCCCCGATCTCGGCGATCGACACGTTGCCGCGTTCGCTCACGAGTTCGAGCAGGGCGTTGAGCCGCTGTTGCGGAGTCATGACGGCCATCCTACGGGCACCACTCACCGTCGAGTTGAGCGAAAATGACGGTTTGGGCTTCCCTCGCGCACGATCGCTCGCTACGCTTCCAGATCATCGATCACCCGGATCGAACCGGACCGGAAGGCACCCATGACCGACACCTTCGTGAGCGCAGAGCTGGCGTCCCAACCGGAGACCTGGCGTGCTGCCGCAGCGCTCCTGCCGTCGTTCGCCGACGCGCTCCCCCAGCCCGGCGAGCGCGTCGCGGTCGTCGGGTGCGGCACGAGCTGGTTCATCGCCATGAGCTACGCCGTGGCCCGTGAACAGGCCGGGCTCGGGGTCACGGACGCCTTCGCCGGCTCCGAGTACCCGACCGGCCGCGAGTACGACCGCGTGCTCACGATCAGCCGTTCCGGCACGACCACCGAGATCGTCGACCTCCTGCAGGCGCTGCCCGGTCAGCGGACCGTGCTCATCACCGCCGTCCCGGACAGCCCGGCCGCCGCGGTGGCCGACGACGTCGTCGCACTCCCGTTCGCCGACGAGCGCTCGGTCGTGCAGACGCGGTTCGCCACGACGACCCTGGCGCTCCTGCGCGCGTCGATCGGCGACGACGTGGACGCACTCGCCGCGCAGGCCGAGATCGCACTCGCACTGCCGATCGACGATCTCCTCGACGCCGAGCAGGTCAGCTTCGTCGGGCGCGGACCTGCCGTCGGCCTGACCTTCGAGGCCGCACTCAAGACGCGTGAGGCCGCGCAGTTCTGGGCAGAGTCGTACCCGGCGATGGACTACCGGCACGGGCCGATCGCGATCGCGCAGCCCGGACGGCTCGTCTGGTCGCTCGGCGCCGCACCGGAGGGGCTCGCCGCCGAGGTCGAGGCCACCGGCGCCCGGTTCGTCGCGCACGACCTCGACCCTATCGCCGGGCTCGTCGTCGTCCACCGCTTCGCGGTCGCCCTCGCCGAGGGCCGTGGGCTCGACCCTGACAACCCCCGCTCGCTCACCCGTTCGGTCATCCTCACCTGATGCCCGGCGCAGGCGCGGTGCTCGGGGTCGACGTCGGCGGCACGGGCACCAAGGCCCGGCTGACCGGTGCCGATGGACTCGTCCTCGACGAGACCCGGGTGCCGACGCCACGGGACGACCCCGGTGCCGCACGGCTCGCGGACCTGGTGGCCGACCTCGCGACGCGCGCGCTCGACCGGGGTCCGCTCGACGCGATCGGGCTCGTCACCCCCGGTGTCGTGGACGACGGGGCCGGGACGGTCGTGCTCTCCGTGAACCTCGGCTGGCGCGACCTGCCGGTGCGCGACCGCGTCCGGACCGAACTCGCCCGTCGCGGCATCGACGTCCCGCTCGCGTTCGGGCACGACGTCCGCGCCGGCGCCCTGGCCGAGACGACGACTGCCGACACCGCGCTGACCCGCGGTTCGGTGGCGTTCGTCCCCGTCGGCACCGGACTCGCGAGTGCCCTGGTGGTCGACGGCGCCGTCGTCTCGGGTGGCGGCTGGGCCGGGGAGATCGGTCAGGTCCGGATCCCGGCCGGTCCGCACGCCGGACACCGGGTCGAGGAGATCGCCTCGGCCGGGGGAGTCGCCCGCCGCTCCGGATCGGCCTCGGCACACGAGGCGATGCTCCGCGTCCGCGCCGGCGACCCCGTCGCCACGAGCGTGTGGGACGAGTGCGTCGACGTGCTCGCGGACGCCCTGGTCTGGACCACCGTGGTGTCGGGTTGCCACACGATCATCGTCGGCGGGGGACTGGCGGAGTCCGGAGCACTGCTGTTCGAGCCGCTGCGCACCGCCGTCTCCGAACGCCTCACGGGGCTGCGCGTCCCGACGCTCGTCCCCGCACGCCACGGCGACGCGGCCGGCGCCATCGGTGCCGGGCTGCTCGCACATCGCGTCGCGCGGACCGGGGTCGCCGCATGACCACCCTGCTCCGGGCCGACCGCATCGTGACCGCGACGGACGACCTCCGCGACGCCTGGATGGTCGTGGACGACGCCGGTGCCGCCGCCGACCGGTCCGGTGTCGTGACCGCCGCCCGGTCCGGTGTCGTGGTCGCGGTCGGGACGGGGACGCCGCCGACCACGGACTCCGCGACGACCGTGGCGGGCACGATCGTCCCGGGGATGGCGGACCTGCACGCGCACGGCGCCCTCGGACACGACTTCGCCGCCTGCACCGCCGACGACGCCGCCGCCGCGGCCGCGCACCACCGCGCCCACGGGACGACGACGCTCGTCGCCTCGATCGCGACGGGCACGCCCGACGACACCGTGGCCGCCCTCCGACGACTGCGTCCGCTCGTCGCCGACGGCACGATCGGCGGACTGCACCTCGAGGGGCCGTGGCTCAGCCCCGCCCGTCGAGGAGCGCACCGGGCGGACCTGCTGCACCCGCCGACGCCGACCGAGGTCGACCGGTACCTCGACGCGGCGGACGGGGCGCTCGCGATCGTCACCCTCGCGCCGGAACTCCCGGGAGCGCCCGACACCGTCCAGCGGCTCGTGACCGAGGGCATCGTCGTCGCGATCGGGCACACCGACGCCACCGCCGACCAGGCCCGCCGGGCGGTCGACGCCGGCGCGACCCTGGTCACGCACCTGTTCAACGGGATGCCACCGCTGCACCACCGGGAACCCGGCCCCGTCGGTGTCGCGCTGACGGACGACCGGCTCGTCGTCGAGTGCATCGTCGACGGCCACCACCTCGATCCCGTCGCCGTGGACCTCGTCCGACGCGCGGCGCCCGGCCGGATGGTCCTGGTGTCCGACGCCATGTCCGCGACGGGCTGCCCGGACGGCGACCACACGATCGCTGGCTCGGCCGTGTCGGTGCGGGGCGGCGTGGCGATGCTGCGCGACGGCTCGTCCCTCGCGGGGAGCACCATCACGGTCGCCGACGCCGTCCGCCGCCTGCTCGACTCCGGGACGCCGCTGACCGAGGTCGTCGCCGCGGCGTCGACCCGGCCCGCACGGCTCCTCGGCCGGCCGGCCCCGCTCACCGTCGGCGCCCCGGCCGACCTGGTCGTCCTCGATGACACCCACGCCGTCTCGACGCCGGTGGTGGTCCCGTGATCGTCGTGGTGACCCCGAACCCCGCGGTGGACGTGACCTACCGCGTCGCCGAACAGCGGATCGGCGAGACGCAACGCGTCCTCGACGTGGCGCGACGCCCCGGCGGGAAGGGACTCAACGTCGGTCGGGTCCTCGACGCAGGGGGCACCGAGACCCACGCCGTCCTGCCACTCGGCGGTCCGGCCGGACGATGGGTGGCCGATGCCCTCGACGAGCTCCGGCTCGCGCACACCGACGTCGCGGTGACGGGGGAGACCCGCACGACCGTGACCGTCGTCGACGACCACGAGCACCCGACGATGTTCGGCGAACCGGGGCCCCACGTGACCGCAGCGGAGTGGGACGCCGTGACCGCCTCCGTCGAGTGGTTGCTCGACACCGCCGGCCCCACGGCGCTGGTCGTGTCCGGATCGCTGCCGAGCGGCGCCGATCCGGCGGTCGTGGCCACCTGGGTCGCCGCCGCGCGTGCCCGCGGCGTCCTGAGCCTGGTCGACTGCTCGGGCGACGCGCTCCTCGCCGCGGCCTCCGCGGGCGCGACCGTCTGCAAGCCGAACCGCGGCGAACTGCTCGAGGCCACCGGCGCGACGGACGAACGGACCGGAGCGCTCCTGCTGCTCGGCCGGGGCGCCGCCGTCGTCGTGGTGTCCCGCGGGGCGGACGGGATCGCCGCGCACACGGTCGACAGCATCGTCGAGGTCCCGGCAGTGGCGGGGGTGACCGGGAACCCGACGGGCGCCGGCGACGCCGCGACCGCCGGACTCATCACGGCACTGGCAGCCCGGCCGACCGATGCGAGCGGCCCCGTCGTCGACGAGTCCGCGCTCCGCACCGCCGCCGCGTTCGGAGCCGCGGCGGTCCTCCGTCCGGTCGCCGGCGAGGTCGACCCCGACGACGTCCGCCGGTTCCTCACGAGCACCGACACAGACACCGACCCAGCACCGTCCGACGACCGAACCGGGAGCCCCGCATGATCACCGACCTCGCCCTCACCGGCCTGCTGGACACCGCCCGCACCGCCCACCGCGGCGTCGGGGCCTTCAACGTCGTCCTCCTCGAGCACGCCGAGGCGATCGTCGCCGGTGCCGAGCTCGCCGGGCTCCCGGTCATCCTGCAGATCAGCGAGAACTGCGTCCGGTACCACGGCGGCCTCGCTCCGATCACGACCGCGACGCAGGCGATCGCCCGAGCCGCGGACGTCGAGGTGCTCGTGCACCTGGACCACATCGAGGATCCCGAGCTGGTGCTCGCCGGGGTCGGGCTCGGCGTGGACTCGATCATGTACGACGGCTCCCACCTCGACTTCGCCGCGAACGTCGAGGCGACCCGTGCGCTGGCGCGGCGTTGTCACGACGCCGGGGTCGCGATCGAGGCCGAACTCGGCGAGGTCGGCGGGAAGGACGGCGTCCACGCTCCCGGGGTGCGGACCGATCCGGACGATGCGGCCGCGTTCGTCGCCGACACCGGGGTCGATGCCCTCGCCGTGGCGGTGGGGACCTCGCACGCGATGCAGACGCGGGAGGCATCGGTGGACCGGGACCTCGTCGGACGGCTGCGCGCGACCGTTCCGGTACCGCTCGTGCTGCACGGCTCGTCGGGTCTGTCGGACGACGAGCTCCGCGGTGCCGTGCAGTCGGGGATGACGAAGATCAACATCTCCACGCACCTGAACGGGCTGTTCACACGGGCGCTGCGCGAGGTGCTCGACGAGCGCCCGGACGTCGTCGACCCCCGCAAGTACGTGTCCGCGGGCCGGGACGCCATCGCCGCGGAGACCGCACGGCTCCTGACGCTGCTGCACGGCTGACCGGGACGAAGCGGTCAGCAGAGCGGGACGTTCACCGCGAGGCCGCCCATCGCGGTCTCCTTGTACTTCGTTGACATGTCGGCGCCCGTCTGCCGCATCGTCTCGACGACCTGGTCGAGCGACACGTGGTGCACCCCGTCGCCGCGGAGTGCCATCCGGGCGGCGTTGATGGCCTTGTTCGCCGCGATCGCGTTCCGCTCGATGCACGGGATCTGCACCAGGCCACCGATCGGGTCGCAGGTCAGCCCGAGGTTGTGCTCCATCGCGATCTCCGCCGCGTTCTCGACCTGCTCGGGGGTCCCGCCGAGGACTTCTGCGAGCCCGGCCGCTGCCATGGACGCGGCTGATCCGACCTCGCCCTGGCACCCGACCTCGGCGCCGGAGATCGATGCGCGCTCCTTGTAGATCGACCCGACGGCGCCTGCGGTCAGGAGGAACCGGACCACGGCGTCGTCACGGGTGTCGGGCGTCACGGTCGGCACGTACGTGAGCGCGTAGTACAGCACCGCGGGGATGATGCCGGCGGCGCCGTTCGTGGGGGCGGTGACGACGCGACCACCGGTGGCGTTCTCCTCGTTGACGGCCATCGCGATGAGGTTCACCCACTCCATCGCGAAGAGCGGGTCGTGCTCGGGGTCGTCGCGGGTGAGCTGCTCGTACCAGTTCGCGGCACGCCGCCGGACGGTGAGTCCGCCGGGCAGCGTGCCGGAACGCTCGACGCTCCGGTCGACGCAGGACTCCATGACGTCGTGGATGCGCAGGAGCCCGGCCCGGACGTCCTCGAGTGCCCGTGTCGCGGTCTCGTTCGCGAGGGCGACGCCGCTGACCGGCAGTCCGGTGGCGGCGCAGGCGGCGAGGAGCTCGGCGCCGCTCGAGAACGGGTGCGGAACGGCGTCGTCGACGGGGATCGCGGCCTCGGCGACCTCGCCGCCGGTGTCACTCGTGATGAACCCGCCGCCGATCGAGTAGTACGTCTCCTCGGCGATCGTCCCGTCGGACGCGTCCGCTGCTCGGAGCCGCATGGCGTTGGGGTGGCGGGGGAGCATCGTCAGGGGGTGCAGCACGATGTCGGCGAGCCGGAACGGGACCGCGGTCCCGTCCGCGAGCCGGAGCGACCCGGTGTCGTCGACCTCGGCGAGGTCGCGAGCCATCGCATCGGGGTCCACCGTCTCCGGGTCGGAGCCCATCAGCCCCGCGACGACGGCGCCGAGCGTCCCGTGGCCCTGCCCGGTGGAGGCCAGGGACCCGTAGAGGTCGACACGGACGGTGGCGATCGGCGTCCCGGCCGTCCGTGCGGCGTGCGTCGCACGGGCCACGAAGGCCGCGCCCGCGCGCATCGGTCCGACGGTGTGGGAACTCGACGGACCGATCCCGATGCTGAACAGATCGAAGACGGAGACCGGCACCCCGCCACACTAACCCGTCCGGACGGGTGGGGGATCAGCGACGCGAACCCTGGTTCGGCATGAGGATCCAGAGCACGACGTAGGCGATCCAGAGCGGGCCGGGGAAGAAGCTCAGGATGACCCAGGCGATGCGGACGAAGGTGCGGGACCAGCCGAAGCGGTCGGCGATGCCGGCGCAGACTCCGGCGAGGAGGCGGCCGGTGCGGGGGCGGATGAGTGTGTTCATGACGTCGACGGTACGGACACGGCGTTCCGGATCGAATCCGGGGGACTCCCGTATCGGGGGTGGGGACAACCCCACCCCTTTCCACAACTCGTACGGTGGACCGCTCCATCGGCACGGAGATGGGAGACTGGGGCCATGCCCATCCTCAACAAGGACATGCAGGTCTGCATCTCACTCGCCGCCCGGCCGAGCAACATCGGCACCCGGTTCCACAACTACCTGTACGACGAACTCGGCCTGAACTTCGCCTACAAGGCCTTCACGACGACCGACCTCGCGGGCGCGGTGACCGGCATCCGTGCGCTCGGCATCCGCGGGTGCTCGGTCTCGATGCCCTTCAAGGAGGCGATCATCCCGCTCGTCGACGTCGTCGAGGAGTCCGCGGCGGCCATCGAGTCGATCAACACGGTGGTGAACGACGACGGCGTGCTGACGGCGTCGAACACCGACTACGAAGCGGTGGCGTCGCTCCTCGCGTCGCACGCGGTCGACCCGACGTCGAGCGTCCTGCTCCGCGGCTCCGGTGGCATGGCGAAGGCGGTCACGGCGGCGTTCCGGGGCGCGGGCTTCGAACGGCTGACGGTCGTCGCCCGCAACGAGCAGACCGGCCCGGCACTCGCGTCGCAGTACGGCTACGACTGGGTGGCGGACGAGCGCGAGGCATCGCCGGCCGACGTCGTCGTCAACGTCACGCCGCTCGGCATGCGGGGCGACCAACAGGATGCACTCGCCTTCGAACAGGACCGGATCGAGGCCGCGCACACGGTGTTCGACGTCGTCGCCTTCCCGTCGGAGACCCCGCTCGTCCTCGCCGGACGCACGGCGGGCAAGCAGGTCATCACCGGTGCCGAGGTGATCGCGCTGCAGGCAGCGCGCCAGTTCGAGCGGTACACGGGCGTCGCCCTGACGGATGACCAGGTCCGCCGGGCGAGCGAGTTCAGCCGCGCTGACTAGCGGCGGAAGCCGCCGACGGACCGGGCAGGTGTCGGACTGGAGGCACGGTGCGGGCCCGCCCCGCGCCTCCAGTCCGCCAGGGGCGTCAGTCGGTCGCGGCGCGACCCGCAGCGACCCACCCGAGCCGTCGCAACGTCTCGCGGTTCCGTACCCAGAGCACCGGTTGCAACAGGAATCCCGGTACCCACGACCCCGGCCCGGCGATCGGGTTCTCGACGATGGTGACCTTGCAGCCGCGGCGGTGCTCCTCGACCGTCAGCTCGACGCGAGCCTCGCCGAGCGGCCAGCCCTGCGGCTGGATCACCATCCGGTGCGGCGGATCCCACTCGTGCACCGTCGTGACGTCGTCGATCACGACGGGCCACGAGCCGAACGAGTGGTGCAGGCGGGTGCCGACGGCGGGCCAGCCGGCGTCCTGCCCACGCATGCGCGAGGCCCCGACCACCCAGGTCGTGAAGAGCCAGCCATCGGCGAGCACGTCGAAGACGTCCTCCGGGCGGCAGTGCAGGATGCGGACGTTCTTCGACATTGGTCAGTCCTCCGGTGCGAGATCGACGTGCTCGGGCAGCCCGAACGTGTGGCGGAGCGCGCTCCTGGCCGCGTGCCAGCCGGCCATGCCGTGCACGCCCGGACCGGGTGCGGAGGCTTCCGAGCAGAGGTACATGCCGCCGCCCATCCGCCACGGATCGGACGACAGCAGCGGCCGCTTGACGAGCTGCCAGAAGCTGGCGGCCCCGGCAGCGATGTCGCCGCCGACGTAGTTCGGGTTGTACGCCGCCATGTCCAGGGCCGTGCGACTGCTCGACCGCAGGACCGTGTCGCGGAACCCCGGTGCGAACCGCTCGATCTGTCGGGTGACGGTCTCGGTCTGGTCCACGTCGGAACCCGAGGGGACGTGCGCGTACGCCCAGAACACGTGCTTGCCCTCCGGCGCCCGGCTCGGGTCGACGACCGTCGGCTCCGAACCGAGGACGTACGGCCGGTCCGCGTGCTGACCGTTCGCGACGGCGCCCTCGGCAGCCGCGATCTCGGCACGCGTCCCGCCGATGTGCACGGTTCCCGCCTTCCGGAGCGACTCGTTCGCCCACGGCACCGGGTCCGACAGGGCGAAGTCGACCTTGGCCGCCGCGTTGCCGAACCGGAACCGTCGGAGGGCACCGCGTCGCGGGTTCGGGATCTGCTTCCCGGCGATCCGGAGCATGCCCGGCACGCTCGTGTCGAACAGCACCGCCTTCGCCGGGGTGAGGTCGCCGAGGGATCGGACCTCGCGGCCGGTCTCGATCCGCCCGCCGTGCGCGACCAGGTCCGCGGCGAGCGCGTCGACGATCGCCTGGCTCCCGCCGATCGGCACCGGCCACCCCCGCCCGTGGGCGTACGCGCCGAGCGAGAGGGCTGCGGCCGCGGTGGCGAGCGACGGCATGTGCTGGATGGAGTGCGCAGCGACGCCGGAGACCATCGCGGGAGCCACGTCCTCGCGGAAGCGCAGGTTCCAGGCGCGCGACCCCTGCTCGAGTGCGCGGAGGCCGAAGCGCAGGACGTTCACGGGGTGGCGAGGGACGTTCAGCAGGGCATCCGTGGCGAAGTCCGCGACGTCGTCGGCGTTCCTCGCGAGCGGTGCCATGAGCTGGTGGAACGCCGGCCCGTCGGCTCCGAGCTCGTCGACGGTCCGCGCGAGGTCCCGGTACGCGATCCCGGCACGGCCCCCGTCGAGCGGGTGGCCGTACTGCACCTCGGGCAGGCGGAGGTCGATGCGGTCCTCGAGCCGGAAGCGTCGGAAGAACTCGGACTGCAGCGCCATCGGGTGCACCGCGGAGCAGACGTCGTGCAGGAACCCCGGCAGCGTGAGCTCCGACGTCCGGGCACCGCCGCCGATCGTGTCGTTCCGTTCGACGACCTCGACGCTGAGCCCGGCACGCGCGAGCGTCACCGCTGCCGCGAGTCCGTTCGGTCCGGCCCCGACGACCACCGCATCCACCATGTCCCCGAGCCTAGGGATCCCCGGCTGCACGGCGTCCCGGTCACGCCCGGCACCGCCTCGCGTCCGAGACTCCGCGCCCGCGCCGAGACACCGCCGGTTCCGGCGGTGTCTCGCGGCAGGGCCGGCGTCTCGCGGCCGGGCCGGCGTCTCGCGGCAGGCCCTGAGCGACCGGGTCAGGCGCGCGCCGCGTCCGGGTCCGCTGGGTCCGTCCCGTCGTCGCCGGCGTCGGCAGCATCGGGCTCGTCGGCGTCCGCCGGGGTGGCCGACGGGGTGCCCGCACCGACCGGGTGCTCCGCGAGCAGTGCCGCGAAGTCCTCGTCGAGCATCTGCTGCAGGCGGTCGTCCCGGCCGATCTCGTAGTCGTCCGCGGGGCGCTGCGCCCACCCGAGCCGCCCGACGACGGTGGTGCCGATGTCGTCCCAGGCGCGGGCCCGGGCCGCGAGGACGATGCCGTCCACGAAGCCCTGGTCCTCCCGACGCCGGTCGAGCATCTCGGCGAGTTGCTCGTACGTTGCCTCTCGCGTGCGGAGCTTGAGGTCGTCGCCGCGTCGGTAGTCGTGCTGGTGGCGGGAGCGACCCTTCTGCTTGCTCGACCTCGACCGGATGTCCCGCATCCGGGCAGCGTCGCCGCGCTGTTCCTCGGCCATGCGGTGGAGTTCCTCGCGCGCGACCTCGGCGATCAGGGCGTGGTCGAAGTACCCCTCGTCGCGGAGGGCGTTCGTGATGATCCGGTTGCCGACGGCGATGGTGACCGCGGCCTTCGCGATGAGGAACCCCTCGTCGACGGCGCGCTTCAGTTCGACCTGGCTGACGGGTCGGTCGCGCACGTCGTGCTTGCTGCGTCGTCCGAACAAGGCCATGCAGTCGACGATACCGGCGTCCGGTGACCATCCGTCCGCAGGTGGACCCGGATCACGCCCTGGAGGGACGACTCGCCTTCCACGGGCCCGTAGCGTCGGGTGCATGGTCACGTACTCGGAATCCCCCCGCACCGGACTGGGCACGGCGAGTCTCGTCCTCGGCATCTGCTCCCTGCTCGCCGGATGGACGTTCGTCGCGCCGATCGTCGGGCTCTGCCTCGGCGTCGCGTCGCGCAGCCGCGAGCCGCTCGCACGCGGGCGTGCCGGCTGGGGGATCTTCCTCAACCTCGTCGCGCTGGCGGTGTGGATCCTCGTGCTCGCACTGCTCGTCGTCGGCGGCGTGTTCGCGGTGTGGCAGGGCGCGACGCAGGGCTCCTGACCCGCGACCGCGACCGCGTCAGAGCACCAGGCCGTACACGGCGACGTCCACCCGCACCGGCCCGAGGGGCATCGCGCTCCGCAGGGTGCCCTCGTGCGTGAAGCCGAGCCGCTCGGCGAGGCCCCGACTGCGCACGTTGTCGACCGCCGTCCGGATCTCGGCACGTGCGGCGCCCCGCGCCCGGGCCACCCCGACGAGGACGGTGGCGGCGCGGCGGACGACTCCCCGTCCCTCCAGGCCGGCGTCCACCCAGTAGCCGAGCGACGCCTGCCCGAGGTACGGGTCGAAGGCCAGCGAGGCGGCTCCGACGATGCGGTCGTCCTGCCGGATGACGCAGGGGAGCGCACGGTCCATCGCGTACTGGCCGAGCAGGTGCTCGGTGTGCAGCCCGATCGTCTCGACGGTCTGCTCCTGCCACGCCCACGGTTCGGCCGCCCGCAGGCGTTCGGCGTTGGCCACCACCAGTTCGTGCAGCGGCCGGACGGTCGTCAGGTCGCGCAGGGTGAGCGTGTACCCGTCCCCGAGGTCCCGTCCGAACGCCGCCACTCCTCAGAGACTAGGCACACGAGCGCCTACTCGTACCGGAGCGCCTCGATCGGGTTCTGGCGGGCGGCCCGACGGGCGGGCAGGGTGCCGGCGAGGAAGGCGATGAACATCACGACCAGGATGATCGTGATCACCGACGACGGTGCGAACTGCATGATCTGCAGGCCCGGCAGGTCCTTCAGGACGGTGCCGGCGAGCAGGTTCGAGATCCCGGTGCCGAGCAGGATCGCCACGCCTGCGCCGATCGCGCTGCCGAGGAACCCGATGAACACGGCCTCGAGCGAGAACAGCGTGTAGACCTTGCCGCCGCCCATGCCCATGGCCTTCATCAGGCCGATCTCGCGGGTGCGCTCCTGGACGCTCATGAGCAGCGTGTTGATGATGCCGAACCCGGCGGCGACCAGCGCGATCACGGCGAAGGCGTTCAGGACGCCGACGATGCCGCTGATCACGGTCTGGAACTGGCCGAGCTGGTCCTGGATCGTCTGGCCCGCGTAGCCGTCCTTCGACAGGGCGTTCTTCACGGTGCTCGCGGACGCGCCGGACTCGAGGGTCGCCGTCGCGCTGGCGTACGACGTGGCGATGGAGGACGGCTTCCCGGTCTCCTGGGCGGCCTGCATCGCGTCGGTCAGGGTGGCGTTGGCGCCGGCCCCACCGCCGAACAGCGACTCGTTCTGCACGCCGACGACCGTGGCGGTCAGGGTGTGCTCCGTGCCCTGGTAGTCGTCGACGGCGATGGTGAGCTGCTTGCCCACGGCCGCCTTCGCGCTGCCGAGTCCGAGGTTCTTCAGGTAGTTCGTCGGCAGGAGCACCTGGTTGCCGGCGGAGGACGCGTCGTCCAGCTGCTTGCCGGCGGCGAGGTCGGCGTCGAGCTCGCCGGCGTTGGCCGCGACGTCGACGACGTACTTGCCCTTCCCGTCGTACTCGACCCACTTCGTGCTCAGCGCGACCGCCGGGCGGACGGTCCGGATCCCGGAGACGCCCTCGATCGTGTCGACGTCCGACTGGGACAGGTACGCGAACGACGCGGGGCCGCGGTTGACGCTCTGGCTCGACTCGTCCGGGTCGTACTTCGCCGGACCGCTGTCGGTGCTGGACTCGACGGTCTTCGTGATCGTCAGGGACCCGGTGTCACCGATGGAGGCGACCTGGGTGTCGATGTAGTTGCTGACGCCGGTGCCGATCGCCGAGGTCAGCGTGATGGTGAAGGCACCGATGAAGATCGCGATCACGGTGAGGGTGGTGCGCAGCTTCGACCGGAACGTGTTCGAGACCGCGGTGCGGAGCAGGTCGAGGAAGTTCATGCGGAGTGCCTTCCGTGCGTGGCCTGCTGGTCGACGGCGGCGCCGGCGGTGGGTGTGCCGTCGGGTCCGCCCACGATGAGCCCGTCGCGCACGTTGACGCGCCGGTCGCAGCGTTCGGCGAGCTCCTCGTCGTGGGTGACGACCACGAGGGTGATGCCGCGGTCGCGCTGCAGCCCGAAGAGCATGTCCTCGACGACCTGGCCGGTGTTCGTGTCGAGGTTGCCGGTCGGCTCGTCCGCGAAGATCACGCTCGGCTCGCCGACGAGCGCACGCGCGATGACCACCCGCTGCTTCTGCCCACCGGACAGGTCGTTCGCGTCGTTCTTCGCCTTGTCGGCCAGGCCGAGGGCGTCGAGCGCCGCCATGCCGCGGCGCTTCCGCTCGGCACCGGTGACGCCGGCGATCTTCAACGGCAGCACGACGTTGTCGAGCACGGAGGTCTTCGGCGTGAGGAAGAACTGCTGGAAGACGAACCCGAACGTGCTGTTCCGCGTGCGGTTCACCTGCCGGGCGCTCAGCGTCGCGGCGTCGGTGCCGTCGAGCAGGATCTGCCCGGCCGACGGCTTGTCGAGCAGGGCGAGCAGGTGCATCAGGGTCGACTTGCCC
The DNA here is from genome assembly GCF_900215175.1 of Curtobacterium sp. 314Chir4.1. Taxonomy (NCBI): domain Bacteria; kingdom Bacillati; phylum Actinomycetota; class Actinomycetes; order Micrococcales; family Microbacteriaceae; genus Curtobacterium; species Curtobacterium sp. 314Chir4.1. The sequence goes on from NZ_OCMI01000004.1 coordinate 402,362, forward strand.
GAGCCGGACTTGCCGACGATGGCGAGGCTCTCGCCCTGGTTCACCTGCAGGGACACCCCCTTGAGCGCATCGAACCGCGTCGCGCCGCGGCCGTAGGTCCTGGCGAGGTCACGCGCCTCGAGCACGGGAGTGGTCATGCGCCAACCGTACTGTCCGCTGCACGACTGCAAGTTTGCGTTTGCTGTAGACGATGTGACGTTCCGGTTACAGTCGGGCCATGCCCGACACCGCGCCCGCCGCCGAGATGGGCCTCCGCGACCGCAAACGCCTCGAGACCCGGCACCGCATCGCCGAGGCGGCCCGTTCCCTCGCGCTCGAACAGGACATCGACCACACCACGATCGAGCAGATCGCCGCGCGGGCCGAGGTCTCACCGCGGACGTTCTTCAACTACTTCGAGAGCAAGGAGGACGCGGTCCTCGGGCACACCGAACTCGACCTCACGCCGGAGACGCTCGACGCGCACCTGGCCACGGTCGCGGGGGAGCCGGCAGCGCGGGCCGTGGTCGACCTGGCGTTCCTGGTCTTCGGTTCCTCGTTCGGCGACGAGCACGAGCGGCTCGCCCGGAAGGAGGTCATCGTGCGCTTCCCGCAGCTCATGCGCCGGCAGGTCTCCCGGATGACCACGGTGGCCGAGGCGATGACCGGGGCGGTGCGGACGATCCTCGAACGCGATCCGGCGTGGGGTCCCGACGCGGCGACCCCACAGGCGGCCGAGATGCTGCTCGGCATGTGCATGACCGGGCTGCGCAGTTCGGCACGCCACGAGGGGTCGGAGCCCGAGGAGGTCCGCGAGCAGGTGGTCGCGACCATCCGCGACACCGCGGCCCGCATCACGGCCCAGTAGCGGACGGACGGACTGGAGGCGCGGTGCCAGCTGGCTCCGCGCCTCCAGTCCGTCGTGTCCCCACGTCGAGAGCCGTCACGGCTTCGTGATGAAGCCCTCCTTGACCATCCAGTCGAAGGCGACGTCGGCCGGTTCCCGGCCCTCGACGTCCACCTGCCGGTTCAGCTCCTGCAGGACGGAGTCGGTCAGCTTCGGCGAGATCTGGTCGTAGACGTCCTCGAGCTGCGGGTACTCCTTCAGCGTCGCCGTGTCGAGCACCGGCGCGACGTTGTAGGCCGGGAAGAACCCCTTGTCGTCCTCGAGCACGGTGAGCCCCAGCGACTTGATGCGGCCGTCGGTGGTGAAGACCTCGCCGAAGTTGCACTTGCCCCGGTCGGTCGCCGTGTACACGGTGCCGGTGTCGAGGATGCTGACGTTCTTCGTCGGGATGCCGTTGTCCCCGGAGCCACCGAGTTCGAGCCCGTACTTCTCGAGCATCGGCTTGAAGCCGTCGGCACGGGAGTTGAACTCCGACTCGACGCAGAAGGTCCGCTGGTCGATGGGGAGCTTCGTGATGTCGGAGAGGGTCGTGATGTTCCCGAGCTCCGACACGGCCTCGTCGCGGACGGCGAAGGCGTAGGTGTTGTTCATCGGCGCGGGCTGCAGCCAGGTGAGCCCGTTGCCGGCGTCCTCCTTCTTGACCGCCTCCCACTGCTCGGTCTTGTCCGGGATCCCCTCGGCGTGCCCCATGAAGGTCAGCCAGGCGGTCCCCGTGTACTCGTAGGTGAAGTCCGCACCGTGCGAGGTCATGAGCTCGCGGACGGCGACGCTGCCCGGCACGTTCGTCTCGTCGGTGACGTCGAACCCGGCGGCCTTCGCGGCGAGGACGGCGATCTTCCCGAGCACGAGCTGCTCGGTGAAGTTCTTCGAGGTCACCGTGATGTGTGCGCCGTCCGGCAGGTCGTCGATGCGCTTGATGGAACCGGGGTCCGCCGCGGGGACGAACGATGTCGCGGGCTGCAGACCGCAGCCCGCCAGGACGAGGGCGGTGGCACCGGCCACCACGACGGCGGCCGTCCGGCGGAGTCGGCGGGTCATCGGAGTCCCTTCGGTCGTGCGACGGTCTCGACCACGCGGCCGAGCCAGTCGATGGACAGGGCGAGGAGTGCCACGAGGAGCGCCCCGGAGACGAGGACCTTCGGCAGGAACAGGTTCACGCCCGTCGTGATGAGCAGTCCGAGGCCGCCGGCCCCGACGAATGTCGCGAGGCTGGCGGTGCCGACGAGCAGCACGAGGGCCGTCCGGATGCCGGAGAGCATCACGGGGACGGCCAGCGGCAGCTCGACCTTCATCAGGACGCTGAACGCGGTCATGCCCATGCCCCGACCGGCCTCGACCAGACGGGAGTCGACGCTCTGGATGCCGATCATGGTGTTCCGGAGCACCGGCAGGATGGCGTAGAGCACGAGGGCGACGACGGCCGACCACGAGTTCAGGCCGAGCCACGCCGCGAGCAGCACGATGAGGCCGACCGCGGGTGCCGCCTGCCCGAAGTTCGCGACGGCGAGGACGTACACGCTCGCCCGCCGGAGCGGACCGCGGGTGAGCAGGACGCCGAGCGGGATGCCGATGACGAGCACCAGGACGGTCGACTCGAGGGTCAACACGAGGTGCTGGCCGGTCAGCGCGAGGATGTCGGCCGGGTTGAGGGTGGTGCGCTCGGTCGGGGTCAGCTCCGCGGTGGCGAGCCAGACCGCGAAGGCCGCCAACACGACCAGGATCGCGACCGGCTGGACGAGCAGACCCTTCCACGACGTGCGCGCGCCTGTCGCGGGCCCGGCTGCGACCGCGCTCACAGTTCCTCCCCACTGGACGCGATCGTGGGTGCCACCGGTGCCGACGGCATCGTCTCGATCGGGTTCGTGTTGGTTCCGACCGGGGCGTACTCCTGGCCCGAGGCTGCGGCGGCACGCGACCGGGTGATCGCCTCCATCACGGTCTCGACGGTGATGACACCGCGGAACGCGTCACGACGTCCGGTGACGAGCGCAGCGCCGGCGCTGGAGACGAGCATGGTGTCGAGCGCGTCGTTGAGGGTCGCGGCCTCGCCCACGACGGGCAGGTCCGGTTCGACGCCGTCGGGAATGCGGGTGAGTCGCTCGAGCTGGCGCTTGCTCGGCCATCCGATCGGGCGCTGGCGCTGGTCCACGACCACGGCGTGCTGGTGGCCGCCGGCCTCGTTCATGCGTTGCAGGACGGCCTTCGTCTCCTCGCCCACCGAGCAGGTCACCGCGGACTCGACCTCGACGTCGCGGACCCGGTTCAGCGTGAGCTGCTTCAGGCCGGCGCCGGACCCGATGAAGTTCTCCACGAACTCGTTCGCGGGCTCGGCGAGGATCCGTTCCGGGGTGTCGTACTGCACGATGTGGGCGCCCTCGGTGAAGATCACGATCCAGTCGCCGAGCTTCACGGCCTCGTCGAAGTCGTGGCTGACGATGACGATCGTCTTGTGCAGCTCCTCTTGGATGCGGAGGAGCTCGTCCTGCAGGCGCTGCCGGGTGATCGGGTCGACGGCACCGAACGGCTCGTCCATGAGCAGGACGGGCGGGTCCGCGGCGAGGGCCCTGGCCACGCCGACGCGCTGCTGCTGGCCGCCGGAGAGCTCACGGGGGAAGCGGTCGCGGTAGGTCTCCGGGTCGAGCGAGACGAGGTCGAGGAGCTCGTCGACGCGCGCCGCGATCTTCTCCTTCGACCAGCCGAGCATCTTCGGGACGATCGCGATGTTCGCCGCGACGGTCATGTGCGGGAAGAGCCCACCGGCCTGGATCACGTACCCCATGCGCCGACGCAGTTCGTCGGCGTCGATGCCCGTGACGTCGTCGTCGCCGACCACGATGCGGCCCTCGGTCGGTTCGATGAGGCGGTTGATCATCTTCAGCGTGGTCGTCTTGCCGCAGCCGGACGGGCCGACGAGCATGACGATCTTGCCCGCCGGGATCTCGAGCGTGATGCCGTCGACCGCGGGCTTCGTCTGGCCCGGGTACCGCTTGGTGACCTCGTCGAGCAGGATGCTGCGGCCGGTGACGTCCCCGTCGGGGGCGGTGGTGGTGGCGGAGTCAGTGCTGGACACGGATACCTCTCGAGATGGTCAGACGGCCGAGGCCGAGGAGGAGCAGGTCGAGGACGAGGGCGAGCAGGACGACCCCCACCACCCCGACCGTCACGGAGAACAGGGCGTTGGCGCCGCCGAGGCGGGACAGCCCGGAGAAGATGAAGCCGCCGAGACCGGGGCCGAGCGCGTACGCGGCGATCGCGGCGATGCCCATCACCATCTGCGCCGACACCCGCACGCCGCTGAGGATGATCGGCCACGCCATCGGCAGTTCGACCTGGACGAGGGTCCGGAAGCGGCTCATGCCGATGCCCCGGGCGGACTCGACGACCGTCGGCGGGATCTCGGCGAGGCCGACGACCGCGTTGCGGAGGATCGGCAGGGTGGCGAAGAACACCACCGTCACGACCGAGGGCACGACGCCGAACCCGAGCGGGACGATGAGCAGACCGATCACGGCGAAGGACGGCAGCGTCAGGCCGATCGCCGACACCCCGTTCGCGACGGACGTGAGCCGTGGGCTGCGGTAGACGAGTGTGGCGAGCACCACGGCGATGAGCGTCGCGAGCACCGTGCACTGGACCACCAGTGAGAAGTGCTGCCACGACGCGAACCAGATCTGGTCCCACCGCTCCCCGATGTACTGGAACACGCGGAAGCGCTCCTCTCCGGTCGGCCGAACTGCCCACGGGTCGGGGCACAAGTGGGTTCGAACCTACGCAGCGCTGCCGGTGGTTGTACAACTGCAAATCTTCGGGTCCGGCTGATCCTGAGCGTCCGATCAGTGGGAAACACCCGGTCAAACCGGGTGTGGGGGACTCAGTCTGGGAGAACGGTAACGATCGCGAGCGGTCGTCGGCTATGCGTCGATGCCTCGGAGGCCGGACCGCTCGGCGATGTCGACGAGCTGCTCGCGCCACTCGACCCACTCGTCCGGGGTCTTCTCGGCGAGGTTGCCGTCACCGTCGCCGGCCAGCCCGTCGAGCATCTCGCGCACGATGTCCGCGTGTCCCGCGTGCCGGGCCGTCTCGTAGGACATGTGCACGAGGATCCGGTGCAGCGTCACCTGGCGGCGGTCCTCGGGCCACCAGGGGACGACCCCGAGGGCGTCGAGGTCGAGCGCCTCGATGGTGGCGTCGGCGTGCGCGGCGCTGCGGTGGTGGAACGCGACGACGTCGTCCAGGGTCTCGTCGAGCGTCGCGTACATGTCGTCGCCGTCCTCCGACTCGAGCCAGGCGGGCGGGTCGGGCAGCGGGCGCCCGAAGACCTCTCCGAAGTACCCGGCCTGCACGGAGGCGACGTGCTTCACCAGCCCGAGCACGTTCGTCCCGGTCGGCGTCACCGGCCACCGTGCCTGCCGTTCGGCCAGGCCGTCGAGCTTCGCGAGCAGCGCGTCCCGGTGCTTCTGCAGGTACCGGTGGAGGGTCCGCTTGTGGACGGCGGCGTCGAGGACCGGCGCCGACCCCTCGTCCGACAACAGCGAGCCGCCGCCGGACGCCAGCGACGGCCCCGCCGGTGCGGGGTGGACCTCGGGGACGGCGTCGGCGCTGCTCATGCCCTCGATCGTGCCACCGCGCGCTGTCGGACGCGCTCCGACTCCTGCACGGCGACGCGTTCGGCGGTGAGCAGGAGGCCGGCGACCTCGCCCGAGTTCCGGGAGGGCGCGTCGTTCCAGCTCGTCAGGTCGCGCACCCGTCCCATCCGGACGTCGGGGGCCGGGCACCAGAGCACCGGCTGCCCCTCCTCGACGGCGAGGGCGTGCCAGACGAGGTCGAGCGCACGCTGGACCTGCTGGGAGTGCACGGCGTGCGGGCCCCCGGCGGCCGAGACCACCGAGCCGACGAGGCACGCGGCGACGAGCGGGCGACCCTGCACGTCCATCGCGGCGGCGCTCGATGCCTTGCGCATGCGCCCGTGTTCGTCGAGGTAGGCGAACCACGCGTGCTGGATCCACCCCCGTTCGATGACGCCGCGGGCGACGGACAGCAGCCGCTCGAGGTCGCCGAGCTCCTGCAACCGGACCTCGGCGCGGCGCACACGGGATGCGGCCCGGCGCGCGGCGTACCGGTCGAGGAGCCCGCGGAGACCGGTGCGGGTGGGGGCGGACGGGACGGGAGAGGCGTCGGTGGCGACGTCGTGCTGGACGCGGAACTCGAGGGTCATGACGGCCCCTCCGATCTTCACGTGCACGGATTGGTGCGGTCACGATAGCCCCGGGCGGAGTCAGCCGTCCAGCACTGCGTCGATCGTCCGGCGTGCGACGGCACGGAACGTGCGGTCGTCGGACAGGTGCAGCGCCGAGGCGATGGACACGGCCCAACCACGCGCCCGTTCCCAGGTGTCGTCGTCGGCGGTGACGTGCGCGCGGAAGGTGCGCCGCGCCTCCCGGTCGAGCACCAGCCAGGCGGTGGCCAGGTCGACCGCCGGGTCGCCGGCCGTGACGTCGCCGAAGTCGACGACGGCCGCCAGGCGGCCGTCGCCGTCGGGCGTCTCCTCGACCAGCACGTTGAACGGGTGCAGGTCGCCGTGCACCCAGACGGGAGGCCCGGCGTACGCGGGCAGCGCCGCCGCGGCCCGCCAGACTGCCGCCAGCTCTCCGGCCCGGGGCACGTCCTTCGTCGCGAGTCGCGTCAGGACGCTGTCGCTGCGCGTCGCGAGCGGCACGGCGCGGACCGGGTTCACGGGGGCGTCGGCCGGCGCGGGGACGTGCAGCAGCTCGACGAACGCGGCGAGCGCCTCGGCCACGTGCACCCCGGCCGCACGCTCGCCCACCGGCGTCCCGGGCAGCCAGCGGACGACGCTCCAGGACCACGGGTACCCGAGGGCCGGGCGTCCGGTGCGGACCGGATCGGGGACGGGCACGACGGCCGCCACCCGGTGCGCGATCGCCGGCAACCACCGCTGCTCGTGCTCGATCAGCTCGGCGGCCGCCGCACGGCGGGGGAGCCGGACCGCGAGCAGGTCACCGAGCCGGACGATGACGTTGTCCCAGCCGTTCGCGACGAGCTCGAGCGGGAGGTCCGCCAGGTCGGGGTGCTGGTCGCGGAGCAGCGCCCGGACGAGCGGGACGTCGACGTCGACCTCGGCAGCGGGGGTGGCCATCGGGTCAGGCTAGCGCGACCGCGCCCGGACCCGTGCGCAGAGCCCCGTGCGCACAGCCCCGTGAACGGGGGCGAGAGCGGAAACCGACCGCTGGGTACCCTCGGGGGGAGTGGTGACGTGGGTGTCCATGGGGGGACCCGCGTCGCTCGGACGAGGTCAGTCCCCCGGGGTGGTCGGCGCGATCAGCGCGACGAGCCGCGGGATCTCCGGGCGCACCCGGTCGGTGACGATCGCGGCGAGCAGGACGGTCCAGAGTTCGCGGAGCCGCTCGTACAGGTCGGTCCGGTCGGCCAGCACGTCCGACACGGTCTGCACGCCCGTGTACGCGGGGATCACCACGCGGCCGACGAGCTCCGGGTCCCAGGCGGGATCGACCTCGCCGGCGTCGACGCCCCGGCGCACGAGGTCGGTGACCACGGCGATCCAGTCGGTGTACGGGTCCTGGCGGGCCACGTCCGCCGTCGCTGCCTCGGTGGAGAGCCGGATGCCGGCGCTCACCACGACCTCGTGGACCATCTGCGAGGCGAGCCCCTGCGACATCCACATCAGGACCTCGAGCGGGGTGGTCCCACGGGCGGCCGCGGCCTCGCCGTACGCACGGGAGACCTCGTGCTGCCGGGCGATCACCGCGCCGGCGAGGTCGGCCTTCGACGTGAAGTGGAAGTAGAGCGCGCCCTTCGTCAGGCCGGCACGCTCGGCGACGGCGTCCATCGAGGCGCCGACGTACCCGCGCTCGTCGAACTCGCCCGCTGCCGCGTCGATGATCGCAGCCCGGGTGGCGACTGCCCGCTGCTGCCGGGTGCGACCGTCCTGCGCCATGATCCTGCAATCGTACCGAGGGGGACTCCCGGCTGATCACCGGGGTTCTCCCACGCGGCCTGTCGTACCGTTCCGGGCATGGACGGATGGCGGAGCCCGGCACGGTGGGCACGGGCGGGACGGTGGCTGCTGCTGCCGATCGCCGTGCTGGACTGGGTCGCGCTCGCCCCCCAGACGATCGTCGTGCTGGCGTTCCTGATCGCCGTCGTCGGGCTCGCCGGCATCGCTGCGGCCCTCGTCGTGCACATGCTCGGGCGGTCCCGCGGAGCGATGGCGGCACTCGGGGTCGTGCTGCTGATCGGTGGACTCGTGGTGTTCGGCCTCGACCCGTTCCCCGGGTCGTTCCCGCTCATCGACCCCTGGTGGCCGGAGTCGATCACACAGCCGCAGGTGGTGGGCAGCGCCTACTGGCAGCTCGCCGGCCTGGGCATCGAGCTCGCCGGCTTCGGGATGCTCGCCACCCTGCTCGTCGTGTCGCTCACCGCGAAGCCCGCTCGGCGCTGACCGCGCGGGACGGCCGGGCGCGACCCGCTCAGTCGCGGGTGAGGACGATGAGCGTCCCACCCGTCGCGACCGCACGGACGCGGTCGACCAGGTCGGCTCCGTCCGTCGTCGCCCTGGCCAGCTCGACCAGGGCGTCGAGGTCCCCCACCCCGGCCAGCACCCCGTCGGTGCACAGCACGATCCGGTCGCCGGGCGCGAGGTCCAGGGATCCCGGCGTGCGCGGGACCGTCTGCGGCTGCAGGCCGATCGGCAGGTCGTGCGACCGCAGCGCCTCGGCCGTGCCGTCGGCGTGCAGGAGCACCGCGAGGCCGTGTCCGGCGTCCCCGTGGTCGACGTGACCCGACGTCGGGTCGAGCCGGAGGTGGAAGAGCGACCCCACGGTGTCCGCAGCCGACAGGTCGGCGGCGATCTGCGCCTCCAGGCCGACGATCGCCTTTCCCATCGCGACGTCCGTGCGCGCGATGACCGCGGCACGGACCGCCGCCGCGAGGAGCGCGGACGCGCGTCCCGCCGCCGGGACCGAACCGACCGTGAGGTGCAGTCGACCGTCGGCCGCGAGTCGCCAGTCGCCGACGTCGCCCGAGTCCTCCCGCGGGACGGACAGGGTGTCGAGACGGTACCCGGGCACCGTCACCGGCTCCGGGACGAGGCCGTCGACGACCCGCCGGACCCGGTCCCGCTCGATCGTGTGCCCGAGTTCGCGCTCCGCCCAGCGCGCGAGGTCCCGGAGCAGGTCGAGGTCCTCTGCGGTCAGCTCGCGCGGCTTCGCGTCCATGATGCAGAGCGTGCCGACCCGGGTGCCGTCGAGCATCGACAGGGGTGCGCCCGCGTAGAACCGGATGCCCTGCTCGGTCACCGCCGCGAGGTGCGCGAACCGCGGGTCGAGCGTCGCGTCGGGCACCACCATCGGTTCGTCGGTCAGGACCGTCGTCGAGCAGAAGACCTGCTCGGCCGGAGCACTCCCGCCCTGCCGCCAGCCCTGCGTGGACTGCGCCGTCACGAGGTCGTCGTGCACGAGGTTGAGGAAGGTCAGCGGGACGCCGAAGGCCTCCTGCGTCATGCGGGTGATGCGGTCGAAGCGTTCCTCGGGGCCGCTGCCGAGGACGCCGAGCGCCTCGACCACTGCCGTTCGGTGCGCTGCGGCGTCGAGGTGGGTCACCCGTCCTGTCTACCCGCACCCTCGCCCAGGAACCAGTCCCGCGGGTGGGGGTCGGCGGTGAGCTCGCGCCGCTCGGACACCGGCGCCGCCCAGGACGCCGCGTTCGACAGCACCCGCTGGATGTCCGGATGGTGGTACACGGGGTACTCCTGGTCGCCGGGGGAGAAGTAGAAGACCTTCCCGAGGCCACGACGGTAGGCGACGCCGGAGCGGAAGACCTCACCGCCGGCGAAGGTCGACAGGAACACTTCTTCGTCTGGCCGCGGGATGTCGAAGTACTCGCCGTACATCTCCTGCCGCTCGATGACGATCGGGTGCGGGACACCGGCGGCGATCGGGTGCTCCGGCGCGACGGTCCAGACGAGTTCGCGCTCGCCGTCGTTGCGCCACTTCAGGGAGCACGTCGTGCCCATCAGGCGCTTGAACGGCTTGGAGTAGTGCCCGGAGTGCAGCACCACGAGGCCCATCCCGGCGTGCACGGCCTCGACCACCAGGTCGACCACGGCGTCGCTCACCTCGTCGTGGGCGGCGTGCCCCCACCAGAACAGCACGTCGGTGGTGGCGAGACGCTCGGCGGTGATGCCGTGGTCGGGCTCCTGCAGCGTGGCGGTGCTCACGGTCGCCTCGGGGTGGTGCTCGCGGAGCGCGGCGGCGATCACGGTGTGCATGCCGTCCGGGTAGTGCCCGATGACGGTCTCGTCACCCCGGCTCTCGTGCACGTTCTCGTTCCAGACGACGATGTTCAGGGGACGGGATTCGGTCGGCGTCGACATGGCTCCCACGCTAGCCTCCCCGGGCGTCGAATCGATACGACCGCCGGAGTGTCGGGGCTTCTCCAGGCCGGCTCGGTCACGATGTCGGCATGACTCCCCGATCCCTGTTCCGCGCCGCCGCGGTGGCCGAACTCGTGACCTGGACGCTCCTCATCGCCGGGATGGTGGTGAAGTACGGACTCGACGCCGGTGACTGGGGCGTGCGGATCGGCGGCGGGGTGCACGGGTTCGTGTTCCTGGCCTACCTCGTCGTCACGACCGTGGTCGCGGTGAACCAGCGGTGGTCGTTCGGGGCGCTCGTGCTCGGGTGGGCGAGTGCCGTCGTGCCGTACGCGACCGTGCCGTTCGAGGTCGCGGTGGCCCGGCGCGGGATGCTCGAGGGCCCGTGGCGCCGAGGGGCCGAGGGGCACGCCGGGTTCTGGGACCGCCTGCTCTTCTTCGTGGTGCGCCGCCCCGCCGTGTCGATCGGCGTCGGTGTCGTGGCCGTCGCCCTGGTGTTCCTGGCGCTGCTGGCGGTCGGCCCGCCGGGTCGATGACGACGCGGTGGTCGCCACCACACGACGGACGGGAGGCACGGTGCCAGCTGGCACCGCCCTCCCTCGCAGGCTCAGTCGGCGCGCCCCGCGCGACGCTTCGCGTCGCCGCCGAGCGGGGCGCGCCCGTCCGTCGTCAGCGCGGCTACAGGGCCGCGAGGACCTGGTTCAACGTGGCGGACGGGCGCATCACGGCGCTCGTCTTCGCGTCGTCGGGGCGGTAGTACCCGCCGATGTCCGCCGGGTGCCCCTGCACGCCGTTCAGCTCACCGACGATGGTGGCCTCCTGCTCGCCCAGTGTCGACGCGATCTGCGCGAAGGCCGCCGCGAGCTCGGTGTCCGAGGTCTGCGCCGCGAGTTCCTCGGCCCAGTACTTCGCCAGGTAGAAGTGGCTGCCGCGGTTGTCGATCGAGCCGAGCTTGCGACCGGGGGACTTGTCCTGCTCGAGGAACGTCCCGGTGGCACGGTCGAGGGTCTCGCCGAGGATCTTCGCCCGCTCGTTGCCCGTCACACCGGCGAGGTGCTCGAGGCTGACCGCGAGCGCCAGGAACTCGCCGAGGCTGTCCCAGCGCAGGTAGTTCTGCTGCACGAGCTGCTGCACGTGCTTCGGCGCCGAACCACCGGCACCGGTCTCGAACAGGCCGCCACCGCCGAGCAGCGGGACGACGGAGAGCATCTTCGCCGACGTGCCGAGCTCCATGATCGGGAAGAGGTCGGTGAGGTAGTCGCGGAGGACGTTGCCCGTGACCGAGATGGTGTCCTCGCCGCGACGGATGCGCTCGAGCGAGAAGCGCATGGCGTCCTCGGGGGAGAGGATCTCGATCTGCAGCCCGTCGGTGTCCTGCTCGCCGAGGTAGGTGCGGACGAGGCCGATGAGGTTCGCGTCGTGCGCACGCGTCTCGTCGAGCCAGAACACGGCGGGGGTCTCGGAGGCACGCGCACGGGTGACCGCGAGCTTCACCCAGTCGCGGATCGCGACGTCCTTGGTCTGGCAGGCGCGCCAGATGTCGCCAGCCTCGACGTCGTGCTCGATGACCGTGTCGCCGCCGCTCGTGACGACGCGCACGCGCCCCGCTGCCGGGACCTCGAACGTCTTGTCGTGCGAGCCGTACTCCTCGGCCTTCTGCGCCATCAGGCCGACGTTCGGCACCGAGCCCATGGTGGCCGGGTCGAACGCGCCGTTCGCGCGGCAGTCGTCGATGACGACCTGGTAGATGCCGGCGTAGCTCGAGTCGGGGATGACCGCGAGGGTGTCGTGCTCGTCGCCGTCCGGGCCCCACATGTGACCGGAGGTGCGGATCATCGCCGGCATCGAGGCGTCGACGATGACGTCGCTCGGGACGTGCAGGTTCGTGATGCCCTTGTCGGAGTCGACCATCGCGAGCTCGGGGCCGGCGTCGATGCCGTCCGCGAAGGCCCGCTTGATCTCCGCACCGTTCGGCACGGCGTCGAGGCCGGCGAGGATCGAGCCGAGGCCGTCGTTCGGGTTGAGGCCCGCGGCGACGAGGTCGGCACCGAAGCGCTCGAAGACGCTCGGGAAGAACGCGCGGATGACGTGGCCGAAGATGATCGGGTCGGAGACCTTCATCATCGTGGCCTTGAGGTGCACCGAGAACAGGACGCCCTGCTCCTTCGCCGCGGCGATCTGGTCCTGCAGGAAGGCCTCGAGCGCGGCGACGTGCAGCACGGTGCCGTCGACGACCTCGCCCGCGAGGACGGGGATCGACTGCTTGAGGACCGTGGTCTCGCCGTCCGTGCCGACGAACTCGATCGTCAGGACGTCGTCCGCCGGAGCGATCCAGGACTGCTCGTTCGAGCGGAAGTCGTCGACGCCCATGGTCACGACGTTCGTCTTCGAGTCGGACGACCACGCGCCCATGCGGTGCGGGTGCTTGCGGGCGTAGTTCTTCACCGAGAGCGGCGCGCGACGGTCCGAGTTGCCCTCGCGCAGCACCGGGTTCACGGCGCTGCCCTTGGTGCGGTCGTAGCGGGCGCGGGCGTCGCGCTCGTCGTCGGTCGTCGGCTCGTCGGGGTAGTCCGGCAGGTCGTAGCCCTGCGCCTGGAGTTCCTTGATCGCGGCCTTGAGCTGCGGGATCGACGCCGAGATGTTCGGCAGCTTGATGATGTTCGCCTCGGGCGTCTTCGCCAGGTCGCCGAGCTCGGCGAGGGCGTCGTCCAGGCGCTGCTCGGCGGTGAGCCGCTCCGGGAACTGGGCGATGATCCGGCCGGAGAGCGAGATGTCGCGGGTCTCGACGTCGACACCTGCGGTGCCGGCGAAGGCCTGGATGACCGGGAGGAAGGAGTGGGTGGCGAGGAACGGTGCCTCGTCCGTGAGGGTGTAGATGATCTTGGCCATGCTGGCGGGTACTCCCTTGTTCGACCGTCGGTACGTCCACGGTACTCGTGGCGCAGGATGTCTCGACATCAAGATACATGGTGCGGTCTGCGTCGAGCAGACGCTCGGTCGACTTCCTGGAGGCGCACTGTCGACTCATAGGAACGTCGCCTGCAATGGTCTTCCGCAGCACACGACCGCAGGAGGCGCGCATGTCCACGACACGGCAGACACCATCGGACTTCGGGTGGTCCGCCGAGGACCTGCGCTCCGCCTACGCCGTCGACGGCAGCGGGCCCTACCGGTACGCACCAGACGGTTCCGGTCCGTTCTCGTACGACGAGGACGGCTCGGGACCGTGGCTGGTCGGACCGGAACCGCGCCGTGGCATCGCCCGGTTCGCGCCGCGGGACCGCGGGTCGGGCTCGCGGTTGCGGCGGATCGGGACCGCCGTGACCGCGGGCACGCTCGCACTCGTCCTCGCCGCGGGGAGCGTGGCCGTCGTCGCGCACATCGTTCCTCCACACCACGCCGTGAACGCCTCGGCGCTCCACAGCGCGGAGCCCGACCGGGACTGACCGCCCGAACGGTGTCATGGTGGGTGCGTGACCGAATTCCTCGTCGTCGGCGTCATCGCCCTCATCGCCATCGCGGGCGCCGCCGTGCTCGGTCCGCGCATCGGTGTCGCGGCGCCGCTCGTGCTCGTCGTCGTCGGGATCATCGCGAGCCTCGTGCCGTGGATCCCGAACGCCGAGATCGACCCGGAGTGGATCCTCGCCGGGGTCCTGCCGCCGCTGCTGTACTCGTCGGCGGTGTCGATGCCGTCCATGAACTTCCGGCGCGAGTTCGGCGCCATCAGCGGCCTGTCGGTCCTGCTCGTCATCGCGTCGAGCCTCGTGCTCGGGCTGTTCTTCGCCTGGGTGATCCCGGGGCTCGGGTTCTGGTGGGGCATCGCACTGGGGGCGATCGTCAGTCCGACCGACGCGGTGGCCACCTCGATCGTCAAGCAGACCTCGATCTCCCGCCGGGCGATCTCGATCCTCGACGGCGAATCACTGCTCAACGACGCGACCGCGCTCGTGCTCCTCCGGACCGCCATCGCCGCCGCGGCCGCGTCGTTCTCGTTCTGGGGCGCGCTCGGGGACTTCGCGAAGGCCGTGGCCATCGCCGTGGTGATCGGCTGGTTCGTCGGCTGGGCGAACGTGTCCGTCCGCGCCCGGGTCCCGAACGCGGCGGTCAACACGGCCCTCTCGTTCGCGGTCCCGTTCGTCGCCGCCGTCCCGACCGAGTACCTGCACGGGTCCGGGCTCGTCGCGGCGGTCGTCGCCGGGCTGTTCACCGGGATCGTCGGCCCACGGAAGCTCCCGCCGGGGCACCGCCTGTCGGACGCGCAGAACTGGCAGACGATCGAACTCGTGCTCGAGGGTGCGGTGTTCCTCACCATGGGCCTCGAGCTCGCGTCCATCCTCCGGGAGGTCGAGCGGGACCACACGGGCATCGGGCCGGCGCTCCTCATCGCCGTCGGCGCCCTCGTGCTGACCGTGGTCGTCCGGGCCGCGTACGTGGTGCCGCTGCTGCTCGCCCTGTCGTCGAGCGCCAAGCGCGGGGAGCGCATGCAGCAGCGGTTCGCCGAGATGCACGCCGGTGACCGCGACGCCATGAGCGAGGTCATCCGTGAGCACCGCCCCGGCAACCGCGCGCCGTCGGAGCGGGAGCTCGACCGGTTCTCCACGCGGGTCCGCCGAACCCTGGCGGACATCGCGTACTACACGAAGGCACCGCTCGGCTGGCGGGAGGGCACTGCGGTCGTCTGGGCCGGGATGCGCGGGGCGGTCACGGTCGCCGCGGCGCAGACGCTGCCCGACGGCACGCCGCAGAAGTCGCTGCTCGTGTTCATCGCCTTCGCGGTCGCCCTGCTGTCGCTCGTGGTCCAGGGCGGCACGATCGGACCCCTCCTCCGCAGGATCGCCGCTCCGGCGCCGGACACCGCCGCGAAGGACACCGAGGAGCGCAAGCGGCTCCTCGACCTCATGCGGACGGCGGCGGAGCAGGTCCCCGGCACGGGCGAGGCCGGGCCCCGTGCGCGTGAGGAACTCGAAGCAGCCGACCCCGCCGAGCTCCGGGCGTGGATGGGTCGCGAGAAGGCCCGACGGCTCGCGGTGCTCGAGGCCCAGCGCGCCGCCGTCCTCGACGCCCGCGACGACGGGAGCTTCGACGCCGAGGTGCTCGAGTCGATGCTGCAGAACCTCGACGCCGAGCAGATCGCCCTCGAACTCAGGGGAGCGCCGGCCCGCTGACCGTTGACTGGCGGCCCGAGGTCACTCGCCGATGCGGACCCGGAAGACCCGGACCCCGGCGGTCTTCAGCGCCGCGAGCCCGAGCCGCATCCGAAAGCTCCGGAAGGGTCGTTCGAACCCGGACGGCGCCGACGCCGCACCGATCTGGTGCAGGACCTCGGACGTCAGCGTCCGCTCGAGCTTGGGCGCGAGCCGGGTCAGGCCGGACACGGTGACGACGATCCGGACGGCGTGCGGGGCGAGCAACGAGTCGATCGTCTCCGCCGCCTCTTGTGCACGGTGGAACGCGGGGTCGCTGCCCGGTCGGCGGATCGCGATGACGGCGAGCTCCGCGTCCCAGGTCTCGCCGGGATCCGGCAGGTCGTCGACACCCACCACGCGCATCCGGGCCGCATCGACCCCCGCGCGCACGGCGGCGGTCCGGAGCACCGGCAGCAGTTCCTGCGTCCCTGCGAGCACGACGTGCGCCGACGCCAGGTCGACGGGTTCGTGCCGCTCTCGCGGCGTTCGGGCCATGTGGAGGGTCCTTTCCGCTCGCTCACTGCGGACACTACCGATCCCGTTGGGTGCGCGGCCGGGGCGGGCGGGCGGATCAGGACCCTCTCAGGGCGTCGGTAACGATGAGATCACGAAATGACCTGTACAAAGCGACAGAGTCGTGCAGAATGGTGGGCGGCCATGACGACTGCACGCGAACACGACCAGCACCCGGACACCCCGGTGGTGCACCTGTCCCGTCGCGCCGCCCTCGAGGCAGAGCGCGCAGCCGCCCGCAAGCCGGCCCGTCGCGAACGCCCGGCGAAGCCCGAGCGCCCGACTGCCGAGCGCACGACTGCCGAGCGTCCCGCGAAGCCGGAGCGCACCGGCCGCCGGGCCACTGCAGCCCGCGCCACCACCGAGCACGTCGACTCCCGCATCCAGCGCGTCGTCCGCCGCCCCGCACCCAGCGTGACGCGAGCGCCCAGCGCTCCCCGCGCCTCCCGGTCGCACCGCGCAAGCCGGATCACCCTGACCAGTGCGCTCGCGGCCCTGGCGATGTTCGCCGCGTCGGCGATGCCGGCCCACGCCAGCGCCGGGACCTCGATGGCCACCGCGACCCTCGCGCCGTCCGTCCGCACGCAGGACTACGCCGTGACACAGGCGATCTCGGCGAGCGTCCTCGACCGCGACGAGTTCACCGTCGGCGGCGGCTCGGCCGGGGCTCCTGGTACGTCGGTGTCGTACGGCGGCGAGATCCGGTCGCCGTTCCCCGGGCCCGTCCGGATGAGCTCGGGCTTCGGCTACCGCTCGGCACCGTGCGGCGCGTGCTCGTCGTTGCACCAGGGCCTCGACTTCAACCCCGGCATGGGCGCTCCGATCGGCGCCGTCGCCGCTGGAACCGTCCGGGTCTCCGGAACCTACTTCTCGTACGGCACCGCGGTGATCATCGACCACGTGGTCGACGGTCGCGAGGTCTCCACGCTCTACGGCCACATGATCCCTGGGTCCTCCCCGCTCAAGGTCGGCGACACCGTCGAGGCAGGCGAGTTCATCGGCAAGGTCGGCTCCTCCGGGGTCTCGACCGGGGCGCACCTGCACCTCGAGGTCTGGATGGACGGCGTCACGCCGATCGACCCGGAAGCCTGGCTCGAAGCGCGCATCGGGCGTTCCCTCACCGCTTGATCAGCTTTCCTGTGCAGAGTCACAGACATGGACGACTGTCACAGACCGCCCGCCCGACGCCGATCTGACCCGGCAGCCCGCTGATGGGCGCCGACACCTGGATCGCCTTCGGGCTCGTGGTCCTCTTCGTGCTCGTCGGCGGCGTGTTCGCCGCCGCCGAGATCGCCCTCGTCTCGCTCCGTGAGTCGCAGCTGCAGCAACTCGAGCGTCGGGGCTCCCGGGGCATGCGCGTCGCCGAGCTCGGGCGCGACCCGAACCGGTTCCTGTCCGCCGTGCAGATCGGCGTGACCGTCGCGGGCTTCTTCTCCGCCGCGTACGGGGCGTCGTCGATCGCCCCCGACGTGGCGCCGCTGTTCACCGGGCTCGGTCTCGAGCAGGGCGTGGCCGAGACGGTGGCGCTCGTGCTGATGACGCTCGTCATCGCGTACCTGTCGCTCGTGTTCGGCGAGCTGGTGCCGAAGCGGCTCGCCCTGCAGCGTGCCGAGGGCTTCTCGATGGCGGTCGCCCCGACGCTCGAGCGGTTCGCCACGCTCATGCGCCCGGTGATCTGGCTGCTCTCGAAGTCGACCGACACCGTCGTGCGGCTGCTCGGCGGCGACCCGAACGCCCGGAGCGAGTCGATGAGCACCGAGGAGCTCCGCGGCCTCGTCGAGGACCACGACGCCATCGACGCGCAGGGGCGCCGGATCGCCCGGAGCGCACTCGACGCCGGCGATCGCATCCTGCGCGAGTCGATGCGACCCTGGTACGACGTGTCGACGATCGACGCGGGTACCTCGATCGCCGCGGCCACCGACCGCGCGATCGACCTCGGGCACACCCGGTACCTCGTCACGGACGGCACGCGGGACCACGTCGACGGCTTCGTGCACCTGCGGGACCTCCTGCGCCCGGTCGACCCCACGGCCCCGGTCTCGACGCTGGTCCGGCCCGTGCTCGCGTTGCCGGAGACGAAGTCGCTGTCGAGTGCGATCGCGGACATGCGCACCGAGGGACACCAGATCGCCCTGGTCGTCGACGAGTACGGCGGCAGCGCGGGCATGGTGACGCTCGAAGCGCTGCTCGAGGACCTCGTCGGACGCATCCGCGATGAGTACGACGAACCCACGGCCGAGCACGACGGTGTGGACGGAGCGACCGTGCTCGAGGACCTCGTCGCCGACGGCGGCCCGGCCCTGCCCGATGGCGACTACGAGACCGTGGGCGGCCTGGTGCAGGTCGCCCTCGACCGCGTGCCCGAGGTGGGCGACGTCGTCGAGGTGGACGGCCACCGCCTCGAGGTGACCGCCACGGACGGTCACCGCGTGGCGCGCGTCCGCATCACGGCCAGCGCGACCGCCTGACGGACGGGAGGCGCGTGGCCGCCCCGCCCCGCGCCTCCCGTCCGCCCCGGCCTCGCGCCCACCCGCGAAAGCGACAGGATCCCGCGGGACCCGTGCTGCAGACTGTCGCTTCCGAGGCAGCCACCGCGCGGCGACCGCGGGTTCCGTCGCTTTCGCGCCAGCGAAACCACCGCAGCCGGCCGACGGGCCGGCCGGGGCCCCGGCGGGTACGGGCAGGGCCTGCCTCGGTACCAGCCGCGGGACGTACGCTCGTCGCATGGGTATCGACGTGCGCAACGAGATCCGCGACTTCCTGTCCTCGAGGCGGGCGCGACTCACCCCGGAGCAGGTCGGCATGCCCTCGTTCGGCGGTGGGGTCCGGCGCGTGCCGGGGCTGCGTCGCCACGAGGTCGCCATGCTCGCCGGGGTGAGCGTCGACTACTACACGCGGCTCGAACGAGGCTCGCTCAAGGGCGTCTCGGACAGCGTGCTCGAGGGGCTCGCCGGCGCACTGCAGCTCGACGAGGACGAGCGCATCCACCTCTGGGACCTCGCGCGTCTCGCGAACGCCGGTGTGAAGGTCATGCACCGCAACGTCCCGACCCGGGTGCGACCCGGGGTGCAGCGGCTGCTGGACTCGATCACGGGAGCGCCAGCGTGGGTGCGGAACGAGCGCGGTGACGTCGTCGCGACGAACGAGCTCGGCCGTGCCCTGTACGCGCCGATGTTCGCCGGCCCCGGGCGCCCGGTCAACACCGCACGCTTCACGTTCCTCGACCCGGTGGCCAAGGAGTTCTTCCCGGACTGGGCGCAGACCGCCCGGGACGCGGTGGCGATCCTCCGTGCGGCCGCGGTGTCGAACCCCTGCGAGCCCGGGCTGGTGACGCTCGTCGGTGAGCTGTCGACGCGGAGCGAGGAGTTCCGCACCTGGTGGGCCGCGCACGACGTCCGCATGCACCGGACCGGGAAGAAGCGGATCCTGCACCCGATCGTCGGGGAACTGCGGCTCGACTACGAGGCGCTCGAGCTCGTCGCCGACCCCGGCCTCGTGATGTTCTCGTACTCGGCGGAGCCGGGCAGCGAGTCCGAGCGGTCGCTCGCGCTCCTCGGGTCCTGGGCGGCGACCGAGCGCGCAGAGCAGTACGCGGCGTTACGCGAGTCGGAGTCCGAACCCGTCGACTGACCCGTCGTCGCCGCGGTCGTCAGGCGGCGGGCGACGTCGGACCGGTCGTGTCCGGACCGGCACCGCCGTCGTCGATGCCGTCGACGACCGCCTGGTACCGCAGCCGCTCGATGCGCAGCCGTCGCTCCGTCGCGGACAACCGCAGCACGCGGATTGCGGCGAACACGAGCACGATGAGTGCGACCACCAGCACGGCGAGCGCCACGAAGAAGGCGATGTACAGCACGCTGACGACGGCGAATCCCCCGGAGACCATGTCCCGACCGTAACAGCCACGGTCCGTAGGCTGGGATCGTGACGAGGACGACGGACGGTTCAGCGGGGGACGCCGACTACGCCCGCATCGGGCAGGACTACCGGAAGTACCGCCGACCGGAGCCGTCGTTCGCCCGGGCCATCGGGGCGGCCCTCGGCGATGCCCGGACCGTCCTCAACGTCGGCGCCGGTGCCGGCTCGTACGAACCGACCGACCGCGACGTGACTCCGGTCGAACCCTCGGCGTCGATGCGCGCCCAGCGCCCGGAGTCCCTCGCGACGGCGATCGACGCCGTCGCCGGGGACCTCCCGTTCGCCGACGACACGTTCGACGCCGCGATGACGACGTTCTCCGTGCACCAGTGGGGCGACCTCGAGCGCGGGCTGGCCGAGATGCGTCGGGTGACCCGGGGCCCGATCGTGATCCTGACGTGCGACCCCGACCGGGTCGAGGACTACTGGCTCGCCGAGTACGCCCCCGAGGTCATGGCCACCGAGGCGCGGCGCTACCCCTCCCTCGCCCGCATCGCCGACGCGCTCGGCCAGGACACCGTGACGAGCACCCCGCTGCCGATCCCCTTCACCTGCGTCGACGGGTTCTCGGAGGCGTACTACGCCCGGCCCGAGCGGCTCCTCGACCCGGGCGCCCGGCAGGCGAACTCGGCGTGGAGCTTCGTCGACGAGTTGACCGCCCGACGGTCGGTCGCCGCGCTCCGGACCGCGCTCGAGTCGGGCGACTGGGACCGCGCCCACGGTTCGCTCCGCGTGCAGCCGACGTACGAGGGCTCGCTCGTGCTGGTCACCGCGGTGCCGGTGAGCTCTGACGAGTCCACCGCGACACGCCCGGCTTGACACGTCGTCGTAGGCTGGTCGGGTGAGCTTCCAGGAGGTGGTCGGCGCCCGAGACGCCGACATCAGGGCGTGATGCCCCAGGTCGCACCGTTCGGTGTGGCCGCCGTCATCGAACCCTGAACCCTCCGCCCGGTGCGGCGCGCGTCCGCGTGCAACGGGCCCTTCCGAAAGCGATGCACCATGCTGCCCATCAGCGAGAAGACCCTGCGTACCTCCTTCGTGAACGCCTCCCGCAGGGAGACCTCCGACCTCACGCTGCCCGCCGACTTCGAGACGATCGACTGGGACGGCCTCGACTTCCTCGGCTGGCGCGACCCGAAGATCGGCCGCCGTGCGTACGCCGTCGTGCCCACACTCGAGGGTGACCTCATCGGCATCCTGTTCCGGCAGGCCGAGGCCTCGTCGCGCGCACGTGCGCAGTGCTCGTGGTGCCAGGACGTGAAGCTCCCGAACGACGTCGTGTTCTACAGCGCCAAGCGATCCGGCAAGGCGGGACGGAACGGCAACACGGTCGGCACGCTCGTCTGCCAGGAGTTCCAGTGCTCCCGGAACGTCCGGAGGCTGCCACCGCCCGCCTACGAGGGCTACGACGTCGAGGCCGCCCGCCTGCGGCGGATCGAGGACCTGCAGCTCCGCGCCGCGTCGTTCGCCGCCGAGGTCTAGCCCCAGCGCGACCCGGTGACGGAGGGGAGGGGCGGGGCGGGGCCGACCCGCGCCTCCAGTCCGGCAGACCGGCCCGTTCCAGGGCCGCTGGTCGCGTTCCGGGGGAAACCGCCGCGTAATGCCCGTGAAACGGGCGTTCCGTAGCGTGGGGGGATGGACCTCGGCGATTTCAACGACGCGACCGCCTCCGATGCCGCAGCGGTGATCCGTGGATGGGCGGACGTTCCCGCGTGGGTCGACACACTCGTGGCCGCCCGGCCGTTCGGCAGCGTGCAGTCGCTCACCGAGCGAGCCGCTGCCGCCGCCGGGTCCTGGGGCCCGACGGAGCTCGATGCGGCACTTGCCCAGCACCCGCGGATCGGTGAGCGGGCGGTGGATGCCTCCTCAGCTCGTGAGCAGTCGGCGATGCAGACCGCCGCGGACGACGTCGCGGGAGCGATCGCCGCGGGCAACGCCGAGTACGAGCGCCGGTTCGGACGGGTGTTCCTCGTGCGGGCTGCCGGACGGACGCCGGAGGAGCTGTTGGGCGAACTCGAACGACGGCTCGGCAACGATCCCGCAGCCGAGACGCTCGAGGCCGCCGCAGCCCTCGCCGACATCGCCGTGCACCGCATCCGTGCGACCTTCGCCGTCCCGCACCTCACCACCCACGTGCTCGACGCGACCCGGGGCGTCCCGGCCGCCGGGATCGACCTCGTGCTGAGCACGGTCGACGGAGACGTCATCGCCACCGGCACGACCGACGCCGACGGGCGCGCCGCCCTCGGGCCGGACGTCCTGCCTCGCGGCGATCTGCAGCTCCGCTTCGGCACAGGGCGCTACCACCGTGCCGTCGGGGTGCCGGCGTTCCACCCGTTCGTGGTCGTCGCCTTCACCGTGAGCGGCACCGAACACCTCCACGTGCCGCTGCTGCTCAGCCCGTTCGCCTACAGCACCTACCGAGGGAGCTGACGCGAGCGTCCGCCCCGGCGGCCGCGCGCTCCGACGACGAGTGCGCGCGATCCACCACGTGCACTCGTCGTCAGGATGTGCACCCGTCACGCGGGGGCGTCGTATGCCTGGCGTGGCATGCAGGAGCCCCGGACGCACGCGAGCGGGCGAAAGACGCGCCCGAGCCATGAGTTCGGGGGCATGTTTCGCCCGCTCGCGTGCCCGGCGGACCAGAACCGCCGACCGGACGACCGGCCGGACGCCCGGACGACCGGACGACCGGCCAGAACCGGCCGGACCGGGTCAGACCGGGTCGGACTCGCGGGCGACGGCGATCGGGGCCGTGGAGCGCACCCCGTCGTACGACCCCACCGCCGGGTCCTCGCCGTACCGTTCGGCCACGGAGCGCGACCCGAGCAGCAGGTTGAGCAGGATCGCCGCGACCGCCCCGGCCGAGATGCCCGAGTCGAAGACCAACGTGAACCAGGTCGGGAACTGCCCGTAGATCTCCGGGGCGACGGTCGGCAGCAGCGCGATGCCGAGCGGGAGCGCCACGACGAGCACGTTCCGGTTGTCGAACCGCACCTTCGACAGCGTCCTGATGCCCGACGCCGCGACCATGCCGAACAGGGCCACGCCGGCGCCACCGAGCACCGCGTGCGGGATCGCCTCGACGACCGCGGCCACCTTCGGCACGAGGCCGAGCACCACGAGGATGCCGCCTGCCGCCGTCGCCACGTACCGGGAGCGCACCCCGGTGAGTGCGACGAGCCCGACGTTCTGCGCGAACGCCGTGTACGGGAACGTGTTGAACACCCCGCCGACGACCGTGCCGAGGCCGTCCGCGCGGAGCCCGTCGGCGAGCGTCCGCTTCGAGACCGGCCGGCCCGTGACCTCACCGACGGCGATCATGTCGCCGGTCGTCTCGGTCATGATGACGAGACCGACGACGAGCATCGAGACGATCGAGGCCAGGTCGAACGTCGGCAGCCCGAAGTGGAACGGCGTGACGAACGCGAACCACGAGGCACTCCCGATGCCCGATCCGTCGACCATGCCCGGGACGAACAGCGCCACGACGGTGCCGAGCAGCAGCCCGAACAGCACCGACACCCGGGCGAGCCCCCGCGGCGCGAACCGCTCGACCAGGACGATCGCGAGCAGCACCCCCGCGGCGAACGCGACGTCGAGCGGATCGGCCGCACCGTCCTTGCCGCCGTCGGTGACCCAACCAGCCGCGACGCTCATCAACGACAGCCCGATGATCAGGATGACCGTGCCGGTGACGATCGGCGGGAACAGCCGCACGAGCTGCGCGAACCACGGGGCGATCACGACCATGAAGACACCGCACGCGATCGTCGCCCCGTAGACGGCGGTGATGCCGTGCTCGGTGCCGATCGCGATCATCGGGCCGACGGCGGCGAACGTGACGCCCTGCACGAGCGGCAGTCGGACGCCGAACCGCCAGAAGCCGACTGACTGCACGATCGTGGCGAGTCCGGCGACGAACAGGTCCGCGCTGATGAGGAACGCCAGGTCGGCGCTGTCGAAGCCGAGCGCTCCGCCGACGATGAGCGGCACGGCGATCGCCCCCGCGTACATCGCGAGCACGTGCTGCAGGCCGAGCGGCAGGA
Organism: Curtobacterium sp. 314Chir4.1; assembly: GCF_900215175.1. NCBI lineage: Bacteria > Bacillati > Actinomycetota > Actinomycetes > Micrococcales > Microbacteriaceae > Curtobacterium > Curtobacterium sp. 314Chir4.1. The sequence goes on from NZ_OCMI01000004.1 coordinate 426,326, forward strand.
GTCGTGCGAGCGGCGGGACGGCGTCCACCCCGTCCGCACTGGTCTTCGTGGTCGTCATGGCGTCCCCTCCGGTGGTGGATTTCCCTGTCCTCCGGACGCTATGCAGCCCGTGTTTCCCGGGGATGACGGGCGTGGGTCGCGTCCGTCACCCCGCACGCGCCCGAAACGCACCCCGAAACGGCCTGGAGGCCCGTGGCGGATCCGCCACGGGCCTCCAGGCCGTCTTCCGGTTGCGTCTACCGACCGATGGTCGACATGTCGGGGTAGCGGTCGCCCGTCGGGACCGGCAGCGCCGACAGGCGCGAGATCTGGTCCGCCGTCAGGGTGAGGTCGGCTGCACCGACGTTCTCCTCGAGTCGCGAGACCCGCTTCGTGCCGGGGATCGGGACGACGTCGTCGCCCTGCGCGAGCAGCCAGGCGAGCGCCACCTGCGCCGGGGTCCCGCCGGCCTCGGTGGCGATCTCCTTGACGGCGTCGACGATCCGCATGTTCTCGGCGAATGCCTCCTCCTGGAAGCGCGGGTTCGCCAGGCGGAAGTCGTCGGAGTCCAGGTCGGACGGCTTCGTGATGGCACCGGTGAGGAACCCGCGGCCGAGTGGCGAGTAGGGCACGAGGCCGATGCCGAGTTCGCGGAGGGTGTCGAGCACGTCGCCCTCCGGGTCCCGGGTCCACAGCGAGTACTCGCTCTGCAGGGCCGTGATCGGGTGGACGGCGTGTGCCTTCCGGATCGTCGCCGCGCTCGCCTCGGACAGGCCGATGTGGCGGATCTTGCCCTCCTGCACGAAGCCGGCGAGCTGACCGATCACGTCCTCGATCGGGACGGCCGGGTCGACGCGGTGCTGGTAGTAGAGGTCGATGTGGTCGGTGCCGAGCCGACGGAGGGAGCCCTCGAGCGCCTCTCGGACGGACTCCGGCGCGGAGCTGATGCCGCGACCGGTGGCCGGGGTCTCCTCTCCGGCGGTGTGGGTGATGAGCCCGAACTTCGTCGCGATGACGACGTCGTCGCGGCGGTCGCCGAGGGCCCGGCGGAGCAGGTCCTCGTTCGTGTAGGGCCCGTAGGCCTCGGCCGTGTCGAACAGGGTGACGCCGAGGTCGATCGCGCGGTGGATGGTGCGGATCGACTCGTCGTCGTCGGTGCCGGCGCCCGTGTAGAAGGCGCTCATGCCCATGGTTCCGAGGCCGATCGGTCCGACCTCGAGGTCTGCGAGCTTGCGTGTCTGCATGGGTGCAGGTCTACTCCGGGTCCCTCGGTTGGAGGGAGGCACTGACCGGACCCGTCAGCGGGGAATGCGGCTTCGTGCGGTTCCTCCAAGGTTCCGCACGACCGGCGGTCACCCTGGTGGGATCGGATCGTGAACCTGTACTTCCGCCTGTTCCTGCTCCGGTTGCGCGTCCGGCTCCGTCCCACGACCGGCGGACGGCGACCGTCGCTCTGGGACGAGGTCCGCACGCCTTTCCGCGTGACCCTGACCGACCTCGACCCGCTGCGGCACGTGAACAACGGGAAGTACCTGTCGATGCTCGACCTCGGGCGGCTCGACCTCATGCTCCGCTCCGGGTTCTGGGCAGCCATCGCCGAGCGGGGCTGGTACCCGGTGGTGTCCGCGCAGACGATCACCTACAAGCGGTCGTTGACGCTCGGGCAGCGGTTCGAGCTCGTCACCCGGGTGCTCGGGGTCGACGACCGCGCCGTGTACCTCGAGCAGACGTTCAGCCGGCGCGGGGTCGTCGTCGCCCGTGCGGTGGTGCAGGGGCGGTTCCTGCGGAAGACCGGCGGGACGGTGCCGCCGTCGGAGCTCCTCGAGGCAGCGGGCGCGACGGACCGGGACCTGTCGGTGCCGGAGTGGGTGCACGAGTGGGCGGGGGCGACCCGCATCAGCAGCTCCGCAGGGTAGACAGGTCCGGTGAGCGAACGCGACGACGAGCACCGCACCCCTGCCACCAGCCGACGGGTCCTGCTCGCCGGAGGAGTCGGACTCGGGATCGCCGGGGTACTCGCGGCGTGCAGTCGACCGTCCCCGTCGCCGTCGCCCAGCGCCACGTCGACACCCCGGCCGACCCGGACCCCGACCGCGTCCCCGACCCCGGGCGGACCCGACACGTGGGACGCCCTCGCCGCCGCGGTGTCCGGCCGGCTGCTGCGGTCGGGGTCGAACGGTTGGGACTCGGCACGGCTCGTCGAGAACCCCCGGTACGACGACGCCGATCCGCAGGCGATCCTCCGGGCCGCCGACGCCACCGACGTGCAGGCCGGGCTCGCCTTCGCCCGGAACACGAACACCCCCGTGGCGCTCCGGGCCGGCGGGCACTCCTACACGGGGTGGTCGGCCGGCGGCGCGAGCGGCACCGACGTCCCGCGGTCGCTCGTGATCAGCACGCAGGACCTCGACCGGATCCAGCTGCACGACGACGACACCGTGACGATCGGCCCCGGTGCGCAGCTCGCGGACGTGTACGCCGCGCTCGCGAAGGCCGGCCGTGCCATCGGCGCCGGGTCCTGCCCGACGGTCGGCATCGGCGGGCTGACGCTCGGCGGCGGTGTCGGCGTGCTCGTGCGCTCCTTCGGCCTGACCTGCGACCAGCTCACCGGTGCGACCCTCGTCACCCCCGACGGCACCGTGCACGACGTCTCGGCGACCGCCGAACCCGACCTGTTCTGGGCCTGCCGCGGCGGCGGGGGTGGAAGCGTCGGCGTCGTGACCGCGCTGACCTACCGGACGCAGGCCGCGCCTCCCGTACTGCTCTTCCGCATCACCTTCCGGTGGTCGGCCGCCGCTGCCGTGGTACGCGCCTGGCAGGACTGGGCGCCCTCGGCGGACCGGCAGCTGTGGTCGACGCTCAAGCTCCTGAACGGCTCGCGGCACACCGCCCCGACGGTCACCGTGACCGGCGTGTGGACCGGGGCGAAGACCGGTGCGGACGCCTCCGTCGACGGGTTCATCCGCGCGACCGGTGCCACGCCGCTCGCGCACACCGCCCAGCAGCTGACCTACGGAGCGGCGATGTCGACGCTCGCGGGGAAGGCGCAGCGGGTCTCGCAGGCGGCGACCTCGTCGATCGGCACCACGAAGCTGACGGACGCGCAGATCGACACCCTCGTGCAGCACGCGGCCGCGGCTGGCGACGTCGCCGGCAACCGCGAGGGCGGGGTCGCCCTCGACGCGCTCGGCGGCGTCGTGTCGGACGTCGGACGGACCGACACCGCGTTCCCGTGGCGATCGGCACTGATGACCGTGCAGTACACGGCGGTGTTCGCGGACGGGGCGGACCCGGCGCCGTTCGACGCGTACGTGCGGGGGTTCCGGAAGGCGATGCGGCCGGCGTGGGGCGACGCGGCGTACGCGAACTACTGCGACGCGGCGATCACGGACCCGGCGGACTACTTCGACGTGAACACCTCCCGGTTGCACCGGATCGCGGAGCAGGCGGATCCGACGGGGGTGCTGGCGCAGCCGCACTGGGTGTGACCGGCGCGCCGCGACGCCGCCGGACGCGCGAGACACCGCCCGACGCGCGGAACGCCGCCGGATCCCGCGGTGTCTCGGCCGTCGTGCGGCGTCTCGCCGGGATGACGGCGGCCCGTCCTACGATGAGCGCGTGGACATCGACGACCTCGTGCTGCCGGACGCCGCCGCCTGGCGCGCCTGGCTCGACGCCCACGAGGCCGAACCCGACGGGGTGTGGCTCGTCCTCGCGAAGAAGGGCACCACGGAGCCGACGACGCTGACGTACGACCAGGCGCTCGACGAGGCCCTGTGCTCCGGCTGGATCGACGGGCAGAAGCGCGGGCGCGACGAGGCCACGTTCCGACAGCGGTTCACCCCGCGGCGGAGGGCCTCGCTCTGGTCGCAGCGGAACATCGGGCTCGTCGTGACCCTCGTCGCCGAGGGACGCATGCGGGACCGGGGCCAGGCGGAGATCGACCGCGCGAAGGGAGACGGCCGGTGGGACCGCGCCTACTCCGGGGCCGCCGCGGCCACCGTGCCCGAGGACCTGCAGGCAGCACTCGACGCCTCCCCGGCAGCCGCCGCGTTGTTCGCCGAACTCGACGCCACGAACCGGTACGCGGTGCTGCACCGGATCACGACCGCGCCGAGCGCCACGGCTCGGGCGAACCGGCTGGCGAAGCTCGTCGGCGGGCTCGAGCGCGGCGAGACCCCGTACCCGCGGAAGGCCTGAGCCACCGGCCGACCGGCCGTCAGCCCCGGAGCCCGACCCGCACGCCCCGGTGATCGCTCCCGTTCGCCGGGAGGACCTCGGTCGACGTGGTGTCGAGCCCGCGGACGAACACGTGGTCGATCCGCACGACGGGCGCCTGCGCGGGCCAGGTGAACCCGAACCCGCCGCCCTCGTCGAGCATCCGGGTCAGCGGGAGCATCTCCGGGTCCTTCGAGCCGCCGTTGAAGTCCCCGGCGACGACGAGCCGCTCCGCGTCGTCGTCACGGGCCGCGGTCGCGAGGGACGCCAGCATCGTCGGCCGTCCGTCCTCGCCGCCGAGCCGCAGCGAGTCCATGTGCACGACGTACAGCCGGACGTCCCCGAGGTCGGTGTCCACGGTGACCCGGAGCGCTCGTGCCCACCCGAGGCCGAGCGTCATCGGCTCGCCGTCGCGCAGCGTCGTCCTGCTCCACACCCCGACCGACCCGACCCGGTAGTGGTGCGGGTACCGCTCGTCGAGCACGCCCGCGACGGCAGTGCCGGAGGATTCGGTGAGCTCCTCGAGCGCGATGACGTCCGGGCCGCGTGCCGCGATCGACCGGGCGGTGGCCGCTGGGTCCGGGTTCGCGGCCTCGACGTTCTCGGTGACCACCGTCAGCTGCGGCGACCCCGGCGCGTCCGGCGTGAGCACCCCGGGCAGGATCGCGAACGCCCACGCGGCGGCGAACGCCAAGGCTCCCACCGCGAGCCGCTTCGACCGGGTGCCGAGGGCGACCCCGGCGACGGGGACGAGCAGCAGGGCGAGCCAGGGGAGCAGTGAGCCGACGACCGAACCGGCGGTCCCGAGGACACCGAGCGCGGCGGGGAACACGAGGACGACGATCCCGGCGAGCAGCACGATCCCGACGACACCGATGACGAGCGAGCGGCCGGGACTCCGTCGTGGGGAACGGAAGGGCACCCGACGAGCATAGGAACCCGATCTGACAGCCGCCCGGGGGACAACCGTCCAGCACGGGTCGAACGGTCAGGCGTACACCGGGTCCATGACCATTGGCACCGACACCACGAACCGTCCGGCAGCCGCCTCCGGCACCTTCCGCATCGGCGGGGACCTCGAGGTCCACCGCCTGGGCTACGGCACCATGCAGCTCACCGGCCCCGGCGTCTGGGGGCCGCCGAAGGACCGCGACGAGGCCGTCCGGGTCCTCAAGCGCGCCGTCGAGCTCGGCGTGGACTTCTTCGACACCGCCGACTCGTACGGCCCCTACGTCGCCGAGGAGCTCCTGCACGAAGCCCTCCACCCCTACGGCGACGACGTCGTCATCGCGACGAAGGCCGGCCTCACCCGCACCGGCCCGAACGAGTGGCCGCCGGTCGGCCGCCCGGAGTACCTGCGGCAGGAGGCCGAGATGAGCCTCCGCCGTCTCGGGCTCGAACGCATCGACCTGTTCCAGCTGCACCGCATCGACCCGAAGGTCCCGCTCGAGGACCAGGTCGGCGAGCTGCAGAAGCTGCAGGACGAGGGCAAGATCCGGCACATCGGCCTGTCCGAGGTCTCCGTCAGCGACGTCCAGGCCGCACAGGAGATCGCGACGATCGTCTCGGTCCAGAACCTGTACAACCTGCAGAAGCGCGACGCCGAGGAGCTCCTCGACTGGTCGACCGAGCAGGGCATCGCGTTCATCCCGTGGTTCCCGCTCGCGACCGGCGGACTGACCGGGGCGGACTCCCCGCTCACCGAGATCGCCGAGCGCAAGGGGGCGACCCCGGCGCAGCTCGCGCTGGCGTGGCTGCTCAAGCGCTCGCCGGTGGTGCTGCCGATCCCCGGGACGTCGAGCGTCGACCACCTGGAGGACAACCTGGAGGGCGCGACCATCGAGCTGACCGACGACGAGTTCGAGGAGCTGTCGAAGCTGGGTCGCTGACGCGACCACGGGACGGACTGGAGGCACGGTGCCAGCTGGCACCGTGCCTCCAGTCCGTCTGCTGTCCGATTTCAGGACGCGAGCTTGCGTCGGCATACCGGGTATGTGCATACTCAGTATGTCCACGGCGGACGGAGAATGGGGGAAGTGTCATGAGCGTACGGATGGGCGTACTCGCGCTGCTGGTGGGAGGACCCGGCTACGGGTACCAGCTCCGGGGGGAGTTCGAGCACCGCACCGGCGGCAGCTGGCCGCTGAACATCGGCCAGGTCTACACGACGCTCGACCGCCTGGAGCGGGACGGCCTCGTGGCCCGCGGCGACGCCGACGACGACGGACACGTCGTCTACACGGCGACCGACGCGGGTCGCGAGGCAGTGGGGCGCTGGTTCAGCGAGCCCGTCCCGGCCAAGCGCGGGCGCGACGAACTGGCGATCAAGTTCGCCCTCGCCGTGACCGTGCCCGGCGTCGACGTCACCCACCTCGTGCAGGTGCAGCGCACGGCCGCCGTGCGGAACCTGCAGGACCTCACGCGCCTGAAGCGGGGCACCGACCCGGCGGAGGACCTCGCCTGGTCGCTCGTCCTCGAGTCGATGCTGTTCCAGGCCGAGGCCGAGGTGCGCTGGCTCGACCACGTCGAGTCGAGCGTCGCCCGGTACCGGCCGAAGGAGCATCCCGCCCCGGTCGACGCATCAACGTCCGACGCGACCGTCCGGAGCGCCCGGTGACCGCCGCGCCGCTCCTCGAGCTCGACGCCGTGAGCGTGCAGTACGGCTCCGGCGCGAAGGCCGTCACCGCCCTCGCCGGCATCGACCTGCAGATCCGCCGCGGCGAGATGGTCGCGGTGATGGGCACGTCGGGCTCCGGCAAGTCCACGCTGCTCGCGTGCGCCGGCACCCTGCTGCCACCGACCAGCGGTGAGGTCGTCATCGACGGGGACTTCGTGTCGGACCGTCCCGCGAAGGACCTCGCCGCGCTCCGCCGACGCCTGGTCGGGTTCGTGTTCCAGGACTTCAACCTCATCCCGTCACTCACCGCCGTCGAGAACGTGGCACTGCCGCTCGAACTCGACGGGTGGAAGGCCTCGCGGGCCCGGCGCGCCGCGGAACTCGCGCTCGACAACGTCGAGCTCGGCCACCGCTCCGACGCGTTCCCGGACGACCTGTCCGGCGGCCAGCAGCAGCGCGTGGCGATCGCGCGCGGGGTCGTCGGCGAGCGCCGGTTGGTCCTGGCCGACGAGCCGACGGGTGCCCTGGACTCGCAGACCGGCGAGGTCGTGCTCCGGATGCTCCGTCGACACGTCGACGCCGGAGCCGGGGCGCTCCTCGTGACGCACGACGCCCGGCACGCGGCATGGGCGGACCGGATCGTGTTCCTCCGGGACGGTCGGGTGGTCGACGAGACGGTGTACTCGGGCGTCGAGATGGCGCTCACGGACCGGGCCGCCTCGTGAGCGCACGTCGGCGCCGAGCCGACGTCGACCAGCCCCGCGTCCGCACGCCGTTCGCACTCCGGCCGGCGCTCCGGCTCGGGCGGCGTCTGGCGTTCGCGAAGGTCGGGCGTGCGGCGCTCATCGTCGCGCTGATCGGGATCCCGACGGCCGGGTTCGCCGCGGTGTCCGTCGTGGTCCAGTCGACGCAGCCGACCACGGCCGAACAGCTCCGGTACGACCTCGGGCACGCGGCCGCGCAGATGCGGGCGATGGGACCCGACCTGCCGGGCATGCGGCAGGACCCGGTGGCGTGGCAGTACTCCGAGGCAGCGAAGGGCAGCCCCGCGTCGAAGGCCGAGGGCGACCTCCGCTACGCGAACGTCCTCGACCACGCGCCGTCCGGTGCCGTGTCGATCCCGGTCGGGTCCGCGTCGATCGTGCTCTCCGGACCGAAGGGGCCGATCGGACTCATGGCCGTCGAGGGTGCGGTGTGGTCGAAGGTGCTCGCGGGGCACTGGCAGGTGCTCGAGGGCACCGCACCGACCGACCGCGACGAACTCATGGTGACGCCGGCGACCCTGACGCGGCTCGGGGCGTCGATCGGGGACACCGTCGACCTGACCGACCCGGTCACGAAGCGGTTCACGATCACGGGGACCATGCGCGACCTCGGCTCCGACCCGGACGAGCAGGGTGTGTTCCTGCCGTGGGGCACCACGCTGTCGCCGACCACCGGCGAGGACGAGCACGGCGTCTCCGACGTCACGGTCTACCTGGCGTCGGACGCGCCGACGTGGTCGGAGATCCGGCAGCTCAACGCGCACGGGATCGTCGTGCAGTCGCGCCCTGTCGTGCTCGACCCGCCGGACGAGCGCTTCCCTGCCGCGCAGCGGAACTCGTCCCTCGGCTGGTACCTCGGCGCGATGGCGCTGCTCGGCGTCTTCGCGATGTTCGAGGTCGCCCTGCTCGCCGGGGCCGCGTTCCTGGTCGGCACCCGGGCGGACACCCGCTCGTACGCGATCGTGACCAGTGTCGGTGGGGACCGCCGGTTCGTGCGGACGATCGTGGCCGGGTCAGGACTCGTGCTCGGTGTCACCGGGGCGGTGCTCGGCGTCGCGCTCGGCACCGGGATCGGCGTGCTGGCGTTCCGACTGATCGACAACGGCAACGTGAGCACCTGGCCGGGCCTGCACGTCCCCGGCTTCCTGCTCCTCGCGATCGGTGCGGCCGGGGTGCTCGCCGGGCTCGTGGCCGCCCTGGTCGCCGCGCGTGCCGCCACCCGGATCAACGTACTCGCCGCGCTGCGCGGGTCCCTCCGACCGGCGCAGGTGAACCCCCGCGCCGAACGGCGACGGCGCGTCTGGGCACCCGTGCTCATCGTCGTCGGTGCGCTCATGACGCTCGCGTGCGGCGTCGGGGTCCTGCTGCTCAACGACCGGCCCGTGCAGCACGACGACCTCGCCTGGGTGGTCGGCGCAGGCGTCGCGATCGGTCCGTGCCTCGTGCAGGTCGGCGTCGCCATGTGCTCGCCGTGGCTCCTCGCGCTGGTCGCCCGGGTGTCGACGAAGCTCGGGCTGTCGGCACGGTTGGCCGCGCGGGACGCCCGTCGGAACCCGGTCCGGACCGTCCCGGTGCTGGCGAGCGTGATGAGCGTCGTGTTCGTGGCCTCGGTCGCGATCACGTGGAGCGCTTCCTCGCACGCGCAGTTCGTCCGCGACTACGAGTACCGGACGGCGGTCGGCGTAGCGACGGCGTCGGTGTCGGTCACCGACGACCAGGGCAACGCGACCGGGTACGACGCCGCCCTCACGGCCCGCGCCGCGAAGGTCGTGGCCGGGGTGCTCACCCACGACCGGGTCCGGGTGCTGGGCGCCGTGTCCGAGCAGGCCGGCAAGGCCCCCTCGACGGTCACGCTCCCGCACGACTGGCAGAAGCGGGAGTGCTCGACGAACGACACGACCTCGTGCTCGATGTACCTGCAGTCCCAGGACGACGCGACGCCGCACATCTGGACGGGCACGGTCGACGACTACGCGCTGCTGACCGGACACCGCCCGTCCGCGACCGTCCGCGACGCCCTGGCCTCCGGCAAGGCAGTGTCGCTCTGGCCGGAGTACGCGCACGACGGCGCCGTGCAGATCGACACGTTCCACGACCAGACCTGGGACAGCATGACGACGACGTCGGGGGACCGGCCGGACGCGACGACGACGATCCCGGCCGTGCTCGACGTGCAGTCGCCGCGGATCCAGGTCGGCGTGTTCATGACCCGCGAGACCGCCGAGCGCTACCGCGTGCCCGCCGTCGACGGCATGCTCGTGACGACGCAGCCGACCGAGCTCACCCCGACGCAGTGGGACGACCTGTCCTCGGCGTGGCAGAGCCAGGGCGGCCTCGACCGCGACCGGTGGGGTGGCCCGACGTTCATGTACGAGACCGGTCCGGTGGACGCGCAGGGCGTGGTGAAGGCGCTCGTGCTCGCGCTCGCGGCTGCCGTGACGATCGGCGCGACGGCGGTCGCCATCGGACTCGCACGCTCGGACGGGCGGCGCGACGACGAGGTGCTCGACTCGGTCGGTGCGGCCCCGGTCCTCCGACGTCGCGTGTCGGCCTGGCAGGCGGCGATCCTCACCACGGTCGGCGCGGTGATCGGCACCCTGCTCGGACTGCTGCCGATCCGGGCGCTCACGCTGCGCTTCACGGCGGGACCCGTCGGGGCGTCGCACATGCCGTTCGTCCCGGACTGGCCGTTCCTCGCGTTGCTCGCGATCGGGCTGCCCGTCCTGGTGACGGTGGGGACGTGGCTGACGGCGGGCCGCAGCCGACGGGTGGCAGTGCGTCGCGCGCTCTGACGCGGCCCCGTCAGGACCGGGACCAGCTGGGAACGGCCGCGAGGACCCACAGCGAACGTCGCCGTTCCCCAGGTCTGGGGGCTGGTACCGAGCGTCGATCCGGGGGATACCTGTTGTCGTGTCCCGCACCCGTCGGCTCGCCCTGATCGCGAGCATCGTCACCTCCGCCTGCCTCGTCGCGGGTGGCTCCTTCGTCGTCGGCTCCGTCGTCCTCGGCCCCGCGCGGACCGCATCCGCCGAGAGCGCCACGCGCGCCGGGCTCGCACCGGTCGAGCGGGCGGACACCCGCATCCCGGTCCGCGAACAGGTCGTGACCGGCGCCCTGGGGTCCGGCGACCGCTCCGGCGCCGTCACCTTCGCGTACGCCGGGGACTCGATCACGGCCCGGCCGGACTCGTGGTTGCACGTCATCGAGTCCGATCGACGCCTGCACGCCGTCGGTGGCTACGCGCACAGCGGGTACCGGGCGGACCAGGTGCTCCACGAGATCGGCCCGGTGCCGACGGCGGACGTCCTCGTGGTGGAGCTCGGCACGAACGACGTGAACCAGGCGGTCCCCACGGCGACGACCATCGCGAACGTCGACGCCGTCGTGCGGACGGTCGGCGCGCAGCACGTCCTGGTCGTCGCCGGTCCGCCGTCCGACTGGACGAGCAGTCGGTGGGGCGCCGACCGCCGCACCGGACAGCTCGTCCTGAGCCGTGCGCTCGAGCGGGACGCGACGGAGCACGGCTGGTCGTCCGTCGACCCGTTCACGGCGTTCCGGCAGGCGGACGGCGCCTGGGTGCGTGGGTCCTCGCCGGACGGCATCCACGGCACCGCGGCGGCGAACGTCGTGATCGCCCGTGCGATGGCCTCGGCGATCACGGCGGCGGCACGCTGACCTGATCCCGGGGCACTGCAAAGAAGTGCTTGCAAAGAAGCACTTGCAAAGATTTCTTTGCAGTCGTACGCTCGGAGCATGGCCCTCGAAGCACGCGTCCTCGACCTCCCGTCGATGAAGGCGCTCAACCACCCGCTGCGCACCGAGCTCTTCAACGAGCTCGCTGCGCACGGTCCGGCAACGGCCACCACCCTGGCCGAGCGGGTCGGCGAGTCAACCGGCTCGACCAGTTACCACCTCCGTCAGCTCGAGAAGCACGGCTTCATCGAGGAGGTCGAGGGTCGCGGAAACGGCCGTGAGCGCTGGTGGCGCCGGGTCCCCGTCGCCGTGCACTCGGGCGGCACGACGGGCCCGCAGTCACCCGCGGGCATCGCCGCCGCCCGGCTGCTGGCGAACGGGTCGAACGAGTTCTCCGAACAGCTGATCCGCGAGTTCCTCGCGCGTGACCAGGAGACCCTCGAGCCCGCCTGGCGCGATGCGAGCGAGTTCTCCGTCGCGATCATGCGGCTCACCCCGGCCGAGGTGACCGAGCTCACCGACGGCATCCACGCCCTCATCGACACATTCCGAGACCGGCATGTGCTCGACGACACGACGATCGACGGCACGGAACGCGTCTTCCTCCGCCTCGCAGCACTCCCCGTCCTCGACGACGAAGAACAAGGATCATGAGCGCAGCACTCCACCTCACCGAAGTCGGCCCACTCGAACGGGCCGCCCACCGCATCGGCACGGCGCTGCTCCGCTGGAGCGAATCGCGTGCCGCCCGGGTCGAGTTCCCGACCGGCTTCCGCACGACATCCGGCCGGACCGCGGCCCGCCTCGCGTACGAGCAGCGCACCGCTCTGGAGGCACGCCACCGGCACTGGGACGAGCTCGCCGCCGCCGCGCCCCGACTCCGCTGACCGAGGTCGGCCCGGGCGGGTCGCCCTCAGCCGCCGACGCAGAACGACTCGACGGTGACGTGCACGCCGTCGGTGCCACCGCCGAGTCGCATCCGCTCCACGGCGGCGTCCCCCCGGAGCGGCATGACCAGGTCGGTCCCCATCGCACGGTCGACCGCCGCGTAGCCCGCCGCCTCCCACCCGTCGAGGACCCGCGGTGCGAGGTCCTGCGGTCGCACGGTGGGCAGCACGAGTGACCCCGTCCACCGCCGTCCCTCGCCGCCGCACCGTTCCTCCGTCAGGACCACGGGCGGCGACTCCGCTCGTGCCGGGGTCGGCGACGACAGGTCGTCGAGCGGACCGGCCCAGCGGATCGTCTCGGTGAGCAGTGTGCGGGTGCCGTCCTCGACCGCGGTGGCGTCGAGGCTCGTCGAGGTCACCGGCGTCGGTCCCGGCCACTCGGGCTCCGGCGTCCGCGGCGGTCCTGGGGACGTCGCAACCTCGGGTCGGGGCCACAGTGACGCATCCGGCAGGCCACTGCCCGCGAACAGCGGACCGATCGCGAGGGCGGCCGACAGCCCCACCGCGACGACGGCATCCGCCGGCCAGGTGGTCATGATCGACGGGAGTTCGTCCTCGGGGATCCGCCGGTGTCGCCGCCACCGCAGCGTGAGCGAGACGGTCAGGAACGCCGCACCCGCCAGCACGAAAGGGGCCTCGACGACCAGAGGGACGACGCCGAGCCCGACGGCCCACCACGTCGCCGGGAGTGCGGTCGCGATCGCCATCGTGCCGTAGGCCGCGACGAGCAGACCCGTCTCCCGCTCGGGGAGTCGTTCGTGGTAACCCTTCTTGCGGGCTGCGATCCAGACGGCTGCGGCCACAGCGTTGACGGCGACACCGATCCGACCGAACTCGAGACCGACGAACTGCCCGAACCCCCACCCGACGATCGTGTCGGGGGACGGGCCGTCGAGTTCGTACCGCTTGTGCCCGTCCAGGTGCAGCAGCACGAGCACGCCGCCGATGCCGAGCAGGAAGAGCGCCCACGACCACCGCGGGACGCCGAGTCGCCGGAGGGCCGCGGCGGCGAAGAGCACCGCGGCGGGCATCAGCAGGAACAGCGCCGTGCCGGCTGCTGCGTCGAAGGCGTCGGGGTCCACACTGCGACGCTACGAGTCCGACCTCCGCCGAGCAGGACCCGGGTGGGGGACTACGTCCGACGGCCCATCGGGATCGGCACCTCGGCGAGGACGACCTCCGGGTCCATCGGGATCGCGCCGTGGACGCGCGGGTCGCCGTCGACCCACTCGACCCGGACCCCCGCGGCCTCCAGCCCCGCGACACTGAGGTCGATGCGGAGCAGTGGGATCGACAGGTCACCGAACCGTTCGGCGACGACGGCGTCGACCCGCTCGGGAACGGTCGCCCGGACGTACCCGCCCGGTTCGAGCGGCACCCCACGTGTCGCCACCTCGTACTCGCCGAACCCGCGGCTCATCTCCCAGTCGTCCGCGATCGCCACGTGACACACGACATCGATCATGGACCCTCCTCAGTAATGAAACGCGACCGTATCATTACCGGCTAGGCTGTGGTCGTGACGAAACGAGGACGACCGACCGCCGACGAACGCGCCGCCCGGGACGAGCGGGTCCTCGACGTCGCCACCGACCTGTTCCTCGCGAACGGCTTCTCCGGGGTCACCCTCGACCGGGTCGCCGCCGATGCCGGGGTCACGAAACGGACCCTCTACGTCTCCGTCGGGGACAAGCACGAACTGCTCCGCGCCGTCGTGCGCCGACAACACACCTACTCAGGTGCCCCGACCGGCGACCTCGCATCGACCGCCGCCGGGATCGCACGCGCGCTGCTGACCGATCGGGCCGTCGCGCTCCACCGCCTGGTGATCGCGGAGGCCGGTCGGAACCCGGAACTGGCGCGGGAGTTCCACGAGGCCGGACCGCTCGCCGCGCAGGCCGCCCTCGTCCGGGCGGGCGCGACACCGGAGACCGCCGCGGAGCTCTTCACGCTGCTGCTCGGGGAGCTCCACCGCGAGCGGCTGCTCGGCCTGGCACCGGAGCCGACGGCCGACCAGATCGCCGCACGCGCCTCGCGTGCCGTCGCGCTGCTCTCGACGTGACCCGGTGACGGACGGGAGGCACGTGGCGGGTCCCCACGCGCCTCCAGGCCGTCACTCGGGCAGCGGCTCCGCGTAGGTGCGGAAGTCCCCGCGCTCGGTGTGGATCGCCCACAGGCGGTCCGCGATCGACGCACCGGAGTGGTCCGGCTGCCCGTCGTCGATCCCGAACGGGATGATGAGCTGCCCGACGTGCACCTGCTCGTCGCGGACCGCGTCGTGCAGGAGCTGCGCGTAGGCGCTCTCGCCCGCGAAGGCGACGGACGTGCCGGTGACCCGAGCACCCGGGCGGACGGCACTGCCACCGTTCACGAACAGGATCGTGCCGCGGCCGATCGCCCGCATGCCCGGCAGGACCTGGCGGACGGCGTTCACCGAGCCGTAGACCGAGAACTCGATCGGGCCGACGAGGTCCTCCGCCGTGGTCTCGAGCACCGGGCGCATGTACTCCTTGGCGGGCAGCGGGCTGTACTGCAGCACCTCGATCGGACCGAGCTGCTCGGTGGCGCGCTCGAGCGCGCCGCGGAGCGAGTCACCGTCACGGACGTTCGCGGCGAACCCGGCGGCCGCGACGCCCTGCTCCCGCAGCGATGCGGCGAGGCCGTCGAGACGGTCCTGGTTGCGGGAGATCACGGCGACGGAGAAGCCCTCCCGGCCGAAGCGTTCGGCGACGGCGAGACCGAGGCCCTTGCCGGCTCCGACGATGGCGATGGTGGTCATGAGGTGGTCCTTCCGGTTGCGACGGCGTCGTGCTCGTGCACGGACCCGACGGTAGGCCGCTCCGCGCACCGGAGAGGGGTGCGGACAGGGCCACCCAGCGGATTCCCGATCGCGCCGAGTGTGATCGACCCACCGACCGGGAGGAACACCGTGCACACGACCCCTCGACCACACCGCACCTGGGCGGCCCTCGGCGCGGCCGCCGTCACCGCGCTCGTCCTCACGTCCTGCACGGACGACGGCGCACGGACGCTGCGGGGCACCGCGTCGGCGACGACCGTCCCGACGGCCTCCCCCACGACCTCGGCGCCCGGACTCCTCGCCCCGGGCGGTGAGCCGTCCGACCTCGCCACCGGCCTCGACGCCCCGTGGTCGGTGGTCCGCACCGGCGACGGTGTCGACGCCCTGATCAGCGAGCGCGACTCGGCGAAGGTGCTCGAGCTGACCGCCGCCGGGACGACACGGGAGGTCGGCACCGTCGACGGGGTCAGCGGTGGCGGCGAGGGCGGACTGCTCGGGTTGGCGCTGCACGACGGCGACCTGTTCGTGTACTCCACCGCCGAGGACGGCAACCGCATCCAGCGCTACGACCTGACCGGCAGTGCCGGGTCGTACGCGCTCGGCGACGCGACCACGATCATCGACGGGCTGCCGTCGAACAGCTTCCACAACGGCGGCCGCATCGCGTTCGGACCGGACGGCATGCTCTACGCGAGCGTCGGCGACGCCGGCACGGGATCGGACGCCCAGGACCGTGACTCGCTCGCCGGCAAGATCCTGCGGCTGACACCGGACGGCGAGGTACCCGGTGGGAACCCGTTCCGCGGCTCGCCGGTGTGGAGCCTCGGGCACCGGAACGTGCAGGGCATGGGGTGGACCGCCGACGGCACGATGTTCGCGTCCGAGTTCGGGCAGGACACCTGGGACGAGTTGAACGTCATCGAGCCGGGGAAGGACTACGGCTGGCCCGAGGTCGAGGGCACGGGCGGCGAGGACCAGGGGTTCGTCGACCCCGTGCAGCAGTGGGCCACCGACGACGCCTCCCCGAGCGGCCTGGCGGTCATCGGCGACACCGTGTTCGTGGCGAACCTGCGCGGTGAGGTGGTCCGGGCGATCCCGGCCGCTTCGCCCGCGGAGTCCGCCGAGTACTTCGCGGGGGACTTCGGCCGCATCCGGACCGTGCTCGAGGGGCCCGACGGCGCGCTCTGGTTCGTCACGAACAACACCGACGGCCGTGGGGACCCCACCGAGGGCGACGACCGGATCGTGTCGGTGCCACTCGCCTGACCTGGCCCGGCGAGCCGACCAGGCCTGGCGGGCCGATCAGGCCTGGCGGGCCGATCAGGGCTCCGGGATGACCCGTTCGAACCGGCTGGTGTCGGTGCCGTCGGGGTCGGGACCGCCGCGGCGGCCGGTGTCGAGGGCGTCCAGGCGGGCGAGCTCCTCGTCCGACAACGCGAAGTCGAACACGGCGAAGTTCTCCGCGATGCGTCCCGGGTTCGTCGACTTCGGGATCGCGTTCCGCCCCTGCTGCAGGTGCCAGCGGAGCATCACCTGCGCCGGCGTCTTCCCGTGCGCCTCGCCGATCGCCCGGATGGTCGGGTCGTCCATCACGCTGACGCGCTCGTCGCCCCAACCGGGGTAGAACGTGATGCCACCGATCGGCGACCACGCCTGGTCGAGGACCCCGTGCTCCGCATCGGCGCGCTGGACGTCGGGCTGCGTGAAGTACGGGTGCAGCTCGACCTGGTTGAGCGCCGGGATCACGTCGGTCTGGTCGAGCAGGGACCGGAGGTGGTGCGGCATGAAGTTGCTGACGCCGATCGCCCGGACCCTGCCGTCCGCGTACAGGGTCTCGAGGGCCTTGTACGCGGCGACGGTCTGCTCGAAGCGGTCGGGAGCGGGCTGGTGCAGGATCAGGACGTCGATCGTGTCGAAGCCGAGCTTGCCGGTGGCCTTCTCGAACGCGTGCAGGGTCTGGTCGTAGCCGTAGTCGGAGACCCAGACCTTCGTCTCGACGACGATCTCGTCGCGGTCGACGCCGGAAGCGCGGATGCCTTCGCCGACCTCGCGCTCGTTGCCGTACGCCGCGGCGGTGTCGATGTGGCGGTACCCGGTCTCGAGCGCCGTGCGCACCGCGTCGACCGTGTCCGCCGGCGCGCTCTGGAAGACGCCGAAGCCGATCGCCGGGATCTCGAGTCCGTTGTTGAGGGTGACTGTGTCCATGTCCACGACGCTACGACCGCCGTTGTCAGGCTGACGGGGAACAGCAGTACCTCCCTGCTGGCAGGTACGGTCGTCCCCTCCTTCGCCGCGCGCGGTCGCCGTACCGTGGAGCCATGGACACGAGAGACGAAGTCCGCGACTTCCTCCGCACCCGCCGCGAGCGCGTCACGCCGCAGCAGGTCGGTCTGCCCGACTTCGGCGGCGCGCGCCGGGTGAAGGGTCTCCGCCGCGAGGAGCTCGCCCTCATCGCGGGCATGAGCGTCGACTACTACATCCGGCTCGAGCGGGGGAACCTCACCGGGGTCTCCGAGAGCGTCCTCGAGTCGCTGTCCCGTGCCCTCCGCCTCGACGACGCCGAGCACGCCCACCTGTTCGACCTCGCCCGTGCGCAGAACGCCTCGGCAACGACGCGGCGGAGGACCCCGACGTCGAAGGTCCGGGCGAACGTGCAGCGGGTGCTCGACTCGATGACGGCCCCGGCCTGGGTGCGGAACGGCCGGTCGGACTTCCTTGCTGGCAACGCCCTCGCCCGCGCCCTCTACGCGCCGCTCTTCCTCGAGCCGTCGGGCACACCGAACACCGCACGCTTCGCCTTCCTCGACCCCCGCGGCCGGGAGTACTGGCGCGACTGGGACGGGGTGACCGGTGACATGGTCGCCGTGCTCCGTGCCGAGGCCGCGCGATCCCCGTACGACAAGGGCCTCACCGACCTGATCGGGGAGCTCTCGACCCGCAGCGAGGAGTTCCGGCAGCGCTGGGCCGCGCACGACGTGATGCGGCACCGCAACGGCACGAAGCGGCTCCGCCACCCGGAGGTCGGCGACCTCGACCTCACCTACGAGACGATGGAACTGGTCACCGACACCGGACTGACCCTCGTCGTCTACGGCGCCGAACCCGGCTCGCCGTCCGAGGAACGCCTGCAGCTCCTCGCCAACGTCGCCGCGACCGAGGCGATGGGAGCGACCGAGGCGGCGAGCGCGGCGGAGGCGGCGAGCGCGGCCGGGGCCGCGGGCTCCGCCGCCGTCACGACCGCGGAGGACGCATGAGCGAGACCGACTCGATCCGCACCGACCGCCCAGCGGGACCGCTCTCGTTCCTCGGACGGATCCGCTTCCGGCTGCACGCCGAACGCGAGATCGACGAACTCACCCGAGACCGCGCCCACGAGGAACGCATCCGCGCCGAGGCAGCCGTCCGCCTGGCCCCGGGGCCGTGGCACCTCGGGGAACTCCTCCGGCGCCGTCCGTGAGCGACCGCACGGGGATGACACCCGCGCGGACCCTGCTGTTCGCAGTCGCCGGTGGCGCGGCGGTCGGGAACCTGTACTGGGCGCAGCCGCTGCTCGACGAGATCGCGTCCTCGCTCGGGACCTCCGCCGCGGTCGCGGGGCTGCTCGTCACGCTCACCCAGGTCGGGTACGCGCTGGGCATCCTCCTCGTGGTGCCGCTCGGCGACGTCCTCGACCGACGCCGACTGATCCCCGGCGTGCTCGTCGCGTCCGCCGTCGCGCTACTCTTCGCCGCGGTGGCGCCGTCGTTCGCCGTGCTCCTGGTGGCACTCGCACTCGTCGGTCTCACCACCGTCGCCGGGCAGCTCCTCATCCCGCTCGCCGGGGACCTCGCCGACCCGGCGACCCGAGGGCGGGTGGTGGGCACCATCGCCTCCGGTGTCCTCACGGGCATCCTGGTCTCCCGGACGGTGAGCGGGCTCGTGGCGGACGCGTTCGGGTGGCGAACGATCTACGTGGTCGCCGCCGTCGCAGCCCTGGTGTTCGCCGTGCTGCTCCGACGGGCGATCCCCGAGCTCGAGGGACGCGATCGTGTCCGCTACCCGACGCTCATCGCTTCGGTGTTCCGTGCGGTCGCCGCGCACCGCGCCGTGCGGGTGACCCTCGTCATCAGCTCCGCGGTGTTCGCCGTCTTCACGATGTTCTGGACGGCGCTGACGTTCCTGCTCAGCGCGGAACCGTTCGGGTACTCGACGAGCGCGATCGGACTCGTCGGGCTGGCGGGGCTCGCCGGTGCGGTCGCAGCGCAGCGGGTCGGTCGACTCCACGACCGCGGGGTGTCGGTGCCGGTGACCGGAGCGGCGATCGCCCTCGTGCTCGTCTCCCTCGTGGTCGCCGGGCTCGGGTCGCGGTCGATCGTGGTGGTCCTCGTCGCCGTCGTGCTGCTCGACGTCGGCGTGCAGGCGACGAACGTCCTCAACCAGACGCGGCTCTTCGCGATCGACCCCGCAGCGCGCAGCCGCCTCAACACCGCGTTCGTCACCGGGAACTTCATCGGCGGAGCGATCGGATCGGCACTCGCCTCGGTCCTGTGGAACGCCGGCGGGTGGACCGCGGTCACCGTGGGCGGCGCAGTCCTGGTCGGGTTCGCGCTGACGGTCTGGGTGGTCCACCGCCGCCGTGGTCTGGTCGTGCGCGCCGCGCACTGACGCTGCAACTGATCACGGTCGCGAGCACGACTGCGTGACGATCAGGCGATGAGCGGACGCGCGACGTCGACCTCGCCGTGCTCGACGAGCCAGCGGACCGCGTCGAGCACCGTCGCCTCGGCCGTGTACGCCGGCTCGTAGCCCAACACCCGGCGCGGCTTCTCGGTGCTGAACACCTGGCTGCGCGACAGGTGCTCCCAACTGGCACCGGCGTGCTCCGGAGCCGTGGTCTCGCGGAACCGGTCCCACGTGACGGACTCGAGCCGCGCCTCCTGACCGAACCACGACGCCGCGAGGTGGGCGTACCCGCGCACCGTGAGCGCCGTCGGGGCCGTGACGAAGAAGTCCTCGCCCGCCGCGGCTTCCCGGTGCTCGACCGCCAGTTGGAACGCCTGCGCGACGTCGTCGGCGTGCACGTGCGCCATGGTCTCGGCGCCGAGGCCGGGGACCTCGATGCTCTCGCCGGCGGACAGCCGCGACCAGACCGACGGATCGAGATTGCCGAGCGGACCGATCGGCGCCCAGCCCGGACCGCTGATGTGCCCGGGGTGCAGCGAGGTCGTGACGACACCACCGTCGGCGGTTTCACGCTTGAGCATCCGGGCGATGGCGTCCTTCTGGGTGCCGTACTCGCCGAAGGGCTCGGTGGCGTTCTCCTCGGTGATCGGCAGCACGTGCGAGACCCCGGCACGCCAGATCGACCCGCAGTGCACGAGGTGCGTGCCGCTCCCGCGGAGGGCGGCGACGAGGGCCTCGGCGGACGACAGGGTGAAGCAGACGAGGTCGACGACGGCGTCTGCTCGGAGTCCGGCGATGCGGGCACCGAACGTGCCGTCGCGGTCCTCCTGCTCGCGGTCCGCGGTGACCCGCTCGACCTGGGCCCACTCGGGGGAGTCGGCGTAGGCGGAGCGGGTCCCGCGGCTCACGGCGATGACCTCGTGCCCGGCGCGGACGAGGCGGGGGACGAGGAAGGTGCCGATGTGGCCGGTGGCTCCGATGACGACGATGCGCATGGACGTCACGGTAGGCGCACGACGCCGGACGGTGCGTCAGTCGGCGGTGATGACCTTCACGGAACCGGCGATCGTCGCGGCGTCCTCGGCGAGCGCGACCACCGGGTCGGGGAGCCTCGTGGTGGCGCCGACGAGCTTGCGTGCACCCCAGCCGACGAAGCTGCCGACGATCGCGCCGACGCCGCCGAGGATCGCGCCCTCGATGCGGAGGTCACGCTTGCCCGTCGTCCCGAGCGCGGCACCGGCGAGCGCGCCGGAGGCGACCCGGCCGACCAGGCCGGCGGGGGAGATCCGGTTCGGGGTCGCCGGCAGCTTGTCCCCGATGAGCTCGCCGACGGCGGAGGCCACGAGCAGGCCGCGGCCGATCGGGGTGCTGAACACCTTCCAGTCCTGCCACGACCCCTTCAGCGAGGAGCGGTCGTGGTTCAGCGCGAGGACGGCCAGTGGGGTCGCGCTCCGGCCGCCGCTCAGGATGCCCAGCACCAGGGTGCGGACCAGGGTGTGCTGCTCGTTGTGCTTGCTCATCGCTTCTCCTGTCGAGTCCGTTCGGAATCTACTCTTGCGCTCCTGGTACTCAGCGTTACTATGTACCGGTAGTCAGCGACGCTGAATACCAGCGACACTGAGTACCGGCCGCACTGAGTACCAGCAACACCGAGTACCAGCACCACGACCACCGCCACCACCACGACAGCAGGAGGCACGCATGCCCAAGCAGGAGACCGAGATGCTCAAGGGCATCCTCGAGGGGATCGTCCTCGCCGTGCTCGTCGGCCGACCGGCCCACGGGTACGAGATCACGGCCTCGCTCCGGGAGCAGGGCTTCACCGACATCGCCGAGGGCACCGTCTACGCCCTGCTCGTCCGCATCGAGCAGCGCGGCCTCGTCGACGTCGAGAAGGTCCCCTCGGAGAAGGGCCCGCCCCGCAAGGTGTTCACGCTGAACGCCCGCGGGCAGGAGCAGCTCGACGACTTCTGGCAGGCATGGGCCTTCCTCTCCGAGCGGCTCGACCACCTCAAGCACACCACCACCAGCACGAACGGACAGGACTGATCATGGGGATCTCGATCTCGGACATCACGACCAAGCTCATCGGCGACAAGAAGCGCTGGAAGCAGTACAAGGCCCGCACGGCAGCGCTGCCGACGAGTCACCGCACCGCCATCGACGGCATCGAGCGGTACCTGATGTACACCGGCCCGAACGACGGCGAGCAGCTCATGCGCATGCTCGACGACCTCGCCGACCTGTTCGAGCAGAGCGCCGCCGACGGCACGAGCGTCCGCGCGGTGGTCGGTGACGACCCGATCGCCTTCGCCGAGGAGTTCAAGGCGAACTACGGCATCGGCTCGTGGCTCAGCAAGGAGCAGCAGCGCCTCGTCGACGCGATCGAGAAGGCCGACGCCGACCGGGCCGACGCCGACCGGGCCGATGCGGACGGGGAACGGTCGTGACCGCGGCGATCCGGGTCCGGGGGCTCGAGAAGTCCTTCGGTGACGTGCACGTGCTGCGTGGCGTCGACCTCGACGTCGAGGCCGGCTCCGTGGTCGCCCTGCTCGGCTCGAACGGCGCGGGCAAGACCACCACGATCCGGATCCTCGCGACGCTGGCGAAGGCCACCGCCGGGTCCGCGTCCGTCGCGGGACACGACGTGGTCGCCGACCCGGGTGCGGTCCGCGAGTCGATCAGCCTCACCGGGCAGTTCGCCGCCGTCGACGAGGTCCTGACCGGTCGCGAGAACCTCGTCCTCGTCGCGCGGCTCCGACACCTGCCGCACGCCGGCCGCACCGCCGACGACCTGCTCGCGCGGTTCTCCCTCACCGAGGCGGGATCGCGTCGCGCCGGGACCTACTCGGGCGGGATGCGTCGACGGCTCGACATCGCCATGAGCCTGATCGGCGACCCGGCCGTGGTGTTCCTCGACGAACCGACGACCGGCCTCGACCCCGAGGCCCGGATCGAGGTCTGGGACGCCGTCCGCGCCCTCGCCGCCAGCGGCACCACGGTGCTGCTCACCACGCAGTACCTGGACGAGGCCGAGCAGCTCGCCGACCGCATCGCCATCCTGCACGAGGGCCGCATCATCGCCGACGGCACCCTCGCCGAACTCCAGCGACTGCTCCCGCCCGCGAAGGTCGAGTACGTCGAGAAGCAACCCACGCTCGAGGACGTCTTCCTCGCCGTCATCGGACACCGTTCCGACACGACCACCAAGGAGGTGGCCTGATGTCCGCCCACCCGATCCACGACACCGCCGTCCTGGCTGGGCGCTCGCTGAAGCACGTCCTCCGGAGCCCCGACACGATCATCACCACCGCCGTGATGCCCATCGCGTTCCTGCTGCTGTTCGTCTACGTCTTCGGCGGCGCGATCGAGACCGGGTCCACCTCGTACGTCGACTACCTGCTGCCGGGGATCCTCCTGATCACGGTGGCGTCCGGCGTGGCGTACACCTCGTACCGGCTGTTCCTCGACCTGCAGGCCGGGATCGACGAGCGCTTCCGGTCGATGCCGATCGTGCGCGCGGCCTCGCTGTGGGCGCACGTGCTGACGTCCCTCGTCGCCAACCTGGTGTCGGTCACCGTGGTCGTCGGGGTCGCCCTGCTCATGGGGTTCCGGAGCAGCGCGGGCGTCGGTGCGTGGCTCGCGGTGCTCGGGATCCTCGTCCTGTTCACCCTGGCGCTCACGTGGATCGCGGTCGTCGCGGGGCTCTCGGCGAAGTCGGTGGACGGCGCGAGTGCGTTCTCGTACCCGCTCATCTTCCTGCCGTTCATCAGCTCGGCGTTCGTGCCGACGGACACCATGCCCGGTCCGGTCCGGTGGTTCGCGGAACACCAGCCGGTCACGTCCATCGTGAACTCGATCCGTGCGCTGTTCGCGGGGCAGCCGCCCGAGTCGGACCTGTGGGTCGCGCTGGCCTGGTGCGTCGGGATCCTGCTCGTCGCCTTCGGCGCCGCGACCCTGGTGCAGCGCCGGCGGGTCGGCTGACGCGACCAACAGACGGACTGGAGGCACGGTGCCGGCTGGCACCGCGCCTCCAGT
The DNA here is from genome assembly GCF_900215175.1 of Curtobacterium sp. 314Chir4.1. Taxonomy (NCBI): domain Bacteria; kingdom Bacillati; phylum Actinomycetota; class Actinomycetes; order Micrococcales; family Microbacteriaceae; genus Curtobacterium; species Curtobacterium sp. 314Chir4.1. Next base: position 450,044 of record NZ_OCMI01000004.1, read on the forward strand.
CCGTCCCCCGGTCACCTGCAGACCGCCACCCGGTCTGCAGAGGCGCCGCGAGTAGCGTCCGCCGCATGAGCAACGTCATCCTCTTCGGCGGCCACGGCAAGGTCGCACTCCTCGCCACCCGCATCCTCGCCGACCGCGGACACACCGTCACCTCGGTCATCCGCAACCCGGACCAGGCCGACGAGATCCGCGCCCACGGCGGCGAACCGCACGTCGCGGACATCCAGCAGCAGACCCTGACCGACTTCGCCGAGCTCGTCCACGGACACGACGCCGTCGTGTGGTCCGCTGGTGCCGGCGGGGGATCCGCAGACCGGACCTGGGCGATCGACCGCGACGCCGCCGTGCTGTCCGTCCAGGGAGCCGCGAAGGCCGGCGTCGACCGGTACGTGATGGTGTCCTGGTCCGGATCCGTCCTCGACCACGGGGTGCCGCAGGACAACGACTTCTTCGCCTACGCCCAGTCGAAGATGATCGCCGACGCGGTCCTGCGCGACTCCGGGCTGCGGTGGACCGTCGTCGCACCGAGCACCCTCACCGACGACGAGCCCACCGGCTCGGTCGACTGGGACGGATCCTCGACCGAGGTCCCGCGCGGCGACGTCGCGCACGTGGTGGCGGACGCGCTCGAGCACGACGAGACCGTCGGGAAGACCATCCGCTTCAACACCGGCTCGACCCCGATCGCCGACTTCCTCCGCTCGGCATGATGAGCCCGGCCGTCCTGTTCGTGCACGGGGCCCTCGTCCGGGACGGCGCGTGGTGGTGGGGCCCCACCGCCGACCTCCTGCGGGAGCGCACCGGCATCGAGAGCCACGCGGTCCTCCTGCCGTCCTGCGGTGAGACCGAGACGGACGGAGGCCTGACCGAGGACGCCGCGGCGCTGCGCAGGGCACTCGACGAGGTATCCGAGGCGATCGTCGTCGGCCACTCCTACGGCGGCACCGTGATCGCCGAGGCCGGTCGGCACCCCGCCGTGTCGCACCTGCTGCTCGTGTCGTCCTACCTGCCGCCCGTCGGGGCGTCCCAGGGCTCGATCATGTCGGGCGAGCCCGATCCCGTCGCGGTCCGCCAGGACGTCGACGGGCGCATCGTCGTCGACGGGTACGACGCGGACTCGTTCGGCGCCCGGTTCCTGCAGGACGCCGACGAGGCCACCCGACGCGAGGCCTGGAGTCGCGTCACGTCACAGGACGCCCGAGCGTTCGGGACGCCGACGACCGCGGCCGGCTGGGCCGGCGTGGACTCCACCGCGATCGTGTGCGGCGACGACCGGTCGACCACGGTCGCCCTGCAGTGGCAGCACGCCGAACGGGCGACGCGCGCCGTCGAGCTGCCGACCGGGCACCACCCGTTCACCACACGACCGGACCTCGTCGTCGAGCAGCTCGAGGCGTTCCTGGCCTGACCGGGCGCGCCGGCAGGTCGCTCCAGACGTCGGCCCAGATCGACTCGAAGTCGACGGGGCGCAGGTCTCCGGCACGGAGGGCGCGCTCCGTGACGGCCAGTGCGTCGAGCGAACGCCGGAGCAGCCGGACGTCCCCGTGGACCTCGGGCCGGCCGTTGCCGTGGAACGTCGTCACGGTGACCGAGCGGACCCCGGGTCGCAGGCGCCGGGTCACTCGGGCGAGCGTCACGAACCCGGCCGCGTACACGACCACCGCCGCGACCGTGCCGAGGCCAGGCGATCCGGCGAGCGCCGCCATCACCGCGACGGCGAGGAGCGCCCCGACGCCCGGCCACGTCGACCACGCCCGCAGCCGCGCACGTTCGCTCCGCGTGGTGCCGGGCGGGAACACGACGAGGGTGCGGCTGCTCCACATCGTGCGACCCACCGGACGGACCGAGCAGCTGCCCCACACGTGCGGTCCGTCGACCACTCAGGCGCGCAGGTCGGCTGCGGCGCCGGACCTCGGGCCGTGCCTCACCGTGACACCTCGGCCCGCACGGGCTCGACCACGTCGCGGTGCCGGATCGCCGAGACGCAGGGGAAGCAGAGCAGATCGCCCTCCCGGACGTCGGCGGGCAGCGGGGCCGGCAGCCGGTGGAACGGTTCGCCGTCCGTTCCGTCGTACGGCGTGACCACGGAGGTCCGCGTCGGCGCGGCCGTGCTGACCCGCCCGATCAAGCGCACCTGGTCGAGCACCGCGAACGGGGGCAGCACGGCGTCGAGCTCGAGGAGCACCACGCCGGTCCGCGGCCGACGGACCCGGAGGACCGAGGCCACGGCGACGCTCACGTCGCGCGGCATCCACGAGCGGGGTCGGTAGCGGGGCGGCGCCTGCTCGGCGGTGTGCACGCACGGGGTGCCGGTCAACTCGGCGAGGCGGACCATCGACACGGCGGCGACCAGGACGTCGTCGGTGGTGGTCTCGGTGTGCGCCGGCCAGAGGGCGGGGTCCACGGGTTCCGGCAGGGACGCGCGGAGCGTGGGGAGGATCGCTGTCAGGGTCACACCGACACGATCCGTCCGGGAGCCGGCCCGGGGAACCGGTCCTGACGGACTCCTCACGCCCCGGTGCCGACTCCGTGCGGCGCCCTGACGGCTCAGGCGAACTGGGCGTAGAAGCGCTCGGGCTCGTGCGCGAGCGACGCCTTCACCATCGCGCTCCACTCGTCCACCACGACCTCGGCCGCGCCACGCTCGACCCCGTCGAGTGCAGCCCGCGCGGCCTCCGCCGGGTCGATCATCGGACCCTCGTACCCGGCCATGATGTCGGTGTCGGCAGCACCGAGGTGGAGGCCCTGCACCGTGATGCCCTTCGCGGCGAGTTCGAGCCGGACGGCGTTCGTCATGTTCCACTCCGCGGCCTTCGCGGCTGCGTACCCGCCGGAGCCCGGGTAGACGAACCACGACAGGGCCGACAGCACGTTCACGATCCCGCCGCCGCCGTTCCGCTCGATGACCGGCGCGAAGGCCCGGACCATCCCGAGGTTGCCCCAGAAGTGGGTGTCCATCTCGCGCCGGACGTCGTCCAGGGGGTCCGTGAGCAGCGACCCGGTCGTCGCGATCCCCGCGTTGTTGACCAGCAGCGTGACGTCCGACGCCGCGGCGGCAGCGGCGTCGATCGAGTCCTGGTCGGTGATGTCGAGCGGCAGGATCTCCACGCCCTCGATGTCGACGAGCTCGGGTCGGCGTGCCGTGGCGTAGACCTTGGCCGCACCGCGTTCGAGCAGCTGCAGCACGAAGCGTCGTCCGATGCCGCGGTTCGAGCCCGTGACGAGTGCGACCGATCCAGCGATGTCCATGGTGTTCCTCCTGCCTCGCGGGCACTTCCCGCGACGGCTCGGTTACGCTAAGACCTGACATCCATGTGAGGTGCAAGGAGGAATCGTGCGCATCGGAGACCTCGCCGCCGCGACCGGGGCCAGCGTCCGTTCCCTGCGGTACTACGAGGAGCAGGGCCTGCTCGTCGCGACCCGCACGCCGAGTGGGCAGCGCACCTACGGCGCACCCGCGGTCGAACGCGTGCAGCTCGTCCAACAGCTCTTCGCCGCCGGCCTGCCGAGCCGGACCATCGTGCAGCTGCTGCCGTGCGTCGACTCCGGCCGGGCGACCCCGGAGTCGTTCGCGCTGCTGGTGTCCGAGCGCGACCGGATCACGGCACAGCTCGCGGAGCTCGAGGCCGCACGGGAGCGCCTGGACGAGGTCATCGCGATCAGCGAGCACCCGACGCCCGAGCACTGTCCGGCCCTCCGGGAGCCGCAGGCGCAGGCGGCCTGACGGTCAGCCGAGCACCGCGCTCGCGATCTGTCGTGCCGCCTGCTCGGCCGTCGCGTCCGTCGTGTCGACCACCTCGGCCTCGGCGTGGAGCCACGTCCGCGCCGCTTCCGAGTAGGGCTCCACGCGGCTGAAGCGGAAGGTCGACGGGCCCATGTCCGTGTCGTTGCGGATCCGGTCCCGCAACGTGTCCGTGTCGGTGTGCAGCACGAAGTGCCGCACCGGGATGCCGTGCGCCGCCAGGCCGTCCGCGATCTCGCGCCAGTACCGTTCGACCAGGACGGTCTGCGGCATGACCAGGGTCCCGCCCACGTACTGCAGGACCTGCCGGGCGGTCTCCACGACGAGCGGCCGCCACGGATCCCAGTGCTGGAAGTCGTCCGTCGTGCGCAGGGTCGGCCGGACGTCCATCAGCGTCTCGCCGACCTTCTCGGGGTCGAGGATCCGGGCATCGGGCAGCAGTGGCTGCAGGAGACGACTCGTGGTGGTCTTGCCGACCCCGTGGGTGCCGTTGAGCCAGACGATCATGCACCCAGTGTGCCCGGGCCGTCCGATCAGCGGGGTGGAGGCGACCCCACGCGACTACGGTTCGAGAGGTCACCACCGGAAGGGACCCCCAGATGCCGTCCATCGACGTCGCAGGCCACCGGATCGCGTACGAGGCGTACGGCGATCCGGAGCAGCCGCTGCTCGTCCTCGTGCACGGCCTGAACGGCGACGCGTCCACCGTCGCGCCGCTCGCAGCACGACTCGCGGAGCACTTCCACGTCGTGACGCCCGACGCGCTCGGACACGGCCGCTCCGACCACCCGGCGTCCTTCACCATCGAGGACCAGGGCCGCGTGCTGAACGCCCTCGTCGCGGCGCTCGGACGGTCCAGCGCGACCCTCGCGGGCATCTCGATGGGCTCGTACCTCGTCGCGCAGGCCGCGATCCTCGAGCCCGCGCGCACCGACCGACTCGTCCTCGTCGTGAGCAAGGCGCACGGCACGACGTCCTCGTCGGCCGCGTTCGCCGCGCGCCGCGGGGTCGACCTCGCGACCCTCGACCCCGAGGCCGCGATGGCCCTGCTCGCCGAAGCGCTCTGGTCCCCGGACACCCCTGCCGATCGCCGCGCGGAACTGCTCGGCTCGATGGCGGGGGAGCAGGTGCAGCTCACGCCGGACGAACAGGCACGAGTCGAACGGTCCCTGGCCGGCTTCGACCTGCGACCCGGTCTCGGCCGGGTCACCGCACCCGCACTCGTGGTCTCCGGTGCGAGCGACGGGTTGAACCCACCCGAACTCGGCCGGGAACTCGCGGACCACCTACCGAACGCACGGTTCGAGGTCTACGAGCACTCCGGGCACATGCTCGCCTCCGAGGAGACCGACCGGCTCGTCGACGACGTGCTGTCCTTCACCGCGGGCGACTGAGTGACGGAGGCGCTGTTCCTCGTCGCGGCCGGGGTCGTCGCGGGGATCATCGGCACCGCCGGCGGCATCACCTCCCTCGTCGCGTACCCGGCGCTGCTCGCGGTCGGCATCCCGCCCCTGGCCGCGAACGTCACGAACTCCGTCGCCCTGATCGGCTCCGGACTGAGTTCGGCGCTCCGAGCCGGCCCGGACGTCGTCGGCCACGGGCAGACCATCCGCGCATGGTTGCCGGCGTCGGTCGCGCTCTCGCTCGCGGGAGCCGCACTGCTCGTCGTCACTCCGGCCGACCTGTTCGACCGGATCGTGCCGTTCCTCGTCGCCGCCGGGTCGCTCGTCCTCCTGCTGCAGCCGGCGATCACCCGGTGGCAGACCGCACGAGGGCGTGCACTCTCCCGTCCGGTCGTCGGGGCTGCCGGGGCCGGGGTGGCGGTCTACAACGGGTACTTCGGCGCAGGGTCGGGCATCCTGCTCATCGCCCTGCTGCTGCTCACGACCGAGCCCGTCCTGCACCGGGCGAACGCGCTGAAGAACGTCATCCTCGTCGCGGCGGACGTCCTGCCGGCGGTGCTGTTCGCGGTGCTCGGAGCGGTCGTGTGGCACGCTGCCGTCGCGCTCGGGATCGGGGCCGTCATCGGTGGGCTGATCGGGCCGTCGGTGGCGCGGCGGGTGCCGGCCGCGGTGCTCCGGGTGCTCATCGCGGGCTGCGGGTTCGTGCTGGCGGTGTACTTGTTCGTGACGGCGTGAGCGGGATCGCGGTGCTCTGTCAGCGCCCCTCGTACCGTCCGCGCCCGTGTCGCCGGTCCGAGACCGCGACGAACATCCAGAGCACCCCGATGACGAGCCAGGCCCCGCCCACGATCCAGCGCCAGATCCCGTCCCCACCGACGGCGAGCACGATCCACGCGGCGCCGATCGCGATCCACACGACGGCCTGCCAGATCCACGGCCGCCCGACGATGGAACGCCACAGGGTCTGTGATGCAGCGTCGTCGCTCATGGGGCCAGGCTAACCGCCTGGTGCGACCATCGCATCGATCGTCCGCATGGCCGTGGCGAAGATCGTCAGCACCGGGTTCACGCCCCCGTTCGTCACGTGCACCGATCCGTCGGCGACCCGGAGGTTGTCGTGCCCCCACACCCGTCCGACGGGGTCGACGACCGAGGTCGCGGGGTCGGTGCCCATCCGGAGCGTGCCGGCCTGGTGCTGCCCGCCGCTCGTCCCGACGACGGGTCCGTGCAGTTCCGCGACCCGGGTGGCCCCGGCTGCACGGAGCCACTCGGCACTCCGCACGCTCGTGTGGTCGCGGGCGCGGACGTCCTCTGTGTGGACGCCGCCGCTGAACCACGCCGCCGGGATGCCGTGACGGTCGGTCACGGAGGGGTCGACGCGGACGCGCGCGTCGGCGGTCGTGACCTCCTGGATCGGTCCCATGATCCGCATGCTGCGCCGGGCGAGGTCGCGCATCGCGTGCTTGCTCTCGATGCCGGACCGCGGGATGAGTCCGGTCCCGACGAGGTACTGGTAGGTGTTCGACGGCGTCGCGATGAACTCGTTCGCCAGGATCCCGCCGCCGATCTGCCCGTCCACGCCGTGGCGGAAGTCGGTGGTCGCGATGGAGGGTCCCGGTCCGAGCCCGTCGTCGACGACGTCGTCGAAGATGCCCATCGCCCCGCCGTAGACGTGCCCCTGCAGGTGTCGCCCCACCTGGTCGGTGCCGTTGCCGATGCCGTCCGGCTCCCGGTCGCTGCGGCTGTTGAGCAGGAGCCGCGCGGACTCCACGGCCCCCGCGGCGACGACGACCTCGGCGGCGTCGACGTCCCGGGTCCAGTCCCGCCCGTCCGTGGATCCGACGATCGTCACGCCGACGACCCGCCCGGCGCCGTCCGTCCGGAGCCGTGCCACCCGGCTGTCGAGCAGGATCGAGGCGTTCCCGGTCGCGAACGCCCGGGTCAGCATCGTGTTCTGGCTGCCGTTCTTGGCGTCCACCGGGCAGGCGAACCCGACGCACGTGCCGCACTGCTCGCACGCCCGGCGCCCCAGGTACGGCGTCGAGTTGATGAGGAGCGGGACGTGCACCGTCGACATCCCGAGGACGTCGGCCGCCCGCGCCAGTCGGTCCCGAGCGGCGCCGGACGGTAGCGGGGGCATCGGGAACGGCCGACCCCGGTGCCCGGCCCAGGGTCCGTCGGTGTCGCCGCCGCTCACCCCGACCTCCCACTCGGCGCGCTCGTACCAGGGCTCGAGCTCGTCGTACCCGAACGGCCAGTCCGCCAGGCTGCTGCCGTCCGGCACCCCGTACGTCGATGCCATCGTGAAGTCGCGCGGCCCGAACCGCCACGCCTGTGCCCCGTACACCCGGGTGCCGCCGCCGGCCGTGACCGCGTTGTTGTGCCAGCCCGGCGAGGACGGCCGGAGCAGCAACCGGGTCCGCCCGTCGGAGACCGTCCGCGGGTTGCCCGCGTCGGACGGTCCGGATCGTGGTGCGATGCCCCACGTCGAGCGCGGGTTCCGGATGTGGTCCCGGTTCAGCTCGGCGGTGCCCGGCCACTGCCCGGCCTCGACGACGAGCACGCGGCGACCGGATCCGGCGAGCCCGCAAGCCGCGACACCGCCACCGGCACCCGAGCCGACGACGATGGCGTCGTAGCGTTCGGCCAGCTCCGACGGGTGCACCACGACGGGCTGCGCCGTGGGGACGGGCACCGGGACGCTCCACCCGTCGGGCGGTCCGGGCTGCCAGCCGACCATCGCCCAGGAGCGCTCCCCGTGGTTGCCGCCGTTCCCCGCGTCGGCGTAGTAGCCGGCCGACACGAGTTCGGCGAACCAGGCCCAGTCGGGGTCGCCCTCGTCGTCGGTGCCGTCGACGACCGCGCGGACCCGGTCGGTCCAGTCTGGCCGGTCGTCGAGCACGGTGGCGAGGAAGTCCAGGGCCCCGGCTTCGGAGGCCGACGGGTACTCGTCACCCGGCAGCACCCGGTCGACCAGCGCGCGCAGGCGCGCCGCGTGCTGCTGGACGAACGTCCGTCCGGTCATCGGTGCACCAGCCCTCCGGGCTGCTCCGCTGCGGCCCGCGACCACCGTACCGGGGCGGGCTGCGGTGGTCGGTGGCGACCAGGGCCTGGAGGCGCGGTGTGCGCCGGACGCGCACCGTGCCTCCAGGCCGTGGTCGCGTCGACCGATCAGCGCGGCATGAGCTGGCGGAGGTGCTCGAGCACCTCCGGCATGCCGGGGTTGGCGAGCCGCGGATCGTCCGGGTCACCGCCGCGCGCGACCGTCTCGAGGAAGCGACGATCAGCGTCCACCCGTGCGAGCGCGTCGGTGCCGGGGCGACCGTGACCGGGGATCACCACCTCTGCCGTGCGCGCGTGTTCCGCCAGGACGTCGAGGGCGTGCAGGTACGCGGGCAGGTCGTCCGGCCAGAACGGCAGCGGGAGTTCCTCGTCGCTGAGCATGTCGCCGGCGATGAGGACCCGCTGGTCCGGCAGCCAGACGGCGGTGTGCCCGGGGGCGTGCCCGTCGTGCACCACGACCTCGGGGTGGAACCCGGACGGGATCGCCGCGGCGGGGAGCGCCTCGACGCCCTGCACACGGCCCATCAGCTCCGTCAACGATGCCGGGAAACCGGCACCGAGGGACTCCACGAGGTCGCCACGCTCCGTCCTGGCGAGCTCCGCCGTCCGCGGCGACGCGTAGCGGGGGACGTCGCCGAGACCCGGGTGCCACAGGAGGTGGTCGTGGTGCGCGTGGGTCGAGAAGCCGGCGATGACGCGGAGGCCGGCGCGCTCGAGCGAGCCCGCCATCGCGGCGAGTTCGTCGGGCATCCACGCGGGGTCGACGAGCAGGGCGTCACGACCGTCGTGCAGCAGCGTCGACGTGGTCGACATCTGCCGGCTCGTGGCGACGTGCACGCCGTCGGCCACGGGCACGAACCCCGTCACCGCCGCACTCCCACCGGACCCCACGCGCGTCAGCCTACGGCCCGCAGTGCGGGAGGCGGCGTCAGGCGCGGTCGTGGAGCGTGACGTGGTACCCGTCCGGGTCGGCGAAGGTGAACGTGCGCCCGAAGGGCCCGTCGATCGGCCCGGCGACGATGGTGTGCCCGTCGGCGGCCAGGGCGTCGTGGATGGCCTGGACGTCGGTCGCGTGCAGCCAGATCGCCGCCCCGACGCCGGGCTGGGACACCGCGTCGAGGTCGGTGCCGGGGACGATGTCCCGGAGGGCGAACGCGATCGGGGTGGTCTCGAAGACGACCGCGTGGGGCGGGCCGGCCTGGGAGCGGACGAGCCCGAGGTACTGCTCGTAGAACGCCTGCGACGCATCGAGGTCGCGGGTCTGCAGGGAGATGAAGTCGGGGCCGGTGACGGGCATGGGTGCTCCTTCGTTGTGTGTCAGTCTTCTGACACAGGGCAATCTATGTCAGACTACTGACATGAGTCAAGACGCCGACCGCATCGACCTCGACTCGTCGCTCGGCTACCTGCTGAAGGAGGCCGCGAGCGCCCTGCGCGCCGCGATGGAGGCCGTGCTGCGGCCGCTCGAGCTGACGGTGACGCAGTACTCGTGCCTCGAGCTGCTCGCACAACGACCCGGGCTGTCGAACTCGGACCTCGCGCGGGGCGCCTTCGTGACCCGGCAGTCGATGAACGTGCTGCTGCAGGCGTTCGAGCGGGACGGGCTCGTGACCCGACCGGCCGCGGCGCCGGTGGGGAAGGCGTTGCCGACGCGCCTGACGGCGGTGGGGCAGCGGACGCTCGAGCAGGCCTCGGCGGCGGTGCGCGCCGTCGAGGTGCGGATGCTCGGCGGGATGAGCGCGCAGGAACAGGCGGCGGCGCTCAGCGCCCTGCGGAGCATGGTGCGGGCGCTCCGCGACGACTGATCGGGCTCAGGGGGCGCCGTGGGCCACGGTGATCCGCGCCTCGTGCGGGTTGACGAGGGTCTTCGACACGTAGAGCGGCCGACCCGCGAAGCGCAGACTGCGTGACAGGACGAGCACGGGTTCCTCGGCGCCGACACCCAGACGGTGCCCGCGGGTCGCACCGGGTGTGCCGATCGACACCTCGGTGGTACCCGGCCCGGGGACGATGCCCGCGTCGAACATCGCCGCGAGCATCGTCTGGTCGGGCCGGCTCATCCGGATCAACTCGCGGATCGGCGCGAACTCGCCGACCAGTGCCTCGTCGGGCGGCAGGTGCTCCTGGACGAGCCCGACGACGGTGTCCCCGCGTCGGACCACGCTCTCGACGAACCACGAGGCCGAGGACTCCGCGATGCCGAGCGACTCCGACGCGAACAACCCGGTGCGGTCCTGGACGACCATCTCGGTGCGTTCGACGCTGCCGCCCTCCGGGACGAGCAGCCGCTCCGGCGCTTCGACCCGCTCCAGGCCGGACACCGGCAGCCGTTCCGCGACGAAGCGGCCGATGCCCCGGCGGGAGCGGATGAAGCCGTCCTCCTCCAAGAAGATCAGCGCCTCGCGGACGACCGTGCGGGACACCCCGAGCAGCTCGACCAGCTCGGCCTCGGACGGCAGCAGGATGCCCGGCCGGACCGCCCCGCTGCGGATCGCGTCGCTGATGCGCATGTAGGCCGCCACGCGGAGCGGGACCCCGGCGTGTGCGGGGAGCGGGCCCCGGAGAGCATCGGCGATCGTCATGTGCCCAGCCTGTCAGACGCTCGCGGCGGCGGCGGCCTCAGGCTCGGGCTCGGCTTCGGGCTCGGGCTCGGGCTCGGGCTCGGGCTCGGCTTCGGCGTACTCGGCGAAGGCGAGCAGCGCGGGCTGGGACGCCTCGTCCGCCACGGCCGCGGCGCCGACGCGCGCTGCGGTGCGGAGCGCCTGTTCGGCCGGGAGCCCGGCCGCGAGGGCGATCGTGACCGCCGCGGTGAAGGCATCGCCGGCACCGACCGTGTTCCGGACCCGCGCGGGCACGGCCGGCACCTCGGCGACGACCCGGCCGCGCTCGAGGACGGACGCTCCCGACGAGCCGGCGGTCACCACGACGCGGCGGCACCGTGCGAGTTCCGGCAGCGCGGCCCACTCGAGTTCGTTGACGACCACCAGGTCGGCGCGCTCGAGCGTCTCCGGGCGCAGGTGCCGGGCGGGCGCGGCGTTGACGGCGACGAACGCCGACGACCGTGCGACGGCCGCGTCGACGAGCGCCGGGTCGACCTCGAGCTGGCAGAGCAGCACGTCGGTGTCCGGCAGCGCCGCCGGCAGGGCGACGAGGGCGTTCGCCCCGGGGAACACCGCGATCGCGTTCTCCCCGGCGTCGTCCACCGTGATGGCGGCGGTGCCGGTCGGGGCGTCCGGGGTCGTCGCGACGAACTCGGTCCGCACGCCCGCTCGCCGGAGCTCCTCGACGGCGAAGACGCCGTCCAGGTCGTCGCCCACCGCGCCGATCACCGTGACGGAGGCACCGAGTCGCGCGGCGGCGACGGCCTGGTTCGCGCCCTTGCCCCCGAGGAACCGGTGCTGCTTGGTGGCGAGGACCGTCTCGCCCGGCGCGGGGAGCTCCGGGACGCGCAGGACCGCGTCGACGTTGATGCTGCCGAGGACGGCCAGGGACGGGAGAGCAGGTGCGCCGGTCACGCGTGCACCGCGTCGAGCTGGAGGATCCGGTTCCGGATGACGTCCGCGGCGGCATCGTCGGCACCGACGACCACCTGCACGACCGGCCCCTGCGCCGCCGGGACCGTCCGGCCGTGCTCGGCGCCGTCGACCACGACGTCGAGCGGCGTCTCGCGGACGGTCGGCTCGACCTCACCGGCGGCGATCGCAGCGGCGAGCGGGTCGTGCAGGGGCGCTCGACGGACGTGGTCGACGGTCTCGTAGAAGTCGATGTAGCGGTGCAGCATCGTGCCGAGCGCCACGCGGAGCGGGTCGCCGGCCGCGATGAACCGGTCGCCGTCGGCGTCGTCGAACCGGTGCTGGCGCGTGACGTCGAGCGGGACGAGCACGAGGTCGAACCCGGCCGTGAGGACCCGGCGAGCCGCCTCGGCGTCGTTGTGGACGTTCGCCTCGGCCACCGGCGACACGTTGCCGGGCTCCCAGACGGCGCCGCCCATGATCGTCAGCGTGCCGACGAGCTCCGGCAGACGGGGCTCGAGCTCGAGCGCGACGGCGAGGTTCGTCAGCGGCCCGATCGCGAGCACGTCCAGCCGGCGCGGACCAGCCGCGTACGACCGCGCCAGTCGCACCAGGAGCTCGGCCGCGGGGTCCTCGGCTGCGGCAAGGCCGGCCGGCAGGTCGACCCCGCCCACCCCGTTCGCGCCGTGCACGTGGGGAGCGCCACCGCCGTAGACACCGCCGAGCGGGTCGTGCGCACCGACCGCCACCGGTACCGACCGCCCGCACATGCCCAGCAGCGCCGTCGTGTTCACCGCCGCGGTCGTCGAGTCGGTGTTGCCGGACACGGTGCCGATGCCGACGAGGTCCACGTGCGGGACGTCGAGCAGGTACGCCAGGGCGAGGGCATCGTCGACACCGGTGTCGCAGTCGAGGAAGAGCGGGATCGTGGGGGTGGTCATGCGGTTGCGGCTCCTTCTGAGCGGGCTCCGGCGGGCAGAGCGTTCGGGGTGGGACGGAGGACGAGCGCTGCGACGAACGCCGCGGCGGTGAGGGCGACGGAGATCCAGAGCGCCAGGTGGTACCCCTCGGGTGTGCCCGCGCTGACGGCCGGCCCGACGAGGGCGACCCCGGTGCCGGCTCCCAGACCGAAGCATGCCCCGTGGATGCCCGGCAGGGAACCCGGCGCGTCGGCGGGGGCGTTCAGCACCGACAGCCCGTTCGCGGTGGCCTGGTACAGCCCGAGGTAGAACACACCCATCACGATGAGCAGGCCGAAGACGACCCACTTGTCGGTGGCGGAGAACGCGAGCGCGACGGAGATGAGGAGGATCCCGCCGGTGGCCACCCGGAGGGACCGGACCCACCCGATGCGATGCGCGATCCACCCGGCCGCCGGAGCCGTCAGGAGCCCCGCGATCGCCGTCGGGGTGAGGAACAGGAGCCCGGACATCGCCGCGTTCAGCCCGAACCCGTTCGGCCCGTCCTGGCTGAGGACCACGATGGTGAAGTTCGTCGACGCGAAGACCCCCGACAGCGTCAGGAACGTGCAGAGCGGCACCGGCCACGCGGTCCGGGCGCGGAGTGCCGGCACGGCGATGAGCGGCTGCGCCACTCGGCGTTCGACGAGGACGAAGGCCACAGCCGCGAGCACGGCGACGGCGAGCCACAGCAGGGTGCGCGCGTCGGCGATGCCCCGGGACGGCACCTCGCTGACGAACTGCGAGAACCCGACGAGGAAGGCGCCGAGGATCGTCGCGCCGAGCCAGTCCATCCGGCGGGCGGCGGTGCGTCGGACCCGCGGCACGAAGGCGATCACCGAGAGGGTGCCGAGCACCGCGACGACGAGGATGACGACGAAGACCGCGCGCCAGCCGAACGTGTCCGTGATCGCCCCGCCGATGTACCCGTCGAGACCACCGAGGCCGCCGCTCACCGCGGTCACGACGCCGACCGAGATGCCGAACTGCTTCGCGGTGAGCTCCTCGGACAGCACCAGGAACGCGATCGTCAGTGCCGCCGACGAGGTCCCCTGCAGCACACGACCGGTGAGCAGGAGGGGCAGCGACGAGGCTGTGACCGTCAGCAGCGTCCCGACGAGCAGGGCGGTCATCGTCACCAAGAGCGCCCGCCGCCGACCGATCGTGTCCGACCAGCGGGAGACCACCATGCCCAGGACCGAACCGGAGAGGAAGAAGAGGGACTGCACCTGGGACACGACGCCGGCGGAGGCGTGCAGGTCGACCGCCATCGCGGGGATGGCCGGGGTGAGCAGGCTCGCGTTCAGCTGGAACGCGAGCACCGCGACGATGAGGGACGCGACGAGCAGGGGGACGCGTGCGCCGGACAGGCGCTCGCGTTCCGTCTCGGGGCGAGCGGGGGCGACGGTCATGGAGGACTCCTTCGTCCGGGTTGTCGTACGTACCTGTAATACAGGTCCGTACTCTATGACCCGGTCCCCGCGCTGGCAAGCGCGGGGACTCGACGCGCGCACGGGCGGACGGGAGGCACGGTGCCAGCCCGCACCGTGCCTCCAGTCCGTCAGGTCCGGACGTCCGCCGCGTGAGCCGACAGTTCCGATCACCGTTCGCTGACCTGACGTCGGAGACGAAGCGGATGACGGCTGTCGACACCCAGGGGGACACGCAATGAGCAAGATGAAGCAGGCACTGTTCGGCATGGGAACGGTCGCGGCACAGGCGGGAGCAGGTGTCGTTCTGCCCGCTGCTGCGGCGCCGGCGCACGCCGGTCCACTCGTCTGTCACTCGTGGACCGAGACCTACACGAAGCCGGGGTGCGACAAGAAGAAGCAGATCCGCACGGCGTACACCGGATCTGCGACTGAACGGCAGTCAACGAACACTGACAGGGGTCGTGCGACACAACTGGTCGTATGACCCCTGTCGTTGATCGGCACCGCCGTCGCCGAGCAGACCTGGGCTCTCGAGCTCTGAACACGACCAGATCGGAGAAGGATCATGCACGCAGTCCTCGAGTACACCTACGTCGACGACTACCTGGCGCGCCGTGACGCGTTCCGCCAGCAACACCTCACCGCAGCATGGGCTGCCGCGGAGCGTGGTGAGCTCCTCCTCGGTGGAGCCGTCGGAGCAGGCGACGGGCCGTTCAGCGCCCTCATCGTGTTCACCGGAGACGACGCCCTCGAGCGCGCTCGCGCCTTCGCGGAGACCGATCCGTACGTCACCGGCGGACTCGTCGAATCATGGACCGCGAAACCCTGGACCACCGTCGTCGGAGCTGCAGCCTCCACCCCAGTCCGGCCAGATTGACCAAGGCGCGGGCGCGCGGATTCGTCTGTCGGCCAACTCACTACTTGTCACCAACGACCGCATACGAGACTGGTGACGGCGCGCGTGGCACCTGATCTGACCGAACATCTTGTCGCCGTTGCTGAGACGGCACGCGTCCGTCTCGGTAGCCGATCGGCTATCGGACACCCGCCTCGGGCCTCGGGGTGCGTGTTCATACTTGAGGTCGTTCGCGCCCTTGCACTTCGAGCCGCGCCGATCGCCAGTGACGTGCCCTATCGCGGCTGGCTGCTGAGCGCGGGTGTCTCGGCGAGGCGTTCGTTTGATCCTCGGATGACCCACCAGACAGCGATGAGGGCGAAGGCTCCGATGAGGAGCTCGAGTCCGCCCATGCCGGTGAACGAGGCGGGGTGGCCTTTCCCGGTGGCGAAGACGGCAAAGTCCCAGAGCGCGTGCAGCACCATCGCCCAGACGAGGGTTCCGGTGATGCGGCGGAGGATGTAGAGGACGGTGCCGAACAGGAATGCGGAGAGCACTTGGAAGCTGGTCCGGCCGAAGTCTTGGCCGCTGAGGACGTTGACGTAGTGCATGAGACCGAACGCGAGGGAGGAGAGGAACCAGACCCAGCCCTCGCCGAGCCTGGACCGGAGGGCTGTGACGAGGAGGCCGCGCGTGGCGATCTCCTCGGTGAACCCGACGAGCAGGAGCACCAGTGACGCGGCAAAGAAGCTGAGGTCGTAGGCGCCCCAGTCGGTGCCGATCAGGTTGAGCAGCATGAGGACGGTCATGAGTGCCGGCGCGATGACGGGCCACCGTGACGTCGCTCGGTGCTGTTCGCGTATCGCTGGCCGCCACCAGCCGAGCAGGGTCGTGACGACGGTGAGGGCGATGGCGCCGAGGATCAGTGAAATGCCGACGCCGCGAAACAGGGTGCTGCCGTTGTCGCCGAGGTCTGGGTAGGGAACGCCGGAGAGGTGTTGGGTGATGGACACGAGGGCGACGTAGCCGACGACGACGGCGATGCCGATCCAAATCCGAGGTCGGACGCGAAGATCCGGCCGATCAGCGGGTGAGCGCATGGTGCCCCATTTCATACGGCGGCGTGCGTCCCCTGCGGTGCCCGTTCCGCTCGGTAGCCATCCTATGAACGACCGTCGGGGACTGTCCGGAGGGCGATCCCTATGCGCTGTTGCGCGCGGCGGAGAGATACGTCCGCAGCGCCCCGGCTGGGACGCGGCGCACAGAGCGCACGACGACGCGGCCGAGCTGCTGACGAGAGACGAGCGTTGTGACGGTCGCCGTGCTCATGCAGAGCAGAGCCACGTCGGCAAGGCGTAGGAACGGCGGCAGGTTGGCGGTCATCTGGTGGAGTGTCGGTAGCGTCTCGCTGCCGGTGCTCTCGTGCTCGTGCTCGTGCTCGCGAGCCATGCGTCCTCCGCGAACATCTGATCAGCGGCTAGTCCGATCACGTCAGTGAGGTTGAGAACCGCGTCTGTCGACCTGACCGAAGCGACGTCACCCTGACGCTTGCTCAGCCACAACTGCTGGTCGCTGAGCCGGACGCGGTCCTCGGCCTCAAGCTGCGTGCCGCCGACGCGTAGGCCCGCCCAAGCATTGCCTTGCGGTCGGCTCAACCCGTTCGCGCTGCCAAACAACGTGTCCATCTTCGTATTTCAGACGCGTTGAGTGGCAGTCGGACAAGTTAGCTGGCGGACGACAGCGACAACGAACTACTGCGGCATGTCAACGAACCGCGAGAACATCCCGTGGAACGCCACCGTGATGGTGTCCGTCGGCCCGTTACGGTGCTTCGCCACGATGAGATCCGCCTCACCCTGACGCGGGTTGTCCTTCTCGTACGCCGACTCGCGGTGCAACAGGATGACCATGTCGGCGTCCTGCTCGATCGACCCGGATTCGCGGAGGTCGGAGATCTGCGGCTTCTTGTCGGCACGCTGCTCGGGACCACGGTTCAGCTGCGACAGCGCGACGACGGGGACCTGGAGCTCCTTCGCCATGAGCTTCAGCGCACGCGAGAACTCGGAGACCTCCTGCTGGCGGGACTCGACCTTCTTGCCGGAGGTCATGAGCTGCAGGTAGTCGATGACGACCATGCGCAGGTTGTGCTGCTGCTTGAGGCGACGGCACTTGGCGCGGATCTCGACGAGGGTCATGTTGGGGGAGTCGTCGATGAAGAAGGGAGCGTCGTTGATGCGCCCGCGGGTCTGCGCGATGGTCGTCCAGTCGCGGGAGTCGACGGTGCCCTTGCGCATGTTCTGCAGCGGGACACTGGACTCGGCGGAGAGCAGACGCATGGCGATCTCGGCGCGACCCATCTCGAGCGAGAAGAAGGCGGCGGTCTCGTTGTGCTTGATCGCGGCGGCGCGGCAGAGGTCGAGCGCGAGCGTCGACTTCCCGAGTGCGGGTCGGGCGGCGATGATGATGAGCTGCCCGGGGTGGAAGCCGTTCGTCAGGCCGTCGAGCTGCGCGAACCCGGTCGGCACGCCGGTCATCTGCCCGTCACGACCCTTGGCGGCCTCGATCTCGTCGAGGGCGGCGGAGATGGCGTCGGTGAGCGGGACGTAGTCCTCGGTCTGGATGCCGCCGGCGACGTTGTACACCTCGGCCTGGGCGCTGTTCACCAGGTCGGTGACCTCACCCTCGGACGCGTAGCCCATCTGGACGATGCGGGTACCGGCGTCCACCAGGCGGCGCAGGACGGCCTTCTCGGCGACGATCGCGGCGTAGTAGCCGGCGTTCGCGGCGGTGGGCACCATGCTCGTGACGCTGTGCAGGTACTCGGCGCCGCCGGCACGGGAGAGCAGACCCGTCTTGGTCAGTTCGTCGGTGACCGCGATGACGTCGGTGGGCTCACCGTGCGAGTAGAGCGAGAGGATCGCGTCGAAGATGACCTCGTGCTTCGGGATGTAGAAGTCCACGCCACGGGCGGTCTCGATGACGTCTGCGACGGCGTCCTTCGACAGGAGCATCCCGCCGATGGTCGACTGCTCGGCGAGCATGTCGTGCGGCGGTGTGCGCTCCATGCCACCGCGCTCCGCGAAGTCCTGCGGGGCGGGCTCGAGATGCGCGATCGACACACTTGCTCCTCTTGGTCGGACGGCGGTCCACGGTCGGACCGACCGAGCCAGTTCTACCTCGGGCGACCGACATCGCCGAGTCGCTGGGCCAAGCTACGGGGACAGAGTTATCCCCAGCAAACGCCCCTGTGGATAACTCTGTGGAGAGTCTGCGGAACACGCCGGGGTGCTGTGTGGACAACTGTGGATGAGGGTGTGGACAAGTGGTGTGGGGAACACACTTTCGACCGACTGACCTGGGGTTTTCCGTTCCACACCATGTGTGGAGAAGTGGGGTTCAACTACGCATTGAAGGTTGGTGATTTGGACGTTTCGCCTGTGTAAAAACAGTTGACAAACCGAAACCTGAGGACAACTTTCCCAAGCGCCTCCCAGCAAGCGCGACCCCGTCGGAGAGGTAACCGGTCAGCGCGGGACGACCCGCGCCTCCAGGCCATCTGACGTGACACCGGACGGTCGGTGAGACGCCGCACGCAGCCCGAGACACCGCCAAAACGTGCGGTGTCTCGAACACCCAGCGGCGTCTCGTCACAGCAGCGGCGTCTCGCCGCCGACCGACGGCGCCCGCGCCGCCCCGCCCGCGCCACCCCACCCGCGCCCGCCCCCGCCGCGCCCGCCCCACAACGCAACGACGGGCGGGCCTCCCGGAGGAGACCCGCCCGTCGGGGAGCGGAACGTCAGTGCTACTTGGCAGCGACGACCTTGAGCGAGATCACGGCAGTGATGTCCTCGCGCAGACGCACGGTGGCCTCGTGGTCACCGACGGTCTTGATGGTCGCGGGGACCTCGACCTTGCGCTTGTCGAGCGAGCCGACTCCCTGCGCCTGGACGGCGTCAGCGACGTCGCCCGGACGGACGGAGCCGAACAGACGGCCGTCCTTGCCGGCCTTGACCGACAGCTGGATGGTCGCGTTCTCGAGCTTCATCTTGAGGTCCTGGGCCTCTTCGATGGTGGCGAGCTCGCGAGCGGCACGCGCCGCACGGATCGACTCGACCTGCTTCTCGCCGCCCTTGGACCACGCGACAGCGAAGCCTTGGGGGATCAGGTAGTTGCGGGCGTAGCCGTTCTTGACGTCGACGACGTCACCGGCGGAACCGAGGCCGGAGACCTCGTGGGTGAGGATGAGCTTCGACATGTGTCGACCTCCGATCAGCGGCCGGAGCCGGCGTAGGGGAGGAGCGCCATCTCACGGGCGTTCTTCACGGCACGGGCGATGAGGCGCTGCTCCTGGACGGAGACGCCGGTGATGCGACGGGCGCGGATCTTTCCACGCTCCGAGATGAACTTGCGAAGGGTCGCGACGTCCTTGTAGTCGATGACGCCGACCTTGATCGACTTCGCGGGAGCGGCGTTCTTGCCGCCCTTACCGCGAGGCTTCCGGCGATCGCCGGTGCTCTTTCCAGCCATTGTTTGTCCTTAAGAAGTGAAAGTTGTGTCCGTTGAACCGCGGAGGATCAGAACGGGGTCTCGTCGTCGTACGTGCCACCGGGGGTGCTCCACACGTCGTTCGACTGTGCGTTGCCACCCTGCTGGCCACCCTGCGGGGACCAGGGCGCGTCCGACTGACCGCCACCGTTGTTGTTCCAGTTGCCGCCGTTGCCACCGTTGCCTGCCGGGGCGTTGCCGCCGCCGATCTGACCACGACCGCCACCGGCGCCACCCGCAGCACGGGTGACCTGTGCGGTCGCGTAGCGGAGCGAGGGGCCGATCTCGTCGACCTCGAGCTCGATGCTCGTGCGCTGCTGGCCCTCACGGTCCTGGTAGGAGCGCTGACGGAGGCGACCCTGCGCGATGACGCGCGAGCCCTTCGTCAGTGAGCCCGCCACGTGCTCGGCGAACTCGCGCCACACGCTCGCGCGGAGGAACAGCGCGTCGCCGTCCTTCCACTCGTTCGCCTGACGGTCGAACGTGCGAGGGGTGGACGCGATGGTGAAGTTCGCCACGGCGAGCCCGTTCTGCGTGTAGCGCAGCTCCGGGTCCGCGGTGAGGTTGCCCACCACCGTGATGACGGTTTCGCCGGCCACGGGTTACTCGGCGCTCGCGGTCGCGGTTGCGGTCGCGTTGGCGGCCTTGCGGGCCGCGCGGGCCTCGTCGCGCTGCTTCTGGGCGGCGACCTGCGCGATGCCCTCTTCGGCGCGGAGGACCTTCGTGCGGAGCACGGCCTCGGAGAGACCGAGCTGACGGTCGAGCTCCTTGGCGGCCTCGGGGGAGGACGTGAAGTCCACGACGGCGTAGATGCCCTCGGACTTCTTCGCGATCTCGTAGGCGAGACGACGACGGCCCCAGACGTCCACGTTGTCGACGGTGCCACCGTCGTTGCGGATCACAGCGAGGAACTTGTCCAGGCTGGGAGCGACGGTGCGCTCATCGATCTCGGGGTCGAGGATCGCCATCAGTTCGTACTGGTGCATGCGGAACCCACCTCCTCTGGTCTCAGCGGCCCCGAGCAGTTCTCGGGGCAGGAGGGTTGATGCATGTGTCCCGCCACGCAGAATGCGCGCGGACAACCCGGCAAGCCTACCGGACGGCCTGGAGGCGCGCCACCGGCTGTGGAGAACCGGTCGCGTCCGTCAGTCGGTCGCGTCGCGGGCGGCCCACCAGTCGCGCAGGCGCGCCTCGGCGTCCTCGGGGCCGAGGGGCCCCTCGTCCATGCGGACCTCGAGCAGGTGGCGGTAGGCCTCGCCCACGGCACGGCCCGGCGGGATGTCGAGGATGCGCATGATGTCGTCGCCGGACAGGTCCGGGCGGATCGCGTCGAGCTTCTCCTGCTCGGACAGCTCCTTGATGCGGTCCTCGAGGTCGTCGTACGCGAAGGCGAGTCGGTCGGCCTTGCGGCGGTTCCGGGTCGTGACGTCGGAGCGGGTGAGCTCGTGCAGGCGTTCGAGCTGCGGGCCGGCGTCCCGGACGTACCGGCGGACGGCGGAGTCGGTCCAGGTGCCCTCGGTGTAGCCGAAGAACCGGAGGTGCAGCTCGATCAGTCGGCTCACCGCGGCGATCGTGTCGTTGTCGAAGCGCAGGGCACGCAGGCGCTTCTTCGCGAGCTTCGACCCGACGAGGTCGTGGTGGTGGAAGCTCACGGCGCCGCCCGGCTCGAGCTTGCGGGTGGCGGGCTTGCCGATGTCGTGCAGCAGGGCGGCGATCCGGAGCACGGTGTCCGGCGCCTCGCCGGGGTGCCGCTCGGCCTCGTACCCGATCGCCTGGGTCAGGACCGTCAGCGAGTGCTCGTAGACGTCCTTGTGGTGGTGGTGCTCGTCGATCTCGAGCCGCATCGCCGGCAGCTCGGGCAGGAAGCGCTCGGCGAGCCCGGTGTCGACCAGCAGGCGGACGCCGTCCACGGGGTCACCGGTGTTCAGGAGCTTGACGAGTTCGTCCCGCACGCGTTCGGCGGAGACGATCTCGATCGAGTCGACCAGGTCCGTCATGGCCGCGCGGACCTCGTCCGACACCGTGAACCCGAGCTGTGCGGTGAACCGCGCGGCGCGCATCATCCGGAGCGGGTCGTCGCGGAAGGACACCCGTGCGGCCTGGGGGGTGTGCAGGCGCCGGGCGAGGAGGTCCTCCACCCCGCCGTGCACGTCCACGAGTTCCCGGGCGGGCAGTCGCAGCGCCATCGCGTTCACCGTGAAGTCACGGCGGAGCAGGTCGTCCTCGATGGTGTCGCCGAACGCGACCTCGGGCTTCCGGGTCTCGCCGTCGTAGACGTCGCTGCGGTACGTCGTGATCTCGACCTGCTCGCCGGCGACCCGCGCGGCGATGGTGCCGAACTGGCGGCCGACGTCCCAGGTGGCGCTCGCGATCGGTTCCACGATCCGCAGGATGTCGTCCGGTCGGGCGTCGGTCGTGAAGTCGAGGTCGGTGACCGGGCGGCCGAGGAAGGCGTCGCGGACCGGCCCGCCGACGAGCGCGAGTTCGTGTCCGGCGTCGGCGAAGGCCCGAGCGAGGAGGTCGACGGGCTCGGTGGCGGCGAGTGCGTCGAGACGCTCGACGGCCTGGGCAACGGACTGCATGACGGTCCTCATCCTCCCAGATCACGCCCCCGAGTTCTCCACATCGTCCGCGTGCACGGGAGCGTTCATGGTCGCGCCTCATACACTCGTGGACGGCCCGGACCGATCCCGTGGCCCCTTCCGTATGCAGATCTTCCGCACAACGCTCGCCGCCGCCGCGACGGCTCTCGTCGCCCTCGGCCTCGTCGTCGCGCCCGCGGCGACCGACGGCGCCCTCGCCACCACGGCCCCCACGACGAAGACCCGCGTGGCCCACCCGGCCGCCGCCGAAGCGGGCAAGACGACGATCTCGATCGCCCCGGCGAACCGTGGCATCGTGCAGCGCGACGAGGACCTCGAACTCTCCGTCACGGTGACGAACGACACCGACTCGGACGTCCCGGCCGGTACGGCCGACCTCGACATCTTCCGTTCCGTGAGCACGCGGGACGTCCTCTCTGACTGGCTCGGCGACACCAGCACGACCGGTTACCTCGGCGCCCCGATGGACTCCGTGGACATCCCGGCCGTCCCGGCGCACCGATCGGTGACCCTCGGCTCCGTCAAGATCGTGTCCGGCAACGTGGCGCTCGGCGGCTACTCGTCGTTCGGCGCCCGGCGCATCGCGGCGGAGTACACCGCGGGTGACACCTACGCCGTCGCACGGTCCGCGATCACCTGGTACCCGGACTCCGCCGACCAGACACCCGTGAGCGTCTCGGTCGCGATGCCGATCACCGTGCCGAAGACGGGTGACGGCGTCCTCGACAAGAACGTGCTCGCCTCCGTGACGGCCGTCGACGGCACCCTCACCCAGCAGCTCGACGCGGCCGAGGACCACAACGTCGCCGTCGCCGTCGACCCGCGGATCATCGCCTCGATCCGCCTCCTTGGTGCGGACGCCCCGTCGTCCGCGACCGCGTGGCTTGCACGCCTCGAGTCGCTCCGCAACGAGACCTTCGCGCTGCCCTACGCCGACGCCGACGTCACCGGGCTCCGCCAGGCGGGGGCGAACGGCATCCTCTCGCCGATCTCCCTCGACCAGCAGGTCGACGCCGACCACTTCCCGGGCGCCTCGACGCCCACGCCGACCCCGACGCCGGACCCCGCGTCGCCGTCGACCGACGCCTCGGCGACGGCGACCCCGACGGACGGCGCGACCTCCGACGCAGGGAACGGCACGGCGGGCGGCACGGGCGACGACACGACGACCGACGACGGCACCCCCACGACGCTGCCGACGACGGCGTCCCTCCTCGACTTCCCGTACTCGATGGACTCGATCGCCTGGCCCGCCGACGGCACGGTCACGGCGGCCGACCTGCCGGCGCTGGCGAAGGCCGGCACGAAGACGACCATCGTGTCGAGCGGCAACACCTCGGCCGGCGCCGACACGACCATCTCGGCATCCGAGCAGATCGGCGGCCAGCACGTCCTGGTGTCCGACCAGTCGATGTCCTCGCTGCTGCGATCCGCCGCGACCGCCACGAACCAGCAGGACTGGTCCACGGCCGTGTCCGAGCTCACGGCGACCCTCGCGACCGCCGCGCGCGCCGGGACGGCCGAGAGCCCGATCCTCCTCACGCTCGCCCGCGAGTGGCCGACGAACTCCGCACGCCTCAGCGCGGCGCTCGACGCGATCGAGGGCACCCCCTGGGTCGCCCCGGCCGACCTCTCGTCGACGTCGTCCGCCAGCGCCGGGTCACTCACCCTCACTGCGGGCACGAACGGCGACGCCCGGATCGACCAGCTCGAGCACCTCGTGCAGGGGGAGCAGGACCTCACGGCGTTCTCCTCCGCGCTGGACACCCCCACCGAGCTCACCGCACCCGCACGCCTCAACCTGCTCGCGCTCTCGTCGAACGCCTGGCGACCGGACCCCGACGGCTTCGCGAACGCGGTCGACGCCCGGGTCGCGAACTGGGCGAAGGCCGTCTCGAAGGTCGCCATCGTCGACTCGAGCAGCCTCACGCTGCTCGGTGACCGCTCCTCGCTGCCGATCTCGATCCGGAACAGCTCGACGTACCCCGTCACGGTGCGCCTCTCCGTGCAGCCGTCGAACTCGGCACTGCGCGTCGTGCGGAACGACATCGAGGTGAAGATCCAGCCCGAGTCCTCGACCCGCACGACCGTGCCGGTCCAGTCGGTCGCGAACGGCAAGGTCAACCTGACCATGTCGCTCGCGAGCCCGACGGGCGTGAAGATCAGCGCCCCCGCGACCGTCGAGCTGAACGTGCAGGCCCAGTGGGAGACCGTGATCACGGCCGCCGCCGCGGTGGCCCTCGTCGCGATCTTCGGGTTCGGCATCTTCCGCAGCATCCGCAAGCGGATCCGGCGCCGGAACGGCGAGCTCGACGACGAGGACGACGACGACCCGAACCGTCCCCTGGAGGTCCAGCCGGTGGTCGGAGGCGAGCCCGTGCCGGCCGCGACGCGGCGTGACGGACCCGCACCGCTCCTCCAGGCCGACGCTCGCGCAGTCGTCCCGGTCGACCGCGACGAGCCGGCAGCAGATCCAGAGGAGCCCGTCATCAGCGCCACCCAGCCCCAGCCGTCCGTCGACGCGGAGCCCGCGGCCGAGCGCAGCCTGGGCCGCGCCAGCGCGATGCTCGCGGCCGGGACGATGGTCTCGCGCATCCTCGGGTTCGCGAAGACCTTCGTGCTGGCCTTCGCGATCGGCAACACGGGTTCCGACGCCGCCAACGCGTTCGCGATCTCGAACCAGCTGCCGAACAACATCTACGCGCTCATCGCCGGCGGCCTGCTCTCCGCGGTGCTCATCCCGCAGATCGTCCGCTCGATGAAGCAGCACACCGACGGCGGCACCGCGTACGTCAACAAGATCGTCACCCTCGGCGGGTCCGCGTTCCTGGTCATCACCGTCGTGGCGACCCTGCTCGCACCCGTCCTGGTGCGTCTGTACAGCCAGAGCGCCGGCGACGGCGGCAAGGGCTTCAGCGCGGCCACGACCGACCTCGCGGTGGCGTTCGCGTTCTGGTGCCTGCCGCAGATCCTCTTCTACGCGATGTACTCGCTGCTCGGCGAGGTCCTCAACGCCAAGCAGGTGTTCGGGCCGTTCACGTGGGCACCGCTGATCAACAACGTCATCGCGATCGCCGGACTCATCGTCTTCATCGCCCTCTTCGGCGGGCGCAGCGTGAACGCCTCCACCGAGGACTGGACGCCGCTGAAGATCGCCGTGCTGGCCGGCAGTGCGTCGGTGGGCGTGCTCGCGCAGGCGGCGTTCCTGCCGCTGTTCTGGCGACGCGCAGGCCTGAGCTTCCGCCCGGACTTCCGGTGGCGGGGCGTCGGCCTGAAGTCGACCGGCACGGCAGCCGGGTGGCTCTTCGCGATGATCCTCGTGACGCAGCTCGCCGGCATCGTGCAGGCCCGCGTGGCCTCGCTCGCGACCGGAGCCGGGAACGCGACGCTCAGCACCACGTGGCTGCTGTTCATGCTGCCGCACTCGATCATCACCGTCTCGATCGCGACGGCGTACTTCACCCGGATGAGCCACGACGCCGAGCGGGGCGACCTGGCCGCCGTCCGGAGGAACCTGTCCCTGTCGCTCCGGATCGTCGGGCTGTTCACGGTCTTCGCGTCCGTCGCACTGATCGTCACCGCGATGCCGTTCGCCCGGATCTGGGAGAACGAGTTCGGCCACACGCGGGCGATGGCGCTCGTGCTCGTCGCCTACATGCCCGGTCTCGTGCTGTTCAGCATGCTCTTCATCATCCAGCGCGTGTTCTGGGCGATGCACGACCACCGCACGCCGTTCCTCATGCAGCTCGTGCAGTCGGGTCTGTTCGTCATCGGTGCCCTCGCCGTGGCGATGCTCCCCGGGTCGGTCATCGGCGTCGGGATCGCGATCTGCACGACCATCGCCGGCTCCGCCCAGACGATCGTCGCCCTGGTGCTCGTCCGGAAGCGCCTCGGTGGCATCGAGGGGCCGGTCGTCACCCGCTCGCACGTGCAGTTCGTCATCGCTGCCCTGATCTCCGGGGTCGCCGGCCTCGTCGTCGCGAACTTCTTCGGGGCGTTCAGCTCCGACGGTTTCGCGATGTCGGACGTCACGGGGGCGCTGATCACCCTCGCGCTCACCGGTGCGGTCATGGTCGTCGTCTACTTCGGGGCCCTCGTCGTCGCGAAGAACGGCGAGATCGCGAACGCGGTGGCACTCGTGCGCAGCCGGCTCGGTCGCTGACGCCCGGCGTTCCCGGGTCTCCTGGAATGCGACGCCGCTAGCATGTGTTGACCCGGTCAGCGATCTACGGAAGGGCATCGAGGCACATGCGCCAGCTCATCATCATCGGTTCCGGCCCGGCCGGGTTCACCGCCGGCATCTACGCCGCGCGGGCGGAGCTCAAGCCGCTCATCGTCGCGTCCAGCGTCGAGACCGGCGGCGAGCTCACCAAGACGACCGAGGTCGAGAACTTCCCGGGCTTCCCCGAGGGGATCCAGGGCCCTGACCTCATGATCAAGATGCAGGAACAGGCCGAGAAGTTCGGCGCCGAGGTCCTCTACGACGACGCCGTCTCCGTCGACCTCACCGGCGACGTGAAGAAGGTCACCGTCGGCTCCGGCGAGACGTACGAGGCCCTCGCGGTCATCTACGCGACGGGTTCGGCGTACCGCCACCTCGGCCTCGCCGACGAAGAGCGTCTCTCCGGCCACGGCGTGAGCTGGTGCGCGACCTGCGACGGCTTCTTCTTCCGCCAGAAGAACATCGCCGTCGTCGGCGGTGGTGACTCGGCGATGGAGGAAGCGACGTTCCTCACGCGCTTCGCCGACAAGGTCACGGTCATCCACCGCAAGGACACCCTCCGCGCGTCGAAGATCATGCAGGACCGCGCGATGAACGACCCGAAGATCGAGTTCGCGTGGAACAAGGAGGTCACGGGCATCACGGGTGACTCCGCCGTGACGGGCGTCACGCTGCGCGACACGGTGGACGGCTCCGAGAGCGAACTCGCCCTCGACGGTCTGTTCATCGCGATCGGCAACGACCCCCGCACGCACCTGATCCACGGGCAGATCGACATCGCGCCGGAGGGCACCATCGCCGTCCAGGGCCGCACGTCGAAGACCAACCTGCCGGGTGTCTTCGCCGCCGGCGACGTCATCGACCCCACGTACCGGCAGGCGATCACCGCCGCCGGGTCAGGCACGGTGGCCGCCCTCGACGCCGAGAAGTACCTCGCAGACCTTGACGACTCGCTCACCGTCCCGGCCGAGGGCACCGCGCCCGAGTCGCCCGTGACGATCGACGTCGAAGCCGCTCGCGCCTGACCCGGGGAATACTGCGACGGCCCAGCCGTTGCACCCACTGATCGACTTCTCGAAGGAGCACACATGTCCAACGCCAAGGCAGTCACCGACGCCACCTTCTCGGACGAGGTCCTCAAGTCCGACAAGACGATCCTCGTCGACTTCTGGGCCGAGTGGTGCGGCCCGTGTCGCGCCGTCTCGCCGATCCTCGACCAGATCGCCGCGGAGCACGCCGACAAGATCGAGATCGTGAAGCTCAACGTCGACGACAACCCGCAGTCGGCGATGAACTACCAGATCACGTCGATCCCGGCGATGAAGGTCTTCAAGGGCGGCGAGGTCGTCAAGACCGTCATCGGCGCCAAGCCGAAGCCGGCGCTCGAGGCAGACCTCGCGGAGTTCCTCGCGTAGGACCACGCCGCACGAACGGCCCCGCACCCGCACAGGGAGCGGGGCCGTTCGTCGTTCCCGGCCGTTCCGGGCCGTTCCGGTCCACCGGTTCAGGATCGGCCCCGTCGCGGAGCCCGGGTTTCCGGGGTCCATGTCGTAGTGTGGCGGGAATGTGAGTGGCGGGCACGTCCCGCTGGAACGGAGCCAAGATGACGAACGGCAACAGCCTCGACCCCTGGTACGACTCCTACGCCCAGCGCACCGCCGGGCTGAGCGCCTCCGAGGTCCGAGCCCTGTTCGCCGTCGCCTCGCGGCCCGAGGTGGTCTCGCTCGCCGGCGGCATGCCGTATGTCTCCGCGCTCCCTCGTGAGCTCGTCACGGGCTCCCTGGACCGTGTGATGGCCGAGGACGCCGCGATGGCACTGCAGTACGGCGGTGGACAGGGCCTGCGGTCCCTGCGCGAGCACATCGTCGACGTGATGAGCCTCGAGGGCATCCGTGCCAGCGCTGAGGACGTCGTCGTCACGACGGGCTCGCAGCACGCGCTCGACCTCGTCACGCGGCTCTTCATCGACCCGGGTGACGTCGTGCTGGCCGAGTCCCCGTCGTACGTCGGAGCGATCGGCGTCTTCCGGTCCTACCAGGCGGAGACGGTGCACGTCACCACCGACGAGAACGGCCTCGTGCCCGAGGCACTCCGTGAGGCCATCGCCAACCTGCGCACCCAGGGCAAGCGGATCAAGTTCCTCTACACGATCCCGAACTTCCACAACCCGGCCGGCGTGACGATGAGCCGCGAGCGTCGCATCGAGATCCTCGACATCTGCCGCTCGAACAACATCCTCGTGCTCGAGGACAACCCGTACGGGCTCCTCTGGTTCGACGAGCCCGCGCCGCAGGCCATCCGGTCCATCGACGAGGAGGGCGTGGTCTACCTCGGCTCGTTCTCGAAGACGCTCGCACCCGGCTTCCGCGTCGGGTGGGCCCTCGCGCCGCACGCCATCCGCGAGAAGCTCGTGCTTGCCAACGAGTCCGCGGTCCTCGCGCCGAACTCCTTCGGCCAGTACGTGGTGAACGCCTACCTCGACGCCGCCGACTGGAAGGGTCAGGTCGACACGTTCCGGGGACTGTACGCGGAGCGCCGGGACGCCATGATGTCCGCCCTCGGAGAGTTCCTGCCGGACCTGTCCTGGACGAAGCCGAACGGCGGCTTCTTCGTCTGGCTGACGCTCCCGGAGTCCCTGGACTCGAAGGGCATGTTGCCCCGCGCCGTCAAGGAGCTCGTCGCGTACACGCCCGGTACTGCCTTCTACGCCGACGGTCGCGGCGGCGGCCACATCCGCCTGTCGTTCTGCTACCCGACGCCGGAGCAGATCCGCGTCGGGGTGAAGCGGCTCGCCAACGTCGTGAACGACGAGCTCGAACTGATCGAGACCTTCGGTCCGACGACCCGGCCGAACACGCTCGTCCGGCCGACCTCGTCGGTCAGCGCGCCGCCTCCCAACGTCTCCTGATCAGCAGTTTTCATCGTCCCGCCCGCAGTACCGGAGGTCCCTTCGCATGGCCGAGCTCACTCGCCGTCACGTCGTCGTCGTCGCGGGAGGGATCTCCCACGAGCGTGACGTGTCGTTGCGGTCCGGGCGCCGCGTCGCCGACTCCCTGACGGGCTACGGCTGGCAGGTCGACCTCCGCGACGCGGACGCGTCACTCCTGCCGACCCTGCGGGAGGCCCGCCCGGACGTCGTGTGGCCGGCACTGCACGGCGCCTCCGGTGAGGACGGCGCCCTGCGGGGCATCCTGGAGGCACTGGACATCCCGTTCGTCGGCTCACGTTCCACGTCGGCCCGGTTGGCATGGGACAAGCCCACCGCCTCCGCGCTGGTCGCGCGGGCAGGCGTGCGAACTCCTCGGTCCGTAACGCTCTCCCACGACGTCTTCCGGGAGCTCGGTGCCGTCGGCGTCCTCGAGAGCATCGCGGCGGAACACCCCGTCCCGCTTGCCGTGAAGCCAGCGCGGGGTGGTAGCGCACAGGGCGTCACGCTGGTGGACGACGTGAACGACCTCCCGCGGGCGATGGTCACCGCCTACACGTACTGCGACGACGTCGTGGTCGAGCAGCTCATCCGGGGGACCGAGGTCGCGGTCGGCATCATCGACACCGGCGATGGCCCCGTGGCGCTCTCCGCAGTGGAGATCGTCCCGAGGAACGGTATCTACGGCTTCGAGGCCCGCTACAACGCGGGGGAGACCACCTTCTACACGCCGGCTCGCCTTTCCGCGGACTTCGCCGCGGCAGCCTCAGACGCGGCCATCGCTGCGCACGCGGCACTCGGTCTCCGGCACATCTCCCGAGTCGACCTGATCATCGACGCCGCTGGGACCCCGTGGTTCCTCGAGGCGAACGTGCTCCCCGGACTCACTGAGACCTCGCTGGTCCCGCAAGCGCTCTCGGCATCCGGCTTCGACCTCGGCTGGACCTATGCGGAACTCGCCGAGCAGGCGATTCGCGACCACCGCGGCTGACCAGTGCGGGGGCGCGGCGTTCCACGTGGAACATCGGCCACCGTTGCCACGGTAGGAGTGGTCGTAGCGGCGGCGCTCACCTGGGGTGAGTGGGTGCACCAGAGCGCAGCACGAGCAGCCCGGCAACTTCCGCAGCCGCGTGCCGGGACCCGAGGAGCCGTCGTCGTCCTCGGGTTCGGGAATCGATCGAACCGGCCGAACGCAGTCAATCGTTGGCGCGCTCGCATCGCTGTCCGGACGGCCGAGCGCGCCGAACTGGCCGGAGCCACAGCCACGATCATCTGCAGCGGGGGAGCCGTCCGCGGGTCGACTCCGGAAGCGGTACTCCTCCGCCAGTACATCGTCGACCGTCTGCACTGGCGAGGCGAGATGCTCGTGGAGCCGCACAGCTCGTCGACGTGGGAGAACGTCCGCAACGTCCTGCCCCTCGTTGAGGAGTACGACTGGATCGCCTTCGCGTCGAACGGACTCCATGCCGCGAAGGCCCGCTTGTACCTTGCCCGACAGCGGCCGAACCTCGGCGGTCGGTTGGTCGCCGCTGATGACTACCGGCTGGGCGAAATGACGTGGATGAAGCCGCTCTTCGCGGTGGTCGGCCTCATGAAGCTGAGGTCGGTGTTCCACGTGGAACGTCCCGGCTGCTGACAGCAGATCTGCCCTGGGCAGCACCCCGCGCGGACCTGTTTCTGCACGGACACGCTGGCCGTATGACCGAAACAGCCAGCCCCCTGCGTTTCGACACCGCACACCGGCGCACCTTGCTCGATCAGCGAGTCCTCGTCCTCGACGGTGCACTCGACGATGACAACGGTGCGGTTCTCATGACGCATCTCATGCAGCTCGCCACCGAGGACCCAGACACAGACATCGCCCTGTGGATCCACTCGCCGGGGGGATCGGTGCCGGCGATGCTGGCGATCCGGGACCTGATGGGCACCATCCCGAACGATGTGTCCACGCTGGCGCTCGGCATCGCGTGCAGCGCCGGGCAGTTCCTCCTGTCCGCGGGAACACGTGGGAAGCGCCGAGCACTCCCGCACACCCGCGTACTCATGCACCAAGGGTCGGCGGGGATCGGCGGATCAGCGGTGGACATCGCCCTGCAGGCCGATCACCTCCGGGACACGAGAGACACCGTCCTGCGGCTGATCGCGGAGGACACCTCCCAGGACGTCGCTCGGGTGTTCGAGGACTCCCTCCACGACCACTGGTACTCGGCGCAGGAGGCCCTCGACTACGGCTTCATCGATGCCATCGTCACCGACTTCACGGCGATCCGCCCCACTCCGATCCACACACGTTCGCTCGGCTTCGTGCCATCTGCGGCGCCGACCTCGGCGGTGACCCGGTGACGAGCTACACCATTCCCAGCGTCATCGCGCGCGATCCCAGAGGGGAGCGCGTGATGGACGTCTACTCGCACCTCTTGACGGAGCGCATCATCTACCTCGGGACACCAGTCGACGCAGGTGTTGCCAACGCGCTCATCGCTCAACTGCTGTTCCTCGAATCAGACAGCCCGGACGCCGACATCCACCTCACCGTCAACTGCGAAGGTGGCGACCCCAGCGCAATGCTCGCCGTGTACGACACCATGCAGTACGTCCGGCCAGATGTCGCCACCACCTGCGTCGGCCAGGCGATCGGCGTCGGCGCCATGCTGCTCGCCTGCGGATCGCAAGGGAAGCGGTCGGCACTCCCACACGCCCGCGTCGTTCTCCACCAGCCGGCAACACAGGGACAAGGCGCCATTCCGGAGCTGATCCTGCAGGCGGAGGAGCTCGTTCGCATCAGGGCAGACATGGAGGCAGTGCTCGCCGAGCACACCGGCCAGACAGCTCAGCGACTCCGAGCCGACACTGATCACGACCGCGTGTTCACTGCGGTGCAAGCTCGCGAGTACGGACTCCTGGACAAGGTACTTGCCCGCCGCCCGTGATGGTCAGGCGGCCAGCGCGAAGTCCACTCGAACCTGCGCGACGCTGTCAGGCGCCCGGGATGCGCGGAGGTCGTCCGCGGCACCGAGTGTGAGATCCAGTAGAGACGTGTCGAGTGCGCCCGCCACCGCGGCGATCCTCTCCGACGAAGGCTCCTTCCGTCCCCGCTCGATCTCAGAGAGGTACTGCGGCGAGACACCGGCGCGCTTCGCCACGTGTTGCAGGGTGTCACCCCGGCCGCGTCGTCGTTCGCGAAGCTGGCGGCCGACGACGTGCCGCCAGAGCGGCTCGGGCATGGGGGATGGAGTCATGCGATCAGGCTGCCATGTTCCACGTGGAACGTACCGGTCCTGCTGTTCGCCCCGCGCGGACGGGCAGGCGGTGGCACGACGCGCTGAGAGGCGCGCTGCGGCCCGAACTCAATGTGGCCAGCCTGCGACACAGCGAACGCCCGGATCTCAGCGCAGAACGGCGTACAGCGCCGTTCAGGGCTGTGCAGCGCAGCTGTCTCAGCCCGCGATGTCCTCAATGCCGAGCTCACCGAGGATCCGGTTGAGGTCGTCCCCGTTCGCGAAGTCGATCGTCACGGAACTCTTCCGCGCACCGACGGCGATCTTCACCCGAGTGTTGAGACGGTCTCCGAGCCGTTCAGCGAGGTCGTTGAAGTGCACCTGACGCTTTGTGGGCTCCGCCTTGGGCTGCACCGGCGTCTTGGACGCCAACTGCTGTGCGATCGCCTCGGTGGCCCGCACGGAGAGATCCTCGTTCACTATCTTCTCTGCGAGGTACTCCATCGCCTCGGCGTCGGGTGCTGCGAGGATCGCACGAGCATGACCGGCGGACAGCACTCCGGCCGCCACCCGACGCTGCACGGGGGAGGGGAGGCGCAGCAGGCGGATCGTGTTGGTGATCTGCGGCCGAGAGCGACCGATTCGCTGTGCGAGCTGCTCCTGGGTGATGCCGAAGTCCGCGAGGAGCTGCTGGTAGGCCGAGGCTTCTTCCAGCGGGTTGAGGTTCGCGCGATGCAGGTTCTCCAGCAAGGCGTCGCGGAGCATCGCGTCGTCCGGGGTGTCCTTGACGATCGCGGGGATCGTGCTGAGGCCGAGCTCCTTCGTCGCGCGAAGCCGACGCTCACCCATGATGAGTTCGTACTGCGGCTCCGCTCCCGTGGCGCCGGGGATCGGGCGCACGACGATGGGCTGCAGCACGCCGATCTCACGGATGGAGTGGACGAGCTCCTGCAGTTCCTCCTCGCGGAACTCCTTGCGCGGCTGATGCGCGTTCGGGATCACGTCGAGCGGGTTCAGGTTCGCCAGGCGTGCTCCGGGCACGGCGACGAGCTCTTCGGCGGTCGGGGCCGACGAGGGGGATCCACCGGTGGGGAAGAAGACGTCGACCGGACGCTCCTGCTGCTCGGTCGCGGTCGGGATGAGGGCGCCGATGCCTCGGCCGAGTCCGGTTCGCTTCGGTGCCATCAGTGCTGTGCTCCTCGTGCTGCGATCTCCGCTGCTGCCTCCAGGTAGGAGAGCGATCCGGTTGAGTTGACGTCGTACGCGACCACGCTCTGCCCGTAGCTCGGCGCCTCACTGACGCGAACCGAGCGGGGAATGACCGCCTCGAGGACCTGGCCACCGAAGTGCTCACGCACATCCGCGGCGACCTGATTCGAGAGGTTCGTCCGGCTGTCGTACATGGTGAGCAGGATCGTCGAGACGCGGAGGTTCGGGTTCAGGTGCCGCTCGATCAGCTCGATGTTCCGCAGCAACTGGCTCAGACCTTCCAGCGCGTAGTACTCGCACTGGATCGGGATCAGGACCTCCTGCGCCGCGACGAACGCGTTGATCGTCAGAAGCCCCAACGAGGGCGGGCAGTCGATGAAGACGTAGTGGTACGGCTCGTCGAGGGACTCGAGGTACTGGTCGAGCGCAGTCCGGAGCCGCTGCTCGCGGGCGACGAGCGACACCAGCTCGATCTCAGCCCCGGCGAGGTGGATCGTCGCCGGCACGCACCACAGCGTGTCCGACTCGGGGGATCGCTGCACGGTGTCGGCGATCGGCGCCTCGTCAACGATCACGTCGTAGATGCTCGCGACCTCAGCCTGATGGTTCACGCCGAGAGCAGTCGAGGCATTGCCCTGGGGGTCGAGGTCGATGACGAGCACGCGTGCCCCGCCGTGCGCCAACGCGGCCGCGAGGTTCACCGTGGTGGTGGTCTTCCCGACTCCACCCTTCTGGTTCGAGACCGTGAACACGCGCGTCTTCGAGGGCAGCGGGAACTGCTGCGTCGCGATTGCGCGACGACGACGGTTCAGGTCGGCGATCTCGCGCGCGAGCGGTGTCGACGCGTCGTAATCGGTCGATGAACTCAACGAGTGCCTCTTCCCCGGTTCGGTGTTTCACGTGGAACGCGGAGCCACTGGCGGCCGGATGAACCGGCCCGAGCCGCAGCGTCAGTCAACTGTAGCCCGGAAGACCCGCGTGGTCTCCTCGACCACACCGACTCCGAGCTCGAGTACTTCGACGTCCGCCAGACGCTTTCGGAGGATGACCTTCCGAGCCTTCTCGATCTCCTCGTCGACTCGCGCACCCTTCATCAGGATGAGCTGGCCGCCAGACCGAACGAGTGGCACCGTCAGCGGGATGAGCTTCGACAGTGCGCTCACCGCACGCGCCGTCACCTGGTCGACGACGATGTCGTCGGCGACGTCCTCAGCACGTGCACGGACGACCGTGACGTTGTCGAGGCCGAGACGTTCCGCCTCGGACGTCAACCAGTCCACGCGCCGCTCCATCGGCTCGATGAGCGTGAGGTGCACGTCGGGGCGAGCGATGGCCAGCACCAAGCCGGGCAGTCCCGCTCCGGAGCCGACGTCCGCGACGCGACCACGTGCCTCCAGGAGGGGCGCGACCACCGCAGAATTGAGGATGTGTCGTGTCCAGAGTCGCGGCAGCTCAAGGGGGCCGATCAGGCCCAGCTCCTCGCCCCGTCGCGCCAGCTCGTTCGTGAACGAGCGGGCCACATCGACACGATCGCCGAACAGCGTCGCTGCCGCTGCCGGTTCTGCCTCGAGGACCGGGGACGCCTCCGTCATCGGGTGACGACGGTGTGGCGGTCCCGACCCTCACCCTCGGACTCGGAGTGGAAGCCCTTCTCCGCGACGAGGTCGTGCACGAGCTTGCGCTCGTACGAGGACATCGGGGGGAGTGCAGCGGAGGTCGAGCCGGCTTCGATGCGCTCGACGGCCGTGTCCACGAGGCGCTGCAACTCGGACGCGCGAGCGTCGCGCGACCCACCGACGTCGAGGATGAGCCGGCTGAACTCGCCCGTCTCGGCCTGCACGGCGATCCGGGTCAGCTCCTGCAGCGCAGAGACCGTGTCCGGCTTCGAGAGCACCCGCAGCGCGCCGCCCTCGTCCGTCACCGAGAGGTACACGCGCCCGGCACGTTCCTCGATCTCGATGTCACCGTCGAGGTCGCAGATGTCGAGCAGCTCCTCGATGTAGTCCGCGGCGATGTCCGCCTCGTCACGGGTGTCGTCGTCCTCGACGACCTCGGTCACGGGGGCGATGTCCTGCTCGGTCACTTACTTCTTCCCGTTCTTCTTGGAGCGGTTCTTGCCGACGGGCTGCTGACGCTGCGTGGTGACGCGGACGGCCTCCATCTCAGCGGCGCCGGCGCCGGCGCCGGCACCGGCCTCGGCGAGCACCGGGGTCGCCGAGCCACGACGCTGGGCCTTCTTCGCGAGACGTGCCTCACGAGCGAGGGCGGCCTCGGAACCGGGGGTCGGCATGCTGCGGATGACGAAGTACTGCTGCGCCATCGTCCAGATGTTCGAGGCGAGCCAGTAGAACATGACGCCGAGGGGGAACGAGAGACCCGAGATCACGAAGACGAGCGGGAGGATGTACAGCATCATCTTCTGCTGGCGGTACATCGGGGACGCCTTGGTCTCCGGCGACATGTTCTTCGCCACGAGCTGCAGCTGCGTGATGAACTGCGAGGCGGTCATCACGACGATCATGAAGCCGGCGATCGCGCGGACCTCCCAGCCGGAGGCGTTCGTGAAGGTCTCGTGCAGGGGAGCACCGAACAGCGACGCGTTGCCGAAGGAGGCGGCGAGGTCGTTCGTGAGCAGACCGATGCCGGTCTTGTTGATCTGCGCCTCGTGCAGCACGGAGTACAGCGAGAAGAAGATCGGCATCTGGATGAGCAGCGGCAGGCAGGAGCTCAGCGGGTTCGTCCCGGTCTCCTTGTACAGCGCCATGGTCTCGCGGCTCATGGCCTCACGCGAGAACTGGTCCTTCTTGCCCTTGTACTTGTCCTGGATCTTCTTGAGCTGCGGTGCCACCTCGAGCATGCGGCGCTGCGACTTGATCTGGCGCACGAAGATCGGGATGAGCGCGGCGCGGACCACGAACGTCAGGAAGATGATGGAGAGGACCCAGGTGATGCCCGCGCCGGGGTCCATGCCGAGGTTCTCGAAGACCCAGTGGAATCCGACGAGGATGGCCGAGACCACCCATTTGAGCGGCCAGAGGATCGTACCGATGAGGTCCATGGGGACGGTCACGCCTTTCGAGTGCGCTGGGGGAGCAGGACCGGGCGGAGGTTCCCGACCGCGGGCTGCGGCTGCTGCTGGGTCGGCGCGAGCACGAACCCGAACCGGTTGACGACATAGGGACGACGCCGTTCACGGACGTCGTCGATGCCCCCGGCTGCCCAGGGGTTGCACCGTGCGATGCGCCACGCGCCCATCGCCGATCCGCGGACGACGCCGTACTGCTGGATGGCTTCGAGGGCGTACCGCGAGCACGAGGGGTGGTACCGGCAGACGTTGCCGTAGAGCGGTGAGATCACGGCACGGTACGCGCGCAGCACGACGACGCACGCGTTGCGCGGGAGCAACGCGACGACCCAGGCGAGCCGAGTCCAGAGGTTGCGGTTCATGCTGCTGCCTTCTCCACACCACGCGCACAGGAGCGCGAGACGTCTTCGAGCAGGGTAGGCCATCCGGCCTGCGCGGCGGCTGGCAGTGCGCGGACCACCACGTCGTAGCCGACGGGGATGTCCGCGAGGAGACCGTGCGCGATCGCCTTGAGACGACGTCGGACCCGGTTCCGGGTCACGGCGTTGCCGACCGTCTTGGCGACGATGAACCCGAACCGGGTCGGTCCGGCACCGGTCGACGGATCGTCCGAGGTCCGACGGACCACCGATACGACGGCGTGCGCCGTGGCGCTCCTGCGACCACGACGCACGACGGACCGGTAGTCGTCACCACGGACGATGCGGTTGGCGCGGGCCAACACGATCGCTACCAGGTACCCGGCAAGGACCGGACGAGGTGCCCGATCAGGCGTTGCTCGTTCAGGCGCTCAGCTCGGTGCGGCCCTTGGCGCGGCGCGCGGCCAGGATGGCGCGGCCGGCACGGGTGCGCATGCGGGCACGGAAGCCGTGCTTCTTGGCACGACGACGGTTGTTCGGCTGGAAGGTGCGCTTGCTCATGATGGTCTCCACTACAGCTGCGCTGGGGGAACCCCGACGCGAGCCGTCACGTATGTGTAGTCGCTCGGTGTCGAACGACGCAGATGGGCGCGACCGAACGGCCGCAGTCAACTGGTTAACGGTACGTGACAGCGACGAGCAGGTCAAACGCAGCACCGGACCAGGACCGCCGACCCCGTGCGCACGATCATTATCCACATTGGGGAAAACGTGCGTTCGGTACGACGCGCCCCGGTCCTTTACAGTGGTGTGATCGATCCGCCCGTGGCCCGGCAGGACGGGGGAGTCTCCTCGACCAGTAACCCGTGGCGGTCGTGGAGAACACTGTGGACAACCCTGTGGACCACCACGCGGGACGACACGCGGTCCGGGCCGTCGACGAAGCCACCCGGGCACACGACGACCCGCCAGGACGATCCGACGGTCGACGCTGTCCCGGCACGACGGGCGCCCCCGAGCCACGGAACGCCCAACACCGCACACGAGACCTGGAGACGAGCGCGACATGACGATGCCGGCCGACCCCGTCGAGGACCTCTGGTCATCCGTCCTCGGACTCCTCTCGGAGGACGACCGCATCACCCCGCAGCTCCACGGCTTCCTCAACCTGGTCGAGCCGAAGGGCGTGCTCGCCGGCACGCTCTACCTCGAGGTCCCGAACGACCTCACCCGCGGCATGCTCGAACAGCGCATCCGGATCCCCATCACCGAAGCGGTCTCGCGCATCGGGGACGACACCGTCGCGAACTTCGCCATCACGGTGAACCCGGACATGGCTTCCGAGCCGCGGGTCGACCCCGCGGTCGCCAGCCACGTGCCCGAGTACGCGGAGCCCGTGCAGGAAGCGGTGGAGCAGAGCGCAGCCCCGCGTCAGTACATCGAGGCGCCCTTCGTCCCGAGCCAGATCGACGCGCCGGGCACCAGCGGCCGGCCCGAGTCCCGGCTCAACCCCAAGTACAACTTCGACAACTTCGTCATCGGCTCGTCGAACCGGTTCGCGCACGCCGCGGCGGTCGCGGTCGCCGAAGCCCCGGCCAAGGCCTACAACCCGCTCTTCATCTACGGCGACTCCGGCCTCGGCAAGACCCACCTCCTGCACGCCATCGGCCACTACGCCGAGAGCCTCTACCCGGGGATCCGGGTGCGGTACGTGTCGAGCGAGGAGTTCACGAACGACTTCATCAACTCGATCGCGAACAACCGCTCGAACCAGTTCCAGCAGCGCTACCGCGACATCGACATCCTGCTGATCGACGACATCCAGTTCCTGCAGGGCAAGGACTCGACGCAGGAAGCGTTCTTCCACACGTTCAACACCCTGCACGACCACAACAAGCAGGTCGTCATCACGTCCGACGTCGCGCCGAAGCACCTCACCGGGTTCGAGGACCGGATGCGCTCCCGCTTCGAGTGGGGCCTGATCACCGACGTACAGGCCCCGGACCTCGAGACCCGCATCGCGATCCTCCGCAAGAAGGCGCAGTCCGACCACCTGCAGGTGCCCGACGACATCCTCGAGTTCATGGCGTCGAAGGTCTCGAGCAACATCCGGGAGCTCGAGGGGACGCTCATCCGCGTCACGGCGTTCGCGAGCCTCAACCGGACGGCCGTCGACATGGCCCTGGTGCAGACGGTCCTCAAGGACCTCATCACGCTCGACGACGACAACGTGATCGCGCCGACGGACATCATCAACCACACCGCGGAGTACTTCAAGCTCTCCGTGGACGACCTCTACGGGTCCTCCCGCTCCCAGGCGATCGCGACGGCACGGCAGATCGCGATGTACCTCTGCCGGGAGATGACGAGCCTGTCCCTGCCCAAGATCGGGCAGCTGTTCGGCAACCGCGACCACACCACGGTCATGTACGCGAACAAGAAGATCACCGAGCTGATGAAGGAGCGACGGTCGATCTACAACCAAGTCACCGAGCTCACCAGCCGGATCAAGCAGGACCGCCGCTACCGCTGATCGCGGGTCCGGCGAGCACAGCGGCTCGCATCCGCAGATGCGCACGCGAGCGGCCTGGAGGCACGACTGACGACCGTCGGATCGGCCCACTTCCGCGCGCATCCACCATCTGAGACGGTTCCATGCGCCGGACTTCACACAGTGTGGAAAGCCTGTGGATAACTGTGGAGGACACGCCGGTCGGTTGTTCACAGCGGAGGGGCCACCTGTGGAGACTGGGGATGGAAGTGGATAGATGAGATTCGCTCATCCAGAAGTCCCCCACACGCCACTCACAACTCACACGTGTGTAGTTCCCTGTGGACAAGCGGTGTTAACAGGGTTATCCACAGTGTGCACAGGCGTTAACACCATTACTCCTGGTTAACGATTGATCTCAGCGGGCCAACCTTGTGGACGGCGGGATGACAAGAAATCCTGGCCGGGTCGGGCTGTGCCACAATGGGGCGGCCGGACAGTCCAACCGATCGACAGGGGTTCCAGCTGTGAAGTTCGAGGTCAACCGGGACGTCTTCTCCGAAGCCGTCTCCTTCGCGGTGAAGCTCCTCCCACAGCGCACGACCCTCCCGATCCTCTCGGGCGTCCTCATCCACGCCGACGGCGATCGACTCACGCTCTCGTCGTTCGACTACGAGGTCTCGGCGCAGACGTCCATCGCCGCGCAGATCGACGACCCGGGCACGGTGCTCGTCTCCGGCCGCCTGCTGAACGACATCGCGAGCCGCCTGCCGAACGCCCCTGTGACCTTCACGACCGAGGACTCGAAGATCTCGGTCACCTGCGGTTCGGCGCACTTCACGCTGCTGTCCATGCCGGTCGAGGAGTACCCGACGCTCCCGGAGATCGGTGCGCAGACCGGTGTCATCCCCGGCGACGCGTTCTCCGAGGCCGTCTCCCAGGTCGCCGTCGCCGCCAGTCGTGACGACGTCACCCCGGTGATCACCGGCGTGCAGCTCGAGGTCGGCGACAACGACCTCTCGCTCATCGCGACCGACCGCTACCGCGTCGCCGTCCGCACGATCGCGTGGGACTCCGGTCGTGTCGGTTCGGACCCGCTGCACGCACTCGTTCCGGCCCGCACCCTGCAGGAGGTCGGCCGCACGTTCGGCTCGGCGTCCACCGTGTCGGTCTCGATCAGCGGCTCGTCGGACCGCGAGCTCATCGCGTTCCACGCCGACGACAAGACCGTGACCTCGTTGCTCATCAAGGGCAACTACCCGCCGGTCCGCCGGCTCTTCCCCGAGACCGTCCAGGACCACGCGGTGATCAACACCGCGGAACTGGTCGAGGCGGTCCGACGGGTCTCCCTCGTCCTGGAGCGCGAAGCAGCACTCCGGTTCTCCTTCACGGTCGACGGGCTCACGCTCGAGGCGATCGGTTCCGAACAAGCGCAGGCGTCAGAG
Organism: Curtobacterium sp. 314Chir4.1; assembly: GCF_900215175.1. Classification (NCBI taxonomy): domain Bacteria; kingdom Bacillati; phylum Actinomycetota; class Actinomycetes; order Micrococcales; family Microbacteriaceae; genus Curtobacterium; species Curtobacterium sp. 314Chir4.1. Next base: position 491,094 of record NZ_OCMI01000004.1, read on the forward strand.
TCGATCAGTGCGTTGCTGACCGGGGAGGAAACGGTGGTCTCGTTGAAGCCCGCCTTCCTCCTGGACGGGTTGAACGCGGTGCACTCCGAGTTCGTCCGGATCTCCTTCACCAAGACGGAGAACCCCAACAAGCCGGGTCCGGTGCTCATCACCGGGCAGACCTCGCAAGAGGCCCCGGCGACGGACGGATACCGGTACCTGCTGCAGCCCAATCTCCTGCTGCGGTAAGCGCAACAGCCGAACACTGCGCTGACGCGCCATCCCTGCATCAGCGCGACGACGAACAGAAGAGGAAATCATGCACATCGGTCTTGTCGGCCTCGGTCGCATGGGCAACAACATGCGTGCCCGTCTCCGCAACGCAGGCATCGAGGTCACCGGCTACGACGCGAACCCCGCCGTCTCGGACGTCGCCGACCTCGGCGCACTCGCCGCGGCGCTCCCCGAGGGCAAGAAGCTCGTGTGGGTCATGGTCCCGCACGGCAAGATCACCGACGACGTGATCACCGACCTGTCGAACGTCCTGAGCGAGGGCGACCTCGTGATCGACGGCGGCAACTCGAAGTGGCTCGACGACGAGGTGCACGCCAAGCAGCTCGACGCCAAGGGCATCCGGTACATGGACGCCGGCGTCTCCGGTGGCGTCTGGGGCAAGGAGAACGGCTACGGCCTCATGGTGGGCGGCGCCCCCGAGGACGTCGAGTTCGCCATGCCCGTCTTCGACGCACTCCGTCCGGAGGGTCCGCGCGAAGAGGGCTTCTCGCACGCCGGCGGCGTCGGTGCGGGCCACTACGCGAAGATGGTCCACAACGGCATCGAGTACGCGATCATGCAGGCCTACGGCGAGGGCTACGAGCTCCTCGAGGCCAAGGACATCGTGCACGACGTCCCGGCGGTCTTCGCCGGGTGGCAGCGTGGCACGGTCGTCCGCTCCTGGCTGCTCGACCTCCTCGTCCTCGCGATCAACGAGGACCCGAAGCTCAGCGAGCTCGAGGGCTACGTCGACGACTCGGGCGAGGGTCGTTGGACCCTCGAAGAGGCCATCGAGCTCGCTGTGCCGATGCCCGCGCTCTCGGCGGCGATGTTCGCGCGCTTCGTCTCGCGTCAGGGCAGCGAGTCCCCGACGATGAAGGCCGTCGCGGCGCTCCGCAACCAGTTCGGCGGCCACGCCGTCAAGAAGGCGTAGTCCAACCGGGGCAACCCGGCCACGGCCCGCGTGCACGTCGACCACCTGCAACTCACGGACTTCCGGAACTACCGGGAGGCCGAGGTCGACCTCGCACGCGGGCCGAACCTGTTCGTCGGACGGAACGGACAGGGCAAGACCAACCTGGTCGAGGCGATCGGCTACCTGTCGACCCTCGGCTCCCACCGGGTCCCGACCGATGCGGCCCTCGTCCGGCAGGGCTGCGACGCGGCGATCGTCCGCGCGCGGCTCGCCCACGAGGACCGCAGCATCCTCGCCGAGGTGCAGATCAACCGCACCGGATCGAACCGGGCGCAGGTGAACCGTGCGGCCATCAAGCCGCGCGAGCTCCCGCGGTACTGCACGAGCGTGCTCTTCGCACCGGAGGACCTCGCGCTCGTGCGCGGTGAACCGGCCGGCCGTCGTCGGATGCTCGACGAGCTCCTCGGTCAGATCGCGCCGCGCATGCAGGGTGTCCTCGCCGACTACGACCGGACGCTCCGGCAGCGCAACACCCTGCTGAAGTCGGCCAGAGCGACGGGCGCGAAGGCCGGCTCGCTCGCGACGCTCGACGTCTGGGACGAACGGCTCGTGGCGTTCGGCGCCGAGATCATCGCCGCGCGCGATCACCTCACGCGTCGGCTCGCCCCGTTCGTCGCCGAGGCCTACGCCACCGTCGCGGGCGAACGGCACGAGGCGTCGATCACGGGTGTGCTCAGTGTCCGCGGCGGCGACCCGGAGGACGCCGCAGCGACGGATCCCGTCCTCGGGACACCAGACGAGCCGGTTACGGTCACAGCAGCTGCCGAGGCGTTCCGTGCAGCGCTGGAACGGCGTCGGCGCGACGAGCTCGACCGCGGTCTGACGCTCGTCGGGCCACACCGGGACGACGTGCTCTTCCAGCTGAACGGGTTACCTGCTCGGGGCTACGCCAGTCACGGGGAATCGTGGTCGTTCGCCCTCGCGGTGCAGCTGGCCAGTGCGTCGATCCTGCGCGCCGAGTCGAGCCTGGGCGACCCGATCATCATCCTCGACGACGTGTTCGCCGAACTCGACGAGTCGCGCCGGGAGCGCCTGGCCGCAGCGGTCGCCGACTACGAGCAGGTGCTCATCACCGCCGCGGTGTTCGGTGACGTGCCCGAGCAGCTCGCCGCGCACACCGTCCGGATCGAATCCGGCACGATCGTGACCGACGAGGCGGAGCCGAGCCGTGCCTCCAGTCCGTCCGAAGACCCGGGAGACCACCCGACGGAAGCCGGCGTCTGATGCCGAAGCCCGTGAAGCCCACCGAGCCCTCGCGGGTCTACCGGCACCTCCGTGCCGTGTTCGGCGACCCCTCCAAGCGCGGCGTCGACGCGCGTCGACGCCGCATGAAGGGACTCGACCCCGACTCGGTGCCGTACGGCCGGGGTCGTGAGCCCGCCGGGCTCGGCGACGTCGTCGGCTCGCTCGCCCAGGAGCTCGGCTGGACCGAACCGCTCGCCCGCTCCGAACTGTTCGTGGACTGGCCCGCGGTCGTGGGCGACGAGCTCGCGAAGCACTCCCGCCCGATGACCATCGACGACGGCGCACTCGTCATCCGGTGCGACTCGACGGCTTGGGCGACGCAGCTCCGGCTCATGCGCAGCACCATCACGACGACCATCGCCGAGCGGCACCCGGAGGCGGGGGTGCAGTCGATCCGGGTTTCGGGCCCCGACGCCCCCACCTGGAAACGCGGTCCCAGGACGGTCCAGGGGCGCGGTCCTCGCGACACTTACGGGTGAGTCGACGAAATCGTCCGGGAGGACGAAAAAAGGCCGTCCACGGGCGGATTTCGCCCTCGGATGCGGGGTCCCTGCGGTAGACTGGGAGGTGCAGTGCGCGGGTGTTCCGCGCGCAGGCAGGAGCACCTTCGAATGACATCCGGATCTGACGACGACCGACAGAACTCGTCCGGCGAGGCGACCCCGCAGAGCGAACCCCAGTACGGCGCAGACCAGATCCAGGTGCTCGAGGGACTCGAAGCCGTCCGGAAGCGTCCGGGCATGTACATCGGGTCGACGGGACCGCGTGGTCTGCACCACCTCGTGCAGGAGATCGTGGACAACTCCGTCGACGAGGCCCTCGCCGGCTACTGCGACACCATCAACGTCACCATCCGTGAAGACGGTGGCGTGCGCGTGGTCGACAACGGCCGTGGCATCCCCGTGGGGATCCACGCGGCCGAGGGCGTCTCGACCGTCCAGGTCGTCCTGACCGTCCTGCACGCCGGTGGCAAGTTCGGCGGCGGCGCGTACGCGGTGTCCGGTGGTCTGCACGGCGTCGGCTCCTCCGTCGTCAACGCGCTGAGCTCGGAACTCGACGTCGAGGTCCGCCAGCAGGGCCACGTGTGGCGCCAGAGCTACACCGACGGCGTCCCCGTCGCGCCCCTGTCGAAGGACGAAGCGGACGACGGTCACGGCACCACGATCACCTTCTGGCCGAACGCCGACATCTTCGAGACCGTCGTCTTCGACTACGAGACCCTGCGCACGCGGTTCCAGCAGATGGCCTTCCTCAACAAGGGCCTGCGCATCACCCTCACGGACGAGCGCACCCCGGCCGAGGGTGAAGAGGCCCGCCACGACTCCTTCCTCTACGAGCGCGGCCTCGCCGACTACGTCGAGTACCTCAACGCCCAGAAGAAGGCCGACCTGGTGCACCCGGACGTCATCGGCTTCGAGGCCGAGGACCCGGAGCGCAAGATCGCGCTCGAGGTCGCGATGCAGTGGAACACCTCCTACCAGGAGAGCGTCCACACCTTCGCGAACACGATCAACACGCACGAGGGCGGCACCCACGAAGAGGGCTTCCGCGCCGCGCTGACGTACCTGGTGAACAAGTACGCGCGCGAGGCGAAGATCATCAAGGAGAAGGACGACAACCTCACGGGTGACGACATCCGCGAAGGGCTGACGGCCGTCATCTCCGTGAAGCTCGGCGAACCGCAGTTCGAGGGACAGACGAAGACCAAGCTCGGCAACACCGAGGCGAAGGGCTTCGTGCAGCGCGTCGTCGGGAACGAGCTCACGCACTGGTTCGAGAGCAACCCGACGCAGGCCCGCGACGTCGTGCGCAAGGCGATCCAGGCCTCGCAGGCCCGGCTCGCCGCCCGCAAGGCCCGTGAGACCACCCGTCGCAAGGGCCTCCTGGAGTCGGGCGGCATGCCCGGCAAGCTCAAGGACTGCCAGTCGAAGGACCCGACGGTCTCCGAGATCTTCATGGTCGAGGGTGACTCCGCCGGCGGTTCCGCCGTGCAGGGCCGCAACCCGATGACGCAGGCGATCCTGCCGCTGCGCGGCAAGATCCTCAACGTCGAGAAGGCCCGTCTCGACCGTGCCCTGGCCAACCAGGAGATCCAGTCGATGATCACGGCGTTCGGTGCCGGCATCGGCGAGGACTTCGACCCGGACAAGGCCCGCTACCACAAGATCGTGCTGATGGCCGATGCCGACGTCGACGGCCAGCACATCACGACCCTGCTCCTGACCCTGCTGTTCCGCTACATGCGGCCGCTCATCGAGCGCGGCTACGTGTACCTGGCGCAGCCGCCGCTGTACCGCCTGAAGTGGTCGAACTCGGCACACGAGTACGTGTTCAGCGACCGCGAGCGCGACGCCCTGATGGCGTCCGGCCTCGCCTCCGGCAAGCGCATCCCGAAGGACAACGGGATCCAGCGCTACAAGGGTCTCGGCGAGATGGACTACAAGGAGCTGTGGGACACCACGATGAACCCGGACACCCGGACGCTCCTGCAGGTCACGCTCGAGGACGCCGCCGCGGTGGACAGCGTGTTCGCGACGCTGATGGGCGAGGACGTCGAGTCCCGTCGCCAGTTCATCCAGCAGAACGCGAAGGACGTCCGGTTCTTGGACATCTGATCCTGGCCTGGAGGCGCGGCGTGAGTCGCGCGGACCAGTCCTGACCACCTGTGGTCGCGCCCGGCGCGACTGACGGAACCACAGCCTCCAGGCTGTCCAGAAAGGGAACGAAGCCACATGGCTGACGACAACGAGAACGGCGCCGACGAGCAGCCCGAGATCGTCCACGGCGACAGCGGGGACATCGTCGTCTCCGGTGACCGCATCTCGCAGGTCGACCTGCAGCTCGAGATGCAGCGCTCGTACCTCGACTACGCGATGAGCGTCATCGTCGGTCGTGCCCTGCCGGAGGTCCGTGACGGGCTGAAGCCGGTGCACCGCCGCGTGATCTACGCGATGTTCGACGGCGGCTACCGCCCTGACCGCGCCTTCTCCAAGTGCTCGCGTGTCGTCGGTGACGTCATGGGGCAGTTCCACCCGCACGGCGACAGCGCGATCTACGACGCGCTCGTCCGCCTCGTGCAGCCGTGGTCGCTGCGGTACCCGCTCGCGCTCGGCCAGGGCAACTTCGGGTCCCCTGGCAACGACGGTGCCGCGGCCCCGCGGTACACCGAGACCAAGATGGCGCCGCTCGCCATGGAGATGGTCCGGGACATCGACGAGGACACCGTCGACTTCGTGGACAACTACGACGGTCGCACGCAGGAACCGGCGATCCTGCCGGCACGGTTCCCGAACCTGCTCGTCAACGGGTCCGTCGGCATCGCGGTCGGCATGGCGACGAACATCCCGCCGCACAACCTGCGCGAGGTCGCCGCCGGCGCGAAGTGGGCGCTCGAGCACCCGGACGCGACGCGCGAGCAGCTCCTCGGTGCGCTCATGCAGCGGATCAAGGGACCGGACTTCCCGACCGGCGCGCAGATCCTCGGCACGAAGGGCATCCAGGACGCCTACCGCACGGGTCGTGGTTCGATCACGATGCGCGCCGTCGTCAACGTCGAGGAGATCCAGGGTCGCACCTGCCTCGTCGTCACCGAGCTGCCGTACCAGGTCAACCCCGACAACCTCGCGATCCGCATCGCCGAGGGCGTCAAGGACGGCAAGCTCGCCGGCATCGCGGACATCCGCGACGAGACCTCGGGTCGTACCGGTCAGCGCCTGGTCATCGTGCTCAAGCGCGACGCAGTCGCGAAGGTCGTGCTCAACAACCTGTACAAGCACACGCAGCTGCAGGAGAACTTCGGCGCGAACATGCTCGCGATCGTCGACGGCGTGCCCCGTACCCTGGCGCTCGACGGCTTCATCTCGGCGTGGGTCGACCACCAGATCGACGTCATCGTCCGCCGCACGCAGTTCCGGCTGCGCGAGGCCGAGAAGCGTGCCCACATCCTCCGTGGCTACCTGGCGGCGCTCGACGCCCTCGACGAGGTCATCGCGCTCATCCGCCGGTCGCCCGACGTCGAAGAGGCCCGCACCGGCCTGATGGACCTGCTGTCCGTCGACGAGATCCAGGCGCGCGCGATCCTCGAACTGCAGCTCCGCCGCCTCGCCGCCCTCGAGCGGCAGAAGATCCACGACGAGGCCGAGGAGCTCGAGCGCAAGATCGCCGACTTCCAGGACATCCTCGGGTCGGAGACCCGGCAGCGCACGATCATCGGCGAGGAGCTCGACGAGATCGTGGAGCGCTTCGGCGACGACCGCCGCAGCGAGATCCTGCTCGGCTTCGACGGCGACATGTCCATCGAGGACCTCATCCCCGAGGAGGAGATGGTCGTCACCCTCACCCGCGGCGGGTACGTCAAGCGGACGCGCAGCGACAACTACCGCTCGCAGCACCGTGGCGGCCGCGGGGTCAAGGGTGCGCAGCTGCGCGCCGACGACATCGTCGAGCACTTCTTCGTCACGACGACGCACCACTGGCTCCTGTTCCTCACCGACCAGGGCCGGGTCTACCGCGCCAAGGCGTACGAGCTGCAGGAAGCCAGCCGCGACGCCAAGGGCCAGCACGTGGCGAACCTGCTCGCGCTCCAGCCGGACGAGAAGATCCAGCAGGTGCTCGACATCCGGGACTACGAGGCCGCGCAGTACCTCGTGCTCGCCACCGAGCACGGTCTCGTGAAGAAGACCGCGCTGACCGAGTACGACACGAACCGCACCGGTGGCATCATCGCCATCAACCTGCGCGACGGCGACACCCTCGTGCAGGCGCTCCTCGTCGACGAGCACGACGACCTGCTGCTCGTGTCGAAGCACGGCATGTCGCTCCGCTTCACGGCGACGAACGACACGCTGCGTCCGATGGGCCGGTCGACCTCCGGCGTGAAGGGCATGTCCTTCCGTGACGGCGACGCGCTCCTCGCAGCGCGGGTCGTGTCGGACGACGGCTACGTGTGGGTCATGACGGAGGGCGGCTACGCCAAGCGCACCTCGGTCGACCAGTACCGCGTGCAGGGCCGTGGCGGTCTCGGCATCAAGGTGGCCAAGCTGGCAGCCGATCGAGGCGACCTTGTGGGTGCTCTCATCGTGGGTGAGGACGACGAGGTGCTCGTCGTGCTGCAATCGGGCAAGGTGGTAAGGTCTGCCGTGTCCGAGGTGCCCGCCAAGGGCCGTGACACGATGGGTGTGGTCTTCGCGAGGTTCGCGGAGAACGACCGGATCATCGCGGTGGCCCGGAACACAGAGCGGAACCTGGACGACCAGGACGACGCCGAGATCGAGCCTGCGGGCCCGGTGGAGACGGTCAGCCCTGCTGAGGCAGTGCCGGAATCCACTGATCCCATCGACACCGAGCCTGGCGACGACCAGGCCGGAGAGGACCAGTCAAGCAATGAGTAGTGTCGCCGAGAAGCTCCAGAAGAAGGCGAAGCGTCCCGTCGGCACCCGCCAGGTGCGGTTGCGACTGGTGTACGTCGACTTCTGGTCGATGGTGAAGCTCAGCTTCCTCATCGCCCTGGCCGGCTCCATCGTGATCGTCGTGGCCACCGCCCTGGTGTGGGTCATCCTGAACCAGACCGGCGTCTTCACCCAGATCGACGCCCTGCTCAAGGACGTCACCGGGCAGAACAACTACTCGATCATGGACCAGTTCTCGCTGGGCCAGGTGCTCGGGTTCTCCATCGTCGTGGGCATCCTCAACGTCGTCGTCGGCACCGTGCTCGGCGCCATCGTGAGCGTCCTCTACAACCTCAGTGTGCGGATCACCGGCGGCCTGCTCGTCGGCTTCACGAACAACTGACACACCCGGCCCGGATGGGCCGACCGCCTCGATTTCGTTCTGCGGGATCGGTACGGTAGGCTTTCATCCGGTCTGAGGGGCTATAGCTCAGGCGGTTAGAGCGCTTCGCTGATAACGAAGAGGTCCAAGGTTCAAGTCCTTGTAGCCCCACCATCTCCCACCGACTCCAGTACGCTGGACGTCTCGGGGCCTTAGCTCAGTTGGTAGAGCGCCTGCTTTGCAAGCAGGATGTCAGGAGTTCGATTCTCCTAGGCTCCACAAGCTTTTCTCTCGAACGACCCTGCTCCGGTCGTTCCTCCCTTCGCCGGGTCGTTTCGCTGTGCTTGTTGGCGCCTTCGGCGCGCCGCTCCGCGATGGGCGCCTCTCCGCAGCCGTTCCGGTGCGTGGTTGCTTCGCCCCTGAGGACGGACGGGAGGCACGGGGCGGGGCCGCCACGGGCCTCCAGTCCGTCACATGGCGGAGACGTGACCGCCCGTGGCGTGAGGTCGCACGAACTGCGGTTCGGGCGGGGCAGGCGTGGGAAGTCCCGCGACTTCGGCGGACGTGAGCGGCGGGTCGTGCGACCCCGAGGACGACGAAGGGCCCCGGCGGATGCCGGGGCCGTTCGTACGAACCGGGAGGTCAGGCGGAGGGCTTCTCCGCCGTGTCGGCGTCGTCGGCGACCCACAGGTCGTCGTCGGCGCGCAGCGTCTGGTACGCGGCGTACGCGGCACCCGCGACGGCGACCACGCCGACGATGATGAGCGCGACACCGCCGAAGCCGATGCCCTTCTTCTGGTGCGGCACGTACTTCTGCGCGGCCTTCTTCGCGTTCTTGCCCTTCTTCTGGGCGTTCTTCACGATCTTCTTGACGCGCGGGTCCTTCGCGAGGTCACCCACGCTGAGGACCGAACCCGCCGTCGCGACGAGGCCGGGGACGACCTCGGACTGGAAACGGTGCGAGGCGCTCTGTGCTGCGCTGGTCGCGGCGTGCACACCCGTGGCGACAGCCGGCCGGATGCCGTTGTCGATCGCGTTCTGCACCCGCGGTGCGATGTCCTTGCGAGCGGCATCTGCCGCATTCGAACGCGCTTCCGCCAGGATCGCGTTCGCGTGCTCGAGGACCTTGCGCTGCTCTCCGAGGAGCGAGGCGGTCTGGCCCTTGAGCTTCTTGATCTGCTTCCGACGCTTGCGCGGGATCTCGATCGTCGTCATCTGGTACCTCCATCGGATCGGCGTGGGTCCCATCCTGCCACCGGAGTCCCTGACAGGTCACGGAGCCTCACCTGTGGGATCCGTCTGACCTTCAGCAGTACATGCGAGAATCGGAACATGTCTCTGCACACCGCTGTCGCAACGATCCACACGAACAAGGGCGACATCCGCGTCAACCTGTTCGGCAACCACGCTCCGAAGACCGTCAAGAACTTCGTCGACCTCGCGACGGGCAAGCAGGAGTGGACGCACCCGGGCACCGGCAAGGTGTCCACCGACAAGCTCTACGACGGCGTGGTCTTCCACCGCATCATCAAGGACTTCATGATCCAGGGCGGCGACCCGCTCGGTCAGGGCATCGGCGGCCCGGGCTACCGCTTCGACGACGAGATCTCCCCGGAGCTCACCTTCCAGAACCCGTACATCTTCGCGATGGCGAACGCCGGCATCCAGGGCGGCCGTGGCACGAACGGCTCGCAGTTCTTCATCACCACGGTGGCGACCCCCTGGCTGCAGGGCAAGCACACCATCTTCGGCGAGGTGGCGGACGACGAGTCCCGTGCCGTCGTCGACGCGATCGAGGGTGTGGCGACGGACGGCCGTGACAAGCCGCTCGAGGACGTCGTCATCCAGAGCATCGACGTCGAGGACGTCTGAGCCACCACGTGAGCGATCCGGCGTACAACTCGAACAACACCTGCTACCGGCACCCCGACCGGCAGAGCTTCGTGCTCTGCCAGCGGTGTGGGCGCACGATCTGCCCTGAGTGCCAGACGCCGGCGGCGGTCGGGGTGCACTGCCCGGAGTGCGTGCGTGAGCAGCGCGCGCAGTTCACGGCGAACCGTCGGGCGAACGGCCCCAGTGGGATGACCGTCGCCCGACGGCGCTTCGCCATGCTCGACCAGAAGGCGACGGTCGTGATCGTCGCCGTCTCGGTCGTGCTGTGGTTGCTGAACCAGGTCAGTGGCGGGTACGTCAACGCGTGGTTGAGCTACTACACACCGTTTGTCGGCACGCAGCCGTGGCGGCTGGTCACCGGGCTGTTCGTGCACTCGTCGTTCTTCCACATCCTGTTCAACATGTGGGCCGTCTGGATCTTCGGGCGGATGCTCGAGAACATCCTCGGGACGTGGCGCTTCCTGGCGCTCTACTTCCTGGCGGGTCTCGGCGGGGACCTCGCGGTCTCGTTGCTGAGCCCGGGAACGCAGGTCGTCGGCGCCTCCGGTGCGATCTTCGGCCTGTTCGCCGCGTTCTTCGTGATCCAGCGGAGCCTCGGGTACAACGCCGTGCAGCTCCTGGTGATCATGGGGCTCAACCTGGTCGTCGGGTTCCTGCCCGGCACGGCGATCTCGTGGCAGGCGCACGTCGGTGGCATCGTCCTCGGCTTCATCACCGGGTTCGTGTTCGCGAAGACCCGCAACGTCCGACAGCGCGGCCTGCAGATCGGCCTGCTGGTGGCCGAGGCGGTCGTGCTCATCGCGGGCATCTTCGCGGTGTACGCGAGTCTCCAGGCCGGCATCGGCGTAGGCGTCTGACCGCGCACCCCGCCCCGCCCCTACGAAGGCCCCGTCGCTTGCGCGACGGGGCCTTCGTCGTTGCGTCGCACAGCGGGGATCAGTCGTTGCGTCGCACACCGGGCATCTCCTGGGTCGGCGAGTTTCCACACGTGCACGAGCGAGTTCTCCACAGCTGTGGAGAAACCGGTGAGTTACACGCATGTGATTATCCCCATTGTGGACTTCGCTGTGGATAACTCCGGGTCATGGGTGTGGAGAGCGGTGTGGAGAATGTGGACAACTGTGGACAACCGCGGCCGCAGTGGGGAGAACGCGATCGTCGCCACGGGAGTGCTGTGGACAACTGCCCGAGGTGGCCGCGACAACGACGACGCCCGCCGCACCACACGGTGCGACGGGCGTCAGGAGAAACAGAAGGTCGAGGTTGCTACCGCCAGCGGGTGGTCATGAGGAAGCCGACGAACATGATGCCGAAGCCGATCAGGATGTTCCACGACCCGAGGGACGGGACCGGCAGCGTGGTGTTCGAGATGTAGAAGACGATGACCCAGGCGAGCCCGATGAGCATGAAGCCGAACATGACCGGCTTGAACCAGACGGGGTTCGGCTGGTCCCCCGCAGTGTCGACCGAGTCGGCTCGGGTCCTCCGGGCGGGCTTGGTGCGGTCCTTGTCCTTGGCCATGGCCGGTATCCTACCGTGACCACGTGTGTGGGAGGACTCTCAGCCCGCTGCACACATCCCCCACGAGTACGGTGAACCGACCATGACCAAGATCCTCGTCGTCGACAACTACGACAGCTTCGTCTACACGCTGAACGGCTACGTGCAGCAGCTCGGTGCGGAGACCGACGTCGTGCGGAACGACACCTTCCCCGAGTCCGAGATCGCCGACCGCATCGCCGACTACGACGGCGTGCTCCTGTCACCCGGCCCGGGCACGCCGGCCGACGCCGGAGTGTCGATCGCGACCGTGCACGCCGCGATCGCGGCGGACAAGCCGCTCCTCGGAGTCTGCCTCGGCCACCAGGCGATCGCCGAGGCGCTCGGCGGCACGGTGACGCACGCCGAGGAGCTCATGCACGGCAAGACCTCGCAGGTCGACCACGACGACAGCGACCTCTTCGTCGGCGTCCCGCACCCGTTCACTGCGACCCGCTACCACTCGCTCGCGATCGTCGAGGGGACCGTCCCCGAGGAGCTCACCGTCACGGCCCGGACCGGCGGCGGCGTGATCATGGGTGTCCAGCACCGCGAGCACCCCGTGTACGGCGTCCAGTTCCACCCCGAGTCGGTCCTCACCGAGGGCGGGTACCGCATGGTCGGCAACTGGCTGGAGACGACCGGACTGTCCGGCGCTGCCGACCGTGCGGCCGGACTGAACCCGCTCATCGCGGCGCACCGCGCCTGACGAGCGGTCGGCCTGGAGGCACGGCTCGGGTCCGACCCGCGGCATCCGTCAGGACGCCGTCAGTTCACTGCCCGTCGCCACCGTCGCCACCGTCGTCCCCGCCGGTGTCGCCGCCCGATGCGGGCGGCTGCGTGGGCTGGGACGAGGCGGCGCAGTAGGTGAGCACCACGGTGCTGCCCTGGGCGATGTCGCCGGCCGGCGCGCTCTGCTGCGTCACCGTGCCACCGGTGCACGAGTATGCCGGCGCGGGCGTCACCGTCAGTCCGAGGCCGGCGAGCGTCGCGTTCGCGGTCGAGAACGGCTGCTGCGTGACGTCCGGGAGTTCGACCTTGCCGTTCGACACGGTCAGGTTCACCACGGTGCCCTTGGCGTGCTGCGACGCCGAAGCGGGGTCGGTGCTCATGACGGTGCCCTCCGGCACGTCGGGCGAGTAGTCGGAGTTGATCGCGCCGACCGTGAACCCGGCGTCCGTGAGGGTCTTCTCGGCGGCGTCCTGCGCCTGGCCGGCGAGGTCCGGGACCGCGATCTGCTGCGGACCGAGCGACACGATCACGCGCACGTTCTGACTGCGGCCGACCTTCGTCCCCGCACCGGGCTCGGTCCGGATGACCGTGCCCTTCTCGACGTCGTCGGAGTTCTCCTCCACCTTGACGGCGACCAGGTCGTGCTTGTCGAGCGCCGACGCTGCGGAGTCCCAGGTCGCACCGGCGACGTTCGGCACGCTGACCGACGACACCGGACCCTTGCCGGGCTGTAGGTTCGCGACGAAGAACACCACGGCGACGATGACGGCTGCGGTCAGGATGATGCCGACCCAGATCCACGCCACCGGCGGACGGTTCTGTGTGCGCTGCGGGCGGTGCTCGGCCGTGTCGTCCTCGAGCTCGCGGAACGCGACGGCCGGGTTGGACGTCGTGCGCGGGTTGACGCCGAACAGCATCGTCGATGCGTCGTTCGCGGCCTGGTGCTGGAGCTTCCGGGTCGACGCCGGGACGTGACCCGCAGCGGCCTGCTGCAGCTCGGTCCGGAACTCGGCGGCGTTCTGGTAGCGGCGGGTCCGGTCCTTCACCAGGGCGTGAAGGGTCACGGCGTCGAGCGCCGGTGAGACCTCGGCCACCAGGGACGACGGCGCGACGGGCTGCTCGCTGACATGCTGGTAGGCGACGGCGACGGGCGAGTCGCCGAGGAACGGCGGTCGACCGGTGAGCAGCTCGAACAGCACGACACCGGTCGAGTAGACGTCGGTGCGTGCGTCCACGGTCTCACCGCGTGCCTGCTCCGGCGAGAAGTACGAGGCGGTCCCGAGGATCGAGGTGGTCTGCGCCACCGTCGCCGAGGTGTCGGTGATGGCGCGGGCGATCCCGAAGTCCATCACCTTGACCTGGCCGGAGTGCGTGACCATGACGTTCGCGGGCTTGATGTCGCGGTGCACGACGCCGGCGCGGTGCGAGTACTCGAGCGCGGTGAGGATGCCCTCGGTGATGCGCACGGCCTCGTCCGGGGCGACCGGTCCGTCGCCGATGATGTCGGAGAGCGGACGGCCCTCGACGTACTCCATGACGATGAAGGGCACCTGCACCTCGGCGCCGGAGGCCTCGGTGACCGTCTCTTCGCCGGCGTCGTAGACACGGACGATGGTCGGGTGCGCCATGCGCGCGGCGGCCTGGGCTTCCTGGCGGAAGCGGGTGCGGAACGCCGGGTCGTTGGCGAGGCTCGGCTTGAGCAGCTTCACCGCCACCTTGCGTCCGAGGCGGGTGTCGTTGCCCAGATGCACTGTGGCCATGCCGCCCCGACCGATGACGTCACCGATCTCGTAGCGGTTGGCGAGGAGGGTGATCCCCGCGGTCACACCTTCTGGCACGTACTCCTCCGAATGTCCGTCCGGGCCAGTGTACGGCAGGCCTTGCTGGTGGGACGCTGGTCACGGGGGCCCGGACCGAACCGTTACGCAACGGTGTCGCGAGCCCCCGTGCGAGGGTCAGTCCTGCGGCCCCTGGCTGGGGTTGTTGCCGTCGGTCGGGTCGACCGTGGGCTCGTCGGTGGCCTGCCAGGTGTCGCTCGCAGCGCTCTCCGACGGGGTCGACGCGGTGAGGTTGCCGCAGGTGACCGTGTAGCTCAGCGATGCGGACTGACCGACGGCGTCGATCTGCACGGTCACCGAGCGGTGGTCGGCGTCGAGCGTGCCCGAGGTCTGGCTCGAGCTGTCCTTGCCGCCCGTGATCGTGTACGCGTACGACGCGACCGTGTACCCGGTCGGGCACGTCGCGGCCGCCCACGAGAACGTCACCTGACCGGTCGCGGAGACGGCACCCGGCGACGCCGAGTTCGGCTGGTTCACCGTCGGCGGCGCCGTGTACTGCTGGAGCACGACGAGCGATCCGGCCGCGAGGCTGCCCGTCGGGCTGATCGACTGGACCGTGTTGGCCTTGTCGGCGCTCGGAGCGGGGTCACCGTCCTCCACGCGGGAGGTCAGGCCGGCCTGCTGCAGCTTCGCCTGGGCATCCGTGACCGACAGACCGACGTAGTCCGAAGCGTTCACCAGGACGCGCGTCTCGACCGGGGTGGAGCTCGGCGTCGGCGTCTGCGAGCGGGTCGGCTTGGGCGTCGACTGCGACGGCGTCGGGTCCGGCTGGCCACCACCGTTCAGCGCGAAGGCCGCGATGACACCGGCGACGACGAGGACCGCGATCCCGCCCACGAGCCACCAGATCCACGCGCGCTTCTTCTTCGGTTCCTCGTCGTCGCCGTCGACGGGCGATCCCGGGGTCACCGGTCCGCCGGCGACTGCCCCGGCCTGGGTCCCGATGAGCGCGGTCGCGGCGTCGTTCCCCTGCCCCTGCGGCGGGTTGAACGCCACGGTGCCGCCCGCTGCGATGGCGGGCACGGCGACGGTGGCCGCGGCGACGTCCCCGCGGCGCAGCGCCTGGGCCGCACGGGCCAGGTTCGCAGCGGTCGCCGGGCGGTCGGCGGGCTTCTTCGCGATGCAGGACATCACGAGCGCCGACACGGGCTCCGGGATGCCTCCAGGGAGGGCCGGCGGCTGCTCGTTGATGTGCGCCATCGCGATCGCGACCTGCGACTCGCCCGTGAAGGGCCGACGGCCGGCGAGGGCCTCGTACGCGACGATGCCGAGGGAGTAGATGTCCGTGGAGGGCGACGCCGGGTGACCGCTCGCCTGCTCGGGCGAGAGGTACTGGACGGTGCCCATCACCTGGCCGGTCGCCGTGAGCGGGACCTGGTCGGCGATGCGGGCGATGCCGAAGTCGGTGATCTTGACGCGGCCGTCCGGCGTGATGAGCAGGTTGCCGGGCTTGATGTCGCGGTGCACCAGGCCGACGGCGTGGGCGGCCTGCAGGGCGTTCGCGGTCTGCGCCACGATGTCGAGGACCTTGTCGACCGGCAGCGTGTGCTCCCGCTCGATCATGGTCGAGAGCGCCTCGCCCGGGACGAGCTCCATCACGAGGTAGGCGCTGCCGTCCTCCTCGCCGTAGTCGAAGACGTTGGCGATGCCCTCGTGGTTGACGAGCGCAGCGTGACGGGCCTCGGCGCGGAAGCGCTCGAGGAAGCCCGGGTCGCCGAGGTACTCGTCCTTGAGGATCTTGAGTGCGACGGTCCGCCCGATGACGAGGTCGGTGGCCTGCCAGACCTCTCCCATGCCGCCGATCGCGACGCGGGACGAGAGTTGGTACCGCCCACCGAAGGTGAGTCCGCTGGTGGGTCTCATTTGTTCAGCACCGCCTCCATGACTTTCTTCGCGACCGGAGCCGCGACCGTGTTGCCGACTCCGGACTGCCCGAGTCCGCCGCCGTTCCCGACGACGACCGCGACGGCCACCTCGGGGTCCTTCGCGGGAGCGAACCCGGTGAACCACAGCGTGTACGGATCGCCGGTACCGCCCTCTGCAGTGCCGGTCTTCCCTGCGACGTCGACACCGTTGATCTTGGCATTGGTCCCGGTCCCGGAGCTGACGACGCTCTGCATGGCCTCGGTCAGGTCGCTGGACTCGGAGGCCGAGAGCGGGTCGCTGTACTGCTTCGGCGAGAAGGACTCGACCGTCTTCAGGTCACTCGTGGTGATCGAGTCGACGAGGGACGGCTGCATGACCTTGCCGCCGTTCGCGATCCCGGCCGAGACCATCGCCATCTGCAGCGGGGACACCCGGACGCTGGCCTGACCGAACGAGCTGAGCATGAGCTGCGCGGTGTCGTCGCTGACGTCGGGGTACTGGCTGGCGGTGGCCCGCATCGGGACCTCGATCGCGTCGCCGAAGCCGTACTTGTCCGCCATGCTCTTGATCGCGTCGTAGCCGAGCTTCTGCCCGAGTTCCGCGAACGGGATGTTGCACGAGTACTGGATCGCCGTGCGGAGCTTCACGGTGTCGCCACCGCCGCAGGAGCCGCCTTCGGCGTTGTTGATGTACGTGCTCGTCCCCGGGAGCTGCAACCGCGACGGGTTCGGGAACTCGGAGTCGAGGTCGTACTTCCCACCCTCGAGCGCCGCCGAGGCGACGATGAGCTTGAAGACCGATCCCGGCGTGTACAGGTCGCCGCCGATCGCACGGTTCTGCAGGGGCTTCGCCGCGTTGCCCTCGAGTGCCTTGTACTGCTCGATGACGTTCTGCGTGTCGTGCGAGGTCAGCGTGTTCGGGTCGTAGCTCGGCTTCGACACCATCGCGAGGATCTTGCCGGTCTTCGGCTGGATGGCGACGACGGCACCGGTGTTGTCCCCGAGCGCGTCGTAGGCGGCCTTCTGGACGTCGGGGTCGATCGTCAGGTTGACGTTGTCGCCCTGGACGTCCTGCCCGGTGAGGATCGCGTTGAGGTTCTGGAAGAACGAGGCGTCCGAGTTGCCGGAGAGCACGGTGTTCTCTGCGCCCTCGATCCCGGAGTTGCCCTGGCCGATCGTGAAGTACCCCGTGACGGCCGAGTACAGGTCGCCGTTGGTGTACTTCCGCTGGTACTGGTACTGGTCGTCCACCGGGGTCGACTCGGCGATCGGGCTGCCGTTCACGAGGATGGCGCCGCGCTTGGTCGAGTAGCTGGCGAGGATCGTCCGGGAGTTGCGGGAGTCGGCACGGAGCGAGTCCGCCGAGAAGAACTGGATCGAGGTCGTCGACACGAAGAGTGCGACGAACATGAGCACGATGACGGTCGAGACACCGCGGAGCTGTCGGTTCACCGGCTGCGCTCCTTCCTGGTCGCGCGCGCGTTCCGGCCGCGCGCGGCGGGGATCGCGCCCTGCTGGACGCGCTGTTCGGCTGGGATGGCGTCGGTCAGTCGCAGCAGCATCGCGGCGATGATCCAGTTGGCGACGAGTGACGAACCACCGGCCGCCATGAACGGTGTCGTGAGGCCGGTGACCGGGATGACGCGGGTGATGCCGCCGACGACGACGAACACCTGCAGGGCGATGATGAACCCGAAGCCGACGCCGAGCAGCTTGCCGAAGTCGTCCTGCGCCATGAAGGCGACGCGGAGGCCCCTGGAGGCCAGGACGATGAAGAGCGCCAGGATCGCGAACACACCGATCAGCCCGAGTTCTTCGCCGAGCGAGGCGATGATGTAGTCCGCGTTCGCGACCGGGGTGATGTACGGACGACCCTGGCCGAGGCCGGTGCCCGTGATCCCGCCGTTCGCGAAGCCGAAGAGTCCCTGGACGAGCTGGTAGCTGCCCTGTGTCTGGCGAGTGAAGATCTCCTGGTTGAACGGGTCGAGCCACTGCTCGAACCGTCCGTGCACGTACACGAGTGCCGACTGCGCCACGAGTGCGCCACCGACGAAGAGCACGAGTCCGATCACGACCCAGCCCAGCCGAGCCGTCGCGACGTAGATCATCACGAGGAACAGGCCGAAGTACAGCAGGGCGGTGCCGAGGTCGCGCTGGAACACCAGGACGCCCATCGCCGCGCCCCACATGACGAGGATCGGACCGAGGTCACGGGCGCGCGGGAACGTCATCCCGAGGAACTTCCGGCCGACGATCGACAGGGAGTCACGCGCCGTCACCAGGTAGCCGGCGAAGAACAGCGCCATCGTGATCTTCGCGAGCTCACCGGGCTGGAAGGTGAACGAGCCGACCTTGATCCAGACGCGGGCGCCGTTCACGTTGAGCCCGATGCCCGGCAGCATCGGCATGAGCAGCAGCGCGATCGTCAGGAACATGAAGATGTACCGGTACCGCTGCAGGAACCGGTGGTTCCGCACGAGCACGACCGTGACGATCGCCAGGACCATCGCGAGCATCGTCCACACGATCTGCTTCACGCCGATCGCCGACCACCCGGACAGGTCGTTGTGGATGTCGATCCGGTAGATCTCCGCGATCCCGATGCCGTTCAGCACGAGGGCCACGGGCAGGATGAACGGGTCGGCGTTCTTCGCGACGATCCGGAGCACCACGTGCATGATCAGTGCCAGTCCGAGGATGCCCGCACCGACCCAGAGCACCGAGGTGTCGAACAGCTTGCCCTTCGTGCCGAGCTGCACGAGGACCATCGCCCCGGCGCAGATGCCGCAGGCGATGACGAGCAGCACGAGCTCGAGGTTCCGGGCTCGCGTCGGCTCACGCAGCTTGATCGTGATGGCCTGCGTGAAGGACTGGGCGGTGGCGTTGCTCATCGCTTCGCTCCGGGGGACGCGGACGGCGAGCCGCTGGGCGACGAGGTCGGCGTCGGCGACGACGATCCGCCGTCACCGCCGGTCCCGGCCTGGTCCTGCCCGGTCTCGGCCGCCTTGCGCAGTCGGTCCACGATGTCGCGCGCGTCGTCGAGCGACTGCGCGTTGATCGTCGAGCGGACGTTCTCCCGCGTGTAGTCGGGGAGTGACGAGACGGTGATGTCGGTGTCCTCGTAGACGTCCGACAGTGCGATCGGTCCGATCGACTGCTGCACGCCCTTGTAGATCGCGACGGTGCCGCGGTCGGTGCCGACGTAGTAGTGGTCCTGGATGATGCGCCAGCCGAGGAAGACGGCGCCGACGAGGGCCGCGATCGCGACGACGAGCGCGATGGTCCACGAGATGCGACGGCGGATCCGGCGCCGGCGGTCCTCGGCGATGAGCTCGGCGAAGAACTGGTCCGACTCCGGCTCGAAGTGCGAGTCCTCGGGGGCCGTCGTGACCTTCAGTGGGTGCAGCAGGATCGTGGGGAGGCGGATCGGCTTGCGGCCGGTCGACGCCTCGAACGTGAGCGGGGCCGCTGCGGAACCGACGGTGGTCGCCGCGTCGTCGTCGTCACCCGGCTCGGAGTCGGTGACGTCCATCACGACGACGGTGACGTTGTCGGGCGCGCCGTGGTCGAGCGTCTCCTTCACGAGGCGCTGCGTGACCTGGTTCGCGTCCATGTTCGACGCGAGGGCGTGGCGGATGCGTTCCTCGGCGAGGTACGACGAGAGCCCGTCCGAGCAGAGCAGCCAGCGGTCGCCCGGCTGGATGTCCATGATCGCGGTGTCGACCTCGGGTGCGGCGTCGACGTCACCGAGCACGCGCATGAGCACCGAGCGCCGGGGGTGGACGGCGGCTTCCTCCGGGGTGATGCGGCCGCTGTCCACGAGGCGCTGCACGAAGGTGTGGTCCGAGGTGATCTGCCGCAGCTCGCCGTCGCGGTGCAGGTAGATCCGGGAGTCACCGATGTGCGCGATCGCGATCTGGTCGCCGACGCGGATCATCGCGGACACCGTGGTGCCCATCCCGGTGAGCTCCTGGTGCTCGAACACCGTCTCGGTGATGAGCTGGTTCGCCGCGATCAACGCCGACTGCAGGGCGAACTCGGCGTCGTGGGCCGACGGGAACTCCCGGTCGACCTCCCTGATGCGACGGATCGCGATCGCCGATGCGACGTCACCGCCGGCGTGGCCGCCCATGCCGTCCGCGACCGCGAACAGGTGCTGCCCGGCGTAGCCGGAGTCCTGGTTGTTCGCGCGGATGCGTCCGACGTGGGACACAGCGGCGCTCAGCGTGCGAGCCGTCATCCCGGGTTACCGCCGCAGCTCGAACGTCGTCGTCCCGATCGTGATCGGCGTCCGCTCTGCGATGGTCACGGGAACGGTCACCTTCTGACCGTTGACGAAGGTGCCGTTCGTGGACTCGAGGTCGGTGAGGAGCCAGCCGTCGGCGCGCAGGTCGAGGCGGGCGTGGTTGGTCGAGGTGTAGTCGTCACGGATCACGACGTTGGACTCGCTGGAGCGCCCGATCGTGATCGGGCCGCCGCCCAGCGGCATCTCCATGCCCTCGCGCGAGCCCTCGGTGATCACGAGACGGGTCGCGACCGGCGTGGCGGACTGCTGCCCCGCTGCAGGCTTTCCGATGAGATCCGTGAACGCGCCGTTGGATGCCGGAGCCGGCGCCGCTGCTGCCGGCACCGCAGGTGTCGTCGGACCGGACGCGCCGGCCTTCGGATCGGTGGGGATGGTGCGCACGCGTTGCCCGAACAGATCGCTCCGCAGGGCGAAGACGATCACGAACACGAACAGCCAGAGCACCGCGAGGAACGCGAAGCGCAGGACGAGCAGGGTCAGCCCTGTGGTCACCTGGTACCTCCGTCGTTCTCGGGGATCACCCGGAACACCATACGGGTACGACCGATCTCGATCGTCGAATCCGGCTCCACGATGGCCTGCTGGAAGCGCTCACCGTTCAGTTTCGAGCCGTTCGTCGACCCGAGGTCGTTGGCCTGGGCGTGCTTGCCGTCCCAGATGACCTCGACGTGCTTGCGGCTCGTGCCGGTGTCCGCGACGGTGATGTCCGCGTCCGTTCCGCGGCCGATGACGGTGCGTCCGCGCTGCAGTTTGTGCCGCTGCGAACCGATGTCGAGCACTGCGACCCAGGCGACGTCGCGCTGCACCGTCGTCGAGTCGATCTGCAGGATGCCCGTCGACAGCGTGCCGTCCTGCTGCAGCCGGATCGTCACCGGGCCGGAGAACGAGTAGTTCTGCGCGACGGCGTGCTGCTGCACCATCTGTGACAGCTCGTCGATGAGGGGACGCCCCACGTCGTTCATGCGCGTGAAGTCCGGCGGAGCGAGGCGCACCGTGAACTCGTTCGGCACGAGGATCCGCTCGCGGGACACCACGGCAGCCTTCGTGTCGAGCTCTCGGCGGAGTGCGCTCGAGATCTCGACGGGCTGCACGCCGGAGCGGAAGGTCTTCGCGAACGCGCCGTTCACGGCGCGCTCCAGCCCTCGCTCGAAGCTGTCCAACAGGCCCATGGGTCTCCAGTGTTCTCGGTCGTCGACCTCTGCATGGTAGTGGTTGGCGTCTGGCACCGTCTGTGCGTGGTAGTGTTCTCGGGCTGGCGCGAGTGGCGGAATTGGTAGACGCGCACGGTTCAGGTCCGTGTGCTGGAAACGGCGTGGGGGTTCAAGTCCCCCCTCGCGCACCAAGCGAAGACGCAGAAGGCCCCCGGAGGAATCCGGGGGCCTTCTGCGTCCCTGCTGGACGTCACTGCCTGGAGGCGCGGCTCGGCCCCGCAGCGTCGGCTCGCCGGAAGAACGGGCGTGCGCTGGGCAGGAAGAGCAGGACGGCGGCCACCACCGACAGCAGGATGAGCGCCGTGGCCGGTCCGCCTTCCGAGATGCTCAGGACGGCACGCAGAGCGGCGACCGCGACGAGCACGGTGCGCGCGACCGCGGAACCACGGAGGAGCAGGACGACCGCCGCGGCGACCACCGCCCAGATCACGAGGGACAGCGCGATCGTGAGGACGCCGCCGACGCCCGCGAGGCCGTCGGAGGTCGCGACCAGGACGGTGGACAGCACCCCGGCCACCAGCCACACCGCCCAGAGCACGACGGCGATCGTCACCACCCGTGGTCGACTCGGTCGTGTCCGTCGGAGGTCGTCCGTCGTGGTCATCGTGTCCCCGTCTCCGCCGCTCCCGGCAGCGGCGTGACGAGCGTACCCGCGGCGGCTCCGTCGCCCCCGGCGGGCGTTAGCCTGAGGCCGTGGACGATGTACGGACGACGGACCCACGGCCCGGCACGACGGTGCCCGACGATCGCGGCCGGACCGGCCTCGATGCCGTCGGCCGGGACCTGGACCGGAACCCGGACGTGGTCGTCCGCGACGTCGAGGTGGTCTCGAACGGGTGGCACGTGCTGCGCCGGACGACCCTCGACGTCCGCCGGCGAGACGGCCGCTGGGACCGACAGCAGCGGGAGACCTACGACCGCGGCAACGGCGCGGCGGTGCTGCCGTACGACGCCGAGCGCGGCACCGTGCTGCTCACCCGGCAGTTCCGCTGGCCGGCGTACGTGAACGGTCACCCCGACGGGATGCTCGTCGAGGCGGCTGCGGGGCTCCTCGACGAGGACGACCCCGAGACCGCCGTGCGCCGGGAGGCCGCCGAGGAGCTCGGCATCCGGCTCGGGGACGTGCGGCTGGTCCACGACGCGTTCATGAGCCCCGGCTCGGTCACGGAGCGGGTGCACTGCTACGTCGGCGCGTACCGACCGGCGGACCGCGTCGACGCCGGCGGGGGGATCGAGGACGAGGGTGAGGACATCGAGGTCCTGGAGCTCCCGCTCGTCGAGGCGCTCGCGATGGTGGACGACGGCCGCATCGCCGACGGCAAGACGATCATGCTGCTGCAGTGGGTGGCGCTGCACCCGGCACCGCACCCGGGGTCAGGACGTGAGGGCTGAGGCGTCGAGGTCGACCGCGCGGGCGATCGTCGTGCGGACGAGCCCCTCGCGGGTGGGCCGGTCGAGGTAGTCGACGAGGGCGTACCCGTTCGTGGCGTCGACGAGCGCGAACAGCAGGCGGCCGACCGCGTCCGGGTCGTCCACGCGCATGACACCGGCCCGGACCCCCTCGACGACGATGCCGGTCGCCAGTCGCTGCCAGTCGTCCATGACGTCGCGGGCCGCCGCCGCGAGCACGGCGTTCGTCCGGCCGATGCTCCACGCGTCGGCCCAGAGCGCGGCGACGTCGTCACGGTCCGGGTCGGCGATGCAGGACAGCAGCGCGCCGAGCCGGGCGGCAGGGCCGTGCACGTCGGCCACGATCGCGGCCACCTCGGCGACCTCGGCTGCGGCGATCGCGCGGAAGGTCTCGCCGACGAGGTCCTCCATCGCCGGGTGGTAGTGCGCGACGAGCGACGGGGCGACCCCGATCGAGGCGGCGACACCGCGCAGGGTGACCGCGGCGAGTCCGTCGGCGCGGGCGACGGCGATCGCGGCGTCGGCGATCTGGGCCTCCCGCTCGGCGGGGCTCAGGCGCCGTCGGGTCGGTGTGGTCGGCACGCGTCCAGCCTAGGCGGACACCGTCGACCCGGCTCCGGGACCGCCCTCGACGACGAAGGCCGCCCAGAGGTCCGCACGGGTCGCGAACACCGAGAGGTCCCGCTCGAGGAGCCGTCCGGCGTGCTCGATCCGGGCGCGGGCGGTGTGCCGGTGGACACCGAGCTCCTGCGCGGTCCGGTCGTACTCGCAGTTCTGCTCGAGCCAGGTCCGGACGGTCCTGGTGAGCTCGGTGCCCGCGGTGCGGTCGTGGTCGAGCAGGGGAGCGAGCACCGCGCGGGCGACGGCGCGGGCGTCGACGTCCACGTGGGCGAGGTGGGCGAGGACGCCGTCGCGGGCGAGGTCGCCGAACTCGGTGATCCCTGGGCGCCCTTCGCGGCGACGGTCGAGTGCCTGGACGGCCTCGGTGCGGGCCCTCCCGAAGTACGGGTACGACGCACCGTCCGAGAGCCCGGCGTGCAGGTCGTACCGGCTGACGAGTTCCTCGACGACCGCGGTGTCGTCGGCGCCGACGCAGAGGAAGAGCGCGTCGTCCACGGCGAAGAACAGCCGGCCGGGGCGGTCCTGCACCCAGAGTTCGAGCAGGTCCACCACCGTGTCGAGGTCCTGGTCGGCGACGTCGAGTGCCGCGATCCGCACGGGCTCGGCGGGGAGCGGCCCCCACACCTCACGCGAGGTGGTGTCGACGACGGCCGGGTCCCCGACGGACAGCATCGTGAGCAGGCCGGTCCGGAGCAGGCCACGGGCCCGTGCGAGCTCGCGGTTCTGCTGCAGCGCGAGACCGGCGAGGGCGATGACCGCGGTCACGACCTCCCGGCCGGCGCGGTCGAGTGCGCCGCCGTTCGCGATGGCCAGTACGCCACTGAGGTGTCCGCCGCTGCCGAGGGTCTGCAGCGTGAACCCGGTGTGGTGCTCGGTCGTCACGGGCAGGCTGGCCCGCTGCCCGGCGCGGAGGAGTCGGAGCGACTCGGTCCGGAGCAGGTCCAGGTCGGACGCCGGGACACCGTCGTCGGGGTACCCGCGGTCCAGACGACCGGAGACGTCGAACAGCCCGACCCAGCCGTCCAGCTGCCGGGAGAGCTCCGCGATCGTGGCACCGAGGCCGTCCGGTCGCATCGCGGCGAGGGAGATGGCCCGCTGCGCGGCGAGGGCCCACGCGTTCCGGGCGTTGGCCTCGCGCGCGACGGCGTCCGCGTTCGCCTGGGCGACGGCGATGAACGAGGTCTCGTACGGCACCTCGAACAAGGGCAGCCCGGACGCCTCGCAGGCGGCGACGAGCTGTGCGGGGGTGCCGGCACGCACGACCTCGGTGCCGAACCCGAGTGCGACGACCCCGCGGGCCCGCAGCCGGGCGACGTACGCGACGGCGAACGACTCCGTCACGTCCGTCTCGGCACCGAACTGCTTCCCGGTGGTCAGGAGTCCCTGTCCGTCGGCGAGGAACGGCGTCGGGTCGTCGAGGTCGGAGCTGTGCAGCCACGACAGGGGTGCGTCGAGCGCCTCGGCCTCGGGGCTGGTCAGCAGGCGGAGGTGGAGGTCGGCGCGGTGGAGCAGGGATCGCAGCGTCGCGGGCATGGGAGCACCTTATCCATCGAGTCGACCGGAACCACCCTCGGTGTACACGGCGGACAGTGGGGCCCGACACCGGACGCTCCTACCATCGCCGCATGACCTCCACCGCTGCACCCTCGATCAGCGCCGCCCCCGGTGGCCCCTCGCTGCCCCAGGAACGCCGGCTCGTCACCGAGGTGCCCGGCCCGCGCTCGCAGGAGCTGTTCGCGCGGAAGTCCGCGGCCGTCGCGGCCGGGGTCGGCGTCGCCGTGCCGATCGCCGTCGTCGCCGCGGGCGGTGGCGTGGTTGTCGACGCGGACGGCAACTCACTCATCGACCTCGGTTCCGGCATCGCCGTGACGAGCGTCGGCAACGCGCACCCCGGAGTCGTCGCCGCCGTGCAGGAGCAGGTCGCCGCGTTCACCCACACGTGCTTCACGATCACCGCGTACGACGGGTACGTCGCCGTCGCCGAGGCACTCAACCGCCTGACCCCCGGCGACCACGAGAAGCGGACCGCCCTGTTCAACTCCGGCGCCGAGGCCGTCGAGAACGCGGTGAAGATCGCCCGGAAGCACACCGGTCGGCAGGCCGTCGTCGTGTTCGACCACGCGTACCACGGCCGCACGAACCTCACGATGGCGCTCACCGCGAAGAACCAGCCCTACAAGAACGGCTTCGGTCCCTTCGCCCCCGAGGTCTACCGCGTCCCGATGTCGTACCCGTTCCGCGACGGGCTCACCGGCGCCGAGGCGGCGAAGCGCGCGATCAGCCAGATCGAGAAGCAGGTCGGCGCGGAGAACACCGCCGCGGTGCTCATCGAGCCGATCCAGGGCGAGGGCGGCTTCGTCGTCCCGGCACCGGGGTTCCTCACCGCCCTGTCGGAGTGGACCACGGCGAACGACGTCGTGTTCATCGCCGACGAGGTGCAGACCGGCTTCGCCCGCACCGGGGCGATGTTCGCCAGCGAGCACGAGGGGATCGTCCCCGACGTCGTGACCACCGCGAAGGGGATGGCCGGGGGGCTGCCGCTCTCCGCGGTCACCGGCCGCGCCGAGATCATGGACTCCGCCCACGTCGGCGGCCTCGGCGGGACGTACGGCGGCAACCCGGTGGCCTGCGCCGCCGCGCTCGCCGCCATCGACGCGTTCGAGCACGACGGACTCGTCGGGCGAGCGGAGGCGATCGGCACGCTCCTGGTCGACCGGCTCCGCACCGCCCAGGCATCAGACCCCCGGATCGGCGACGTCCGCGGGCGCGGCGCGATGGTCGCGATCGAACTCGTCGACCCCGCGACCGGCGACCCGGACCCCGGACTCACCGGCGCGGTCGTGCGGTACGCGTACGAGCACGGCGTCATCGCACTGACCGCCGGCACCCACGGCAACGTCGTGCGCTTCCTCCCCCCACTCGCGATCGACGACGCGCTGCTCGGTGAGGGCCTCGACGTCGTCCTGGAAGGTCTGGCAACCGCATGACTACCACGGCACCCACGACCACGGCGACCGCCACCGCGTGGCCCGCCGTCCCCGACGCGACCGGACCAGCCGCCGAACAGGCCGTGCTCGACCGGGTCCCCACGGGCCTCCTGGTCGACGGCACCTGGCAGCAGGCGGCCGACGGCGCGACGTTCCCCGTCGTCGACCCGTCCACCGGGGAGACGCTCCTGCGGATCGCCGACGCCACCGTGGACGACGGCCGGCGGGCGCTCGACGCCGCGCACGCGGCGAAGGACGGCTGGGCGACCACCCCGCCGCGCCGGCGTGCCGAGGTCCTCCGCCGGGCGTTCGACCTGCTCCAGGACCGTCGCGAGGAGTTCGCGCTCCTGATGACGCTCGAGATGGGCAAGCCGCTCGCCGAGGCCCGTGGCGAGGTCACGTACGGCGGCGAGTTCCTCCGCTGGTTCTCCGAGGAAGCGGTCCGCATCGGCGGGTCCTACGGCACCAACCCCGAGGGCACCGGCCGGGCGATCGTCACGCACAAGCCCGTCGGTCCGGCGTTCCTCATCACGCCGTGGAACTTCCCCCTCGCGATGGCCACCCGCAAGATCGCGCCGGCGCTCGCCGCCGGGTGCACCGTCGTCGTGAAGCCGGCCGAGCTCACCCCGCTCACCACGCTGCTCTTCGCCGACCTGCTGCTCGAGGCCGGTGTGCCGGCGGGTGTCGTCAACGTCGTGCCGACCACGCACGCGGTCGCGCTGTCCGAGCCGCTGATCGCCGACCCGCGCCTGCGGAAGCTGTCCTTCACCGGGTCCACGCCGGTCGGCCGGACGCTCCTGACGCAGGCCGCACAGACCGTGCTGCGGACGAGCATGGAACTCGGCGGCAACGCCCCCTTCCTGGTGTTCGAGGACGCCGACCTCGACCTCGCGGTGGACGCAGCCCTCGCCGCGAAGTTCCGCAACACCGGGCAGGCGTGCACCGCGGCGAACCGGTTCCTCGTGCACGAGGACGTCGCCGAGGAGTTCGCCCGCCGGGTCACCGAGCGCGTCGAGGCGATGCCCGTCGGTCGCGGTACCGAGGACGGTGTCGCCATCGGCCCGCTGATCGACCAGCGCGCGGTCGACAAGGCGCACCGCCTGGTCACCGACGCCGTCGAGCGCGGTGCCGTCCTGCGCACCGGCGGACACCCCGTGGAGGGGCCTGGGACCTTCTACGCACCGACCGTCCTGACCGACGTGCAACCCGGCAGCGAGCTGCTCCGCGACGAGATCTTCGGGCCCGTCCTGGCGATCCGGACGTTCCGCACCGAGGACGAGGCCGTGACGGCCGCGAACGACACGGAGTACGGTCTCGTCGGCTACGCCTGCACGTCCGACGCGGCTCGCGGGCAGCGGCTGATGGAGCGGCTCGAGACGGGCATGCTGGGACTCAACACCGGCGTCGTGTCGAACGCCTCCGCCCCGTTCGGCGGGGTGAAGCAGTCCGGCCTCGGTCGGGAGGGCGGCGGTGAGGGCATCGCCGAGTACCTCGAGACCATGTACACACTGACGCCCGACCCGTTCGGGCGCACGAAGGGAACGCAGCGATGACCATCGAGAAGGACGTCGTCATCATCGGCGCCGGCGTGACCGGACTCACCGCCGCGAACCGCATCGTCGCCGAGGGCCGGACCGTCGCCGTGCTCGAGGCCCGCGACCGCGTCGGTGGCCGCACGTGGACGAACGACATCGAGGGCGTCACGCTCGAGATCGGCGGCCAGTGGGTCTCCCCGGACCAGACCGCCCTGCTCGAGACCCTCGACGAACTCGGTCTCGCAACGTACGACCGCTACCGCGAGGGCTCCAGCGTCTACGTCGACGAGCACGGCACCCGCACCGAGTACACCGGCGACATCTTCCCGCTGCCCGAGGCCACCGCCGCCGAGATCGAACGGCTCGTCGCCGTCGTCGACGAGTACGTGGCGACGGTCGACCCGGCCCGCCCCTGGGAGGCGCCGGGTGCCGCGGCACTCGACGAGACCTCCTTCCGCGCCTGGCTGCACACGCTCAGCGACGACCGGGTCGCCACCGACAACGTCGAGCTCTTCATCGCCGGCGCGATGCTCACGAAGCCCGCGCACGCCTTCTCGGCACTGCAGGCGCTGCTCATGGCCGCATCCGCCGGCAGCTTCACGAACCTCGTCGACGCGGACTTCATCCTGGACAAGCGCGTCGTCGGCGGCATGCAGCAGGTCTCCGAGCGCCTGGCGGAGCGCCTCGGCGACGACGTGCACCTGGACGCGCCGGTGCGCACCCTGCGCTGGGACGACGACGGCGTGGTCGCCATCGCGGACGGCGGCATCGAGGTCCGGGCACGGCAGGCGCTCGTCGCCGTGCCGCCGCCCCTGTACTCGCGCATCTCCTACGACCCGCCGCTGCCCCGCCGCCAGCACCAGCTGCACCAGCACCTGTCGATGGGCTTCGTCATCAAGGTGCACGCGGTCTACGACCGGCCCTTCTGGCGCGGAGCGGGCCTGTCCGGCACGGCGTTCAGCCCCTACGAGCTCGTCCACGAGGCGTACGACAACACCTCCCACGGCTCGGAGCAGGGCACCCTCGTCGGGTTCGTCTCGGACGTGCACGCCGACGACGTCTTCGCGCTGAGCGCCGAGGAGCGCAAGGCGCGCGTGCTCGCATCGCTCGCGCACTACTACGGCGACGAGGCACTCCGACCGGTCGTCTACTACGAGAGCGACTGGGGCACCGAGGAGTGGACCCGGGGCGCGTACGCGGCGAGCTTCGACCTCGGCGGTCTCGTCCGGTACGGGGCCGACCAGCGCGCGGCCGTCGGACCCATCCGGTTCGCGTCGAGCGACCTCGCCGGGCACGGGTACCAGCACGTGGACGGGGCGGTCCGGATGGGCCGCGAAGCGGCCGCGGAGATCC
This sequence comes from Curtobacterium sp. 314Chir4.1, assembly GCF_900215175.1. Lineage (NCBI taxonomy): Bacteria > Bacillati > Actinomycetota > Actinomycetes > Micrococcales > Microbacteriaceae > Curtobacterium > Curtobacterium sp. 314Chir4.1. The sequence goes on from NZ_OCMI01000004.1 coordinate 520,626, forward strand.
TCGCCTCGTTGCCGCAGCCGGCGGTGCGGTAGACCCGCCTCCAGGCCGTCACCCGGTCGCCCGGACAGACGTGTCGGTCAGTCGATGACGCGCGCCGCCGCCGCGCGTGCCGCTGCCGCCCAGGGCCGTGACGGGTCCGCCTGCGCGCTCGCCATCGCGCCGTCGTAGAGCAAGCACAGCTGCAGCGCCGTCCCGTCGACGTCGGCTGCGTCCGTCTCGGCGAGCAGCGACGCGAAGAGCGTCCTGACCCAGTCGCGGTGCTCGAGCGTGACCGCGTGCGTCGGGTGGCCGGCGCCGTACTCCGCCTCGACGTTGATGAACGGACAGCCGCGGTAGCTCGGTTCGTCGAACCATTCGCCGAGCAGATCGAACACCGCGAGCACGCGCTCACGGGGCGTGCCACCCCGCTTCGGGAGCTCGGCCGCGACGTGCTCCTGCCACGACCGACTGCGCCCGCGGAGGTAGCCGAGGACGAGGTCGTCCTTCGTGCGGAAGTGCGCGTACAGGCTCGCCTTCGAGATGCCCGCGTCGGCGGCGACCTGATCGACCCCCACCGCTTGGATGCCGTGTTCGTAGAAGAGCCGGTCGGCGGTCGCAACCGCGCGCTCGTAGGCGGGACGTCGTCGAGTCCTCGTCGGGGTCGTCTCGGGCATGGTTTGACTTTACTGCACCGATCTGTACAGTTACCAGCGCATTCAACTACACCGATCTGTTCAGTTAGGAAGGCCACCATGACCACGACCGCCCTCATCACCGGTGCCACCAGCGGCATCGGCCGCGCCACTGCCGAACGCCTCGCCGCCGAGGGGATGCACGTCGTCGTCTCCGGCCGCAATGCCGAGCGCGGGGCGGCGGTCGTGCGTGCGATCCGAGCCGCGGGAGGCACCGCCGACTTCGTCCAGGCGGACCTGCGCGACGCGACGAGCGCGAACGAGCTCGCCGCGGCGGCCCTCGAGATCGGGGACGGTCGGGTGGACGTCATCGTCAACAGCGCCGGCGTCTTCCCGTTCGGCGCGACGGCTGACACCACCTCAGAGGGTTTTGACGAGGTGTACGACATCAACGTGAAGGCGCCCTACTTCCTCGTCGCCGCACTCGCTCCGGGGATGGCCGAACGGGGCGAGGGTGCGATCGTGAACGTCACGACCATGGTTGCCGAGTTCGGTGCCGCCGGGATGGGCCTGTACGGCTCGACGAAGGCGGCGCTCGTCCTACTGACGAAGTCGTGGGCGGCAGAGTTCGGCCCGTCGGGCGTGCGCGTCAACGCCGTGAGCCCCGGGCCCACGCGGACCGAGGGCACGGCGGCGATGGGGGAGAGCCTCGATCAGCTCGCGGCAGCCGGCCCTGCGGGCCGGCCTGGCTCGGCCGCGGAGATCGCCGAGGCGATCGTGTTCCTCGCGACCGACGCGGCGTCGTTCGTGCACGGCGCGGTGTTGCCGGTGGACGGCGGCCGGACCGCGGTCTGACGCGACCCACGGAAGGACTGGAGGCGCGGTGCCGGCCCGCACCGCGCCTCCAGTCCGTCACCGGCCGCCTGGACGGACGTGGCGCGACCTGCGCGTAGCGTCCCGGCCATGAGCGACACGACCCCGACGGGGAGCAGCGAGCCGACCGACGCCGAGCGGCAGTACACCGAGGACCTGCCGGACGGGTCGCCGTCCGGCGACGCCACGGAGGATCCGGCCAAGGACAGCGACCACGACTCCGGCGGTGAGCCGGCCGACCCGCAGTAGGTCGATAGTCCGACGATGCCGGGGAGACGTCCAGACGAGTGGTCGTGGCTCCGCCGGAACGGCCTCTTCCTGGCGAACGCGCTGGTGTTCCTGCTCTGCTTCGCCGGGATGGTGTTCGCCGGATGGCGGGTCTCGGACCACGATGCAGTGCTGCACGGGCAGGCGGCGGAAGGCCTGTGGGGCTTCCTCACCAGCGGCGACTTCGCCGAGGCCACGTTCGAGAACTGGGAGAGCGAGTTCCTGCAGATGGGCTCGTACGTGGTGCTGACCACGTTCCTGTTCCAGAAGGGCTCGAGTGAGTCGAAGACGCTCGACGGCGACGCCCCCCAGGATGCCGACCCTCGTGACCGTTCTCGTGACCCGCGCGCGCCTCGGCCGGTTCGGCAGGGTGGCATCGTCCTGAAGCTCTACGAGAACTCGCTCCTGCTGCTCTTCGCGGTGTTGTTCGCGAGCAGTGTCGTCGGACACGTGATCGGTGGGGCGGCGGCGTACAACGAGGAGCAGGCGGAGCACGGCGCCGCAGTCGTCACCGCCTGGCAGTACCTCGGGACGAGCCAGTTCTGGTTCGAGTCCATGCAGAACTGGCAGTCCGAGTTCCTGGTGATCTCCGTGATGGTCGTCGCAACCGTGTGGCTCCGGCAGCGCGGATCGAGCCAGTCGAAGCCGGTCGCTGCTCCGCACGCCGAGACGGGCGGTTGAGCCGCAATCGTCAACCGATGCGGATCAGCTTCTTGTTGACGAACTCGTCGGCCCCCAGGGGGCCGAGCTCGCGGCCGAAGCCGCTCGCCTTGACCCCGCCGAACGGGAGCTCGGGGCTGTCGGCGCCCACGATGTTCACGTAGACCATGCCCGCCTCGATGCGGTCCGCGACCCGGAGTGCCTGCTCGGCATCCGTGGTGAACAGGTAGGAGCCGAGCCCGTACGGGGTGTCGTTCGCGATCGTGATCGCGGCGTCCTCGTCCTCGACGCGGTAGACGGCGGCGACCGGGCCGAAGAACTCCTCGCGGTAGGCGTCGTTGTCGGGCGTGACACCCGTCAGGACCGTCGGCGTGAACGCGTTGCCCCGGCGCTCGCCGCCGGTCACGACCGTCGCGCCCTGCGCCGTCGCGGCGTCGAGCTGTTCCTGCAGTCGGTCGGCTGCCGCAGGGGAGGACAGCGGCCCGAGCTCGGCGCCGGGCGTCGTCGGGTCGGTCGGCGCGACCGCGGCCATCGCCTCGGTGAACTTCGTCAGGAAGTCGTCGTACAGGTGGTCGGCGACGAGGAACCGCTTCGCGGCGTTGCAGACCTGGCCGTTGCCCTCGAGGCGCGTGGCGACGGCGGACTCGACCACGGCGTCCAGGTCGTCGGTCGAGAGCAGGATGAACGGGTCCGAGCCGCCGAGCTCGAGCACGACCTTGGTCAGGTTCCGGCCGGCGATCTCGGCGACCGCGGCGCCGGCCCGGCCGGAGCCGGTGAGCGAGACCCCCTGGACGCGCGCGTCGGCGATGACGTCGGCCGCCTGGTCGTTCGTGGCGAAGACGTTCGTGTACGCGCCCTCGGGGAAGCCGGCGTCGTGGAAGATCCGCTCGATGGCCAGGGCCGACTCGGGGCACTGCGGGGCGTGCTTCAGCAGGACGGTGTTGCCGATCAGCAGGTTCGGGCCGGCGAACCGGGCGATCTGGTACGCCGGGAAGTTCCACGGCATGATGCCGAGCAGCACGCCGATCGAGGACTTCCGGATGAACGCGCTGCCCTCGCTGCCCGGTGCGAGGGTGATGGGCTCGTCCGCCAGGAACTCCGAGGCGTGGTCCGCGTAGTAGTCGTAGATGTCGGCGCAGAAGTCGACCTCGCCGACGGCCTGGTCGATCGGCTTCGCCATCTCCCGCACGATCGTCGCCGCGAGCTCGTCGCGACGCTCCCGGTACAGCTCGGCGACGCGGTGCAGCAGGGCGGCCCGGTCGGCGACGGTGCTGCGGTCGGCGCGGTGGGCCCGGTCCGCGGTGTCGATCGCCGCGCGGAGCTCGTCGTCCGTGATGGTGGGGAAGGTGGTCAGCACCTCGCCGGTCGTCGGGTCGGTGACGGCGTAGACGGTGGCGGTGTCGGTCATCGTTCCTCCTGTGCGTGCTGGTCGGTCAGCTGCTTGTTGACGCCCGTGACGGGCTGGTTCTCGTCGAAGCCCTTCGGCTGGATCCGGAACCCCTTCGTGATGACGAGCAGGTACACGAAGCCGATCGCGGCCCAGACGCAGCCGGCGATGAGCGCGTCGGCGTGCAGCTGAGACCAGAGAACACCGGTGAGCAGCATCGCGACGCCGGGCAGCACGATGAAGGTGAAGCGGTCGCGGGCGGTGTGCCGGCGGCCCTCGCGCCAGGCGAAGTGCACGATCACCGTCAGGTTGACGAACGTGAACGCGATGAGGGCGCCGAAGTTGATGTACGACGAGATCGTGTCGAGCGAGAACGTCATCGCGAGCAGGGTGACCGCCCCGACGACGATCACGTTGAGGATGGGGGTCCTGGTGCGCGGGCTGACGTAGCCGAAGACCTTCTTCGGCAGCACGTTGTTCCGGCCCATCACGAGCAGCATGCGGGCGACGCTCGCGTGCGAGGCCAGGCCGGACGCCAGTGCGGCGACGAACCCGGCGGCGACGAGGATCGCCTGGAAGACCCTGCCGCCGACCAGCAGGCCGATCTGGGGGAGCGGGTCGTCGGTGAACTCGCCGAAGGGGGCGTTCGTCGGGAACCGCAGCTGCGCGAAGTACGCCGAGACCAGGAAGATCAGTCCGCCGATGAGGACGGTCAGCAGGATCGCCTTCGGCATGATCCTGATGCTCTTCGCCTCTTCCGTGTACATCGTGACGGCGTCGAACCCGATGAACGAGAAGCACACGACGGTCGCCCCGGTGAGGAGCGCCGACATCGTCACGCCGTCGTGCACGAACGGCTCCGCGCTGACGATCGTGCCAGCACCGGCACCGCGCACGAGCTCGATCACGGCGAAGACCACGAACGCGATCATCGCGAGGATCGCTCCGATGAGCAGGACCATGTTGAGGTTCGAGGTGCCGCGCATCGACAGGCAGATGACCGTCGTGACGAACAGCGTGTAGACCACCACCGTCACCCAGGCGGGCAGCGCTGGGAACACCTGCTCGAGGTAGAGCCGGATGATCAGCGCGTTCACCATCGGCAGGAGCAGGTAGTCGAGGAGCGAGGCCCAGCCGACCATGAAGCCGGCGTTCGGGTGGATCGACTCCCGCACGTACGTGTACGCCGACCCGGCCGCCGGGTAGACACGGACCATCTTCCCGTAGCTCACCGCGGTGAGCAGCATGATCACGAGGGCGATGAGGTAGGCGCTCGGCACGGCGCCGTCGGTCTGGCCGGACACGATGCCGAACGTGTCGAACACCACGGTCGGGGTCATGTACCCGAGCCCGAGTCCGACGATGGCCCAGAGGCCCAGGCTCCGCTTCAGTGAGCCGCCGCGCGCCGGCGCTGCCGGTGCGGTGACCGCGATGGGTGATGCCATGTGCGTGGACTTCCCTGTCGTTCTCGGCCGGGCGACGGTGCCCGGTTCGGTTCGGAGCAACATACCGACGGTGCGTCGGACGGGGGACCTGCCGTGACGTACAGGACGTCGGTTTCGCCTGTACGCCGCGGCGGGTGCGCTACGCGGGCTGTTGCTGGGTGATGCAGTGCAGGCCCCCGCCGCGGGCGAAGACCTCGCGTGCGTCGACGGTGCGGACCTCGCGGCCCGGGTAGACGTCGGCGAGGATGCCCCGGGCGCGGTCGTCGGCCGCGGGCTCGCCGAAGCCGCACGCGATGACGGCGCCGTTCACCACGACGTGGTTCACGTAGTTCCAGTCGACCGGCCCGCCGTCGTCCGTCAGCGTCGTCGGAGCGGGGAGCTCGACGATCGTCGCGTCCGTGGCTTCCTCGATCGCACGCCGGATGAGCGGCATCACGAGGTGGTCCGGGTGACCAGGGTCCGGCTGCGCGTGCAGCAGGATCGTGTCGGTCTGCGCGCCCGCGAAGGTGGCGACCATGTCGACGTGCCCGCGGGTGCCGAGTCCGTCGTAGTCCCGGGTGAGCCCCCGGGGGAGCCAGATCGCCTCGGTGGCCCCGATCGTCCGTGCGAGCTCCTGCTCGACCCGCGCCCGGTCGGCGTAGGGGTTCCGCCGGGGGTCGAGCTGGACCGTCTCCGTGACGAGGACGGTGCCCCGGCCGTCGACGTGGATCGCCCCGCCCTCGTTGACCAGCAGCGAGGGCACCCGTTGCACGCCGGCCGCCTCGGCGACGACCGCCGCGATCGCCGCGTCGCGGGTCCAGGTCGCCCAGGCGTTCGCGCCCCAGCCGTTGAAGACCCAGTCGACCGCACCGCGCTCGCCCGTCTCGTCGTCGACGACGAACGTCGGGCCGACGTCGCGCATCCAGAAGTCGTCGAGCGGTGCTTCGAGCACCTCGACCGCCCCGGCCAGCAGGCGGTCCGCGTCGGCGCGTGCGACCGGGTCGACCACGACGGTCACGGGCTGGTACTCGCTGATGGTGTTCGCGGTGGTCGCCCAGGCGGTCCGGGCCGCCTCGGCGCTCGCCGGGTCGTCACCGAGCGTGGCGCCGGGCCGGGGGAACGCCATCCAGGTGCGTTCCTGCGGAGCCGTCTCCGCCGGCATCCGCCAGGTCACGAGTGCACCGCCCTGGAGGCACGGATCGCCTCACGCGCGCCGTACCCGTCGCGGACGGGGTCGATCTCCCGCACCAGGCCGCCGTACAGGTCGGGTCGCCTGGTCAGGTAGAAGGGGAAGAGGCGGAGCCACTCGACGCGGGCGTCGAGGTCGAGATCGGTCACGAGGACGACGTCGGCGTCGCGCGGTGCCTCGACGAGGACCCGACCGAACGGGTCCGAGACGAACGACGAGCCGTAGAACGTGATGTCCCCCTCGTCCCCCCACCGGTTCGGCACGACCATGAACTGGCCCGCGGTGATGCCGTTCGCGACGATGACCTGTCGCCAGATCGGTGCGGTGTCGAAGTCGGGGAAGGACGGTTCGGAGCCGATCGCGGTCGGGTACGCGAGGACCTCGGACCCGGCGATGCCGTACGACCGCGCGACCTCGGGGAACCACTCGTCCCAGCACGTCGGCAGGCCGAGGCGGAGGCCCGCGGCGTCGTACACGGGGAAGGGATCGGCGTCGGCGCCTGGACGGAAGTACGTGTCCTCGTAGTAGCCGGCGCTGATCGGGATGTGCGTCTTGCGGGTGCGGCCGACCAGAGTGCCGTCCGGCGCGACGAGGACCGCGGTGTTGTACCCGCGCGGGTCCTCCGGGCGGTCGTCCTCGGCGGGCCGCTCGTACAGCGAGGCGTGGACGAACACCCCGTGACGCCGGGCCTGTTCCCGCGCGAACGTGGTCGTCGGGCCGTCCGTGAGGGACTCCGCGTGCTCCTTCGGGATGCCGTCCGCGGGGGTGTCGCCCGGGTACCGGGACAGCGTGAGCTCCGGCAGGAAGACCGCGTCGGCGCCGTTCGCGGCCGCGGTGGCGATGCCGTCGGCGAGGACTCGGCGGTGCTCGTCGGGGTCGTCGACCCAGTGGGCCTGCACGAGGGCGACCCGGGCGGATCGTCGTGGAGTGCCCGTGTCCTCGTGCAGGGGCGAGCGGGGCGGCGAGCCGGTGATGACGTCCATGTCGCCATTGTTGATCATGTGATCAACGCGCACAAGACCCGATCCCGTACGACTGTGCGCTGTCAGGTCTGACGGACCGTCGAGCCGATGACGGCGAGCAGTCTGAGCCGGTCGGCACTCTCGCTGCCCGGCTCGGCCGTGTACACGAGCAGCGCCTGCGAACTGTCCGGGTCCTGCAGCACCTGGCACTGCAACGTGAGCAGGCCGACCTCCGGGTGACGGTAGTGCTTCACGTCACGCGGGCGGATGCCGACCTCGTGGCGCGCCCAGACCTCGCGGAACTCCTCGCTGGTGGCGAGGAGCCGTTCGGCCAGGTGCGCGGCACGGGAGCCCGGGCCACGGCGCGCGATGACGGTGCGGAGGCCCGAGGCGTACATCCGGGACAGGAACGGGTGGTCCTCCACCGGGTGGACGTCTCGGGACCCGGGGTCGGCGAACCACCGGTACCCGATGCTCCGGTCGTCGCCACGGCGACCACTCGCGTCACCGGTGAGCTGCGCGGCGAGGGCCGTCTGCTGCAGCGTCTCGCCGAGTTCGGTGACGATCTCGGCCGGACTGTCGGCGAGCCGGTCGAAGATGCGCATCATGCCCGGGCTGACGTGGTCGCCGCCGGACGCCGGCGTCGGGGGCTCGTGTCCGGCAAGGCGGAAGAGGTGGTCGCGCTCCGCGATCGAGAGGCGCAACCCCTGTGCGATCGACGCGAGCATCTGGTCGGACGGCTGCGGGCCGCGCTCCCGCTCCAGCCGTGCGTAGTAGTCGACGGACATGTTGCTCAGCAGCGCCGCCTCTTCGCGCCGCAGCCCGCTCGTGCGGCGGCGCTGTCCCCGCGGCAGGCCGACGTCCTCGGGCTGCAGTGCCGTCCGACGGCTGCGGAGGAAGTCCGCGAGGGACGCTCGGTCGATCATGCGCCCATCTTCTCCCGGGTGGCAGCCCGGAGCCACGGATCGTCGGGCCGTGGTTGCGCTCGCGGGCCACGAGGACGATCGTCTCGGGTGCCGGATCCGGCACCGACCACGACGGAAGAGGCGGACCATGGCACGGAACGAACGACTGGAGATCGCGGACCTCGGCGGCCGCAGGGTCCTGGTGACCGGAGCGAGCGACGGCATCGGACTCGAGATCGCCGCGCGCTTCGCGGGGGCCGGCGCCGAGGTCGTCGTGCCGGTCCGGAACCGCGACAAGGGGGCCGCGGCCGTCGCCCGGATCACCCAGCAGCACCCGGGTGCGTCCGTCGTGCTCGAGGACCTCGACCTGTCCTCGTTGGAGTCCGTCGCGACGCTGGGGGACCGGTTGCGGTCCGAGGGCACCCCGATCGACGTGGTCGTCGGGAACGCCGGCGTCATGAACCCGCCCGAGCGGCAGACCACGCGGGACGGCTTCGAGCTGCAGTTCGGCACGAACCACCTCGGGCACGTCGCGCTCGTCGGCGGCCTCCTGCCGTTGGTGCGTGCCGCGAGCGGCCGGGTCGTGATGCAGACGAGCGTGGCGGCACGGCGGGCCTCGATCCGGTGGGACGACCTGCAGTCCGAGCGGGACTACGACGTCGCGCGGGCGTACGCGCAGTCGAAGCTCGCCTGCGCGCTCTTCGCACGCGAACTCGGCCGCAGGAGCCGAGCCGGCGGGTGGGGGATCACGACCGCGGTCAGCCACCCCGGCGTCGCACCCACGAACCTGCTCGCCGCACGGCCGGAGATCGGACGCACGGGTGACACCGTGGCCGTCCGGCTGATCCGGTGGCTGTCCGCGCGCGGGCTCCTCGTCGGGACGCCGGTCTCGGCGGCGGAGCCGGCCCTCCTCGCCGCGACCGACCCCGAGCTCGACGGCGGGTTCGTCGGTCCGACCGGGCCCGGTCAGCTCGGCGGACCGGCCGGACGCCGGGAGCCCTGGGCGCCGATGCTCCGGGACGAGGACGCCGCGCGGCTCTGGGACGTCTCCGAAGCGCTCGTCAGCTGATGATGTTGACCGCGCGCGAGATGACCAGGGCCAGCAGGATGAACCCGCCGATCGACTGGTAGGCCATGATCATCTTCGCGCGGACGGTCATCGGCATGGTGTCGGTCGGGCTGAACGCCATCATGTTCGTCAGTGCCACGTAGAGGTAGTCGAGGTACACCGGTCGCCAGGCGGCGGTCGCCGGGTCGGTCTCCTGCGGGAACTGGAAGTCCGCTTCATCGCGGGCGAAGAGGTCCGGCCGGCGGCGTGCCACCGGGCCGCCGCGGTCGAGCTCCCAGTACACGAGTCCGAACGCGATGATGCTGCTCACCCAGACCTGCAGCGCCGTCAGCAGCACCGCGCCCCCGTCGGGGTGCCCGTGCAGGAGCTGGTCGATCGTCCGGACGACGGTGAGCTGGTTCGCGACCGTGAGCAGGATCGCGAGGGCGAACGAGAGCCACCGGGACCACGTCGTCTCGCGGGTCAGGCGGCGCGGGTTGAACACCACGAGCGGGATGAGCAGCGACAGGCCGATCGCGGGGACGACCCACGACGGGAAGAACAGCACCTCGCTCGGCAGGAACAGGCTGAGCGCGAGGTTCACCAGCACCGCGACGGCGACCGGCGCACGGTGTTCGTGCTGGGGACGGGCTCGCCGGGTGCTCACGCGCCGAGTGTAGAGCGCCTCAGCCGGGCAGTTCGTCGGCCAGCGAGACAGCGTCAACGTCCTGCCCGAGCAACCGACCCGCGGCCCGGAGACCGGACAGCAGCGCGCCGTGGACGGTCGCCGGGTCGTCCCCCCACGTGGCCTCGCCGGCGAACTGCACGTGGCCGAACGGTGTGCCGAGCACGTCGTGGTCGTCCGGCGACGCCCCGACGTGCAGGTACGAGTAGGACCCCTTCGCGAACGGGTCGGCCGCCCACCGCGTGATCCGCACGGCCTCGGGCGCCGGCACGACCGGTCCGAACGCGTGGCGCAGTGCGGCGACGGCCTCGGCGAGGATCGCCTCGTCGGAGAGCGTCTCGAGTCGTCGGGCTCCCGCACCGCCGACGAGCGCCGCGAGCACGGGCGCGCCGGTCACCCGGGACATGTCGTACCAGGAGTGCCAGTCGACCCCGGCGGGACCCTGCTGACGGACCACCCAGTCACCGCCCCAGAACACCTCCGGGAACCGGAGGAACACCTTGTCGTAGACGCCCATCCCGAGTCGCTCGAGGGCACCGGCGGCCGGTCCGGACACCGGCGGCGTGAACGTGACGTCGCCGGCCTGCAGGACGCCGAGCGGGACGGTCACGATCGCGTGCGCGGCCGACACGGTCGACCCGTCCGCCAGGCCCACGGCGACCCGGGTGTCCGTCGACGACACCGACCGCACGACCGACGACAGCCGGACGTCGAGCCCGGACGCGAGGGCCGCGGCGTACTGCCCGTACCCGCCGGGGAAGACGACCTCGTCACCGGCGACGTGCTCCTCCTCGAGCCCGTGCGCGTCGAGGTCGGTGACGGGGGCGCCGCAGAGGTCCTCCGAGCGGTGCGCGGCGTACTCCCGCACCCGGTCGGCGCGAGTGCCGGACCAGCCGAGGGCCGACACGACGGACGCGACGACGTCGGCGTACGAGGTCCCGGGGGCAGCGTCGGCGACGGCACGGTCCAGCGCCGCGTCGACCGTGTGCAGGTCGGCGACGAACGACGCCGCGGCGGCACCGGACAGGGGTTCGCCCGACGGGTCGTGCCAGGCGATCGGTCGGCCGTCGAACTGGAAGCTGCCGACGGTGAACTCGACGGTCTCGATCCCGAAGGACGCCGCCAGTGACCACAGCGGGTTGCCGTCGATGCCGTGGATCCAGGACGCTCCGAGGTCGACGGGCACGCCGAGCTCGGTGTCGGTCCAGGTGCGCCCGCCGATGCGGTCGCGGGCTTCGAGCACGACGACGGACCGTCCGGCGCGTGTCAGTGCCCGGGCGGCGGCGAGACCGGAGACGCCGGCCCCCACGACGACGACTTCGGTGTCCATCAGTGGCCTCCTGTGAGTGGTGCCATCAGTCGTGCGGCCAGGCTGGGCCGTCCGGTCAGTGCTTCCTCGCGGTCGGCCAGGTCGGTCGCCACGAGCCCGGCGTTCGCGCCGAGGAACCGGAGCGGCTCCGGCTCCCAGTCCGGTGAACGGTGGTTCACCCACGGCAGCGCCGTCAGCGGTGAGGACTCCCCGCGCACGAGGTCGGCGAGCGTCCGCCCGGCCAGGTTCGTCGTGGAGAGCCCGTCGCCCACGTACCCGCCGGCGGTCCCCACGTGTCCGTCCCACGTCACCGAGGCGCACCAGTCGCGCGGGACGCCGAGCGGGCCACCCCAGGTGTGCGTGATCGGGGCGTCGGCCACCGCCGGGAACAGGTCGACGAGCGACGAGCGCAGGTGCGCGAAGACCCGCGGCACCCGGTCGTACCCGGCCGTGATCGACGACCCCCAGTGGTACCGGGCGCCCCGGCCGCCGAACGCGAGCCGGTCGTCCGCGGTCCGCTGGCCGTAGACGAGCAGGTGCCGGTAGTCCGAGAAGGTCTGCCCGTGCTCCAGGCCGATGCGGTCCCACACCGCGGACGGCAGCGGTGCGGTCGCGATCATGAGCGAGTACAGCGGCAGGATCCGCCGTTTCGTCTGTGCGAGCTGCGCGCCGTACCCCTCGACCGCGATCACCACGGCACCGGCCGAGACGGTCCCACGCGTGGTGACCACGCGCCCTGGAGCCCACGACACGGCGGGCGTGTGCTCCGCGATCCGGACGCCACGTGCCTCCAGGGCGGCCGCCAGGCCACGTACCAACGCTGCGGGCTGGACGCGCGCGCAGTCCGGGGTCCACGCGACGCCGGCCGAACCGGCGGCGTCGCCGGGGCGACCGTCGCGGTACGTCATGTCGTCGCCCCATGCGGCGGACGAGTCGACCTCGGCGCGCGCTGCGCGCTCCTGCACGGCGGAGCGGGCGTAGAGGACGGTGCCGCCCTTGACGTAGTCGCAGTCGACCTCGGCTTCGGACGCGGCGCGTCCGACCTCGTCGACGGTGTCGCGCATCGCGGCGCGCAGCGCGAGGGCCGCGTCGCGGCCGTGCTCCTCGGCGATCGAGGCGGCGGAGCGCGGGAACAGGGCGGAGCACCAGCCACCGTTGCGTCCGGACGCGCCGTACCCCGCGATCTCGCGTTCCACGACGACGATCTGGAGGCGCGGGTCGGCCTGGTGCAGGTACCACGCGGTCCAGAGACCCGTCAGTCCACCCCCGACGATGCACACGTCCGCCGTGGTGTCACCGTCGAGCGGCGGCCGGGGCGTCAGGTCGTCGCGTCCGGAGGACACGAGTGCGTCGAGCCAGAACGAGACGCCCCGGTAGCCGGTCACGGTCAGATCTTCGACGCGGCCTCGGACAGCACGCTCCGCAGGATCGACGTGATCTCGCGGAACTCCGGCTGCCCGATGGTGAGCGGCGGAGCGAGCTGCACGACCGGGTCGCCACGGTCGTCGGCGCGGCAGTACAACCCGGCGTCGAACAGCGCCTTGGAGAGGAACCCGCGGAGCAGACGCTCCGACTCGTCGTCGTCGAAGGTCGTCTTCGTGGCCTTGTCCTTCACGAGCTCGATGCCGTAGAAGTACCCCGCACCGCGGACGTCGCCGACGATGGGCAGGTCGAGCAGGGTGTCGAGCTCGGCCTTGAAGAGCGGGGCGTTCTGCTGGACGTTCTGCAGCAGCCCCTCTTCCTCGAAGATGTCGAGGTTCTCCATCGCGACGGCGGCCGAGACCGGGTGCCCGCCGAACGTGTAGCCGTGGTAGAAGGTCGTGTCGCCCTTCGAGAACGGCTCGAACAGCTTGTCGCTGATGATCGTCGCGCCGATGGGGGAGTACCCCGAGGTCATCGCCTTCGCGCAGGTGATCATGTCCGGCACGAAGTCGTAGGTGTCGCACGCGAACATCGTGCCGATGCGGCCGAACGCGCAGATGACCTCGTCGGAGACCAGCAGGACGTCGTACTCGTCGCAGATCTCGCGGACCCGCTGGAAGTACCCGGGCGGCGGGGTGAAGCAGCCGCCGGAGTTCTGCACGGGCTCGAGGAAGACCGCGGCGACGGTGTCCGGGCCCTCGAACTCGATCATCTCGCGGATGCGCTCGGCCGCCCAGAAGCCGAACTCCTCCTCGCTCTCGCCGGCGAAGCCCATCTCGGCAGCGCGGTAGTAGTTCGTGTTCGGGACGCGGAAGCCACCGGGGGCGAGCGGCTCGAACATCTGCTTCATCGCGGGGATGCCGGTGATCGCGAGCGCGCCCTGCGGGGTGCCGTGGTAGGCCACCGCGCGGGAGATCACCTTGTGCTTCATCGGCTTGCCGCGGAGCTTCCAGTAGTACTTCGCGAGCTTGAACGCGGTCTCGACGGCCTCGCCGCCACCGGTCGAGAAGAACACCTTGTTGAGGTCACCAGGCGCGTGGTCCGCCAGGCGGTCCGCGAGCTCGATCGCCGCGGGGTGCGCGTAGGACCAGATCGGGAAGAAGGACAGCGTCTCGGCCTGCTTGGCGGCCATCTCGGCGAGACGCTTCCGGCCGTGCCCGGCGGCGACGACGAACAGGCCGGAGAGCCCGTCGATGTAGCCCTTGCCGTGGCTGTCGTAGACGTGGTGCCCCTCGCCGCGGACCATGATCGGCACGTCGGCGCCGGCCTGGTTCGCACCGTGCCGGGCGAAGTGCATCCACAGGTGGTCGCGGGACTTCTGCTGCAGGGCGGCATCGTCGACCGGGGCGAACGGGTCGTAGGAGCCGAGGCGGGTGGTCTGGTCGGACATGGTCATCGCGTTCCCCAGTCGTAGAGCTGTTTGCGGAGTTGCAGGTAGACGAAGGTCTCGGTGGCGGTCACGCCCGGGATGGCCCGGATCGTGCCGTTGAGCAGTTCGATGAGGTCGTCGTCGTCCTCGCAGACGACCTCCACCATGAGGTCGAAGCTGCCGGCCGTCATCACGAGGTAGTCGACCGCCGCGAGCTGCTCGAGCGCGTCGGCCACCTTGCGGGTGTCGCCGTTCACGCGGATGCCGATCATCGCCTGCCGGTGGAAGCCGAGCTGCATGGGGTCGGTGACCGCGACGATCTGCATGACGCCGGTCTCGGTGAGCTTCTGGACGCGCTGCCGGACCGCCGCCTCGCTGAGACCGACCGCCTTGCCGATCTCGCCGTACGGACGGCGCCCGTCCGCCTGGAGTTGCTCGATGATCCGCTTCGAGGTGTCGTCGATCGGTCCGGGACGTCGTGGTGCTGCCGCCATGCCGCACAGCATTGCAGTGACCATCGCGAGAAAGCAAGGGATTTCGTTGTGAACACCGTGTTTCGCGACGATTTCCGTTGTTACGGTTCGCCACAACCTGCGGATTCTTCTTCCGCGCCACCGGATTCCGTGCCAGTATCGCCGCCATGCTGGACACGACGAAGACAGCGACGGAGACGCACGACGTGCGCAACTTCGTCGGGGGCGCGTCCGTCGAGTCGCGTGCCGACAGCGCGTTCGACCTGGTCGACCCGACGACCGAGCGGGTCTACGGCACCTCGCCCGTGTCGACCGCTGCCGACGTGGACGCCGCGTTCACGGCCGCGAGCACCGCGTTCGCGACCTGGCGCCGCACCACCCCCGGGGAACGCCAGCTCGCGCTCTTCCGGATCGCCGACGCGATGGAGCAGCGGGCCGAGGAGTTCGCCGACCTCGAGTCGCTCGACACCGGGAAGCCACGCGCCACCCTGGTCGAGGACGAGATCCTGCTGTCCGTCGACCAGATCCGGTTCTTCGCCGGGGCCGCCCGCAACCTCGAGGGCCGGAGCGCCGGCGAGTACCTGCCCGACCACACGTCGTTCGTCCGCCGTGAGCCGATCGGCGTCGTCGCCCAGGTCACCCCGTGGAACTACCCGCTCAACATGGCGGTCTGGAAGTTCGCCCCGGCGCTCGCCGCGGGGAACACGACCGTCCTCAAGCCGAGCGACACCACGCCGCTCTCCACCCTGCTCCTCGCCGAGGTCGCCGCCGAGTTCCTGCCGCCGGGCGTCCTCAACGTCGTCGTGGGGGACCGCACCACCGGCGCCGCCATGATCGACCACCCGACGCCGCAGCTCGTGTCCATCACGGGTTCCGTCCGCGCCGGCATGGAGGTCGCCCGCGCCGCCGCCGGGGACCTGAAGCGCACGCACCTCGAGCTCGGCGGCAAGGCCCCGGTGATCGTGTTCGACGACGCGGACATCCCGTCAGCGGTCGCCGGCATCGTCGCCGCCGGGTTCTTCAACGCCGGGCAGGACTGCACCGCAGCCACCCGGCTGCTCGTGCAGGACGGCATCCACGACGAGTTCGTCGCGGCGCTCGCCGAAGCCGCCCGAACGGACGCGCAGACCGGCCCGGACGCGCCCACCCCGTACTTCGGCCCGGTGAACAACGCGAACCAGCTCGCCCACGTCCACTCCTTCGTCGACACCCTGCCCGACCACGCCTCGATCGCACTCGGCGGCAGTCGTGTCGGGGACCGCGGCTACTTCCACCAGGCCACGATCGTCTCCGGGCTGCGACAGGACGACCGCGCCGTGCAGCAGGAGATCTTCGGCCCGGTGCAGACGGTGCAGCGCTTCTCCACCGAGGACGAGGCACTGCGGTGGGCGAACGGCGTCGAGTACGGCCTGGCGAGCTCGGTGTGGACGACGGACCACGGTCGGGCCATGCGCTTCGCCCGCGACCTCGACTTCGGCTGCGTGTGGATCAACACCCACATCCCGATCGTCGCCGAGATGCCGCACGGCGGCTTCAAGCACTCCGGCTACGGCAAGGACCTGTCGCAGTACGGCTTCGACGACTACACCCGCATCAAGCACGTCATGTCCTACATCGGCTGACCCAGCGACGACACCGAACCCGACCCGAGCAGCACCAGCAGCAGCAGGAGGCACCATGGCAGTGACCGGCACCTTCGCCGAATCGGGAGCCGATCTCCGGCTCGAACAGATCACCAAGTCCTTCCCCGGACACACTGCGGTCGACGCGCTCGACCTGACCGTCCCGGCGGGGTCGTTCTTCGCCCTGCTCGGCCCCTCCGGCTGCGGGAAGACCACGACGCTCCGGCTCGTCGCCGGGCTCGAGGAACCCACGAGCGGCACGATCACGATCGGCGGGCGGGACGTCACCGACACGAAGCCCTACCAGCGGCCGGTCAACACGGTGTTCCAGAACTACGCGCTGTTCCCGCACATGAGCGTCCTCGACAACGTCGCGTTCGGGTTGAAGCGCCGCCGGATCCCGGACCCGATGACGAAGGCGCGGGAGGCCCTGCACCTGGTCGAGCTCGAGGACTCCGCGAACAAGCGTCCCGCGCAGCTCTCCGGCGGCATGCAGCAGCGCGTCGCCCTCGCCCGGGCGATCGTGAACCGACCGGCGCTGCTCCTGCTCGACGAACCGCTCGGTGCGCTGGACCTGAAGCTGCGGCACCAGATGCAGCTCGAGCTGAAGACGATCCAGGCCGAGGTCGGGCTCACGTTCCTGCACGTCACCCACGACCAAGAGGAAGCGATGACGATGGCCGACACGGTCGCCGTCATGAACGGCGGTCGCATCGAGCAGATGGGCAGCCCCCAGGACCTGTACGAGCTGCCCCGGACCGCGTTCGTCGCGAACTTCCTCGGGCAGTCGAACCTGCTCGAGGGCGAGGTCCGCGGCACCGAGGGCGGCCTGCTCGTGGTCGCGACGGGGGCCGGGACCCTCGCCGTCCCGGCCGCGCGTGCCGTCGCCACGTCCGGCCGCGTCGTCGTCGGCGTCCGGCCGGAGAAGCTCAAGATCCGCACCGCCGAGCCGGCGCACGAGGCCGGCCGCAACATCCTCGGCCCGGGTCGCGTCGTCGACGTCTCGTTCTCCGGCGTCAGCACGCAGTACCTCGTCGACGTCCCCGGCGCGGGTCGCGTCTCCGTCTTCGCGCAGAACTCGAAGGGCGGGCCGCGGATCGCGACCGGCACCGAGGTCTGGCTCACGTGGGGCGTCGACCACGGTTTCGGCCTGGAGGCGCACCCCGCGTCCGACGCGACCGTCACCGCCGGAGCCGACCCGCGCCTCCAGTCCGCACCCGCCACGGCAGGAGCGGTCGCGTGAGTCGCCCCGACCTGGTGCGCGGACTGACGTCCGCGCGGGTGAGCCGGCGGGGCTTCCTCGCCGGCGGCGGCGCTGCCGCCGTCGCGGCCCTCCTCGCCGGGTGCAGCATCAAGGGATCCGCGGCGTCGATGGGTCCCGCCGTCGACTGGACGGCGTTCTGGAAGGACGCGAAGCCGACCAAGGAACTCAACTTCGCGAACTGGCCGCTGTACATCGACTCCGACCACGGCAAGTCCGAGTCGCTTGCACTGTTCAAGCGGGAGACCGGCATCGCGGTCGACTACCAGGCGGTCATCCAGGACAACGCGACCTTCTACGCGACCGTCTCGCCGATCCTCCGGGCGCAGGGTGCCACCGGCTACGACCTCGTCGTGATGACGAACGGGTACGAGCTGACCGAGATGATCGACAACGGCTTCGTCTGCGAACTCGACCACTCGCGGCTGCCGAACTTCGCCGCGAACGCGTCCGACTCGGTGAAGGACCCGATCTACGACCCGGGCAACAAGCACTCGGTCGTGTGGCAGACCGGGTTCACGGGGCTCGCGTACAACCCGAAGTACACCGGCCGGAAGATCACCTCGTTCAAGGACCTGCTCGATCCCGCGTTCAAAGGACGCATCGGGCTGATGAGCGACAACACGGAGCTCGGCTCCCTGGCACTGCTCGCGCTCGGGATCGCCCCGGAGCAGTCGACGCCGGCGGACTGGCGGAAGGCACAGGAGTGGCTTCGGCAACTCCGGCCGAACGTCACCGGGTTCTACGACCAGAGCTACATCAACCGGCTCGAGAACGGTGACACCTGGATCACCCAGGCGTGGTCCGGCGACGTGTTCCAGGCGCAGCAGTCCGGGTTCCCGCACCTGGAGTTCGTCACACCTGAGGAGGGGCAGATGACCTGGCACGACAACATGCTCATCCCGCGGCAGGCCTCGAACCCGGTGTCCGCCCTGGAGTGGATGAACTTCTACTACACGCCGAAGGCCGCCGGCATCGTCGAGGACTACGTCAACTACGTCTGCCCGGTGCCCGGCGCCGAGGACTACGTCCGGAACGAGCTCGACGACCCGACCGTGGCGGACAGTCCGCTGGTGTTCCCGTCGGAAGAGGTGTTGGCAAAGTCGCACGAGTTTCGGGTGTTCAAGAACTACGACGAGTACTCGGAGTGGAACGGCATCTTCAACGCGGTGGTGCAGTCGTGACCGCCCTGTCGGTGGGCGCGCCGCCGTCCGTGCCGATCCGGCGGGGCCGGCGTCGGAGCACGCCGTTCCTGCTCGCCCTGGTCGGCACCGCGTACCTCTGCGTGTTCTTCGTCATCCCACTCGTGTCGGGGCTCATCGTCTCGCTCATGTCGGGCAACCCGGACGACGGCTACACGTTCACGTGGAACTTCGGGATCTACTCGTCCCTGTTCGTCGACCCGCAGGTGCCGTACCTGACCTTCCTGCTCCGATCGCTCTGGTACGGCTTCGCGGCAACGCTGGTGACCATCATCGTCGGGTACCCGGTCGCCTACTTCATCGCGTTCCGGGTCTCGCCGCGGTGGAAGAACCCGCTGCTCATGCTCGTGTTCGTCAGCTTCCTGGTGTCGTTCATCATCCGGACCGACATGTGGGCGTTCGTGCTCGCGTCGCAGGGGCCGGTCGTCACCTTCCTGCAGGGGATCGGGATCGCCGGCAAGGACTTCCACATCCTCGGCACCGGCGGTGCGGTCGTCTTCGGCGACGCGTACAACGACCTGGCGTTCATGGTGCTGCCGATCTACGCCGCACTCGAGCGCATCGACCCCCGGCTCGGTGAGGCCGCCAACGACCTGTACGCCGGGAAGTTCCGGGCGTTCTGGCACACCACCCTCCCGCTGTCCCGGTCCGGCATCTTCGCCGGGGTGCTGCTCGTGTTCATCGACTGCGTGGGGGACCCGGTGAACTCGGCGCTGCTCGGCGGCACGAACACGTACACGATCGGCCAGGCGATCCAGGACGCCTACTCCGGCAACCAGCAGTACAACGTCGCCGCCGCGCTGTCGACCGTGCTCATGGTCGTGCTCGGCATCATCCTGTTCATCTACGCCCGCGTCTCCGGCACCGACGACCTCGAGGACCTCGTATGACCGCCGTCGCACCCACCCGCTCGTCCACCGCCCCGACGTCGCCCGTCACCGGCGCGACCGGTCGCCTGCCCGGCCGGCACGGCGTGAACCGTCGCGGGCCGTGGCTCGCCATCGTGTACTGGGTCGTCATCGCCATCACCCTGGTGCCGATCGTCTACATGATCGTGTACTCGTTCAACGACGCCCCGACGAACCGGCTGTCGTTCGCCTGGAACGGCTTCACGACCTACTGGTACGCGAACCTCGTGAACGTCTCCGGGCTCGGGCAGGCGTTCGTCACCTCGGTCGTCATCGCGTTCCTCGCCGCTCTGATCTCCGTCGCGATCGGCCTCCCGCTGGCCCTGGCGCTCGAGCGGTACCGGTTCTTCGGGCGCGGTGCCGTCAACGCGGTCGTCTTCGCGGACATCGCGGCGCCGTCGATCGTCGTCGGGTCGGCGTCGCTGTCGTTCTTCCTCTCGATCGGCCTGGGCACCGGGTTCCTCACCGTGCTGCTGACGCACGTCGCGTTCGACGTCGCCTACGTGGTCGTGGTGCTCCGGGCGCGGATCGCGGGGACCTCCCGAGCGCTGGAAGAGGCCGCGGGGGACCTCGGGGCGACACCGTTCCAGGCGTTCCGGCTCGTGACGCTGCCGCTGCTCGCGCCGGGCATGCTCGCCGCGGGACTCCTGGCGCTGGCGATGTCGATCGACGACTACGTGATCACGTCGTTCGTCGCCGGGCCCTCCGTGACGTTCCCGCTGTTCGTGTACGGCGCCGCGAAGGCCGGGATGCCGCCGCAGGTGCTGTGCTTCGGGACGCTGGTGTTCGCGGTGGGGCTGCTCGTCGCGCTGCTGAACGGGGCGCTGAACCGGCGCTTGACCCGTACCCGCGGCTGACGCCCGGAGCTCCCCGCACCCGTCGTACGCGAGTGCGGGGAGCCCTGTCTCAGTCCTTCCGGACCAGGTCGACGAGGAGCCTGGCGAGGTTCACGAGCAAGCCCGCGACCCCCAGCCAGAGCACCTGACGCCTGGGCTTGGGATCGGTGTCGTTCGACATCGAGACCACCTCCGGTGTCAGCGCCGGCGGACACGAGGAGCGGTGGGCCGGGACGGGCGTGCGATCGGGCCGGAGCTCGATTACACTGGACCCGAGCGTTGGACTCGGGACGGCGACTGCCCGTCCTCGGCTTTCCACTCGGAGAGCAAATCGAAGCCCATCACCGTTGGCGCGGTGGTGGGCTTCACCCTTGCCCGGGAGCACCACCCGGCGGTGGGGTCCTCCCGCGATCAGCCTCGGTGATACTTCACCGTCCGGTGCCGAGCAGGCGGTCGGCGGTGCGGAGCGACAGCGCCATGATCGTGAGCGCCGGGTTCGCGATCAGGGAGCTCGGGAAGACCGAGTTGTCGACGATCCACATGTTCGGCACGTCCCACGACCGACCGGCGTCGTCCACGACCGAGTTCCCCGCGTCCGTGCCCATGCGGGCGGTCCCGACGGTGTGCGCCGTGCGGTCGAGGACCCGGACGTCCTTCCCCCCTGCGGCCTCGACGATCGCCGTCATGGTGCGGACCGCGTGCTTCGTGATGGCCTCCTCGTTCGACCCGGGCGAGAACGTCACGCGGGCCTTCGGCACGCCGTTCTCGTCCAGCTCGTCGGACAGGACCAGCCGGTTCTCGTCGTACGGCAGGCACTCGGCGTTGATGCCGACGCCGGCCATGCGCGGGTAGTCCTGCAGGGCGCGGACGAGTTCGGCGCCGCGGAGCCCACCGCCCCGGACGAGCGAGGTGGTCAGGGTCAGCGGCTGCACGCCGAGGCTCTGGATGAGGTAGCCACCCGCGAAGTCCGCGTCGGCCGGGCGGACGAAGTCCTCGGTGATGATCGACGACGGGTACCCGCGGTACGACCGCATCGACTCGTCGAAGGTCCCCCACACCTGGGTCGCCCCGTGTGCCGTGAAGTTCCGGCCGACCTGGCCGCTGCTGTTCGCGAGCCCGGTGTGCAGCAGCAGTCGGGGCGTCTCGATCCCGCCGGCTGCGAGCACGAGCGCCCGGCAGCGCTGCCGGTGGTCGCGACCACCCTGGCGGTACACGACCGCTTCGACCTCGCCGCGGGCGTCGAGCTCGATGCCGTGCACGAACGCCTCGGCGCGGATCTCCGCTCCGAACGCCACCGCCGCCGGCAGGTACGTGGTGTCCATCGACACCTTCGCGCCGTTCCGGCAACCCTGGTGGCAGGACCCGCACGCGACGCACGCCTGCCGGAGGCCGTGGTGGTCCTGGTGCCGGTCCTCGGTGGTCAGGCCGACGGGGGCGTCCGTCGCGGTGATGCCCACGGCAGCCGCGCCGCGGATCATCATGTCCGACGAGGCGTTCCGCGCCGGCGGTCCCATCCGGTAGCGGCGGGCCGGGTCCCACGGGTAGTGGGCGGGACCGGCGACGCCGACGTCGTGCTCGACCTGCTCGATCCACCCGGTGAGCTCGGCGTGGTCGATCGGCCAGTCCTCGCCCTGCCCGGAGTCGGTGCGGAGCCGGATGTCGTGCGCGTTCGGCCGCGGCGTGAACGCGCCCCAGTGCAGGGTCGAGCCGCCGACGCCGGTGCCGCTGTTGTTCGGGCCGAACGCGGTCGGTGCGCTTCCGCCGCTGATCCGCTCGTCCATCCAGTTGACGTCGCCGGGGGCCTCGACCTCGTCGGGTGTGTGGTCGCCCGGCTCGGTGTTCCGGCCGGCCTCGAGTGCCACGACGCTGAGGCCGCGTCGGGCGAGGCTGGCGAGGAGGGGTGCGCCGCCGGCTCCGGTGCCGACGACGACCACGTCGACGACCTCGGCCTCGCTGTGGTGGCGCTGGTGGTCGAGTCTCATCGTGCGGCTCCCGTCGGTTCCCAAGCTTCGCGTTCGCCGGCACCGAGCAGCAGGAAGCCCTGCTTGCGGAGCCCGTCGCCGCCGGTGGCGAACCCGTCGTAGTCGACCGCGGCCATCGTCGCGGGGTGCGCCATCCACTGCTTCGCCAGGTCGACGGCGGCGTCCTCGGCCCACGCCTGCAGCTGCTCGGAGTCCAGGCCACCCGACACCGGTGTGTACACGCCCGCGGTGATCGACCCCAGGACGACGGCGAGGTGCTCGTCGCCCTGGGTGGCATCCGCCTGGAGGGCGTCGAGCCCGGCTCGGTAGGCGTCGACGTCGGCGGGCAGTCCGTCCGGTCGCCAGCCGTCCCCGAGTCCGTCGGCGAGCTGGTCGTCGACGCGCAGCGCGAGGTCGACGGGCCGGTCACCGGGCTGCGGCACGACGACCCGGGCCAGGGCGCGGAGGGTGTCGAGCTGGCCTCGGGTGAGGGCCCGGGGCTCGCGGTCGGGGGCGTCGGGCAGCGAGCGGACCGCGAGGATCCCCCGGGTGCGGGCGCTCACGCGCGGGGAGGCGATCACCCGGGCGGTGTCGGCGGGGACGACGGGACCGTGGTCGACGCGTCGGCGCCAGAAGTCGCGGATTCGGTCGGCGACCTCGTCCGGCTGCTCCCACGGCAGCAGGTGCGCGGCCCCGGGGACGACGTCGAACTCGCCGGCGGACCAGTGCGGCAGGTTCAGCGAGCGTTGGGCGTCCGGGCCGAGGTCGCCGTCCTCGGCGCCGGCGAGCACGAGCGCGGGGACGGGGTTCGCGGGGAACACGGTCGACCAGTCCTCACGGCTGCCGCGGAGGAGCCAGTCGGTCCAGGCCTGCGGGAGGGCGCGCTGCACGTCGTGCACAGCGGTGGCGTGCGGTTCGGGGGCCAGGCGGGACGCGGTGTTCGCGTCGACGAACGTCTCGGCCTCGTCCGGTCCGATCTCGCCGTCGGCCGCCCACCCGAGCATGGTCGCGCGGCGCTCGTCGTCCATCGGCTCCGGCGACAGCGGCGACGCGGCGAGCAGCACCACGGCCCGGAGTCCGAACAGGCCGTTCGATCCGTCGACGGTGCGGGAGGCGACCACGGACGCGACCTTGCCGCCCATCGAGTGCCCGAGCAGCGCCCACTCGGTGACCCCGCTGCGACCGATCGCCCGCTCGACGAGCACGACCATCTCCTCGACGGTGGTGCCGGTCGCAGCGGTGCTCGTCCCGAAGCCGGGCAGGTCGATCCCGACCAGATCGAGCGTCCCGGCGAGACGGGTGCGGAGGCCCACGAACTCCTCGGAACTCGAGCCGAGGGCGTGCAGGCAGAACACGGTGGTGGGCATCCTTCGTTCCTACGTGCCGGCGTGCCGACGCTCACAGCACCGCTGTACCCCGTGTTTCGAACATGCGAAGATCGGCGGAGGCCCGGGCGGAACCGATGGTGGCGACGGTAGGTTCCAGCCATGAGTGCAGAGCTGACGCTCGGCGCCGAGGAAGAACTGCACCTCATCGACCTCGAGTCCGGCCGACTTTCCGCGAAGGCCCCGCGCCTTCTGCCCAAGCTGCCCGCCGATCGCTTCGGCGCGGAACTCCAGCGGACCACCATCGAGACGAACACCCCGGTCGTGCGGACCCTCGACGACCTCAGACGCGTGATCGTCGACCTCCGCACCGAGCTGAGCGCCGCGATCGCCCCCGCGGGAGTCACGATCGCAGCGGCCGGCACCGCACCGCGCTCCGAGTACGCCGACTTCGAGCTGACGAGCGGCGGCCGCTACGGCCGCATGCAGGAGCAGTACCGGATGCTCGTCGACGAACAGCTCATCTGCGGCCTGCAGGTGCACGTCGGGGTGAGCGACCGTGACCTGGCGGTGCAGATCGCCCAGCGGGTGGCCCCGGTGCTGCCCGTGCTGCTGGCACTCAGTGCCTCGAGTCCGTTCTGGAACGGGCAGGACACCGGGTACTCGTCGTTCCGGAGCATCATCTGGCAGCGCTGGCCGTCCGCCGGCAGCTTCGGGCGGGTGTCCGACGCGGCCGAGTACGACAAGGTGCTCGACGACCTCATCGCGTCCGGCGTCATCGCGGACAAGAAGATGGCGTACTTCGACGTCCGCCCCTCGTCGCACGCGCCGACGCTCGAGCTCCGGGTCTGCGACGCGACGCCGATCGTCGACGATGCGGTCCTCATCGCCGGGCTGTTCCGGGCGGCCGTCCGGAAGGCCGAGAAGGCGGTCGAGTCCGGTGCCGAGTGGCACCCCCGGAGCGAACCCCTGCACCGGGCCGCGATGTGGCAGGCGGCGCGCGGTGGGCTGACCGGCGAACTGCTCGGCCTCGGGCAGCACCCGGAACGGCTCCCCGCCGAGACCGCCGTCCGGCAGCTCGTCTCCCGCCTGCGTCCGGAACTCGAGGAGCTCGGGGACTGGGGCACGGTGGCCGAACTCGCCGAGGACACCCTCGCCCGCGGCAACTCCACCGACCGGCAGCGCACCGCGTACGCCGAGCGCGGCGAGCTCGACGACGTCGTGGCCTCTGTGGTCGAGGACACCGCCGGGACTCCCTCCGGCCGCAGCGAGCACCCGACCGTGACGCTGCCGTCCTACCGCGTCCGCGCCGGCGACGAGGCGGTCGGCCCCGGTGCCCGACCGCGCCCCGCCTTCCGGGACCTCGCCGTGTTCTTCCGCGACTGGGACGCCGAGACCACGATCGACCGGTGCGCCGCCCGCGACGCCTGGACCCGCGAGCACGAGGTGGGGTTCGTCGTCGACGGCGGCGTCCAGGCGTTCGGGTGCGACCTCGTCCCGCGGACGATCAGCGCCTACGAGTGGAGCCAGCTCGCCGCAGGGCTCTCGCAGCGGGCCCGTGCCGTCGAGCTGTTCCTGCGCGACGCGTACGGCGAGCAGCGGATCGTCGCGGACGGCGCGATGGACGCGCACCAGTTCGTCGGTGCGAACGGCTGGGACCCGGACGCGAAACGCCTCCCCGCGTCGGCCGTCCGTGCGCCGGTGATGGGCTTCGACCTGGTCCGGAACGAGTTCGGCGGGTGGCGCGTCCTCGAGGACAACGTCCGGTCGCCCTCTGGCGTCGCGTACGGCATCGCCCTCCGCGAGCTCATGGACGACGTGGTGCCCGATGCGCCGCGTCCCGCGAACCTGCGCGACCCGGCGAGCGTCACCGCGCGCCTCCGCGACACCCTGCGGACCAACGCGACCGCCGTCACCGGCAACCCGGACCCCGTGATCGCACTGATCAGCGACGGCCCCGCCGCCGGCGCGTGGTTCGAGCACCGCAGGCTGGCCGACGGGGCCGGGCTGCGCCTCCTGGCCGACACCGACCTGGACGTCCGCGACGGCCACGTCGTCGTCGCGGCGACCGGCGAGGTCCTGGACGGGCTGTACCTGCGGATCGACCGGGACGCGAGCGCCCTGACCACCGAGCGCACGCCGGACCTGGGCGCCCGGATCCTCGACGCGGCCGAGGCCGGGCGGGTGCACCTGGCCAACGCGCCGGGCAACGCGCTCGTCGACGACAAGGCGATGTACGTCAACGTGCCCGACCTCATCTGGTACTACCTCGAGGAGAAACCCCTGCTCGACTCGGTGCCCACCTACCGCACGAGCATCGAGGGCGAACGGCTCTCCGTGCTCGACCGCGTCGGCGAACTCGTCACGAAGCCGGTCGACGGCGAGGGCGGCCGGGACGTCCTCATCGGCCCGAGCGCGAGCGCCCCCGAGGTCGCCGAGCGACGGCGCGCGATCGCCGCCGACCCCGCGGGCTGGGTCGGCCAGGAGGTCGTGCAGCTCTCGTCGCACCCGACCATCGGGCCGGCGGGGCTCGACCCCCGGCACGTCGACCTCCGTGCCTTCGTGTACGTCACGGGGACCGGTCCGGACGACACCCACCTCGCCGACGTCGCGCTCACCCGCGTCGCCCCGGAGGGCAGCATGGTCGTGAACTCCTCGCGGGGTGGCGGCGCCAAGGACACCTGGATCATCGGAACGGCAGGGGACAGCTGATGTGTGGACTCGCGGGCGAGATCCGGTTCGACGGGACGTCCCCGGACGTCGGCGCGGTGGCCCGGATGACCGGGTGCCTGCGGCACCGCGGCCCCGACGGCGACGGACTGTGGGCGCGTGGGCCGGTGGCGCTCGGGCACCGCCGGCTGTCGATCGTCGACCTGTCCACGGCCGGGGCCCAGCCGATGGCGGTCCCGCGGCTCGGGCTGACGATCGCCTACAACGGCATGGTCTACAACTACCGGCAGCTCCGCGACGAGCTGCACGGCAAGGGGCACACGTTCGACTCGACCTCGGACACCGAGGTGATCGTCGCCGCGTACGCCGAGTGGGGCACGGCGTTCGTCGACCACCTGATCGGGATGTTCGCGATCGCGATCTGGGAGCACGCGAGCGGTCGGCTGGTGCTCGCCCGCGACCGGCTCGGCATCAAGCCGCTGTACGTCGCCGAGGTCCCGGGCGGGATGCGCTTCGCGAGCTCGTTGCCGGCGATCCTGGCGGCCAACGGCGGCCCCGGGGGCAGCGTCGACACGTCCATCGACCCGGTCGCCTTCGCGTCGTACATGACCTTCCACTCCATCGTCCCGGCGCCGCGGACGATCCTGACCGGCGTCGGCAAGCTGCCGCCCGCCACCGTCCGGGTGGTCGAACCGTCCGGCGCGTTCCGCGACACCACCTACTGGGAGCCCCGCTTCGAGCGCGACCCGGACAGGGCCGACTGGAGCGACCAGGACTGGCAGGAGGCCTTCACCGCGAAGCTCCGCACCGCGGTCGAGCGCCGCATGGTCGCCGACGTCCCGGTCGGCGTGCTGCTCTCCGGCGGGATCGACTCGTCCCTCGTCGTGGCGCTGCTCGCCGAGGCCGGGCAGCAGGACCTCGCCACGTTCAGCATCGGCTTCGAGTCGGCGGGCGGGGAGTCCGGCGACGAGTTCGAGTACTCCGACGAGGTCGCGCGCCACTTCGGCACCGACCACCACCGCATCCGGGTCCCGTCGTCGCGCCTGCTCGACGGCATCGACGGTGCGATCCAGGCGATGAGCGAACCGATGGTCAGCCACGACTGCGTCGCGTTCTACCTGCTCTCCCAGGAGGTCTCGCAGCACGTCAAGGTCGTGCAGTCCGGTCAGGGTGCGGACGAGGTGCTCGGCGGGTACAGCTGGTACCCGCCGCTCGCGTCCGTCCCGCGGGACCAGGCCGCCGAGGTCTACCGCTCGGTGTTCATGGACCGCCGCTGGCCGGCGCTCCAGCCACTCCTCGGGGAGCGCTGGCGGAGCGACGACGACACCCCGTCGGCGTTCGTGGACGCCTCGTTCGCGGTCCCGGGAGCGGAGACCAGCGTCGACGCCGCGCTCCGCAGCGACACGATGACGATGCTCGTCGACGACCCGGTGAAGCGCGTCGACAACATGACGATGGCGTGGGGACTCGAGGCGCGCGTGCCGTTCCTCGACCACGAGTTCGTCGAGTTCGCCGGAGCGATCCCGCCCGAGCTCAAGCTCGCCGACGGCGGCAAGGGCGTCATGAAGCGTGCGGCCCGCGGCATCGTTCCAGACGCCGTCATCGACCGGACGAAGCGGTACTTCCCGGTGCCGGCGATCCGCCAGCTCGAGGGACCCTACCTGGAGCGCGTCCGGCAGGCGCTGCACGCCCCGGAGGCGCGGGAACGCGGGCTGTTCGACCCGGGTACCGTCGAGCGGATGCTCCAGGACCCGAACAGCACGCGGACCGAGATCGGCGCGAACGCGCTCTGGCAGCTCGGCCTGATCGAGATGTGGCTGCAGCACCAGGGGGTGCGGTGAGCGTGCCTGGGCCCACGCGGGCCGGTTCCGACGCGTCGCGGAGCTTGCGGAGCGACGTGGCGGCCGAGCCCGTGGGGAGAGGCGCGGCACCAGTCGCGTCGTCGGCCCGCGTCGAGCAGGCGGTCGACCTGGGCGAGCGCCTCGTCGCGGCCTGGGGATCGTGGGGGCCCACCATGACGCGCAACGCGCGCCGGGTGGCGTTCGTCAGCGACCGGCACGGCAGCCCCGAGGTCTTCGTGCAGGACGTCGTCGTCGACGGTGCTCCGTCCGAACCCGTCCGGATCCGGCTGTCCGACGACCCGGTGATCCGGGTCACGTGGTCCTCCGACGGGGAGTGGCTGGCCGTGGCGATCGCGACCGACGGCGGCGTGAAGCAGCAGGTGTGGGTGGTGCGCCCGGACGGCAGCGACGCCGCGCAGATCGCCGGCTCGCGGTACCAGCACGCCGAACTCGGACCGTGGAGCCGCAGTGGGCACCGGGTCGTGATCACGCTGCCCTCCACCGAACCGGAGCAGCCGGCACGCTCGTACCTCGTCGACCCCGTCTCCGGTGACCGGGACGACCTCGCCGTCGGGGAGCTCATCCACATCCTCGACCTCTCCGTCGAGGAACGCCTCGTCGTGCTCCGGGACGGTCAGCGCGGCCACGAGTTCGTCGTCGTGGTCGACCGGCTGACCGACGAGAGCCAGGCGCTCCTGACCGACCCGCCGGACGGCTCGGCGGAGATCGCGTTCCTCCGTCCATCGCCCGCGAGCGAGACCAGCCCGCTCGTCGCCTACGTCGCGACCGAGGCAGGCCTGCCGCGTCGGCAGCTCGTCGCGCAGCCCGTCGGACCGCACGGGTGGCGCGGGCAGCCCCGACGGATCATCGAGCGCGCCGACGCGGAGCTCGAGTACCTCGACGCCGACGACGCCGGACGGACCCTCCTGCTCGTCTGGAACGTCGACGGCCGCAGCGAACTCGACCTCATCAACACGCACGACGCCTCGCGCACCCCGGTGCCCGACCTGCCCGGGTACGTCGTCACCGACCCGGTCCTCAGCCGCGACGGGCGGAGCGTCATCCTCGCCGTCGAGGGCCCCACCCGGCCACGCGAACTCTGGCGACTCGACACGAACGCGCTCACCTGGAGCCGGGTCACCGACGTGCCCGTGCTGCCGGAGGCGACCCTCGTCGAGCCGACCCTCGAGCGGTTCGCCGCACGAGACGGACTGGAGCTCACCGGCTGGCTGTACCGGGCCGTGGAGCCGACCGCGTCGTCGACCGGCGGCGACCCCGATGCCGGTGCCGTGCCTCCCGGCCGCGCAGCGATGCTGCACCTGCACGGCGGACCGGAGTCGCAGGAGCGGCCCACCTTCTCCCCGCAGCACCAGGCCCTCGCCGCCGCGGGGATCACGGTGTTCGCGCCGAACATCCGCGGGTCCAGCGGGTACGGACGCGACTTCGTGCACGCCGACGACCTCGCGCTGCGCTGGAACGCGCTCGCCGACGTCGTGGACTGCGCACGGTTCCTGGTGTCGAACGGGTACGCGGACCGCTCCCGGGTCGCCGTCGAGGGTCGCTCGTACGGCGGGTACGCCACCCTCGCGTCGTTGGCGTTCACCCCGGACGTGTTCGCGGCGGGGGTCGCGGTGTGCGGGATGAGCGACTTCGCGACGTTCTACCGGGACACCGAGCCGTGGATCGCGTCGGCAGCGGCCACCAAGTACGGGCACCCCGTGGACGACGCCGCACTGCTCGACTCGCTCTCGCCGATGCGGGCGATCGACGACGTCACCGCGCCGCTGCTCGTCGTGCACGGCGAACTCGACACGAACGTGCCGATCGGCGAGGCGCACCAGGTCGTCGCGGCGCTGCGGGGACGGTCGCACGACGTGGAGTACCTCGAGCTCGCGGGCGAGGGGCACGAGTACCGGCGGGCGTCCTCGCGGGCGGAGCTCGTCGGCCGGATGGTGCGGTTCCTGGCGTCCCGACTGCGGTAGTGCGGGCGGGCGCGGCCGCGCTCCGCAGTGTGCGAGGTTCCGCGCAGCGTGCGGGGTGGATCGCCTCGCACCGTGCTCCGAACCTCGCACGGTGACGGAGCGCACGTCGCACGGTGCGAGGTGCGGGCGCCGCGTCACGTGGTGCAACGATGCGCCGCGGGGCCCTCGCGGCGTCGCAGGATGGACGCATGACGACCGATGCCCCGACGACCGACCTGACGCGACCCGGAGAGGTCCTCCTGACCACCGCCGCGGACGCCGGCGACGTCGTGGACCGGGCGCGCAACCGCTACGCCGCCGCGGTGGTCGCCGACACCGCCGGGTGGGCGGACGGTGACCGACGCCGGCTCGAGCACCTCGGGTTCCGCGGGGGCGACGCGCGCGGCGAGGCCGTCCGTGTCCTCGACCTCACCATCGCCGACGACGGCACCCCGACCCGGCTGCTCGACAACCCCGCGCTGGCCTCGCTCAACGGCGCGCACGCCCGGTTCGCCGAACGCCGCGGCGAGATCGCGCGGTACCTGCCCGACGTGTCGGTGTGGACCGGGATCCCGGAACGGCCCACCGCGCAGGACTGGGAGGACGTCCGTGTGCTGCTCGGATCCGGTGCGGTGTTCGGCGTGGGTGCATCGGCGGAGGTCCCCGAAGGGTGGCCCGTGGTCGAGAGCGCCGGCGGTGTGCAGCTCACGGGCGAGCACATCGAGGGCGCCCCTGATCCCGAGGTCGTCGAACTCACGCCCGACGACGTCCCCGAGATCCTCGAGCTCATCGCCCGCACCAAGCCCGGGCCGTTCCTGCCCCGCACGATCGAGCTCGGGCGCTACGTCGGCGTCCGGCGCGAGGGTCGCCTGATCGCCATGGCCGGGGAGCGCCTGCACCCGCCGGGGTGGACCGAGATCAGCGCCGTGTGCACCGACGCCGAGTTCCGTGGACAGGGGCTCGGTCGGCGCCTGGTGCTCGACGTCGCGTACGGCATCCGGCAGCGGGGCGAGACGCCGCTCATGCACGCCGCCGCCGGGAACACCGGGGCGATCGGGCTGTACCAGCACCTCGGGTTCCGGCTGCGGGACCGCGGGGCGCCGCGGTTCGTGCAGGTGCCCTGAGCGCTCAGGCGGTCGCGGCGGACGTCGTCGGGAGCAGGGCGTCGAGCTCCGGGGCCGGGTCGCCGACGATGCAGCGGGCCAGGGCATCGCCGAGCAACGGGCCCATCGTGAGTCCCGCTGCGCCGTAGCCGGTGGCGACGAAGAGGCGCTCGTGCCCCGGGACGGCCCCGACGACCGGCATCGTGTCGTCGGCCAGCGGGCGGAGTCCGACACGGGTCTCGAGGAACGTCGCGTCGGCGAGCCCCGGCGCGATCGACAGCGCGTCCCGCAGGACCTGGAGCTGCCCGGCCGCCGTCACACGGGCGTCGAAGCCGCTCCCGGTCTCGCGGGTCGCACCGACGGCGACGCGCGAGCCGTCGAACGCGACGAGGTAGTGGTGCGAGAGCGGGTGCACGGAGGGCCAGTGCGTGGTGTCCGCCCCTGGCAGGCTCAGGTGCGTGATCTGTCCGCGCTGCGGCGCCACCGGGACCCGCAGCCCGAGCGCCCCGAGCAGGTCGTTCGTCCACGCGCCGCCGGCGAGCACGATCGCGTCGGCCTCCACGGCCCGGTCCCCGACGCGCACCCGTCCGTCGTCGACGAGCGTGGCGTGCGCCGTGACGGTCGTCCCACCGTGCCGCCGGCCGGCCTCGACGAGCGCATCGCGGACGGTCCGCCCGTCGACCCGACCGCCGCCCTCGATCCAGAGGGCGTCGAGACCGGGTGCGAGCGGCGGGAACAGCTCGCGAGCGCGGTCGCCGCCGATCCGCTCCACCCTGCCGACCACGTCCGGCTCCGCTGCGCGCCGGCGTTCGACCCGCTCCTCGGCCGCGTCGACCGCCGACGGGTCGGTGTTCACCACGAGGGCGCCACCCCGCCGGTGACCGGTGTGCGTGACGCCGACGTCCGCCAGACGCGTCAGGACCTCCGGCCAGAACGCCGCGCCACGGACGTACAGGTCCGCGAACGGGCCGTCGATCGCCGACGACCACGGCTGCAGGATCCCGGCGCTCGCCGCGGTCGCCTGCCCGACCGCACCGTCGTCGACGAGCGTCACGTCCACGCCGCGACGGGCGAGGGCGAAGAAGGTGGCGGCGCCGGCGATGCCAGACCCGATGACGACGGCGGAGCGTGATCCCATGCACCGATCCTGCCGGAAGGCACATCCGACGCACGCGCGCACAGGCCAGTTCGGGGGGTTGACCCTGCTGGCGACCGATCCGCACACTGACTGCGTCGGGCAAGGGACTGCCCGGGCACAGGGGACCAGGAGGGTCGGATCGTGCGCATGTCTTCCGTGACCGCAGGGGCGGTCGTACTCGGGATCGTGGTCACCGCGGTCGTCGTCACGTCGATCGACGAGGGGCGGGCCGACGCGGCGCCGACGTGTCGGGGCGACCGGATCACCGTCGCCGAACTCACGACCGGGTGCGCGGTGGCGACGGGGACGGTCGTGCTGCCCGACGGCCGCCGCTTCGGCGTCCCGCGCGCCGGCACGACGGTGTCCGCGCTGCCGGTGGGCGCAGCCGGTGCGCACGACCCGGGCGACGTGTCCATCACCAACACCGGGCGGGCCGGCATCGCGGTGGTCGTCGACCACGTGTGGTCCGGTTCGCCGGCGGCCGTCCGGCAGGAGCGTGCGGCCGTGCGGGCCAGGTCCGCCGTCGTGGCGCGCGGCGCCACCGCGACCACGACGCAGCCGGTGTCGAGCTGCAGCAACAAGACGTACACCAAGCTCGGTTTCCGGTGGACGACACCCGTCAGCTGGAGCTACAACGCCACGGGGCAGAAGGTCTCCGGCGCATCGACGATCCGCTCCGGTGCGGACGCGTGGACGGGTGCCGTGTCGGTGTGCGGGAGGAAGGCCACCACGACCGCGGCCGAGCGGTTCGTCGGCACCACCACCCAGGCGACCGGTGTCACGGCGGCCGGTGGGTGCGGGGCGTCGAGCGGGACGAGCGTCGTCGGGTGGGGCTCGCTGCGCTCGGGCACCCTCGCGGTGACGTGCGTCTGGTCGCGGTCCGGGACGGCGATCGAGGTCGACCAGCGCTACTCGACCGCGGTGGCCTGGTCGACGTCCGCGGCGTGCTCCGGCGCCCGGTTCGACCTGCGCGGGGTCGCGACGCACGAGTGGGGTCACGCGTTCGGACTCGGGCACACTGCGCAGAACAGCGGCCTCGTGATGAAGCCGGCGTCGACGACCTGCGAGGTCGGCCAGCGCACGCTCGGACTCGGCGACCTGATGGGCATCGACGCCCTGTACTGATTCGTCGATTCTCTAGGATCGAGGCATGTCCAGCACGATGCCCGGGTTCGGGAGCGAACGCATCACGCAGCTCGGCCTGCGGGACCGCGTCTACGACCGGGTGCTCGAGGTGCTCATGGGCCACGACGTCGAACCGGGCATGCGCCTGTCGATCGACGGCCTCGCCCGGACCCTGGGCGTCTCGCCCACCCCGGTGCGCGAGGCGCTCGTGCAGCTCGAGCGGACGGGCCTCGTCACGCGCGAGGCCAACAAGGGGTACCGGGTGTCCCCGCCGCTCGCGGGGGACCAGCTCGAGGCGCTCTTCGACGCCCGGCTCATCGTGGAGAGCGGCGCCGTCGACCTCGCCGCCCGCGGGGACGTCGACGTGCTGCGGAGCCGTCTCGAGGGTGCGCTCGCCGAGCAGGCGGCCGTCGCCGAGGAGATCGCCGCGGTCGGGGCTGCGGACGCGTCCGAGGAGCTGATGGCCCGGTTCTTCCGGAGCGACTGGCAGTTCCACCAGCTCGTCTTCGACGCGACGCGGAACCCGTTCCTCGAGGAGATGTCCGAGATCATCACGACGCGGGTGCACCGGATGCGCCAGATCGTGGAGGGTGGCGGCGACGACACCGACCGCGCGGTGCAGGAGCACCGGGCGGTCCTCGACGCGCTCGCCGAGGGGCCTGCCGAAGCGGTGGCGGCGATGCGGCACCACATCGACGCGGTCCGACTGCGGTCCCGCGCCGACGCCTCGCACACCGGGTAGCGCGGTCGGGGTTGCGTTTCGGCGCTGCGCGAGTATCTTTCCTATAGGAAAGAGGTTCATCGCCGAACCGAGACATGCGAGGGAGCATTCCGTGACCACACCACAGGACTGGGTCGACCAGGACTGGAACCCCGCCACCTGGACGTCCGACACCTGGCCGATCGCCACCTGTCTGCACGGGTTCCCCCCGATCACCCGTGACGGGACCGCGTTCCACGACGCCGCCCCCGAGGTCTGGGACGACGTGTTCGCACAGATCGAGGCCGTCGGGTTCTCGCTCGCCGAGCTCGCCGACAGCCACATCCGCCCCGCCGACCTCGAGCGGTCCCGTCGGGACGAGCTGTTCGCCATCGCGAAGGCCCACGGCGTCGGGATCCCGTCGGTGCACCTGCAGCGCAAGAGCGTCATCCAGCCCGGGCACGAGGAGGACAACCTCGCCTACGCGCACCGGACGATCGACGCCGCGGCCGAGTGGGGCATGCAGGTCTTCTCCACCGGACTGCACCAGCCGTTCACCGACGCCCAGCGCGCGGCCCTGTGGTTCTGGACCGCGCAGGGCCCGAAGGACCCCGACGACCCGGAGGTCCGGAAGGCCGCCGTCTCGCGACTGCGTGAGCTCGGGGAGCACGCCGCCTCCGTCGGGCTGCCGATGGCGCTCGAGCTGTACGAGGACACCTACCTCGGCACCGCCGACAGTGCCGTGCGGCTGATCGAGGAGATCGGCCTGGACAACGTCGGGCTCAACGCGGACGTCGCGAACCTCATCCGCCTGCACCGCCCGGTCGAGGACTGGCGGGAGCTGTTCGCCAAGACCATGCCGCTGACGAACTACCTGCACGTGAAGAACTACACGCGGGACGAAGCGGGCGACGGCAGCTGGGCGACGAGCGCGCCGAGCACGATGGAGGCGGGGCTCATCAACTACCGCCAGGTCCTCCGCGACGCCGTGGCCGACGGCTTCCGCGGGATCGTCATGACGGAGCAGTACGGCGGGGACAGCCTCGGTGTCTGCGCCACCAACCAGCAGTACATCCGTTCCGTGCTCGCCACCACGAGCGTGGGCACGAAGCACGAAGGAGCAACACGATGAGCACCCTCGACATCGCCGTCGTCGGGTCCGGCTACATGGGCGGCGGGATCGCCCAGGTCCTCGCCCTCGCCGGCCACACCGTCCGGATCGCGGACGTCTCCGCCGAGATCGCCGCGTCCAACCGCGCACGGCTCATCGCGGAGACGGAACAGTTCGTCGCGGACGGCCTGTTCCCCGCGGACGCGGTGTCGCGCGTCGACGCCCACCTCAGCGCCGCGACCTCCATCGAGGAAGCGGTCGCCACGGCCGACTTCATCGAGGAGGCCGTGCCCGAGAAGCTCGAGATCAAGCACGCGACCCTCCGCCGGATCAGCGAGGCCGCCCGCCCCGACGCCGTGATCGGGTCGAACACCTCGACGATCCTCATCGCGTCGCTGGCCGAGGCCGTGGTCGGACCGGAGCGGTTCCTCGGGGTGCACTTCTCGAACCCCGCGCCGTTCATCCCCGGCGTCGAGCTCATCCCGCACCCGACGACGAGCGAGCACGCGATCGAGGTCGGCGAGACCGTCGTCGCCGCGACGGGCAAGCAGTCCGCGCGGGTCAAGGACTCGACCGGGTTCGTCCTCAACCGGCTGCAGTACGCGCTGTTCGAGGAGGCCACGAAGATCGCCGACGAGGGCATCGCCAGCCCGGACGACATCGACACGATCGTCCGGACCACCTTCGGGTTCCGCCTGCCGTTCTTCGGCCCCTTCGCCATCGCCGACATGGCGGGGCTAGACGTCTACGCGTTCTGCTTCGAGTCGCTGCAGACCCGCTGGCCCGAGCGCTTCGCCACCCCGGCGTCGCTGCAGCAGCACGTCGACGCGGGCGAGCTCGGCACGAAGTCCGGCGCCGGGTACCTCGAGGTGCCCGCCGACCGAACGCCGGAGCTCGTGGCCTACCGGAACAAGGCGTACGTCGCCATGCAGAAGCTCCTCGACGAGCTCGGCCCGGCACCGATCCACTGAGGGGAACGACCATGAGCGACCAGAACCTGGACCACACCGTCGTCCTCACCGGAGCGGCCTCACCGCGGGGCATCGGCCGGGCGACCGCACACCACCTCGCCGAGGCGGGCTGGAACGTCGGGATCATCGACCTCGACCAGACCGCGAGCGAGCAGGTCGCCGCGGAGATCCGCGAGCAGCACGGCGTCCGGGCCGTGGGCGCTGGAGCGAACGTCGCCGACGAGTCCGCCGTCCGTGCTGCCTTCGACACGATCGAGGCGCAGCTACCGCGCGTCACCGCGCTCGTGAACCTCGCCGGGGTGTCCTCGGCGCACGCCTACCTCGACCTGCCCGAGGGGGAGTGGCACCGCGTGCTGTCGATCAACCTCGACGGCGTGCACTTCGCGAGCCTGCGAGCGGCGGAGTCGATGGTGCAGCACGGCTACGGACGCATCGTGAACCTGTCGTCCGTCTCCGCCCAGCGCGGCGGCGGGACCTTCAGCAAGACGCCGTACACGGTCGCCAAGGCCGGCGTGATCGGTCTGACCCGCGGTCTCGCCCGGGAGCTCGGACCGAAGGGCGTCACGGTCAACGCGATCGCCCCCGGGCCGATCGACACGGACATCATGGGCGGCACGCTGTCCGAGGAGCGGAAGGTCGAGCTGGCCGCCGACGGGGTCCTGCCCCGGATCGGGACGCCGCGGGACATCGCGGCCGCGGTCGCCTACCTCATCGGCGAGGACGCCGGGTTCGTCACCGGTCAGACGCTGAACGTCGACGGCGGCCTGTACATGCACTAGACGGAACCGCCTGCGGTTCGCGTGCCGACGGCACGAGACGAGCCGCGCCTCCAGGCCGGACCACCGACCCGACGGTCGACGCCGGCCGACCCGAAGAACCGACCATGATCGCGAAGGAGCGACCGTGTCCTCATCCCTGCCCGCCCTGGGGTCCACCCACGACCCAGCCCTGAAGTCGGCCATCGGCAAGGCGACGAAACACCTCATGCCGATGCTCGTCATCCTGTACTTCGTCGCGTTCCTCGACCGTACGAACGTCGGCTTCGCCGAGGAGGCCCTGAGCGTCGACCGCGGCATCTCCGACGCCGCCTTCGCGCTCGGCGCCGGCATCTTCTTCATCGGCTACGCGATCTTCGAGATCCCGTCGAACCTGCTCCTCAAGCGGTTCGGTGCGCGCTTCTGGCTCGCCCGCATCGCGGTCACATGGGGCATCGTCGCCGCGCTGTTCGCCTTCACGACGAACGACACGATGTTCATCGTCCTGCGGTTCGTCCTCGGTGTGACCGAGGCGGGGCTGTTCCCCGGCGTGATCATGTACCTGTCCGAGTGGTTCCCGAACAAGGTGCGCGTGCGGATGTTCGCCATCTTCTACCTGGCGCAGCCGTTCTCGCAGATGATCGGTGCACCGCTGTCCGGCGGTCTGCTGAGCTTCGGTGACCAGGCCACGCCGTTCCACGGCTGGCAGGTCATGTTCTTCGGCGAGGGCCTCCTCGCGGTGCTCGCCGGCATCGCCGCCCTGGTGTTCCTGACGAACAGTCCGCAGCAGGCGAAGTGGCTGGAACCGGGGGAGAAGGACTCGCTTACCGCGGCGATGGCGCGGGAGGACACGGTGCGCAGTGCTGACGGTCCGACGGGCATCTGGAAGGCGATGGCGAGCGGGCGCGTCTGGTACTTCACGATCATCTACTTCTGCCTGCAGGTCGCCGTCTACGGCACGACGTTCTACCTGCCGCAGCAGGTCTCCGCGCTGCTCGGGCAGGACGTCGGCTGGCAGGTCGGCCTCGTCGCGGCGATCCCGTGGCTCGTCGGTCTGGTCGCCTGCTACCTCGTGGGCTCGAAGGCCGACACGGTCGGGCGCCGCCGACGCTGGGGGACGCTGTTCTACGTCACGACCGGGCTGTCGATCCTCGGGTCGGCGTGGGCCGGGGCGAACGGGCAGCCGATCCTCGGCATCGTGTTCATCACCCTGGCGGTGGCGAGCTTCCTCGCGGTGGGGCCGATCACGTGGGCGTACCCGACGGCGTTCCTCACGGGCGCCGCGGCGGCCGCTGGCATCGGTCTGATCAACTCGCTCGGCAACCTCGGCGGCTTCGTCGCACCCATCATGCGGACCGCGATCAACGAGGTCGTCCCGACGGACAGCGGGGCGTTCGGCATCGTGTCGCTCGGGGTCCTGGCGTTCGTGGCCGCGGTGATGATCTTCTGCACGAAGTTCTTCCGCGGTGCGAAGGCCGACGAGCTGCTCGACACCACCCACGTGCGCACGCAGGGGGACGAGCGGTGACGCGGCTGTTCAACGACCCGGCGGACTTCGCGGACGAGGCCACCGACGGCTTCGTCGCGGCGAACGAGCGGTGGGTGCGGCGGGTGCACGGCGGCGTCGCGCGGTCGACGACGTCGCCGGACGGCACGGTCGCCCTGGTGATCGGCGGCGGATCGGGGCACTACCCGGCGTTCGGCGGGCTCGTCGGGCACGGGCTGGCGGCCGGCGCCGCGATGGGGAACCTGTTCGCCAGTCCGAGTGCGCAGCAGGTGACGGCCGTGGCTCGGGCGAGCGAGCACGGCGGCGGGGTCCTGCTGAGCTACGGCAACTACGCGGGCGACGTCCTGAACTTCGACGCTGCGGCGCGGACGCTCGAGGCGGACGGGATCCCGGTCCGCACGGTCCGCGTCACCGACGACGTCACGTCGGCACCGGCCGAGCGCCGGCACGAGCGTCGGGGCATCGCGGGGGACCTCTGCGTCTTCAAGGTCGCCGGAGCCGCGGCGGAACGCGGCGACGACCTCGACACGGTGACGGCCGTCGCGGACCGCGCGAACGACCGGACCCGGTCCTTCGGCGTCGCGTTCTCCGGGTGCTCCCTGCCGGGCGCCGAGGAACCGCTGTTCGAGGTGCCCGAGGGCCGCATGGCGGTCGGGATGGGCATCCACGGCGAACGGGGCATCGACGAGACCGACGTCCCGACGGCGGACGAGCTGGCGACCCTGCTCGTCGCGCGGCTGCTCGACGAACTGCCGGACGGGATCACCGCAGCGGGGTCCCGCGCCGTGCCGATCCTCAACGGGCTCGGGAGCGTGAAGTACGAGGAACTCTTCGTCGTCTACCGGTCCGTCCAGCGCCTGCTCGGCGACGCGGGCGTCGTGCTCGTCGAGCCCGAAGTCGGGGAACTCGTCACGAGCTTCGACATGGCCGGGGTCTCGCTGACGCTGTTCTGGCTGGACGACGAACTCGAGGACCTCTGGGCAGCACCAGCCGACACCCCCGCGTACCGGAAGGGCGGTGCCGTCCCGCAGGAACGCGTCGCCGCGTCCGTCGCGGCGGCCGAGGCGACACCCGACGCCGTCGGCCCGGCGAGCGACGACTCCCGTGCCGTCGCCGCACGCATCGCCGCGGGCTTCGCCGCCGTCCGAGCGCTGCTCGACGAGCAGGCCGACGAACTCGGCCGGATCGACGCGGTCGCCGGTGACGGCGACCACGGCATCGGCATGCAGCGCGGGTCCACCGCCGCCGACGCGGCCGCGCAGGACGCCGCCGCGCGCGGCGCCGGTGCGGGCTCCGTCCTCGCCGTCGCCGGCGACGCGTGGTCCGACAAGGCCGGCGGCACGTCCGGTGCGATCTGGGGAGCCGCCCTGGAGGCACTGGGTCGCGTCCTCGGGGACGACCAGCGTCCGTCGGCTGCCACCGTCGCGCAGGCCGTCGGTGCGGCCACCGAGGCGGTGCTCGCCTTCGGTGCGACCGTCGGCGACAAGACGATGGTGGACGCGCTGGTCCCGTTCGACGAGGCCCTCCGGTCGCGGATCGACGAGGGGGCTCCGCTCGCCGAGGCCTGGCGTGCGGCTGCCGTCGCGGCCAGGACCGCTGCGGACGGGACCGCCGAGCTGCTCCCGCGGATGGGTCGGGCGCGCACGCACGCCGAGCACGCCGTCGGGACGCCGGACCCTGGTGCGGTGTCGTTCGCGCTGATCGTGGAGACGGTCGCGCCGTGATCACGATCGGGGTGTCGCTGAAGACGTACTTCTCGCACGCGCGGACGCTCGCGTGGGCGGCCGACGTCGCGGACACCGCCCGGCGGCACCCCGCGCTCCGGTCCGGCGCGGCGACGCTGTTCGTCGTGCCGACCTTCCCCG
The DNA here is from genome assembly GCF_900215175.1 of Curtobacterium sp. 314Chir4.1. NCBI lineage: Bacteria > Bacillati > Actinomycetota > Actinomycetes > Micrococcales > Microbacteriaceae > Curtobacterium > Curtobacterium sp. 314Chir4.1. The sequence continues at coordinate 561,072 of NZ_OCMI01000004.1, forward strand.
CGCTGGTGCCCGTGCGCCAGGTGCTCGGGGACGCGCCGGTGCTGCTCGGCGCGCAGGACCTGTCGTGGGCGGACGCGGGGGCGTACACGGGCGAGGTCACGGGCGCGGAACTCCGGGAGATCGGCGTCGACCTCGTCGAGATCGGGCACGCGGAGCGGCGCTCCCTGTTCCACGAGACGGACGACGAGGTCGCGGGGAAGGTGCACGCCGCCTTCCGCAACCACCTGCGTCCGTTGCTCTGCGTCGGCGAGGCGAGTCGTGCCTCCAGGCCGGAGACGATCGCCGAGGTGACGGCGCAGCTCGACCGGGCCGTGTCGACGGCCGTCGCCGACGGTCTGGCGGGTCCGCTCACCGTGGCGTACGAGCCGGTCTGGGCCATCGGTGCACCGGCGCCGGCGCCCGACGAGCACGTCGTCGACCTGCTCGCCGGCATCGAGGCGCACCTCGCATCCCGACCGGAGCTCGTCGGCAGCACCGTCATCTACGGCGGCAGTGCCGGTCCGGGGCTGCTCACCCGTGGACGTGGACGCATCGGCGGCCTGTTCCTCGGCCGCTTCGCGCACGACCCCGCGGCGATCGGAACGATCCTCGACGAGGTCCAGGCGCTGGCCGTCAGCTGAGCTGGTCCTGCACCGGACGGGGCGCTCGTCCCAGCAGCTCGCCGAGGAGCGGATCGGTCCCCGCGAACAAGCCCTGCGCCGCGGCCTGGTACATGCCGAGCAGGAACCCGACCATCCGCGGGTCCTGACCGGCGGCGACCGCACGTTCCGTCCACGCGTCCTCGCCGATCGCCTCGAACCGGACCGGTCGGCCGGACCGCTCGGCGGCGTAGCCGGCCAGGTCTGCGAAGGTGGGCGCCTGCGGCGCGGTGAGCGTGACCGGGCCGTCGTACGGCTGGTCGGCGAGCAGGATGCGCGCGGCTGCCTCGGCGGCGTCTTCCCGAGCCGTCCAGGAGACCGGGCCGTCGACCGGTACGGACACCACGCCCGTGGTCTGCCAGGGACCCATCATCCAGGCGGTGCTGTGCGCGTAGAAGCCGTTGCGGAGACTCGTCCACGGGAGACCGGAAGCGCGGAGCAGGTCCTCGGTGGCGGCGTGGTGGGCCGCGGGCACGAAGGGGGAGTCATGCGTCGCACCCTGGTGGCTCGTGTACAGGACGCGGCCGACTCCCGCCGCGACGGCTGCGTCGATCGCGGTCCGGTGCAACGCGACGGCATCGGCGCCCGGGTCGTTCGACGACACGAGGAGGAGCTGGTCCGCCCCGACGAACGCCTCGGGCAGGGCGGCCGGCTCGGCGTAGTCGCCCCGGCGGACCTCCACGCCGCGGTCCGCGAACCGCTGGGCCTTCGCGGGGTCACGCGTGACGACGGCGAGGTCGCCCGGGTCGATCTGGTCGAGGAGGTGTTCTGCGGTCGCGCCGTTGAGCGCCCCAGTGGCGCCGGTGATGATGATCATGCGATCTCCGTATCGATGGAAACGTACCTTTGATATCGACGGTAACACTGGTAGCAGGAATCCGTTACCGTTGTTCCGTGATCGACCAGGGAACCCAGCGCGACGAGACCCGAGCACGGATCGTCGCGGTCGCGGGCGCGATGCTCCGGGAGCACGGTGCTGCCGCGGTCACGACCCGCGCCGTCGCCGAGGGAGCCGGAGTCCAGGCACCGACGATCTACCGGTTGTTCGGCGACAAGGACGGCCTGCTCGAAGCGGTGGCCGAGCACGAGATGACGTCGTTCGCGGCGGTCAAGGCCGATGCGATCCGGGTCGCTCGCGACGAGCAGACCGATCCCGTCGAGGACCTGCGATCCGGTTGGGCGATGACGATCGGGTTCGGGTTGGCCAACCCCGATCTGTTCGTCCTCCTCAGCGACCCGGAACGCGGGCGTCGCTCCGCCGCCGCGCGAACGGGCACCGAGCTGCTCGCGGAGCGGATCCGCCGGGTCGCCGAGGCCGGACGGCTGGCCGTGCCGGAACGTCGTGCCCTCCGGCTCGTGCACGCCGCCGGCACCGGTGCGGTGCTCGCGATCCTGTCGGCGCCGGCGGAGGAGCGGGACACGACGCTCGCCGACGACGCGTTGGAGGCGGTGCTCGGTCGGATCCTCGTGCCGGGGTCCGGTCCGTCCTCGACCGACGAGCACATGGGCGCGGTGCGGAGCGCGGCGATCACGTTGCGTGCCGCGGCGTCGGACCTCGACGCCACGTCGCGCCTCGGCGCGTTGTCCCCCGCCGAGCGGACGATGCTCGCCGAGTGGCTCGACCGGGTGGCCGTGGCTCGCTAGGAGTCGTCGCGGGCGCCGGCCAGCCCGTGGTCGTGCGCGTACACGACCAGCTGCACGCGGTCGCGCAGCGCGAGCTTCCCGAGGATGCTCGAGATCTGCGTCTTCACGGTCGACTCCGTGACGAACTCCTTCGCCGCGATCTCCGCGTTCGACAGGCCGCGCGAGGCCCAGCCGAACACGATGCGCTCCCGGTCCGTCAGCGTCTGGAACGCCGGCGGCTGCGGGGCCGGCGCGCGCTCGACGTCGGCGCCGAACAGCTGGGAGAGGTCGTTCGGCGCGATCACCGAACTGCCCTCGTGCACGGCCCGTACGGCCGCGAACAGGAACGGCGGCGTGGTGTCCTTGAGCAGGAAGCCGCTGGCGCCGAGTCGGATCGCGGTGGCCGCCGCCGGGTCGAGGCCGAACGTGGTCAGGACGATCACGCGCGGGAGCGGCCCGTCGACCGCGCCGGAGAACAGCTGCCGGACCGTCTCGACGCCGTCCATCCCGGCCATGCGCATGTCGAGCAGCACCACGTCGGGTCGGAGCTGTGGAACGAGGGCCAGGGCTTCGGCGCCGTCGGAGGCCTCACCGACCACCACCATGTCGTCCTGGGCGTCGAGGACGACACGGAGTCCGGCGCGGAAGAGCGCCTGGTCGTCGGTGAGCAGGATGCGGATCGGATCGGTCATCGGTTGGTCCCCCCATGGACGTCGAACGGGATGCGGGCGCGTGCTGCGAACACGTCGTCCAGGACGGCGGCGTCGAACGACCCGCCGAGCGTGCTGAGCCGGGACTGCATCCCGGCGAGGCCGCGGCCGGAACCGCGGGTGGTCGGAGCGGGCAGCGCGACGGGTCCCGTGCCGACGGCGGTGCCCGCGGCGGCGTCCGTCGTCCCCGGGACCACGTTCTCCACCTCGAGGACCAGGTCGGCGGACCGCCAGGTCTCCCGCACGGTGACGGGCATGCCGGGGGCACCGTGCCGGAGGGCGTTCGTGAGCATCTCCTGCAGGACGCGGCGCGCGGCGGTCCCGCTCTCCGGGCCGAGGGGCACCGGGGCCCCGCGGACGGCGTGGTCGACGTCGACCCCGGCCTCGCGGATACCCTGCACGATCTCGTCGAGCGACCCCGGGTCCGTCGCGGCGCCGGAACCGTCGATGTGCCCGAGCACCTGCCGGACCTCGACGAGGGAGCTCCGGGCGGTGCTGGCGATGGTGGCGCTGACCTCGCGGATGCGGGCCTCGTCGTCGAGGAACGGCACCGAGTCGGCCTGCGCGATGATCACCGCGAGGGAGTGCCCGACCACGTCGTGCACGTCGCGGGCGATGTCCGCGCGGATGCGTTCCGACTCGGCTTCGTCGATCGCGCGGGTGGCGGTCGCCTCGGCCTCGGTGGCGACGGCCTCGGCGCGGGACGCGGCGGCCTCGGCGTCGGCTCGGCGTTCCGACTCGCGGTCACGGGACCGGAACGCCCGGACGGCGACACCGCCGGCCCAGACGCCCAGGAGCGCGGTGACCGGGGCGGCCATCGCGAGGAACGCCTGGTCGCGCGGTCCGTTGATGAGCACCAGGAACCGGAAGCCGGTCAGCGCGAGGTAGGCGGTGGCACCGATCCCGGCGACGAACGCCAGGAGTCCGGAGACGATGACCTCGGTCCGGGACCCGACCACGGCCGCGGTTCCGATCACGACGAAGATGGCGAGGTCCACCAGGGACGGGCGTTCACCACCGCCGACCTGGACGATCCCGAGGACGACGACCATGAGCATCGCCGCGGACGGTGAAACCCGGCGCAGCGCGATCGCCCCGGACGCGGCGAGGACGGCGAAGAAGCTCGCGTGCTCCAGCTCGAGGTCGATGGGGAGCAGGAAGACGAACGCCGCGAAGACCGCCCAGGCCACGTCGACGACGATCGAACGGGTGGCGAGCGGCCGGATGAACGTGCGCCGTTCCGTCACGGCTCGATCATCGCACGCGGGCGTGTCGGGATCGTCACGGGACCGGCGACATCGCGATGAGGGCGGTGGCCGTGACCGCGACGATCGCGGCGCAGAGCAGCAGCGTGGCGATCGTGTGCTTCGTCGAGGACTCCATGCCACCAGCCTCGCGTCCCGGTGGCTGCACGGCATCGGGCGCGAGGTGGAAGGCCTTCATCCCACCGGCTGAACCGTGGTCGGTCACCCCGCGGAGCTGTCGCGGCGCATCGGTGGGCACTCGCCACCCGCGGTCGTCGCGAGCTCGTAGTGCCACGACTCGTTCTCGTAGGTCTGGCAGAGTCCGAACTGACGCCCGTGCTCCTGCATCCACGCCGCGGCATCGATCGCGCCGACGTCCACCGCGCGGCCCTGGACGTGAGTCGACCGGTCCGGGGTGTTCACCCAGCGGCGGGCCTCCTCGAGCGAACCGTGCTCCTCGACGCCCTGGTCGAGCAACGCCTGCTGGTAGGCCCTGCTCCGCCAGCCCGAGTTGATGCGCACCTCGACCCCGTCCGCGGCCGCCGCCTCGGCCGCGCGGGCCACCGCGTGCCGGAGGTCCGCGTCGAGGTTCGCGATCGCCGGGGTGTCCGCGATCTCGGACATCGGAGCCCCGTCGGCGGCGTACCCGTCCGCGGTGCTGACGGTGTGACCGCCGACCTCGGCGGACTCGCCGGACGGCGGCCCGACCGACACGGTCGTGCGGCCGGCGCGGGCGCCGGCTCGCCCGTCGGCAGGGATCGAGGCGGCAGCACACCCTGCGACGGTCAGCGCGGCGCAGGTGACCACGACGGTCGCGATCAGGTGGAGGCGTGACGTCTGCATGCCCCCAGCATGTGGAACATCGCCGTCATCGTGCATCGGGCACGGGACCCAAGGCGGTCACCCTGCCGGGTGAACCCGCGTCGTCCGTGGTGACCGGTCGTCGGGCTGGAGGCGCGGGGCGGCGCCGCCCCGCGCCTCCAGTCCATCAGATGGTGATCTGGCCCAGCACGCGGTGGGCGATCGAGATCGACTCGCCGGACACGACCGACAGCGGCGACGCGAGGAACGCGACGAGGTCCGCGATCTGCTGCGGGCTGGAGTCCCCGGGGCCGCCCGGCCGCACCTCGGGACTCGGGGTGTCGGTCACCGTCCCCGGGTTGACGACCGTGACGGTGACGCCGGTGCCCGCGGCCTCATCGGCGAGGTTCTTCGCGATGACGCTCACGGCGGTGTTCCGCAGGGAGGCGGTGATGTTGCCCGACAGGTACGCGTTCTGGCCGCTCACCACGACGATGCGTCCGAAGCCCGCCGCCCGCTGCGCCGGCAGCACCGCATTGGCGACCCGGAGGAACCCGAGGGCCTTGCCGTCGATCGCGGTGAGCACCTGGTCCGGGTCGGACTTCTTCGCCGGGTCGAGCGTCCCCGCGCTCGGGGCAGCCGTCACCACGAGCGCGTCGATGCGGCCGTGCTGCTCGAGCACGCGGGCGATCCCGGCGTCGACGGAAGCCTGGTCTGCGGTGTCGATCGCGACGCTGTCGGCGGAGTCGCCGGCGGTCCGGGAGGCGACGACGACGGTCGCTCCCTCGGCGCGGAGTCGATCGGCGATCGCGGCACCGATGTACCCCTTCCCGCCGACGACGAGTGCAACACGGTTCTGCAGTTGGAGGTCCACGGACACGACGCTACGCCCGCGTGATCCGGCCAGACCAACTGCGTGATCGGTCCACTCCGGACGGGTACCCAGCACCCGACGCCGACCATCGGCCTCGACACCCGCACCACCGGATCAGGAGGGCACATGACCGACCAGCAGCAGCCGCCGGGCAGCGACCGCGAACTCACCCCGCGAGCCGACCACGGCGAGGACTCGTACCGCGGTTCCGGGAAGCTCACCGGCAAGCGCGCCGTCATCACCGGTGGGGACAGCGGCATCGGCAAGGCGGTGGCGATCGCGTTCGCGTTCGCACGCGAGGGTGCCGACCTGCTGATCAGCTACCTCCCCGAGGAGGAGGACGACGCGCAGGACACCAGGCGCTGGGTCGAAGCGGCAGGCCGCACCGCCGTCCTGTGCCCCGGCGACCTGAACGACCCCGCTCACTGCCGGAGCGTCATCGCGACAGCTGTGGACGAACTCGGCGGCATCGACGTCCTCGTGAACAACGCTGCGTACCAGATGACCCACGAGACGCTCGAGGAGATCAGCGACGAGGAGTGGGACCACACCATCGCGACGAACCTCAGCGCCTACTTCCACCTCGTGAAGGCGGCGCTCCCGCACCTCGGCGCCGGAGCCTCGATCATCGGTTCGAGCTCGGTGAACTCCGACAACCCGAAGCCGACCCTCGCGCCCTACGACGTCACGAAGGCCGGCGTCGCGAACCTGTCCGCCGCCCTCGCGCAGCTGCTCGGCGACCGGGGCATCCGCGTGAACAGCGTCGCTCCCGGCCCGATCTGGACGCCGCTCATCCCCTCGACGATGCCGCCGGAGGAGGTCGAGCAGTTCGGCAAGCAGACGCCCCTCGGCCGAGCCGGGCAGCCCGCCGAGCTCGCTCCCGTCTACGTGCTGCTCGCCAGCGACGACGGCAGCTACGTCTCCGGGGCGCGCATCGCCGTCACCGGCGGCACCCCGATCCTCTGACCGACCAAGCGAAACAGGAGAACGAGTTGTACTTCCACAAGCAAGAGCTTCAGTTCAAGTCCACCCCGGACAAGCCCGACGCGGTCTACGCCCGCAAGCTGCAGGAGGTGCTCGGCGGACAGTACGGCGAGATCTCGGTGGCGATGCAGTACCAGTTCCAGGCCTGGAACATGCACATGCCCGGCAAGTACCGCGACCTCGTCTTCGGCATCGGCGCCGAGGAGATGGGGCACGTCGAGATGCTCGCGACGATGATCGCGCAGCTGCTCGAGAAGTCCCCGCTCGGGATCACCGAGGACGCCGTCCAGGACGACCCGACGGTCGCCGCGATCGTCGGGGGCACCGATGTGCAGCACGCGATCGTCGCGGGTGCCGGAGCACGACCGGTCGACAGCAACGGCAACCCCTGGCAGGGCTCGTACATCACCGCGAGCGGCAACCTGCTCGCTGACTTCACCGCCAACGAGAACGCCGAGATGCAGGGCCGAGTCCAGGCAGCGCGGCTCTACCACATGACCGACGACAAGGGGGTGCGAGACCTCCTGGGCTTCCTCATCGCCCGGGACACGATGCACCAGAACATGTGGGCGTCCGCCGCGGCTGAGCTCCGTGAGAACGGGATCGAGGACTTCCCGGTGCCGAACAAGTTCCCGGAGGCCAAGCAGGCGAACGAGGTCGCGTACCAGTACCTCAACTTCTCGGACGGCGCCGAGGCCGGCAACGGTCCCTGGGCGAGCGGGCCGTCCTTCGATGGCAAGGGCGAGTACTCGTACCACGACGGGCCGACCACGTCGGTGCCGATGCCGCCACCCACGCACCCGGACTCGCGCTTCTACGGCACCACCGAGCTGCCGAACTTCGTCGAGAAGACGGCGGGCGCGGTGCAGGACACGCTGAACAAGGAGTAGTCCGTCGACATCGTGGAGGGCCCGGCGCACGTGGTGCGCCGGGCCCTCCACTCGGTCATCGCTGCTTCGAGCTCACCGCCGGGGCGGCTCGAACAGGTCGGAGTACGCGCGGACGGCGCTCCACCCCGCGACGAGGAGGATCGTCCCGGCGACGGCAGCAGCCCACGGCAGGAGCGGGGTCGAACTCCACAGGTGCGGGGCCACCACCCAGGCCAGGAAGGTGCCGGTCAGGCTGCCGGTCGCGCCGAGCAGAGCGGCAGTCCGTCGGTCGAGGCTGGTCAGCGCGAGGGATGCGGTGACGACGAGGACCGCCGCGACCGCGTTCGCCAGGACCGCCATGCCGGTCAGTGCTGGTCGGAGCCCGCCCCGACGGCGAGCTGCTCGGAACCGCCTCCGACGGTGACCGCGATCTTGCGCGGCTTGGCGGACTCCTTCACCGGGATCGTGATGCTCAGCACGCCGTTGTCGTAGCCGGCCGTGATGCGGGCGGCGTCGAGGCCGTCGCCGAGCGTCAGCTGTCGGACGAACGAGCCGGGCTGCCGCTCGCGCGTGATCCACTGCGACCCATCAGGGGCACCGAGGGTCCGCTCGGCGCGGATGGTCAGCACCGAGCCGTCCACGTCGATGTCGACCGACCCCGGGTCGATGCCCGGCAGGTCGACGTCGAGGACGTAGTGGTCCCCGGTCCGGTAGAGGTCCATCGGCATGGAGCGGGGCCCTCCGGCTCCGAGGAGGGACCCAGCGAGACGGTCGAGCTCGCGGAACGGGTCGAAGTTCATCGTCATCGAGATCAACTCCTTCGTGTCTGCAGTTGAGTCCCCTCGACTCAACTGCCACCGTTTTAGCACTCGACCCTCAGGAGTGCCAAAAGAACGCTCAGAGGTCGCCGGGTGTCGGAAGCGGTGCATGCCGAAGCAACTGATTCCGAATGACACCGATGTAGTTCAACAGCGCTAACAGTTAGGTGCGCGAACCGTACAGAACAGAAATAGTTCGTTGCACTGATCGTTCACGTCGTGAAAGACTTCTGACCGTCCGCAGGGGACACCAGGAAGCAGGAAGGCGGGATCGCAATGCACAGCACGTACACCGGGATGCCGCGGCACACACGGCTCGTCGGCACCCACACCCGCGTCGGCCTCACCGACCCGGCCGTCATCGACGCCTACGTCGAGCGACGCATCCAGGACCCGTCGCTCCTGTCCGGTCGCGCCGAACCGTCCTACGCAGACTTCTTCAGCGTCCCCGCCGCGTAGTCTCGGGTCCGTCCCACCCCGCACCGCCAGTACGAGAGAACACCCGACCACATGCCGTTGACCGTCGTCCGTCGTGAGCACATGCACCTCTACGCCCGGGAGCCCCGGTCGCGTGCCGCGAAGGTCGCCGTCGACGCGCTCCTGCGGCTGCAGCACGCCGAGGAGCAGCAGCTCGAGCAGGCCCGCGGCGAGAGCGGACTCACGAAGAACGAGTTCCTCGCTGTCCGGTACATGCTCCAGGCGCACCGGGACGGACGGGCGATGGGGCCCAAGGACCTCGCCGTCATGCTCAACGTCTCGAACGCCTCGGTGACCAAGATCGTCGACGGCCTCGTCGACAAGGGCGATCTGGTGCGTGCTCCGCACCCCACCGACCGCCGGGCGCAGGTGCTCGAGCCGACGGTGCAGGCCGCGAAGAAGATCGACGCCTCGTACGCCCGGTTCCACGAGGCCGTGGTCGAGGTGATGGACCACCTGTCCTCGGAGGAGAACGGCGTCCTCGCCCGCTGCCTCTCCCAGATCACCGAAGCGCTCGCCGACGGGCGACCTGCGCCGGTCGACGAGTACACCGTCGACCCGGACGGCGTGGCCGAGCCGCACGACGCCTGATCGGGACCCGGAGGAACGAGTCCTCACGCGCCTCCCGGAAAAAACCTTCCAGCGGTAAGTTGGGAGGATGACGCCCCCCGCCGACGACGAAGCGGCCCCGCCGCGACGCGGCGGGTACCGCAAGGGCGCCGAGCGGCGCACGCAGATCCTCGACGAGATGATCCGGATGGTCGCCGACCACGGCGTCGACGCATCGTCACTCCGCTCGGTCGCGGATGCGCTCGGGATCACCCACGCGGCGCTCCGGCACTACTTCCCGAACCGCGACGAACTGCTGCTCGCCGTGTACCGCGAGCACGAGGTGCGCGAGCAGGGTGCCCCCGACCGGATGAAGTCGGCGATCGGGGACATGCGTGAGAGCGCTTCGCGGAACCGTGCGGTCCCCGGGCTCGTGCAGCTCTACACGACGCTCGCGGCCGATGCCGTGCAAGAGGGGCACCCGGCGACGCGGGAGTTCATGCGCGAGCGGTTCACACGGCTGCGGGCCGACCTGGCGGCGTTGATCGAGGCGGACCAGGCATCGGGGCGGATCCGCGCCGACCTGGACCCGGTGGACCTGGCGAGCCTGAGCATCGCGGCGTCGGACGGGCTGCAGGTGCAGTGGCTGCTCGACCCGGAGGCCGTGGACGGCGAGAAGGTGCTGCGGTTGCTCGAGCAGATCGTGCCGGCGGCCGACTGAGTCGCAGGCTCGTGTGGCGGTGGGCTCACCAAGTGGTGGCGGCCACGAAGTCGAGCACGACCTGCGCTGCGTCCGGGTGCTCCTGCGGGCGATGACCGTGACCGGGCAGGGTGACGTGGGTCCCGCCGGTCAGGCGTGCTGCGATCGTCTCGCACTCGGCGTTCCAGCCGCCGGTACGACAGCGCACGAGCAGATGGTGCCGACAGCCGAAGGCGTCGCGGGACTCCTGCGTGACGCCCCGTCCTGGGGTCAGTGAGAGAACGCACAGTCGGATACGATCACCATCGCGCTGTCACCCGAGCAGTGCTCATTTCAAAACTCCAGGAGAACCCGTGTCCGACGCCCCGTACCCTGCCGCGCCCACCCAGCCAGCCGAGCCCCGACCCCCGCAGCGGGCCGCAGGCAACCCGTTCGGCATCACATCGTTGATCCTCGGCATCGTCGCGATGGTCGGGTTCGCGATCCCGTTCTTCAACTACGTGACCGTCGCGGTCGGCGCCGTCGGCCTCATCCTCGGCATCGTGGGGCTCGTGGTGAAGTTCCGACCGCGCAAGGCCGCGGTTGCCGGTGTGATCCTGTCGGGCCTCGGCCTGGTGCTGTCGATCATCCTCGCCGTCGTCTACACGGCGGTGTTCGCAGGCGCGGCCAAGGCGATCAGCAGCAGCGAAACGGTTCCCCCGGCGGCTACCTCGAGCTCGTCGGCGGCCGCTGGTGACACATCCGAGGCGTCGTTCAAGGACGGTGTCCTCACCACCCCGAAGATGAAGGTCACGATCACGAGTCACCGGCTGATCCCCGTCGGCCAGCCGGGCAACGAGTACGGCGACAAGCCCGTCATCGCCATCGTCTACACCACGACCAACCTGACGAGCGAGGCGATCGACCCGACGACAGCGTGGATCGGATCGTTCCAGGCGTTCCAGGACAACGACCCCAACGCGGTGAACGAACTGAACATCGGCTCGACTCCCGGGGATCAGTACCTCGACTCGCAGACCGAGAAGATCAAGCAGGGCGGCACCGTCGAGAACGCCGTCGCGTACGAGCTCGACGACGAGACCACCCCGGTGAAGCTCACTGCGAAGGAGAACCTCTTCAGTGACGATCTGGGCTCCGTGACGTACGAGCTCCAGTAGCCAGCGCGCCCATCGAGTGAGCAGAAAACGTCGGGTACCGAATCGGTACCCGACGTTTTCTGCTCAGTGGACGCGGACGGTCTACGCGGTCAGCACCGCAGCCGCCGGGTCGAAGTCCTCCGGCAGCGGCGGGATCGGGTCCACCGACGACGTGATGTCGACGGCCGAACCCGAGGCCGCGGCGTCACGGATGCCGAGCAGCACGTCGAGGACGTGCAGCGCAACCGCACCGGAGGCACGCTCGGGGCGGTCCTCGGCGATGGCCCGGGCGAGCTCGACGACACCGGTGCCGCGACCCCACGTGGAGCCGACCGCCTCGAGCGTCTCCGGCTCCTCCTGCCCGTAGCGCCAGAGCTGCGATGCGCCCTCGAACGTGTTCGGGTCGGGGAGCGAGATCGTGCCGAGCGTGCCGTTGATCTCCACGAAGCCCATGCGCGGCAGGGCGTGCTGGAAGGAGAACGTCGACTGGGCGGACTGCCCACCGGCGAACTCGATCAGGGCGGCGTGGTGGGTCGGGACCTCGACCGGGAACGTCTCGCCGGCGCGGGGGCCGGACGCGATCGTGCGACGGTCGAGCGACTTCGAGGACACGGCCTGCACGCGGCTGGCGGTGCCGAACGCGTGCACGAGGGTCGTCACGTAGTACGGGCCCATGTCGAACAGGGGTCCGGCGCCCTCGGCGAACAGGAAGTCCGGGTTCGGGTGCCAGGCCTCCGGGCCGGGGACGTGGAACAACGTGGTGGCGGAGAGCGGTTCGCCGATGTCGCCGCGGGCGATGGCACGCAGCGCCGTCTGGATGCCCGCACCGAGCACGGTGTCCGGTGCCGTCGCGACACGCAGGCCCTTGGCCTTCGCGGAGGCGAGCACCGCGGCGGCCGACTCGTGGTCGGTCGCGATCGGCTTCTCGCTCCACACGTGCTTGCCGGCGTCGATGATCTGCTGGTCGACCTCGGCGTGGGCCGCCGGGATCGTCAGGTTGATCACGATGGAGATGTCGTCGCGGGCGAGGAGCTCCTCGACCGAACCCGACGCGCCGACCCCGTACTCCGCCGCCTGGGCGGCGGCACGCTCGAGCAGCACGTCGGCGACGAACCGGACCTCGACGTCGGCGAACTTGGTCAGGTTCTCCAGGTACTGCGTGGAGATGTTGCCGGCACCGATGATGCCGATCCCGACACGGGTCACTTGTCGTTGTCCTTCAGCCACGCGAGCGACTCGGTGATGCCCTCGAAGACGTCGCCCTTGTACGCGTCGAACTCGACGACGCGGATCGCCTGCGGCGCGGCGGCGAGGATGCCCGCCACGTCGACGTCGCCCTGGCCGGCCGGGGTCTGGTTCTCGAAGGCGCGCTGGAGTGCCTCGGGGACGATGAGGGCACTCTCGGACGAGGGCAGGGCGGTGCGGATGTCACCGTCGACCTTGCCGTCCTTGACGTGGATGGCGACGACGCGGTCACCCAGGGACTTCAGGACCGCGGGGGCGTCGGCGCCGCCGACCGTCGCCCAGAAGGTGTCGACCTCGAGCACGGTCTCAGGGCTGATCTGCGAGACGAACAGGTCGTAGACCGTGCGGCCGTCGACCTTGTTCGTGAACTCCCACTGGTGGTTGTGGTAGCCGAACTCGAGGCCGCGCGAAGCTGCCTCGGCGGTCAGGACGTTGACGCGCTCGGCGATCTTCGCGACGTCGTCGGCGGTCTGCCAGCGGTCCGTCGGGATGAACGGGTCGATGACCGTCTTGATGCCGAGGCGCTCGGCCGCGTCCCAGATCGGGGCGGTGTCCTCGGCGTCGATCACGGCGACGTGACCGGACGGGGCCTTCAGGCCGGTGGCGGCGAAGGCGCGCTCGAGGTCTGCGGCGCGCTCGACGAACGCGTAGGGCTCGACGTTCTCGTAGCCGATCTCGGCGACGCGGGCGATGGCCTTGTCGAGGTCTTCGGCGATGGCGTCGCGCAGCGAGTACAGCTGCACAGAGGTGATGGGCATTGCAGAGGCTCCTTCGGTCCTGTCTGGGTGTCGCGGCCCGTCGAGGAGCGATGCTCCGCGGCGAGATCGGGTACGACGCTACCCCAAAAACCACCCGCTGTGTAGTTTTAGTCGCATGACCACAGCGTCGGTCGATGACGACCGCAGACAGCTCGCCGGGTGGCGGAACGCCATCATCATCGCCTTCGCCATCGGCGGGGTGAGCCTCGCCGCCTGGGGACCGCGCCTCCCCGAGCTCCGCGTCGAACTCGGCGTGGACGTCGGCACCATCGGACTCATGCTCGGCGGGGTGACGATCGGCTCGATCGGTGGTCTGCTCAGCGCCGCCCCGATGCTCCGGCGGCTGGGCGGTCGGCGGGCACTGACCGCGGTCGTCGTGCTCGTCCCGGCGGCGATCGCCGTCATCGGCACGGCCGCTGCGATGCACTCCGTGCCGCTCGCCGCCGTCGGGTTCGTGGTCGCCGGGGCGGGCATCGGCTCGCTCGACGTGATGGCGAACGTCGAGGGCACGGCGATCGAGGCGCGCGCCGGCCGCACGCTGCTCCCGTTGATGCACGCCGCCTGGTCGGGAGGCGCGGCCCTCGGCGCGGGACTCGCCGCCCTGTGCGCGTGGCTGGGCATCACCCCCTCGGTACAGTTGCTGGGAGAGGCCGTCGTCATCCTCGTGGTCGGCGTCGGAGCCATGCGCGGCATCCCGGACGGCACCCGTGCCGAGGAGCACGACACGTCGCTCACGCCCCGGCAGCGGCTCCGCCAGTGGGCCAGAGGGTGGGCCGACGTGCGCCTGCTGCTCATCGGCGTGGTCATGCTCGGCGTCGAGCTCGGCGAGGGCTCGGCGAACAACTGGCTCGCCCTCGCCACCACCGACGGCCACGGACAGACCGCAGCCGTCGGCGCGCTGTTCTTCACCGTGTTCGCCGTCTCCGAGGCAGCCACCCGCGTCTTCGCGGGACCCGTCGTGGACCGGATGGGCCGTGTCCGCACCGTCCGGTGGACGACCGCGCTCGGCATCGTGGGCGCCGTGCTCTTCATCGTGGGCGGCAGCTGGTGGCTCACCCTCATCGGCGTCGTGCTGTGGGCGGTCGGCGTCTCGATGGGCTTCCCGCTGGGCATGTCGGCCGCGGCGCAGAGCGGACCGAACCCGGCCGCCCGCGTCAGCGTGGTCGCGTCGATCGGGTACTTCGCGAACTTCGCCGGTCCGCCGGTCATCGGGGCGATCGCGGAGCACGTGGGCGCGCTCAGCGCGCTCTGGCTCGTCGCGGTGCTGTTCGTCGCGGCGTTCGCGGCGTCCGGTTCGCTGCGTCCGGTCGCCGGACGCGACTGACCACGGACTGGAGGCACGGGGCGGGCCCGCACCGTGCCTCCAGTCCGCATGGTGGTCACGCTGGATAGCGTGGGGTCCATGCTCGACGCCGACTCGCTCACCTGGGACCCGCCTGCCGGACGCATCACCGGCGTCGTCGACGGGGACGTCGTCCGCGCACTCGGGATCCCCTACGCGCGGGCCGCACGTTTCCGGCGTCCCGAGCCGATGCCGCCCTTCGACGAGCCGTACCCGGCGACCACGCCCGCACCCGTCGCACCCCAGGTCCAGGCGACGTTCGTCGACCAGCTGCTGCGGCCCGCCGAGGGCCTCGTCGTCGACGAGCACTGCCAACGGCTGTCGATCACCGCACCCGCCGACGTGCAGCCCGGCGAGCGACTGCCCGTCATGGTCTGGATCCACGGCGGTTCCTACGTCATCGGCGGCGGGGACGTGCCGATCTACGACGCCCGTGACCTCGTCTCCGAGCAGCGCGTCGTCTTCGTCTCGGTGACGTTCCGGCTCGGGATCCTCGGGTTCCTCGGTGACGGCGAGCGCGTGCCGGCGAACCTGGGGCTGCTCGACCTCGTCGAGTCGCTCCGCTGGGTCCGGACGAACATCGCGGCGTTCGGGGGCGACCCGGACCTGGTGACGGTGTTCGGCCAGTCGGCCGGCGGGGACGCGGCAGCGCACCTCATGATCAGCGAGGGCACGGCGGGACTCTTCCGGCGGGCGATCATCCAGAGCGCACCGCTCGGGCTGTCCCGCGGGCGGGCACGGATGAACGCCGCCATGGTCCGCGCCGTCGGGAACCTGCACCCGGACACCCCGCTCGACGACCTGCTCGAACGCCAGGCGGTCGGGACCCGCGCCGCCGCCCCGTACGGACTGCCGGGCGGCATGCCCTACGGCACGCAGTACGGTCACGCGCCCCTGCCCGCCGAGCGGTCCCTCGACGCAGCGTGGTCCGCGGTCGCACCCGACATCGACGTCCTGATCGGCTCGGGCACCGACGAGGCCGGCATGTACGTGCCGCTCGTCCCGGTCCTCCGGACGATCGCGCGCTCCCGGCTGGTCCGGCCGTTCCTGCGGTGGCTGCTCGTCCGGCCCCTCTCCGACGTCATCTACGGGCGGGACGTCCGCCGTTTCACCGCACGACACCGCGCAGCCGGGGGCCGTGCCACCTCGTACCGGCTGATCCGGGGCGTCACGACGAAGCCGACCGGGGCCGTCCACATGAGCGACCTGCCGCTGCTGCTCGGCGGTCGTGCGGCGTGGGCCGGCTCGCGGTTCGTGCCGGAGCGGGACTGGCCGGAGGTCGAACGGCGTGGCCGGGCGTTCCGGGCGATCTGGGCCGAGTTCGCGCGCACCGGACGGGTCACGGCGCCGGACGACGAGACGCTGACGTTCGACCGCGGCTGACCGGACGCACGCGGGCTGGGCGCGGGCTGGCGCGTGCAGGTTCCGCGAAAGCGACAGTCTGCCGCCGGAGTCCCGCGGGGACCTGTCGCCCTGGCGCACCAGACGGCCGGACGTCCCGGCACGCTGTCGCTGTGGCGGCACCGGCACGACCCCAGAACTGGCGGCTCGCGGGCCCGCCACCCGGCCCGGAGAATCGACGGCATGCCCGAGTCCGACGTCGACCTGCGCGCCCGCATCGTCACGGGCGCGATCGAGGCGTACCGCGTGGCCGACTTCCACACCGTCGGCCCGGCCGAGGTCGCCGAGCACGCCGGCGTCCCCGAGGACACGGTGCGGCGGGTGTTCCCGCTCTGGGAGCTCCTCGTCGTCGCCGTGATGGACCGGTGGAACAACGGCAGCCGACGGGCGCTCTGGGTCGTCGCCGAACGCTCGGGCGCCGTCGCCTACCTGCGCGCACGACTCGAGGCCGGCCGCGACGAACCGGCCCTCGTGCGCCTCCGGACCGCCCTGCTCAGCGCGGCGTCGAGCCCCGAACACCCTGCCGCCGGGTGGTTCCGCGGGCAGTACACCCGCTCGTTCGAGGACGTCACCCTCGCCCTCGTGCGTGACGTCGTCGCCGGGCGTGAGCCCCGCGGCACCTCACCCCGGCACGCCGCCGAGCAGCTCGTCGCGCTCTACGAGGGACTCCAGCTGCAGTCGATGCTCCGCGACGACGCCGAGCCCCTCGCCGGGTTCGACCGCGCGGTGGCCCGGATGCGGGCGGGGTGGGCTGCGGCCGCAGCGACCGTCTGACGACGCCGTCCGCACGTTGCGGACGGACCGGCCTGGAGGCGCGGCGCGGCTCGCCCACGCACGCACGGCTTCCTGGCATGGTCGGGAGATGGAGTACACGGACTACGACACCCGGCTCGCCGCCTACGGCGTGGTCACGCACGAGGGTCGGGTCCTGCTCGCGATGCAGCGGTACCCCGAAGCGGGCACGTGGGCACTGCCCGGCGGCGGTGTGGAACTCGACGAGAGCGTGGAGCAGGCCGTCGTCCGTGAGTTCATGGAGGAGACCGGGTACGAGGTCGCCGTCGGCGGACTGCTCGGTGTGCGCCACCACGTCGTGCCCGCCGAGCGTCGGATGCACGCGAACGGTCGGCCGATGAAGGCAGTGCAGGTGGTCTTCCGGGTGTCCATCACGGGCGGTGCGCTCCGGGACGAGGCCGACGGGTCCACCGAGCGTGCCGACTGGCTGCCGATCGCGGACCTGCCCCGGCACCGTCACGGCCTGGTGGTGCCGATCGCCCTCGGCTGGGCGGGCGCCCTCACCCGCTGAGGTCCAGCCGCCCGCTCATCGAGCCCCCCACCGTGACGAACGGCTGCGGGACGGCTCGTGGGGCTGGCGGTCGGACCACCCATCCGAGCCGCCGGAGCGCCTCTGCGGTCTCTGCCGGGAACTGTCGTGTGGTCGCAGCGGCCTCGTCCCGCCGCCAGTGCGTCCGGTAGTCGTGCACCGCGCGTCGCCACCCGGGCAGCGCGTCGACTCCGCACTCCACGATCACGAACTCGATCACGTCGGCGACGCTCGGCCGGAAGTGCGGGCCGCCGAGCGGGAAGTGCAGCGAAGCGAGACGGGTCGGGTCGCGTCGGCCCGTCCCGGCGTCACTCGTGCGGGAGAGCAGCGCGCTGAACGACCCGCGCTCCGCGTGGAAGTGCCAGTGTGACTGCGGGGTCGCCGTCAGCGCGTCCTGGAACTCGAACCGGACGAGTGGCTGCCGATCGGCGGCGAGGAAGAGGCCGAAGCGGCTCTCGTCGACCACGAGCGCCTGCTCGTGCGAGCGCCAGCGGAGTCGCATCGACATGGAGAGGTTCCCGACGTGGTGTCCGCCGGCGAACAATTCGATCGTGACGTGCCTCTCGGCCGGTGTCGCGACCAAGAGGATCGAGTCGCCCGTGGGACCGTCGCTGGTCGTGAGCTCCGCTCGATGGTCCGGAAGGGCCTGATCGAGCAGCGACTGGGAACGCTCGACGAGCTTCGACGCGGCCGTGGAGAACGCCGAGGTCGTCACCGCTCTCCCAGGAGGAACGAGATGTCGTTGAGGGTCTCCTGCGCTACGTACTCCTCGAGGAAGAGCTCGCGCCAGGCCTCGATGGGAGCGAACTCGCGCTCGTCGAGGTTCCATTCGCGGTAGAGCTCCGCTCGTCGCGCGTGCAGCTCGTCGCGGGTGAAGGTGCGCATCTTCGGTGGTGTCATGGCCGGCCCTCCGCCCGTCGGGAGGCCGAATCTAGGGCCTGGCCGGAGCGCCGTGCGAGTTTTCTGCATACAGAATTTCGCGGCTGACGGCTACTCCTCGATGACGCTCAGGACGTTCCCCGACGGGTCGGTGAACCACGCGATGAGCGGGCCGCCCTTCCGGTTCACACCCTTCTCGTCGGTCATCCCGTCGTAGTGCAGGAACTCGACGCCCTTCGCGGCGAGCTCGTCGACGGCGTCGTCGACCGAGGCCACCGGGAAGTTCAGCACCGTGAACGTCGCTGGTTCGTGGGCGGGACCCTTCGGGTAGACGAGCACGCCGTGGCCGTCGCCGAGCTGCAGGAACAGCATGCCGTGGTCCTCGGTGACCTCGACCCCCAGGACGTCCAGGTAGAACGCCTTCGCCTCGGCCACGTCCCGGACCGAGAACCCACTGAACGCCTTCGTCGCATCGACCATGCGGCAAGTGAACCACCGCCCGGCGCTGTCGGTGCGCTCTGCCAGGATGAACGCGTGACCCCGCACGAGCTGTCCGTCGACCAGGCAGTGCAGCGCGCCGTCGAGCTCGCGGGGCGTGGCGGGCGCACGGTCCTCGGGATCGCCGGAGCGCCGGGCGCGGGCAAGTCGACGCTCGCCCGGCGTGTGGTCGTGGCGGTCGACGCGGCACTGGGCGCCGGGACCGCCGTGCAGGTCCCGATGGACGGGTTCCACCTGTCGAACGCCGCCCTCGACGCCCTGGGACGCCACGACCGCAAGGGAGCGATCGACACGTTCGACGGCGAGGGCTACGTGGCCCTCGTCCGGCGGCTCGCGGCGGCGGACCCGGTGGACCGCGGAGACGGCCCGGTCGTGTGGGCTCCGGACTTCGACCGGCGCGTCGACGAACCCGTCGCCGGCAGCATCGCCGTCCCGGCCACGACCCGACTGGTCGTGTCGGAGGGCAACTACCTCCTCGACGACACCGAACCCTGGGCCGCGCTGGCCGACCTGTTCACCGAGACCTGGTTCTGCGCCGTCGACGACGACGTCCGCGTCGACCGCCTCGTCGGCCGGCACATGCGGCACGGCCGCGACCACGAGGCGGCCCGCAGCTGGGCGGTGGAGGTCGACGGCGTGAACGCGGCGAGGGTCGCACCCACGGCGATCCGTGCCTCCAGGACGGTGCGGACGTGACCCCGAGACCGACGCGGGCCGAAGCGCTGCGCACCAGCACGACACGAACCGAACAGGAGCTGCCATGACCATCGCCATCACCGGCGCCACCGGCAAGATCGGCGGCGCCGTCGCTGGCGCGCTCGCCTCGGACGGCGTGCCGTTCCGGATGATCGTCCGCGACGCTGCCCGCGCCCCGGAACTGCCGGGGACCGAGGTCGCGGTCGCGTCGTTCGCCGACGTCGACGCGAGCCGCGCCGCCCTCGACGGGGTGGACGTGCTGCTCATGGTCTCGGCTGCCGAGGCCGAGGACCGCCTCGCCCAGCACCGCGCCTTCGTCGGCGCCGCCGCGACCGCCGGGGTGCAGCACGTCGTCTACACGTCGTTCGTGGGCGCCGCGGCGGACGCGACGTTCACGCTCGGGCGCGACCACTGGGCGACCGAACAGGCTATCCGGGCGACCTCGATGGCGCACACGTTCCTGCGGGACTCGTTCTACCTGGACTTCGTCGAGGACCTCGTCGGCGAGGACGGCGTGATCCGCGGCCCGGCCGGCGACGGGGCGATGGCGGCTGTGGCCCGCGCGGACGTCGCGCGTGTCGCGACCGAGGTGCTCCGGAGCCCGGCGGCGCACCTCGACCGGACCTACGAGCTGACCGGGCCGGCGGCGATCACGCTCGAGCAGGCCGCGGCGACGGTCTCCGAGGTCCGCGGCCGGACGGTCACGTACCACCCGGAGACGCTGGAGGAGGCGTACGCCTCACGGGCGCGCTGGAACCCGGAACCGTGGCAGGCGGACGCCTGGGTGAGCACCTACACTGCGATCGCCGAGGGGGCGCTCGCGCGGGTCTCCGGCGACGTCGAGCGGGTCACGGGACGCCGGCCGCTCTCGTTGCGCGAGGTGCTCGAGGGCTGACGCCCGGCCTGGAGGCACGGGGTGCGCCCGTCCCGCAGCGAGTGTCCGACAGGTGGTCAGGACACGCGACGGGCGGCGACGGTCCCCACGACACCCAGGGTGAGCACCGCGACGAGCACGACGAGCAGCGGTGCCGTCCAGTCCCCGGTGGCCCCGTGCAGGGACCCGGCGACGAGCGGGCCCGCGGAGCCGATCAGGTACCCGCCGCCCTGCACGAACGCGGACATCCGACGGGCGTCGGCGTCGCTCGACACGATCCGGACGATCACGATGAAGATGACCGTGATGCCGCCACCCTGGGCAGCGCCGCCGAGCACCGACCAGAGCAACCAGAGCTGCGGTGCGAACAGCAGCCCGAGGGGCATCGCGAGCCAGAGGAACGCGACGAGCGAGATGATCGCCCGCGGCCGCCACTTCGATGCGAGGACCGGCACGCCGAGTGCGCCGACGACGGCGAGGATCTGGAAGACGGACGAACTGGCACCCGACGATGCCTTCGAGAACCCGATCTCGTCGTGCAGGAGCGTCGGGATCCAGGCCGTGAGGGCGTAGTAGGAAAACGCCTGGCCGCCGAACGCCAGGGTCAGGCCCCAGGTGATGAGACGTCGGGCGGGACGCACCGGCTCGGCAGCCGCCTGCTGCGCACGGACGGTCCGGATCGCGCCCGTGTCGAGGACCTGGTCGATCGGGCCGGTGACCGGAAGCGGTTCCTCGTTCGTCGTCGGTCGGAGCCAGGCGGCCCGCGCCCCGACGGCGTACGTCCACGCGAACCCGGCCACGACCGCGAGCACCGCCCAGACCGCGATGGCGATCGGCCACCCCCACAGCTCGGCGATCGGTGCGGTGGCGAGGGACGTGAGCATCGACCCGACGTTGAGCGCCGACGTGTACACGCCGGTCACGAGCCCGACGCGCTCGGGGGAGGTGTCCCGCCGGATCACCACAGGGATGACCACGTTGCCGATGGTGATGCCGATGCCGATGATCGCGGTGCCGATGAGCAGCGCGGCGGCGGAGGGCATCGACCGGACGACGGTGCCGGCCAGCACGATGACGAGCGACAGGGACACCGCACGCTCGGGGTCGGCCTTGGCGATCACCCAGCTGGCGAACGGCGTCGCGAGGGCGAAGCACAGCACCGGGATCGTCGTCAGGAGGCCGGCGATCGTCGCGGTGAGGCCGAGGTCGAGCCGGATGTCCCCGATCACCGGAGCCGTCGCGACGATCGGGCCGCGGAAGTTCAGCGCGATCAGGACGATCGCGGCCGGCAGCAGCCAGGCGGCTCCGCGCAAGCCCGTGCGAGCGGCGGCGTTCACCGTGGGACGACCGTGCCGGGCAGCAGGATCGGCAGCAGGTCGAGCGGGGTCGCCGCCTGCGCGATGGTGCCCTCGGCCTCGGCGGGGGAGCCGTAGCCCCACTCGGCGAAGACCACCGGCACGCCGTGGACCGTCGCGCCCTCGACGTCGTGCAGCCGGTCGCCGACGAGCACCGGCCGGCTCGTGTCGAACCCGCGGGCGTCGAGGCGCTTGAGCGCTTCCTCGACCACGTCGGCCTTGCTCGACCGGACCTCGTCGTCGCTCGCGCCCGTGATGATGTCGATGTCACCGGTGAGGCCGTAGTGCTCGAGGATGTACGTCGCCGGCGTCTCGGGCTTGCTCGTCGCCGTGGAGATCGGCAGTCCGGCCTCGTGCAGGGTGCGGAGCACGACGTCGATGCCGGGGAACATGGCGGAGTCGAGTGCGCCGTGCGAGAAGTAGTGCTCGCGGTACACGGCGAGGGTGCGCTCGGCCTGCGCCTGGTCCATGCCCATCGCGGTCGTGAAGGTGTCCATGATCGGGGGACCGACGAACGACATCAGCGTCGCGTGGTCCGGCACGGGGACGCCGACCTTCCGGAACGTGTACGTGAGGCTCTCGAGGATGCCCGGCGCGGAGTCGCTGATGGTGCCGTCGAGGTCGAAGAGGATGGCGCTGAACGGGCTGGTCATGTCCTGCCCACCCTACCGGCGCGGGCCGGGACCGACGTGGCGGGGCCGACCCGCGCCTCCAGGCCGGGTTCAGAACGGGCGGGGCGGTGGGTGCAGTCCCGCCCGCTGGCGGCTCAGAACAGGCGGGTATGCCCGCCCTCGATGCCGCGCATCGCGTCGTAGTCGAGCACGAGGACGCGGATGCCGCGGTCCTCGGCGAGGGTGCGCGCCTGCGGTGCCACGGTCTGCGCCGCGAGCACGCCCTGCACCGGGCGGAGCAGCGGGTCGCGGTTCATCAGCTCGAGGTACCGCGTCAGCTGCTCGACCGCGTCGATGTTGGCGTTGCGCTTCATCTCGACCGCGACGCTCGCGCCGGCGTCGTCCCGCGCCAGGATGTCGACCGGCCCGATGGCGGTCATGTACTCGCGGCGGACCAGCGTGTGGCCGTCCCCGAGGAGCTCGATCTGCTCGGCGAGGAGCTGCTGCAGGTGCGCCTCGACCCCGTCCTTCACCAGACCGGGGTCGACGCCGAGGTCGTGGGTCTCGTCGGTGACGATCTCGTACAGGGACACGATGAGCTTGTCCTGCGTCTTCTTCTGCGTGACCGTCCACACCTGCGTGATGCCGGCGCTCGACTGCTCGTCGTCCGGTTCGGTGATCTCGATGGAGCAGGGCGGGCTCATCCAGTTGAGCGGCTTGTAGCTGCCGCCGTCGGAGTGCACGAGCAGGGAGCCGTCGGCCTTCAGCATGAGGAGACGGGTCGCGAGCGGCAGGTGGGCTGAGAGCCGCCCCGCGTAGTCGACGGAGCAGCGGGCGATGACGAGACGCACCCGGGAAGCCTAACCGGCGTCGCGACCGCCTGCGGTGCTGTCCGCCCGGTCGGTGCTGTCCGTCACGTCGGCGTTCCGGGCCTGGAGGCGCGGCTCACCGCCGCCGTCCACGTCGCCACCCCGGCGGGTCGGCCGGGCGGCGGCGCCGCGCTCACGGGCGGCGCCGGACGCGAGTCCCGCCGCGATGATGAACACGAAGACCACCAGGAGCGCACCGAGCAGTCCCACGTGCTCGCCGAGGAACCCGATGAGCGGCGGGCCCGCGAGGAACGCCACGTACCCGATCGTCGCCACGGCGCTGACCCGTGCGGCGGCGGTCCTGGGGTCGTCTGCGGCGGCGGACATGCCCATCGGGAACCCGAGGCTCGCCCCGAGACCCCAGAGCACGACTCCGACGATCGCGAGCGGCACGTTGTCGATGAAGATGAGCATGCCGAGGCCGACGACCGCGACGGCGGCGCTGATCCGCAGCACCGGAACGCGGCCGAACCGGTCGATGAGCGGACTGCCGGCCACCCGGCCGACCGTCATAGCGGCGAGGAAGACCGTGAGAACGGCGGCGCCCGCCGCGTTGTCGAGACCGTGTCCGTCGATCATCGCGAGCGGCAGCCAATCGTTCGCCGAGCCCTCGGCCAGCGCCATGCCGAGCACGATCACGCCGATGAGCAGGGTCGACGGCTGGGCCCAGACCTGCCAGCGGCTGACCGGCATCGGCACCGGGCTGGTGTCCGTGGCGACGTGCTCCTCGAACCGGTGCTCGTCCTGGAACCTCGTGACGGCGACGAGCATCGCGGCGCTCGTGACGACGACGAGGACGATGAAGTGCCACGCGACCGGGACCTCGAGCGCCTCGGCGAGGGCTCCGAGACCGGCGCCTGCGAGCGTGCCGAGGCTGAACGCGGCGTGGAAGAGCGGCATGATCGTGCGTCCGCCGGCCTTCTCGGCAGCGGCACCGGACACGTTCATCGACACGTCGCAGAGTCCGTTGCCGAAGCCGAACGCGATGAGCGCGATCCAGATGGCGGCGAAGCCCCACCCGAGGCTCACGGCCAGTCCGGCGAAGACCATGCCGAGGGCCAGGCACGCTGCGGCCACCTGGACGCCTCGACGTGCGCCGAGCTTCGCGACGATGTGCCCGGCGAAGGTCAGGCCGCCGATCGAACCGACCGCCATGCCGAGCACGAGCAGGCCCATCTCGAACGTGCTCGCTCCGAGGGAGTCGCGCACGCTCGGGATCCGACCGAGCCAGGTTGCGATGTCCAGGCCGGACAGCGTGAACACGACGAACACCGCGGTGATCCAGGCCCTGGTGGTCGGGGTGGTCCGGGAGGGGGTCAACGTCATCGGAGATCCTTGCTGGGGCGCGTGTTGCGGTCGGATCGAATCGATTCGACCGCTGTTTCCGGTTACGCTAACGGGCGATGGACGAACCGGCAACAGGACTCGGCGAGTCGCGCCCGGCCCGGCGGGCGCGTCCCACGCTGGCAGCGGTCGCGCGTGCCGCCGGGGTCGCACCGTCGACCGCATCGCTCGCGTTCAGCGGGCTCGGCCCGGTGTCGGAGGACGCGAAGGCCCGTGTCCTCGCGGCAGCGGCCGACCTCGGGTACGGCGGCCCCGACCCACGTGCGCGCTCGCTGCGCCGCGGCCGCTCCGGCGTCATCGGGGTCGTCATGGACGAACGCCTGAGCGACGCCTTCCGTGACCCGGTCAACGTCCTGACGCTCGACGGCATCGCCGAGGTCGCGGGTGCCGCCGGTGCGTCCCTGCTGCTCGTCCGGAGCCCGCTCGACGACGAACAGGGTGCCGGACCCATCGTGGACGCACCGATGGACGCCGTGGTGCTGGTCGGCTGCAACGTCCGCATCGACCCCGCGGTCGCGGTCCTCCGCCGACGCCAGATCCCCGTCGTCGCGATCGAGGCGGACGAGATCGAGGGTGCCGTGCCGATCCACCTCGACAACCGCGAGGCCTCCCGACGAGCGGCCGCCTACCTCCGTGACCTCGGCCACGCCGACGTGACGATCGTGACGCTCCCGCTCGACGCCGCCCGGCGTCGGGGCGCCGTCGACGAGGCTCGCGAGGCCGAGGGCGTCGCCCACACGACCCTCGAACGGCTACGCGGCGTCCGCGGGGTCTACCCCGACGCCGTCGCCGTGGAGACCGCCGGCAGCTCGGTGGAGGAGGGGCGCATCGCCGGCGAGGCCCTGTTCGCTCCCGGATCGACCGCGCCGACGGCCGTCGTGGCGCAGAGCGACCTGCTCGCCGTCGGGGTGATCTCGGCCGCACTCGACGCCGGACTCCGGGTGCCGGAGGACGTCAGCGTCGTCGGGTTCGACGGCATCACGGTCGACGACAGCCTGCTGCACCGCACGCCGATCCGGCAGCTCACGACGCTGGTGCAGCCGTTCGAGCAGAAGGGCCGCGCTGCCGCGCGGGCTGCCCTGGCGATGCTCGAGGGGGACGAGCCGGTGCCGGCGGCGTTCCGGTCCGAGCTGCGGATCGGCGACACCACGGGGCCGGTTCCGGCTCCGCCGGAGTAGCGGGGTCAGCTCGTCGTCACGACGAGCGCGATGGTGAACAGGACGAACGCGACGGCCGCGGCGCTCGACCGGAGGACGTCGATGCGTTCCCACCGCCGCACGACGTCCTTCCAGTCCGCGGGAGGGTCAGCCGGGTCCCAGTCGTTCACGCCGATGTTGATCGGCACGGTCCCGAGGAACGACGCGAGGACGAACACGACCAGCGCTGCCATCGCGGCGATGCGCCACCCGAGTCCTTCGCCAGCCCCGGCCGTCACGAGGACGGCGACGGACGCCAGCACCGCCGGCACCATCACGATCGGCACCACGACCTTGAGGGACCGCACCAACGCGATGCGCGTGCGCACGTGGGCGTCGTCGGGCAGGGCGGCGATCGCGGGTTGCACGCCCCAGCGGACGATGAACTCCTCGCCGGCGAGCACACCGACGAGGACGAGGTGGACCACGAGGAGGACGTTCACGACACTACCCTGGTCCGAACCCCTCACGCCGCGCTGACACGACGCTGACGCGGACCACCTCCGACCTCGGTGGTCACCGCGCCAGTGCGTCCTCGATCCATCCGCGGCGGTGCGCCCGCACCCCGAGCGTCACCGCCCGGACACCGATGTACCCGAGCGCGAACGCGGCCCACAGCCCAGCGAGGGTCCCACCCGCCCACCAGAGCAGCGGCAGGTACACGACGAGGTTCACGCCACCCGCGATCGCGAGGTACCGGGCGTCCCCGGCGCCGATCAGCACGCCGTCGAGCACGAACACGTACCCGGCGATCGGCATCCCGACGGCGATGAGCACGAGCACGGCGGGCAGCGCGCCACGCACGGCGGACGAGTCGGAGAACACCGGCCCGAGCACCCCGCTGACGGCGAGGGTGAGCACACCGAGCACCGCACCACCGGCGATCCCGAGCAGGACGAGGCGCCGGGTGACCAACCGCACGCGCGAGGGGTCGCGCGCGCCGAGGCCGTGTCCGACGAGCGCCTGTCCGGCGATCGCGAGCGCATCGAGCGCGAACGCCAGGGTCGAGAACACCGTGAGACCCACCTGTGTGGTCGCGAGTCCGGCGGTCCCGAGCCCGGCGGCGGCCCCGACGGTCGCGAGCATCGCCACGCGCAGCGACGCGGTCCGGAGGAACAGCCACGCGCCGGAGCGCAGCGCCCGCGCGACACCGGAGGCGCCGGGGCGCAGCGGTGCTCCCGACGCACGGGCCGCACGGACGGCGATGCGGACGTACACGATCGCCATCGCCCACTGCACGATGACGGTGCCGGCCGCCGACCCCTCGACGCCCCAGCCGGCGCCGTAGATGAGGAGGGCGTTGAGCAGCCCGTTCGTGACGAACCCGACGGTCGCGACGACGAGCGGGGTCCTCGTGTCCTGCAGCCCGCGGAGCAGCCCGGTGGACGCGGTCACGACCAGGATCCCGGGGAGTCCGACGAGCGAGACCGTCAGGTACGCGGTCGCGGCCGCCGAGACGTCGGGCGACGCACCGAACAGGTCGACGAGCGGTCCGGCGAGCGGCCAGCCGACGAGCGCGAGGACGACCCCCAACCCGAAGGCCAGCCACATCCCGTCGATGCCGGCGTGCACGGCTCCGCGTCGGTCCCCGCCCCCGAGCGCCCGCGCGACGGCCGGGGTCGTCGAGTACGCCAGGAACACGAGGAGCCCGGTCACGGTCTGCAGCACGGCGCCCGCGAGTCCGACCGCAGCGAGCGGCGTCGCACCGAGGTGGCCGACGAGCGCGGTGTCGGTCAGCAGGAACAGCGGCTCGACGACGAGTGCGCCGAGCGCCGGCACCGCGAGGCGGACGATGTCGCGGTCGACGGCACGTCGCTCGGTGGTCACTGCGGGTCGCATCGGTCCGGGCACCGACCCATTCTGGCCGTGCTGCGGAGCGTGCGCGGCACGGGCACTGGGGCCGGCCACCCCGCTGGCCGCGCGGACGGGGCGGAGCCGACCCGCGCCTCCAGGCCGGGATACGCTCCGAGCGTGGACATCGCCGCACTGGTTCCGGGAGCGGTCGGCATCGCGCTCAGCCCCCTGCCGGTGGCGTCGGTCGTGTTCCTGCTCGGGCATCGGCGTGGCTACGGCTCGGCCGTCGCGTGTGCGGCGGGCTGGATGGCAGCGGTGGCGGTCGCCCTCGTCGTCGCGGTGTCCGTGGGTGAGCAGCTCCCGGCGGCGACGGATGACGGCCCACCGGTGCAGGCGCTGGTCGCGCTCATCGCGTCGGTGGTGCTCTTCGTGCTCGCCGCGTGGCAGTGGGTGCGCCGCCGTCTGCCGGACGGCTCACCGGCGAGCACGCGGTGGGCGGACGCGATGGAGGCACTCGGTCCGGGGCGCGCCTTCGGCCTGGGGGCGCTCCTGTTCGTCAGCCCGAAGTCGGTCGTCCTGGCGTTCGCGGCCGGCCTGACGCTCGGCGACGCGGACCCGCGGGCCGCCTCGACGGTCGGGGTCGGCGCGGTGTTCGTGCTCGCGTCCGGCGTCGTCGTGCTGCTGCCGGTCGTCCTCGCCGTCGCGCTCGGTCCGCGGGCCGAGCGGCCGCTCGAGGCCGTGCGCTCGTGGATCGCGCGGTGGGGTGCGCACGCGCTCGTGGTGGTCCTGGTCGTCCTCGGCGTCGTGCAGCTCGTCATCGGGCTGACCGGGCTGCGCTGAGCGTCGGCCTGGAGGCGCGACCCGCCTCGACACGTCGGGTGCCGGGACGAGACGGCCGGGTCAGTCCTGTCGCGGATCCGCTGGGATGCCGCCGGTCGCCGCGTGCGCGGCGTCGGACGCCGTCGGCGTCGGCTCGTCGGTGCCGCGAGCCCGGCCGACGAGGTCCATCAGGTGGTAGACGACGATCGCGGCCACCGTGCCGAGGATGATGCCCCCGAAGCTCGCCTCGCCGAACGAGAACGTGAAGTCCGCGATCCCGATGATGAGTGCGATGCCCGCGGTGAGCTGGTTCTTGGGCTTCGAGAAGTCGACGCGGTTCTCGACCCAGATCCGGATGCCGATGACGCCGATGAGCCCGTAGAGCGCGGTGGTCGCGCCGCCGAGGACCCCCGGCGGGACCGACGAGATGACGGCGCCGATCTTCGGGGAGAGCCCGAGCAGCACGGCGACGATCGCCGCCACCCAGTACGCCGCCGTCGAGAACACCCGGGTCGCGGCCATCACGCCGATGTTCTCGCCGTAGGTGGTGGTCGCCGAGCCGCCGCCGAGGCCCGCGAGCACGGTGGAGACGCCGTCGGCGAAGAGCGCCCGACCGGTCAGCGGGGTGAGGTCGCGGCCGGTCAGCTGCCCGACGCCCTTCACGTGCCCGACGTTCTCGGCGACGAGCGCCAGGACGACCGGCACGAACGCCAGGTAGATCGCGAGCTGCGACGGGTCGAACGCGGGCGCCGTGAACTCCGGCAGGCCGATCCACGCTGCCTTGTGGACGGCGGCGAACGAGACCTCGCCGGCGATGAGCGCCGCGACGTACCCGACGACGACGCCGATCACGATCGACAGCCGTCCGATCAGGCCCTTGAACAGGACCGTCACGAGGATGATCGCGCCGAGGGTGATGAGTGCCACCACCGGCGCCTTCGTGAAGTTGTCGCGGGCCGACGGTGCGAGGTTGAACCCGATGAGTGCCACGATCGCGCCGGACACCACGGGCGGCATGAGCCGGTCGATCCACCCGGCACCCGCGAGGTGTACGACCGCACCGACGATCGCGAGCAGGGCGCCGACCACGATGATCCCGGAGAGCGCGAGCGGGATGCCGCCGATCTTCGTCGCGGCGGCGATCGGCGCGATGAAGGCGAAGGACGAGCCGAGGTAGCTCGGCAGCCGGTTCCCGGTGATCAGCAGGAACAGGATCGTGCCGATGCCGCTGAAGAGCAGCGTCGTCGACGGCGGGAACCCGGTCAGCAGCGGGACGAGGAACGTCGCCCCGAACATGGCGACCACGTGCTGCACGCCGAGGCCGATCGTCCGGCCCCAGGTGAGGCGCTCGTCCGGCGCGACGATCGTCGTCGAGGAGACGGTCGCGCCGTCCCCGTGCAGCTTCTACGGAAGTCCCATGCGACGACCGTACCGGCATGTTTCCACAGGTGACGGCGGTCGTCCTGCTCGATCGTGGCGGCGGTGGCTATCGTGGACCGCATGACCGACGTCGCAAGCACCTCCGGGATCCACACCGACGAGCTGGACGCCACGGTCCGCCCGCAGGACGACCTGTACCGCCACGTGAACGGCTCGTGGGTCGACGCGACGCCGATCCCGGACGACAAGGCGCGGTACGGCTCCTTCACGGTGCTGGCCGAAGCCGCCGAGATCGCCGTGCGGGACATCATCGAGCGCTCGCAGCAGGCGGCACCGGGCACCGAGGAGCGCAAGGTCGGCGACCTCTTCACGTGCTTCACCGACGAGGAACGGCTCGAGGCCCTCGGCACCGCGCCGATCGAGCCGCTGCTCGCCGAGATCGCCGCGATCGACTCGACCGACGACGTGATCCGGATCGTCGGGCGCTTCGAGCGGCTCGGTCTGCCGAGCTTCCTGCAGCTCTTCGTCGACAACGACCCGGGTGACCCCGAGTCCTACGTCGTGTTCCTGGAGCAGTCCGGCCTCGGGCTGCCCGACGAGTCGTACTACCGCGAGGACCGCTTCGCCGACATCCGCACGAAGTACCGCGAGTTCGTCGCCGCGATGTTCCCCCTCGCCGGGTTCGAGGACGGCGGCGACCGCACCGAGCACGTCATCGCCCTCGAGACCGCGCTGGCGTCGAAGCACTGGGACAACGTCACCACGCGTGACAGCCAGAAGACCTACAACAAGCTGCCGTGGGCCGAGGTCGCGGCGCTCGCCGAGGGGATCGACCTGCAGCTGTGGTGGGAGGCCATCGACGCCCCCTCCGGCGCCTTCTCGACCGTCGTCGTCCGGGAGCCCTCGTTCGTGACGGGCCTGGCGGAGCTGCTCCGCACCGAACCGCTGGACGGCTGGAAGGACTGGCTCCGCTGGCAGGTGATCCGTGGTTCCGCGGCGTACCTGACGAGCGCGTTCTCGGCGACCAACTTCTCCTTCTACGGCACCGCGCTCACCGGTGCGCCGAAGCAGCGCGAGCGCTGGAAGCGTGGCGTCTCCCTGGTCGAGGGCGCGATGGGCGAGGCCGTCGGGCGCATCTACGTGCAGGAGCACTTCGACGAGACCTCGAAGGCGACGATGGACGTCCTCGTCGCGAACCTCGTCGAGGCATACCGGCAGAGCATCACGGCGCTCGAGTGGATGACCGACGAGACCCGTGCGCGGGCGCTCGACAAGCTCGACAAGTTCACGCCGAAGATCGGCTACCCGGTGAAGTGGCGCGACTACTCGGCACTCCCGGTGACGGCCGACGACCTCATCGGCAACGTCCGCGCCGTGGCGTCGTTCCAGGTCGACCGCGAGCTGGGGAAGATCGGCAAGCCGATCGACCGCGACGAGTGGTTCATGACGCCGCAGACGATCAACGCGTACTACAACCCCGGCTTCAACGAGATCGTCTTCCCGGCCGCGATCCTGCAGTTCCCGTTCTTCGACGCCGGGCGTGACGCCGCCGCCAACTACGGGGCGATCGGAGCCGTCATCGGGCACGAGATCGGCCACGGATTCGACGACCAGGGCTCGCAGTACGACGGCGACGGGCGGCTCGAGGACTGGTGGACCGAGGCCGACCGGGTCGCGTTCGAGGAGCGCACGAGGGCACTGATCGCGCAGTACGACGCGCTCGTCCCGACCGAGGTCCCGGACGGTCACGTCAACGGTGCGCTGACGATCGGCGAGAACATCGGTGACCTCGGCGGCCTGTCGATCGCGTGGAAGGCGTACCTGCTGTCCCTCGACGGACAGGAGCCGCCGGTGGTGGACGGTCTGACCGGCGCCGAGCGGTTCTTCCTCAGCTGGGCCCAGGCGTGGCGGATGGCGATCCGCCCGGAGGAGGCAGCCCGGCTCCTGAGCATCGACCCGCACTCGCCGAACGAGTTCCGCTGCAACCAGGTCGTCCGCAACATCGACGTCTGGTACGACACCTTCGGCGTGACGGAGCGGGACGCGATGTACCTCGACCCGGCCCAGCGCGTCTCGATCTGGTGATGGCCGAGCCCGACGCGGCTCCGTCGTCGGAACCGGGAGCGGCTCGACGGTCGCGTCGACGACAGCACGTCGGCGGTGCCGACGGTCGTGCGCGCGGTCGGCACCGCGGCGGCGTCGACGAACGATTCGCGTCCACCCTGGAGGCACTGGGCACGATCGCGCGCGACGGTGCGTCCGTCAGTGCGTCCGTCATCGACACCTCGACCGGGAAGTCGCTGCTGGCGGTGGACGACACGCTCGTCCAGCCGGTGGCGAGTCTCGGTCGGGTGCTGCTGCTCGTCGAGGTCGCCGCGCGCCTGGAGGACGGCGGACTGCACGGCGACCGACTGCAGCGGATGGCGCGCGACACCGCGACGGGTGCCGGGCTCTGGCAGTTCTTGCAGGAGCCGACGATGCAGGTGCCCGACCTCGCGACCCTCGTCGGTGCGAACGCTGACGCGTGGGCGATGAACGCCCTGCTGTCGACCGTCGGGATCGACGCGGTCCGTGAGCGCGCGGAGTCGCTCGGGATCGAGCGGACCGCCCTCATCGACCGGGTCCGTGACCGCCGCGGGCCGGACGACGCCCCGGACGCGTCCGTCGCGCCCACGGGTGAACTCGCCTGGTTGATGCGCGGGCTGGCCCTCGGCGAGGTCGTGGACGAAGCCGTGTCGAACCGCGTGCTCGGGTGGCTGTCACTCGCGAGCGACCTCAGCCTCGTGGCGGGCTCGTTCGGGCTGGACCCGCTCGCGCACCGTGCACTCGACCACGGGCTCCAGGTCGTGGCCGTCACCGGGTCGAGCACGGGGGTCCGTGCCGAGGCGGGGATCCTCCGCGGACCCGGATCGTCCGTGAGCTACGCCGTGACCGTCACGTTCGACGACGCCTCGCTGCAGCGCCGGCTCGCGGTGGTGGAGGCGATGCGGACCCTGGGTACCGAGGTGCTCGAGGTCGTGCACGAGCCAGCCGTGCGCTGACGTCAGCGCTGCAGCCGCGTGCCGATGAGGGAACCGACCCATGCGTCGAAGCGCGACCGGAGCACGCGACCGTCGACCTCGGGCCGCCCGATGCCGGCGTAGTTCGGTGCCCAGGTCTCGACGTACGCGTCTGCCCGAGCCGCGGCGATGACGTCCCAGGCGCGCACGTCGCGCACACGTCTGCCGGTCGCGCGCTCGTAGGCGTCGAGGAACCGGTCCGCGGCGACCGTGGACCCGAGGAGCACGAGGTCCTGCCGGCACCAGGCGACGTCCACGCCGCGCGGGGCGGACATGGCACCCGACCAGTCGACGATCCCCGTCAACCGGTCACCCTCCCAGAGGGTGTTGCCGCTCCAGAAGTCACCGTGGGTGAGCACCCGGTCGAGGTCGACCTCGCGCCAGGCCTCGTGCGCGTTCGTGGCGAGTCGTCCCGCGCGCCGTGTGGGCTGGCGTGACTCGTCGGGCAGCCCGACCGGATCGAGGCTGTGGATCGCGGCGAGGGCGGTGCCCATCCGCTCGCCGATCACGACCGGGTCGAGGTCCGGCGCCGGCGGACCGCCGGGTACGGCGTCGGTGACGATCACCGGGTGTCCCTGCGCCGCACCGTGCGCGAGGAGCCGCGGTGCGAGCGGTCCGAGGGGGCCGACCCGTCGCAGCACCTCACGCTCCCGCCGGACCGCGTCGTCGCCGCGCGGGAACATCCGGACCACGACCCGGGTGTCGCCGTCGACGACCATGAGGGTCCGGGCGTGCTGACCGCCGGTGAGTTCGCGGTCGAGGGTCAGCGACCGGCCGAGCAGATCCGCCGCGGCGGCGACGAGGGCCGGTGAGGTGAGCTGGTCCACGCCGACGAGCGTACTGTCGCGCCCGTGAGCAAGTACCTGATCTCCTTCGACGAGGGAACGATGGTGTTCCCGATGGCCGAGCTGGACGCCGTGTCCGAGGCCACGCACGCCGTCCTGCGCGAGGCGAAGGCCGCCGGTGTCTGGGTGTTCGGCGGCGGACTGCCCGAGGCTGCGGGTGGTGCGGTCGTCGACGTCGACGGCACCGTCCACGATCCAGCCGTCCGACCGGGCAAGGAGACCTTCATCGGGGGTTTCTGCATCCTCGACCTCCCAACCCGGGACGAGGCCCTTCGGTGGGCGGCGAAGTTCGCGGTCGCGTGTCGGTGCGCGCAGGAGGTCCGCGAGTTCCTGGACGATCCCGAGTCCTAGCGGAGCAGCACGAACGACCGCAGCGGGTGCGGTTCCACGTCGTGCACCTCGACGAGCCCCCGCGACTCGTAGAACGCCCGCTGGCCCGGCTCGGCATCGGTGAGGAGCACGGTCTGCCGAACGTGGGCGTACCGCTCGAGGACGGCATCGAGCAGGCGCCCACCGATGCCCGCTCCCTGGTGCGACGGCAGCACGAGCACGTCCTGCACGTACACGATCGTCACACCGTCGGACACCGTCCGGACGAGCCCGACCAGTGCACCCGAGTGGACTCGGGCCGTCAGCACGAGGTGCGACCCGGCGACCGCGGCGAGGAGCGCGTCCGGGTCCCGCGTGTAGGTCGTCCACCCGACGCCGTCGTACAGGCCGAGGAGCTCGTCCCGTCCCGGGAGTTCCGCCGTGATCGTCACCATGCGGTCATCGTCGCAGACGTCAGTCGGCGGCCTGGCCCTCCGGGACGAGCGCCTGCACGTTCAGCACGGTGACGGCGGTGGACCGGCACGCGGTGTACTCGGTCGCGGCCACGAACAGTGACTGCTTCGACCCGGGCGGGTAGACGCGGAGGCCGTCGGGCGAGATCGGGTCGCACTGCCCGGACGGGTAGTTCTCGGCGTTGGTGATCCTGAGTGGTGCCACCGCCTTCTGCCCGGCTGCGAGGGTGACGGTCGGGTGCGCGGAGGCACGGTCCTCGGAGGCGGCGTTCCCGAGCTGGGTGCCGTTCGTCTCGCCGACGAACGAGACCCCGGGCCAGCCCTGCAGCGTGCAGGTCGAGGACCCGGTGTTCCGCAGGACGAGGTGCACGTACGTGCTCCCGGCCGCACCGCCGCTGCCGGCAGCGATGCTCCCCGTCAACGAGGATGCGGGGCACACCGCCGTCCCGGCGCCCGCACCACCCGCGGGTGTCGGCGTCGCCGCCGCGGGGGTCGACGTGGTGGCGGACGGCGAGGACGACGACGGTGCCGCAGTGACGGTCTTCGTGGCCGTCGCCGTCGGTGTCGCGGTGCCACCCGACGAGCACCCGGCGAGGAGCCCGACCGCGGCCAAGCCGGCGGCGACGAAGAGGACCGGACGAACGCGACGTTGCATGTCCCAACGCAATCACCGTGCCGGGGTACACGACTCGGGTGGCACCCAGCCGTCACGAGCACACTCCGGAGCACGCGCGCCAGCGCACGAGCAACACCAGCGCACGAGCAACGGAGGTCGACATGGCAGGCAAGCACGAACAGGCACGGGGCGACGAGGGCCGTTCGGACGGCGTCGAGCCGCGCGCGGGTTCCTTCACGGACAGCGAGATCCCCGGCGAGACCCCGGTGGCGTCGAACGAGCCGGCCGGCGAGTTCGTCTCGAGCGACATCCCCGGCGAGACCCGTCCCGAGGGCGGCGACGGCGAGGGCGAGTACGTCGAATCCGACATCCCCGGCGAGGCCGAGCCCACGCCGGACGGCGAGGTCGGCCACTACACGGACACCGAGACCGGTTCCAATCCTTCCTGATGCCGGGCCATGATCAAGTTTGTGACCACAAGCTTGATCATGGGATCATCAGGACATGGCTTCCTACGAGACCGTCCGGCGGCCGGGTGACCCCGGCTCTCCGTCGCGGGCCTTCAGGGCGCCGATGGTCTTCGACGCCTACGTCCCGGATCGTCTTGCCGCGCGACCTCACGCACTGACGGACATCGACGGTCGAGCGGTCCTCGAGGCGACGGTTGCGCTCGCCGAGTCCGAGACACGGACGACCGTCCTGGGGTCCGCGGACGCGCTCGGTCGGATGCTCCTCCGTGCGGAAGCCGTTGGTTCGTCGATGATCGAGGGCCTCGAGGTCTCTCCCCGGAAGCTCCTCGAGGAGGAAGTCCGCGATCAGGGCCCGACAGGCCCGTGGACCACGGCGCGCGAGGTGCTCGGCAACATCGATGCCATGGCGTACCTCACCGAGGCGGTCGTTCCGGGGCGAGCGGTGACGATCGACATCGTGCTGGAAGCGCACCGACGCCTCATGGCAGCAACCACCACTCCCGAACTCGGCGGACGGGTCCGGAGCATCCAGAACTGGATCGGTGGCCCGACGCCGGCCTCGGCGGTGTTCGTCCCGCCCATCCCGGAACGAGTGCCGGGGTTGCTCGACGACCTCGTGCAGTTCATCAACACCAGCGTGCTCCCTCCCATGGCGATCGCGGCGATCGCCCATGCGCAGTTCGAGACCATCCACCCGTTCGCCGACGGCAACGGACGCATCGGCCGGGGCCTCATCCACGCCGTGCTCCGCTCGCGAGGTGTGACGGTCCACTCGGCACCGCCGGTGTCGTTGGTGCTGGCGACGAGGGCAGCCGAGTACGAGGCAGCGCTCCAGCGGTTCCGTCACACCTCGGCTCCCGACAGCGACTCGGCGCAGTCGGCAGCGGGCCAGTTCGTGCGGCTCTTCGCCGACGCGATGGCGGAGGTGGTCGACCGGATGGGGCAGTTCGAAGCGCGGATTGCCGAGATCAAGGACGGCTGGCGCGGAGCGCTCGTCGGCGTGCGCTCGGACTCCGCAGCATGGTCGGTGCTCGAGCTGGGCCCGCGCATGCCGGTGATGACCGTGCACACCTTCGCGGTCGCGACGGGCAAGAGCGAACAAGCGGCGAACACCGCACTGTCGGTCCTCGTGGAGCGCGGTGTCCTCGCGCAGCGATCTGCGGGCCGGAGGAACCGGGTGTTCGAGGCGGACGCGGTGATCGGCGCGCTGACCCTGCTGGAACGTCGGTTGGCGTCACCGGTCGGAGACACTGCCCTGGCCCCGCCGAATCGTCGCGTTCCGGCTGCGCCGCCCCGGTCCGACGACTAGTCGACGAGTCCCGCCGCGACGAGCCGTCGGAGCGTCTCGACGCCCGCCGGCGGGCACCGGTCCGCGTCCGCGGAGGTGACCCACTCGACCTCGTCCACCTCTGCCGAGGCGACGGGCGTGGCGGAGTCCAGCGTGCCTCCAGGCCGGACGAGGAACAGCGCCATGGCGACCATCGTCCCCGGAGCCTGCCCGTGTGCGGGCTCCGTGACGGTGCCGAAGGCATCGACGTCGTCGGCGGTGAGCCGCAGGCCGGTCTCCTCGAACGCCTCGCGGATGACGGCCTCGACGTCGGTCTCGTGCGGCTCGGCCTTGCCGCCCGGCAGGTAGAGCACGTCGCGCGCTCGCGCGCGCACCATGAGCACGCGCCGGTCACGCACCAGCAGCAGCGCACTGACGCGCAGGGTCACCGGGTCGGACGGGAGGCTCAGCTCGCGTCCGCCTCGTCGGCTCGGTCCCGGTCGGATCGCTCGGGCGCGGTGCGCTCCGCGAGGGGCACGACGGGCGACGGCAGTTCCGCCTCGGGCTCGGGTCGGACGCCGAACAGGGTGTCGAGTGCGCCGACGAACTCCTCGCCGCGTCCGGCGCGGCCGAGTTCGCGTGCGCGGACGGAGGGGCGGTGGAGCAGGACGCCGACGAGGTGCCGGAGGGCTCGTTCGGTCTGCTCGGCCGCCGCGTCGTCACCGTCGGCGCGGCGCGTGGCGCGGTCGATCTCGTCGTCGAGGATGTCGAACACGTGCTTGCGGAAGGCCACGAGCGCGGGCGTGGTCGACTGCTCGAGCGCCTGCGCACGGAAGCGGGAAACGGCGTCGTCGACCATCGCGCGGGCCTCGGACTCGGCGTTCAGCTCGGCGACCGGGGCGTGGATGCTGATCGTCTCGAGGTCGAGCATCTCGACACCGTCGACGGCTGCCGCGTCGGGGTGGACGTTGCGGGGGAGCCCGAGGTCGATGACGATGCGGCGGACGCCGTCGTCGAGGTCGGAGGCCTGGACGACCGGGACCTCGCTCGAGGTGCAGGTGATGACGACGTCGCTCGTGCCGATGGCCCGGCGGAGGTCGTGGGCCGCGACGAGGTCGTGCTTCGCGGCGAACCAGGGGGCGCGACCGGACGGCGAGAAGACCTGGATGGTCGTGGCTCCGCGGTCGCGCAGTGCGGCGATGGTGGTCGCGGCGTAGCTGCCCGTGCCGATGAGGAGCACCCGGGTGTGCGCCCAGTCGGTGATGCGGGACGACGCGAGCTCGAGGCCGAGGCGCACGAGCGAGCGGCCGGCGGCGCCGATCCGGGTGCGGGTCTTCACGCCGCGGGACGTGTGCGCTGCCTCCTGGAAGAGGCGCTCGAGGTCCGAGGTGGTGGTGCCGTTCGAGCGGGCGTCTTCGAGCGAGCGACGGACCTGCCCGGAGATCTCGGTCTCGCCGACGACGACGGACTCGAGGCCGCTCGAGACGGCGAAGAGGTGCTGCACGACGTCCTTGCCGCCGAGCACGTTGACGGACTGCAGGACCTCGGTGGGGTCGAGGTCACTGGCGGTGGCGACGGCGTCGACGGTGGCCGAGACGGCGGAGTCGCGGTCGTCGCCCGCGATGTCGAGGTAGGCCTCGAAGCGGTTGCACGTGGCGAGGACGACGGCCCCGTCCAGCACGTCGGAGTCCGTCACGAGACGGCTCGCGGCGGTCGGTGCGCCGATGCTCAGTCGCTCCAGGAGATCGAAGCTGGCGTTGCGGTGCGACGCCGTGAGACAGATGAGCACGTCTTCCATGGTAACCCGCGTTCCGCCCGGCTCCGGTCTGCATCATGCGTGCACGGGATACGTTCCGTTCGCCGATGGGAGAATCATGCGGTGACCGACGCACCGACCAGCTCCCTCCCCGCCTCGCACCCGCTCGTCTCCGGGCGCACGTCGGGCTCGCCGCTCGTCCGTGCGCTCCGCGGTGACCGTCCGGAGACCCTGCCGGTGTGGTTCATGCGCCAGGCGGGTCGATCGCTG
Source organism: Curtobacterium sp. 314Chir4.1 (assembly GCF_900215175.1). NCBI lineage: Bacteria > Bacillati > Actinomycetota > Actinomycetes > Micrococcales > Microbacteriaceae > Curtobacterium > Curtobacterium sp. 314Chir4.1. The sequence continues at coordinate 599,942 of NZ_OCMI01000004.1, forward strand.
CCCGAGTACCGCGAACTCCGTGTCGGCACGGCCATGCTCGACGCCTGCCTCGACCCGGCGATGGCGTCGGAGATCACCCTGCAGCCGGTGCGCCGGCACGGGGTGGACGCCGGCATCTTCTTCAGCGACATCGTCGTCCCGATCAAGCTCGCGGGCGTCGACGTCGAGATCGTCCCAGGCCGGGGCCCGGTCCTCGGCTCCCCGATCCGTTCGGCGGCGGACGTCGATGCGCTCGAGCAGCTCGACCCGGCAGCGCTCGCCCCGATCTCCGAGGCCGTCGCACGCACCGTCGAACAGCTCGGGGACACCCCGCTCATCGGGTTCGCGGGTGCCCCGTTCACCCTGGCCGCCTACCTGGTGGAGGGCGGCCCGTCGAAGGACCACATCCGCGCCCGCACGCTCATGCACTCGGACCCGGAGACCTGGTCGCGCCTGCTCGCCTGGGCGGCCGACGTGTCCGGGGCGTTCCTCCGGGCGCAGGTGCTCGCGGGTGCCTCGGCCGCGCAGCTCTTCGACTCGTGGGTCGGCTCGCTGTCCCGCGCCGACTACGTGCAGTCCGTCGCACCGCACTCCGCGGCGGCGCTGGCGCACGTGGCCGACCTCGGCGTCCCCCGCATCCACTTCGGCGTCGGCAGCGGCGAGGTCCTGCGCGACATGACCACGCTCGGCACCGACTCGGTGGGCGTCGACGCGGTCGGGGTCGACTGGCGCCTGCCGCTCGACGAGGCCGTCCGCCGCGTCGGCACGGGCGTCACTGTGCAGGGCAACGTCGACCCGGCGATGCTCTCCGCGCCGTGGGAGGTGCTCGAGGCCCACGTGCGCGACGTCGTCCGCCGCGGTGGTGCGGCCCGTGCGCACGTCGTGAACCTCGGGCACGGGGTGCCCCCGGAGACCGACCCGGCCGTGCTCACCCGGATCGTGGCGCTCGTCCACGAGCTCGGCGACGGGACGGACGGAGCCGCAGCGTGACCGACGTCGTCGTGGTCGGCGGCGGGGTCGCCGGTCTCGTCGCCGCCCGGGACCTCGCGAAGGGCGGCGCGCACGTGGTGCTCGTCGAGGCCTCCGGTGTGCTCGGCGGGATGGTCCGACGGCACACGGTCGCCGGACTCGACCTCGACATGGCCGCCGACTCCTTCGCGACCCGCAACGACGCGGTGGGACGGCTCGCGATCGAGCTCGGGCTCGGCAACGACGTCACCACTCCCGATCCCCGCGGTGCCTGGCTGATGACCCGCGACGGCCGCACCTTCCCGATCCCCGCGACGGGCCTGCTGGGGATCCCGGGCAGCCCGATGGCGGCGGACGTGCTCGCGGTCGTCGGACAGCGGGCCGCGTTCCGGGCGCAGATGGACTCCCTGCTGCCGTCGCTCGTCGGTGCGAAGGCGACGACACTCGGCGAGCTGGTCCGGAAGCGCATGGGCGAACGCGTCCTCGACGACCTGGTCGTGCCGATCGTCGCGGGCGTGCACTCCACGCACCCGGACCGCCTCGACCCGGACCGCGTGGCGCCCGGGCTCCGGGCTGCACTGCTCCGCGACGGCTCCCTGGCCCGCGCCGTCCTCGCACTCCGGGCCCGGGCGACCGCGGGGTCGGCGGTGCAGGGTCTCCGTGGCGGCATCGTCCGGCTCGTGGACGAACTCGTCGCCGACCTCGAGACGTACGGCGTCGACGTCCGGCTGCACACCCGGGCGACCGCGATCGAGGAGCACGCGGTCGAGATCGTCTCCGCTGACGGGCTGACCGAGCGTCTGCCGGCCGAGCACGTGCTCGCCTCGACACCGGATCCTGCTCGCACGACCCCGGCCGCGCGCACGGGCATCGAGCTGGTGACCCTCGTGGTCGACCAGCCCGAGCTGGACGCGGCGCCACGGGGGACCGGGATGCTCGTGCACCCCGACGCCACCGGGGTCGCTGCCAAGGCGATCACGCACGCGACCGTGAAGTGGCCGTGGCTCGCCGAGGCGGCCGCGGGCCGACACGTCCTGCGACTCAGCTACGCGACCGACGCGACCGGCGGGGCGGACGTCGCCACGAGCCTCCCGGTCGACCCCACCGACGCCACCGGGACCCGCGCGACCCGCGACGCGACCGCCCTGCTCGGCGTGCCGGTCGCACCGGGCGCGGTCGTGGGCGCCACACGGGTCCGCTGGTACGGCCCGGACACGACCGCAGCCGGTCTGGCGGAGGGGGTCGTCGCGATCGGGGAGGCCTCGACCGGCCGGGGGCTCGCCGGGATCGTGGCCTCATCGCGCGCCGCCGCTGAGCACATCCTGGATTCCTGAGCGGACCCCACCCTGGTGGAGGGCTACTGTTGCAGGAACGCCGGACGTATTCCGTTCGGCGCATGACCACCGCACACTGACCCAACGGAGGAATCGCAGATGCGAGGCAAGCTCCTGTTCGTCGCCGGCGCCGCACTCGGGTACGTCCTGGGATCGCGAGCCGGACGGGCGCGGTACGAGCAGATCAAGACCGTCAGCGGCAAGATCTGGAACAGCAACGGCGTCCAGAAGGGCGTCCACGTCGCCGAGGACTTCATCGCCGACAAGACCCCGGACGTCGCCGAGTTCGTCGGTGAGCAGACGAAGAAGGTCGTCCGCAAGGTCGGCCAGAAGAAGGACAACGCCACCTCATGACCGACACCCGCGACCGCAAGCCGCGTTCGCTGTTCGGCCTGGTCGGCGACGTCCCCAAGCTCGTCAAGGAGCTGGTCAAGGGCGAGCTGAACCTGCTCAAGGCCGAGATGCTGACCAAGGCGAAGATCTTCGGTCTCGCCGCCGGTCTGCTCGTGGGCGCGCTCGTCATCGTCCTGTACGCGATCGGCGTCCTGCTGACCGCCGCCGTGATGGGGCTGGCGACCGTGATGCCCGCGTGGCTCGCGGCGCTGGTGATCGCCGTCGCGATGCTGCTCGTGGCCGCGATCCTCGGGCTCCTCGGCTGGAGGCGCCTGAAGACCGGGTTGCCGATCACGCCGAAGCGCACGATCGACAGCGTCAAGAACGACGTCAACGCGGTGAAGGGCCTGGGCAAGAAGCCGACCCCGCCGACCCAGTACGGCACCCGCAAGCCGGACGTCGGTGGCCGCTTCTAGCGGCTCGGACCCGCACCACCCCCTCGGAGGAACCACGTGACCGATCAGCACGACGACCTGGCCGACCGCGTCGCAGCGACCCGCGCCCAGCTCTTCGACACCCTCGACGCGATCGAGGACAAGCTCAACGTGCCGAAGCAGATCGGGATCGCGGCCTCGAAGGTCAAGCGCGGGATCGACGAGAAGCCGGTGCCGTACCTGGCCGGGCTCGCAGCGGGCGTGGCGGTGGTCGGGGGTATCGTCGTAGCGGTGCTCCGACGGCGGTAGACCGCCCGAGCGCGGTCCACAGGATGCGGGGCGGCCAACACCCTGGCAACCGATAGGACAATGGATTCCATGAGTTCCACCGCGCCCTCGTCCGCGCACGACGCCCACGAGACCGCCCCCGACGGCATCGACCCCAACCTGCTCACCGCGTACGCCCTCTGGGCCGTGTTCCGCCGGCCCCTCGGCCCGATCCACACCGTCGGTGACGACGCCGTGGCCGAGCTCGACGCCGTCGTGACCGCCGCCGCCGAGCGCGGCGTGACGATCCGCGGCTTCTACGACGTGTCCGGCTTCCGCGCCGACGCCGACGTGATGATCTGGCTGCACGGCGACGACGCACAGGCGATCCAGTCCGTGCTGCGCGAGATCCGCCGGACCGGCCTGTTCCAGGACGCCGAGCCGGTGTGGCACGCGATGGCCATGCACCGCGAGGCCGAGTTCAACAAGCGGCACACCCCCGCGTTCCTCCGCGGCAAGGACCCGGAAGCCTGGATCACGGTGTACCCGTTCGTCCGCTCCTACGAGTGGTACCTCCTGCCAGAGGACGAGCGTTCGAAGATGCTCCGCGACCACGGCATCGCCGGTGCGAAGTACCGCCGCGTCCTCACGAACACGATCGCCACGTTCGCGCTGAGCGACTACGAGTGGATCCTGCCGCTCGAGAGCCCCGACCTGGTGGACCTCGTCGACCTGATGCGCGACCTGCGCTACACCGAGGCGCGCCTGCACGTGCGCGAGGAGGTCCCCTTCTTCACCGGTCGTCGGGTGACGACCGCCGAGCTGCCGGAGGTGCTGTCATGACCGACACGACCAACATCACGAACGGTCAGGCCGTCCTCGCAGCGACGCCCGCAGCGGCCGACGGCCCCGAGCACGTCGAGGTCCCGGTCGCGTACGACGCGATCCTGCTCGCCGGCTTCGGTGGACCCGAGGGCCAGGACGACGTCATCCCGTTCCTCCGCAACGTGACGCGTGGTCGCGGCATCCCGGACGAGCGGCTCGAGGAAGTGGCGCACCACTACCGCCACTTCGGGGGCGTGAGCCCCATCAACGCGCAGAACCGTGCGCTCAAGGCAGCGCTCGAGGCCGAGCTGGCGTCACGCGGCATCGACATGCCGGTGCTCTGGGGCAACCGCAACTGGGAGCCCTACCTGGAGCAGGCGTTCACCGAGGCGGCCGACAACGGCTACAACAAGCTCATCGCGATCGCGACGAGCGCCTACTCGTCGTTCTCGAGCTGCCGCCAGTACCGCGAGGACTACGCCCGGGTGCTCACCGAGACCGGTCTGATCGACACGATCCAGGTGGACAAGGTCCGGCAGTTCTTCGACCACCCCGGCTTCGTGCGACCGTTCGTCGACGGTGTCCGTGACGGCATGGCGCAGGCCATCGCCGAGAACGACGGCCTCGACGTCGCGACCGAGCTGCACGTGCTGTTCTCGACGCACTCGATCCCGTCGACCGACGCCGCGAAGTCCGGCCCGGACTACCGCGGCTTCGACGAGCACGGCGCCTACGAGGCCCAGCACCTCGCCGTGGCGCAGGTCGTCCTCGACCAGGCGTGGGCCGAACTGCTCGAACTCCCGGAGCACGCGTCCCTCCGCGGCACGAGCACGCCGCCGTGGAAGCTCGTCTACCAGTCGCGTTCTGGCCCGCCGTCGCAGCCGTGGCTCGAGCCGGACATCAACGACTACATGAACGAGACGCTCAAGGGCGGCCCGACCCGTGCGGTCCTCATCGTCCCGCTCGGCTTCGTGAGCGACCACATGGAGGTCATGTGGGACCTCGACGAAGAAGCCACCGAGACCGCAGGCGAGCTCGGCTTCTGGTCGGTCCGCACGCAGACCCCCGGCGTCGACCCGGCCTACGTCGCCGGCCTGGTGGACCTCGTCCTCGAACGCGTCAACGGGACGCCGACGAGCGAGCGCCCGCACGAGACGGACCTCGGCCCCTGGTACGACGTCTGCCGTCCGGGCTGCTGCGAGAACGTGCGCGCCGGGTTCAAGCCCGCCGCCGCAGGGCTCGCCCCGTGACGAACGGAGCAGGCGTGACGGACGAAGCAGCCGGCGGTCCGGCGCCGATCCGCCTCGGCACCCGCGCCAGCCGGCTCGCGGTCGCGCAGTCCCAGGACATCGCCGACCGTCTCGCGAAGGCGTCCGGCCGTCCGGTCGAACTCGTCACGGTGACGAGCGAGGGCGACACGAACCGTGCCTCGCTCGCGAGCCTCGGCGGCACCGGCGTCTTCGCCAGTGCGCTGCGTGAGGCCCTCGTCGCGAACGAGGTCGACGTGCTCGTGCACTCGCTGAAGGACCTGCCGACCGCGCCGTACCCCGGCCTGCGGATCGGTGCGGTGCCGAAGCGCGCCGACGCCCGTGACGTCCTGGTCGCCCGGAACGCCGCGACGCTCGAGACCCTGCCCGACGGCGCGAAGGTCGGCACCGGGTCGCCGCGCCGCGTGGCGCAGCTCAAGGCCAAGCGTCCCGACCTCGACGTCGTCGACATCCGCGGGAACATCGACACCCGTCTCGGCCGTGTCGAGGACGACCTCGACGCCGTGGTGCTCGCCGCCGCCGGCCTCGGTCGGATCGACCGGCTGAACGAGGCGACCGAGCTCCTGGACCTCGGCTTCTGGCCGAGCGCTCCCGGCCAGGGTGCGCTCGCGGTCGAGATCCGGGCGGACGAGACCGACCGGAACCTGCTCGCCGCGCTCGGCAGGATCGAGCACGCCCCGACCCGTCTGACGGTGTCGGCCGAACGTGCAGTCCTCGCGAAGCTCGAGGCCGGCTGCTCAGCCCCCATCGGTGCGACGGCGATCGTCGATGCCGAACTCCTGCTCGTCTCGGCGACGGTCTACCGTCCCGACGGCTCCGAGTACCGCACCGCCTCGCACGCGTCGGTGCTCGAGGGATCCGCGCAGGACCGCCTGGCCGAGGCGCTCGAGGTGGGCGCGCGCGTCGCCGCCGAACTGCTCGAGAACGGTGCGGCCGAGCTGGCCGACATCGCCTCCTCCGCCGAGTAGGCCCGTCACGGACACGCGGTCGCCCGTCGTCGTCATCCCCCGGGGTGGCGACTGGGGCGACCGTGTGGCCGCTGCGGCACGCGACCGCGGCCTCGACCCGCGGATCGTCCCGCTCATCGGGACGGAGGCACCGGAGGACCCCGCACCCCTGGCGGCTGCGGTCCGCCGTCTGGTCGCCTCCGGGGCGGCCGGGAGGCACGGCTCACCGTCTCCGGTCGGTGACCGTCCGCGCGTGGCCGGCCCCGACTGGCTCGTGGTGACCAGTGCGACGGCGGTGCGCGTGATCGCGGGACTGGTGGCGCGCCTCCCGGCCGACCTGCTGGTGGCGGCGGTCGGCGAGCCGACCGCACGAGCCGCGCGTGCCGCCGGCTGGGTCGTCGACCTGGTGCCGCCGGACGCCTCCGCGGCCGCGCTCGTCGCGGCGCTGCCGGACACGGCTCGGTCCGTCCTGTTCCCGCGGTCCGACCTGGCCGCACCGACGCTGGTCGACGGCCTGCGCGCCCGCGGGATCGACGTGGTCGACGTGGTGGCGTACCGTACCGTGGGGACCGGCGACGAGCCGATCACCCTCGACACGGTGCCCGCCGCGGTGCTCGTGACGAGCGGCAGTGTCGCCCGCGAGATCGCCCGCCGGATGACCCCGCTCGACCCCGGCACGCTCGTGGCCTGCATCGGACCCGGGACCGCCGCCGATGCCCGCGCGGCCGGCCTACCCGTCCACGTGATCGGACGCACCCGGTCCGCCGAAGCCCTCCTCGACGCAGTCGTCGAGACCCTGCACCACTCCGCCCCCGAACAGGAAGGCACCTCAGTGACCGGCCGCTTCCCCCAGGTCCGCCCCCGTCGACTCCGCGCCACCCCCGCGATGCGACGACTCGTCGCCGAGACCCGGCTCCACCCCGCCGAGCTCGTGCTGCCGATGTTCATCAGGGAGGGCGCACGCGACGCGATCGACATCTCCAGCATGCCCGGCGTCCAGCAGCACTCGCTCGACTCGTTCCGCCGAGCGCTGGTCGAGGCCGCGTCGGTCGGCATCGGCGGCGTGAACCTGTTCGGCGTGCCCGAACGCAAGGACGCCGTCGGCTCCGGTGCGACCGACCCGGACGGCATCCTCAACGTGGCGATCCGGATCGCGAAGGAGGAGGTCGGCGACGCGCTCGTCGTGCAGTCCGACCTGTGCCTCGACGAGTTCACGGACCACGGGCACTGCGGCGTCCTCGCGGCCGACGGATCGGTCGACAACGACGCGACCCTGCTGCGCTACCGCGACATGGCCGTCGCGCAGGCCGAGGCGGGCGCCGAGCTCGTCTGCATGAGCGGGATGATGGACGGCCAGATCGGCGCCGCACGTGCGGCTCTCGACGCTTCCGGCCACTCCGGGACCGCCCTGCTCGCCTACGCGGCGAAGTACGCCTCCGCGTTCTACGGCCCGTTCCGCGAGGCCGTCGACTCCTCGCTCGTCGGAGACCGCCGGACCTACCAGATCGACGCCGCGAACGGCCGCCAGGGGCTGCGCGAGGTCGAGCAGGACATCGAGGAGGGCGCCGACATCGTGATGGTGAAGCCCGCGATGAGCTACCTCGACGTGCTCGCCGAGACCGCTGCGACCTCGCCGGTGCCGGTGTGGGCGTACCAGATCTCCGGCGAGTACGCGATGATCACCGCAGCCGCGCAGAACGGCTGGATCGACCGGGACGCCGCCGCGATGGAGGCCCTCGTCGGCATCAAGCGCGCCGGTGCGGACGCGATCCTCACCTACTTCGCGGTCGACATCGCCCGCACGCTCACCGAGGAGGCCGCACGATGACCACCAACGACCAGCTGTTCGGCCGCGCGAAGAACAGCATCCCCGGCGGCGTGAACTCCCCGGTTCGCGCCTACGGCTCCGTCGGCGGGACGCCCCGCTTCCTGACGTCCGCGAAGGGCGCCTACGTCACCGACGCCGAGGGTCGTGAGTACGTCGACCTCGTCGCGTCCTGGGGCCCCGCGATCCTCGGGCACGCGCACCCCGCGACGGTCGAGGCCGTGCAGCAGGCGGCGGCCCGGGGCCTGAGCTTCGGGGCGTCGACCCCCGGGGAGACCGAGCTCGCCGAGCTCGTGAAGCAGCGGGTGTCGGTCGACGGCGACGGGCCGATCGAGAAGCTCCGCATGGTGTCCACCGGCACCGAGGCCACCATGACCGCGATCCGGCTCGCCCGCGGGTACACCGGCCGCGACCTCCTCGTGAAGTTCGCCGGGCACTACCACGGGCACTCGGACTCCCTGCTCGCCGAGGCCGGTTCGGGCGTCGCGACCCTGGCGCTCCCCGGCAGTGCAGGCATCACCGCCGAGACCGCCGCGCAGACCCTCGTGCTGCCGTACAACGACCTCGACGCCGTGCGCCGCGCGTTCGACGAGCACTCCGAGCGCATCGCCGGTGTGATCGTCGAGGCAGCCGCCGCGAACATGGGCGTGCTCGCACCGGAGCGCGGGTTCAACCGGGCCCTGGCGCAGATCGTGCAGTCGCACGGTGCGCTGCTCATCGTCGACGAGGTGCTCACGGGCTTCCGGGTCGGCTCCGCCGGCTGGTGGGGGCTCGAGGCCTCCAAGGTCGTCCCCGACGGTGCCGGCTGGAAGCCCGACATCGTCACGTTCGGCAAGGTCATCGGCGGTGGCATGCCCCTCGCCGCACTCGGCGGTCGTCGTGCGGTCATGGACTACCTCGCCCCGCTCGGACCCGTGTACCAGGCGGGCACGCTGTCCGGCAACCCGCTCGCCGTCGCCGCGGGCATCGCCACGCTCCGGGCGGCGACGCCGGACGTGTACCAGCACCTGGACCGGACGGCCTCGGTCATCGCGACCGCCACCAGCGAGGCACTGCGCGCCGAGGGCGTCGCCCACACCGTGCAGCACGCCGGGAACCTGTTCTCATTCGCGTTCACCGAGACCGCGCCGCGGAACTACGACGACGTCCGGGCGCAGGACGCGTTCCGGTACGCGCCGTTCTTCCACGCGATGCTCGACGCCGGCGTCACCCTGCCGCCGAGCGTGTTCGAGGCGTGGTTCGTCACCGCCGCCCACGACGACCGTGCCGTCGGCCGGGTGCTCGACGCGCTGCCGGCCGCGGCCAAGGCGGCCGCGAGCGCGACGCCGTAGACCCGACCATCCCCGCGACGGCAGGCGCGCTCCGGACCCGGCCCGTGCCTCCCGTCCGCTGGTTGGATGGCGACATGCAACTCGCTGAAGCGCTCATCGAACGTGCGGACCTGCAGAAGCGCGTCGAGCAGCTCCGATCGCGGATCGCCGCCAACGCCCGCTACCAGGAGGGCGAGGAGCCCGACGAGGACGCCGCCGCCCTGCTCGCCGAGGCGGAGCAGGCGGTCGACGCGCTCGAGGTGCTGATCGCGCGCATCAACGCGACCAACGCGTCCACCGTGCTGGCCTCGGGGGACACCGTCACCGCGCTCCTCGCCCGCCGGGACGCCCTGCGGCTCCGGCACTCGCTCGTGACCGGTGCCGCCGACGCGACCGCGGGCGGGGGTGGCGGCTACCGGCAGCTCCGCAGCGAGCTCCGGACGTTCGCGGCCCTGCCGACCGCGGAACTGCGCGGTCGTGCGGACCTCCTGGCGAAGGAACTGCGCGAGCTCGACGCGACAATCCAGCGCAGCAACTGGGAGGTGGCGCTCCTGGAGCCGACCGACTGAACGACCGGGGCGGTGCGTCGGTAGGCGGACCGGGGCGGGTACGGACCCGACGGACCGGCGGGCAATCCGGTCCTCATGTGGCGCAGTGGGCAGCGCCGTGGCGCGAGCCGGCACAACGCAGCCCAGCACCGCGCACCGGCGACGGTGCACGCAGCACCACGCACAACCGCGTACCGACCGGACCACCGAGGGTGGGACAGGGGACTCCACCGCCCCGTGGCCGGGCGCGCGCAGCGCGTCCGGCGTCCGGCGTGCGCTCGATCTGCGCGCCGGGACGACGAGTGCGCGTGGTCCACACCGCGCGGTCGTCGTCAGGGTGCGCAGTCGCCGGCAGCGGCCTGGAGGCGCGGGTCGGCTACGACGCGCGTCGTGCGGCCCAGCGACCCTCGGCACGCAGGATGGCGAGCGGGAAGTCGAACGCGTGGGAGACCGCGGACGACGTGATGACCTCGTCGGAGGTGCCCTGCGCGACGGACGCCCCGTCCCGCAGGAGCATCGCGTGCGACGTCGATGCCGGCAGGTCCTCCAGGTGGTGGGTGACCATCACGCTGCCGAGCTCCGGGTGCCGGTGCCGGAGTGCGTCGACCGTCTCGAGCAGGTGCTCCCGGGCGGCGACGTCGAGACCGGTGGCGGGTTCGTCGAGCAGGAGCAGCTGCGGCTCGGACATCAGCGCACGGGCGATGAGCGCCCGCCCCCGCTCACCCTGGGACAGCACGGGCCAGCGGGCGTCGCGCCGTGCGGTCAGCCCGACGTCGGCGATGTGCCGCTCGGCCGTGGCCACCTGGGCGTCCGTCGGGGTCCACCGCATCATGAGGTCGGTCGTGCCAGTGAGCCCGGTCAGCACCGTCTCGAGCACCGTGAGCGGCGAGAGCATCCGGTGTCGTGGGTCGACGTGCCCGATGTGCTCGCGGAGCTCCCGGACGTCCACCCGACCGAGTCGACGACCGAGCACCTCGACGGAACCCGCCGTCGGGTGGCTGTTCGCACCGAGGACCGCGAGCAGGGTCGACTTCCCGGCGCCGTTCGGCCCGAGGAGCGCCCAGTGCTCGCCGCGCCGGACGGTCAGGTCGATGTCGTGCAGGAGGTCGCGGCCGGACCGGGTCACGCGGACCCCGGTCGCCTGGATCAGGACGTCGTCGGACACGTGTCCATCCTGCCGCAGGAGCCGATCAGCTCCGGGCATCCGATCCGCGGACGGTGGCGAGGTGCTCGGCCATGCCCCGCCCGAGCCCGCGGATGATCGCCGCACCGGCCTCGCCGTCGCGTCCCTTCGCCGCGGCCCGCAGGCCGTCGAGGACCTGCGCGACGTCCCAGTAGACGAACTCCGGCTCGCCGATCCGGAGGAACTGCGCGCGGTTGATCAGCGGCTCCGTGGTCTTCAGGAGCAGCTCGTTGTCCGAGCGCTCCACCAGGAACATGACGGTCCGCTCGACGTCGTCGTTGATCGCACGGTCCTCCGCGGCGGCGTGTGCGCGCATGTCGTCGAGGATCCGACCGAAGGCCGTGACGTCGTCGTCGGTGAACCGGGGCATGGACCAGCGGGCAGCGAGCTCGCCGATGCCGAAGAGCACCTGGTACGCGTCGTCGTACTCCTTCCGCGTCGGGGTGGCGACGCGCGTGTACCGGTTCGCCTCCATCTCGACCATGCCGTAGTCGACGAGCTTCGCGATCGCCTCGCGGATCGGGGTGCGACTGACCCCGAGCCACTGCACGAGCTCGTCGTCGTTGAGTCGTTCGCCGGCCTGGAGGGTGCCGTCCTGGATCGCCGTCAGCATCTTCTCGAGCACGACGTCCCGCAGGAGCTTCCGCGGCGAGTTCTCGACGGTCGACTTGGGCACCGGCATGCCGGACTCCTCACAGGGTCAGGTGTTCTGTACTCCAATCCTAACGTGTCAATATGCAAACGCTTGTGAAATCTCAGTATGATGGAATGTCAGTCGCGCGTACGGACGATGGTCCGGCCGTGCACTCGGCCCGCCACGACCTCCGGCCCGACCTGCACCGCCTCCTCGAGTGACACGGTCCGCACCACCCCTGCCAGCACCGACGGGTCGAGGTCGGTCGCCAGCCGCTCCCACGCCTGCTCACGGAGCGGCAGCGGTGCGTCGACCGAGTTGATGCCCAGGAGCGACACCGCCCGCAGGATGAACGGCATCACCGTCGTGGGGAGCGCGGAGTCCTGCGCGAGACCGCACGCCGTGACGGCACCGCCCCAGCGGGTGGCCGCGATGACGTTGGCCAGGGTCGCGCCACCGACACTGTCGACCGCGCCCGCCCAGGCCGCGCGCTGCAGGGGCTTGCCGGGTTCCGACAGGGTGGCGCGGTCGACGACGGCCGTCGCCCCCAGGGCCCGGAGCGAGTCCTCGTTGGCGAGCCGTCCCGTCGACGCGGTGACCTCGTACCCGCGGGCGGCGAGCACGGCGATCGCGACGGTGCCGACACCACCTGACGCTCCCGTGACGAGCACCGGACCGTCCCCGGGGGAGACGAACCGCTCGAGCGCGAGCACGCTGAGCATCGCGGTGAACCCCGCCGTGCCGATCGCGGCGGCGAACGAGTCGTCGAGTCCCTCCGGCAGGACGACGAGCGAACCGGACGGCACCACGGCGTGCTCCGCCCATCCGCCGTGCCGGGTCTCGCCCAGCCCGGCGCCGTTCAGCACGACACGGTCGCCGATCGCGACGTCGTGGACGCCGGGACCGAGGGCCGACACCCGGCCGACGACGTCGATCCCCGGGACGAGCGGGTCGACCCGCGCCACACCGGGGTTCCGGGCGAGCGCCAGGCCGTCCTTGTAGTTGACGCTCGAGTACGTGACGTCGACGAGGGCCTCGCCCTCGGCCGGGTCGGCGAGGTCGACCTCGGTGACGGCGGGCGGGGTGGAACTGGAGACGAGGACTGCGCGGGTCACGTGACGGACGCTACCCCGCGCCTCCCGGCCGCGCTTACCCGAACATGATGGCGGCTTCGTCGTACCGGGCCTGCGGCACGGTCTTCAGCTCGCCGAGCGCCTCGTCGAACGAGACGTGCACGATGTCCGTGCCCTTCAACGCGACCATCCGGCCCCACCGTTCCTCGACGACCGCGTCGATGGCGGCGAGCCCGAGGCGCGTCGACAGCACGCGGTCGTAGGCCGTCGGCGTCCCACCGCGCTGGATGTGGCCCAGCGTGGTGGCGCGGGTCTCGATGCCGGTCATCTCCTCGATGAGCGGTGCGAGACGCTCGCCGATCCCGCCGAGGCGCGGACGACCGAAGGCGTCGAGGCCGCGCTCGGTGTGCGCGTTGTCCTCGTGGTCGGGGACGAAGCCCTCGGCGACGACGACCAGGGGTGCACGGCCGCGGTCGTACGCGGCACGCACCCAGTTCGCGATCTGCTCCATGCTCGTCTTCTGCTCCGGGATCAGGATCGCGTGTGCACCCGAGGCCATCCCCGAGTGCAGGGCGATCCAGCCCACGTGGCGGCCCATGACCTCGGCCACCATGCAGCGCGAGTGCGACTCGCCCGTCGTGCGGAGGCGGTCCATGGCCTCGGTCGCGATGGCGACGGCGGTGTCGAAGCCGAACGTGTAGTCGGTCGCGCCGAGGTCGTTGTCGACCGTCTTCGGGACGCCCACGATCTTCAGGCCGGCGTCGGTCAGGCGCTTCGCTGCGGCCAGGGTGCCCTCGCCCCCGATCGCGACGATGGCGTCGATGCCGTGCCGCTCCAGCGTCTTCTCGATGTTCTCCACGCCGCCGTTCGGCCCCTCGAACGGGTTCGTCCGGCTCGTCCCGAGGATCGTGCCGCCCTGCTTCGCGATGCCCTGGATGTCCTTGCGGCCGAGCGGGACGATGTCGCCGTCGACGACGCCGCGCCAACCGTCACGGAACCCCACGAAGTCGTGTCCGTAGATCGCGATGCCCTTGAGCACGATCGCGCGGATGACCGCGTTCAGGCCGGGGCAGTCGCCTCCGGAGGTGAGGATGCCGATGCGCATGGGAACTCCGTCGTCGGGTGGTGGGGGACTGCCCCCATCATGACTGACGGTGGTTCCGCATTACCATCCCCGTGTGTCCCTGCATGCTGCCGCCGCGTCGTCCGTCGACGCGTCCGGCACTTCGGCCCGCGTGGACACGCTCTACCGGCCTGGAGGCGTGGTGGACGTCCGCGCGACGCTCCGGCCCCTGCAGCGCGGCTCCGGTGACCCCGCCTTCCGCGTGGTCGGCGCCGACACGTGGCTCGCGCTCCGGACACCCTCCGGCCCGGCCTCGGTGCTCGTGCGCCGTGCGGGGTCGTCCTCGATCGCGGTGTCCGCCTGGGGATCGGGTGCCCCGTGGGCGGTGGAGCACGCGCCGGATCTGCTGGGACGCGGGGACGACTGGTCCTCGCTGGACGTGTCGGGGCACCCGTTCCTCGCCGACGCCCGGCACCGGCAGCCCGGGCTCCGACTCCTCCGGACGAACACCGTCGTCGCGATGCTCGTGCCGGCGATCATGGAGCAGAAGGTGACCTCGCGCCAGGCCTGGCGCGCCTGGCGGTACCTGCTCCGCCGGTTCGGCACACCCGCGCCAGGACCGGCTCCGTCGGACATGTTCGTCCCGCCGGACGCTGCCACCTGGTCCAGGATCCCGAGCTGGGAGTGGCACCGGGCCGGCATCGAGCCTGGGCGGTCCGCCACCGTGATGCGGGCGATGCGGGTCGCGCCCGCACTCGAGCGGACGCTGACGCTGGGCCGCGGCGGGCCCGTCGTGTCCGAGCGGCTGCAGTCGGTGCCGGGCATCGGGAAGTGGACGGCAGCCGAGACCGCGCAGCGTGCCCACGGCGACCCGGACGCCCCGAGCGTGGGGGACTTCCACGTGCCGGCGCTCGTCGGGTGGGCACTCACCGGCGGGCCCGTGGACGACGACGGGATGCTCGAGCTGCTCGAACCCTGGCGTGGGCACCGGGAGCGGGTCGTGCGACTGATCGGGGGCTCGGGCTTCCGGAAGCCGGCGTTCGGGCCGCGGATCACGATCCAGGACCACCGGTTCCACTAGCGGGCCGCCGCCCGCGGTTTCGTGCGGCACGACCAAAGTCGGTCCGAACCGCGGATCGGCGTGGTTCGGATGGACTTTGGTTGTGCGTGAGCGGGCCGCACCGGTGGTCAGGGGTGGCGGGTGCCCTCGCCGGCGATCACGGCGCGGTAGCCCTCGCGGAACGACGGGGAGCGCGGGACCCAGCCCGTCGAGCGGAGCAGGGCGTTCGACAGGCGCTTGTCACCCGCTCCCTGCCGGCCGGCGGACTCGGCGCGGGGAGGCTCCGGGACGCCGAGCTCGGCGGCGAGGAACGCGGACACGTCGTCGAGCCGCGCGGGCTCGTCGTCGGTGACGAGGTACGTCGGTGCGGGGTCGTCCAGCGTCGCGAGGTGCACCAGCGCGGCGGCGGCGTCGTCGCGGTGGATCCGGTTCGTGTGCGGCGACGAGCCCTCGACCGGATCGAGCCGAGCCGTGCCGCCCCTGACCTGCTCGATGAGCCGCTCCCGCCCGGGCCCGTACACGCCGGACAGCCGAGCGAGCACGGCGTCCGGGACGCGGGAACGGAGCAGCGCCTCGGCCTCGAGCAGCACACCCGCGGTCGGGGTGGCGGCGACGGTCGGCGTCGCCTCGGTGACGGTGCTGCCGTCGTCCACGTCGTACACGGCGGTGGAGGACACCACGATCACCCGCGGAGCCGACCCCGACGCGTCGATGCCGTCCAGGACGTTCCGCAGCCCGTCGACGTAGGTCGCGCGGTACTCGTCGACGTCGCGACTCCCCGCCGCCAGGGCCACGACGACGACGTCCGTGCCGGGGTCGATCGGTGCGACCTCGTGCCGGAGGTCCACCGACCGGCCGACCAGTGGGGCGGGGACGAGGTCGCCCCGGCGCCGGAGTCCGACCACGTGGTGCCCCTGCGCGGCGAAGCGGAGGCCGGTCTCGATCCCGAGGTCGCCGCAGCCGGCGATGACGATGTCCACCGCCCCATCATGGGCCAGCGGCGCGTCAGCGGTGCTCGGACCCGTCGGGGTTCACCGCGTACCAGACCCCGCCCACGCCCTGCCCGGTGACGTCCCCGGCCTTCGTGTCCGCCGCGTACGTGTAGATCGGCCGTCCGTCGACGGTGACCTGGAGCTTCCCGTCGACGCCGGTGATCGTGCCGACCGTGCCGGTGACACCGGACACCGCGGGGGTGGCGGCATCGGACTCGATCGCCGGCCAGGCCGAGGCGCACCCGCCGGTGCAGGTGCTCTTCCCGGAGCCCTTGACGTCCTGGTCGTAGAAGTACGCCGTCATGCCCTTGCCGTCGACGACGACCGTGCCGAGCGAGGTCGATGCGGTCGCGATGCCGTCGTCGGCGCCGTGGCCACCGCTGTCGCCGCCGTGGTCGTCGGACCCGTAGAGACCCCCGGACGACGACGAAGCAGACGACGACGGCGAAGCCGACGACGAAGCAGACGAGCCGGAGGCGGCGGACGACGAGTCCGACGACGCCGTCGACTGCGTCGAGCACCCCGCGAGTGCCAACGCGCCGAACGCGACGCCGACGACCAGCAGGACGGAACGGGTGGAACGTGTGGAACGCATGGGGTGACCCCTGTCCTGCGGACCCGGGCCGGGCCTCCCGACTGGAACGGATCCGCTCATCAGGTGACACGGCACGACGGGCCGGATCGTTCGATCCCGACCCGGATCGAACGATCCGGCGACCTGTGTCGTTGACCGGGTGTGAAGAGACGAACGAAGGTCCTGCTCGGCATCGCCGCCGGTGTGGTCGTCGTCGGCGCCGCGGGCGTCGTCGGCGACCCGATCGTCTACGCGAACCTCGTGAACAGTGCTGCGGACGCAGCGCCCTCGCTCGCGCCGACCGGAGACGCCACCCTGAGCGCGACCGAGGCGGACGGCACGTGGACCGCGACGTCCACCGGGTTCGCGGGGTACCGGGTGCACGAGGTCCTCCGGGGCCAGGATGTGACCGTGACCGGACGCACGAAGGACGTCGAAGCCCGAGCCACCGTGGCGGACGGATCCCTCACGGCGGCCACGGTGACGGTGCAGGTCGCGTCGATCAGCACGCCCGAGTCCGCCCGCGACGACTACTTCCGCGGGACCGCGATGCAGACGGACCGCTTCCCGACGGCGACGTTCCGGGTGACCGCGCCCGTCGACGTGCGTGCGGCGCTCGCCGGGACGGACCCCGACGTCGCCCTGCGCGGTGAACTCACCCTGCACGGCGTCACGAAGGCCGTGACGGCGGACGCGCAGCTCGGCGTCGACCGGGACGGTCACGTGCAGGTCGCGGGCTCGGTGCCGATCACGTTCGCGGACTTCGGCGTGCAGGCGCCGGACCTCGGCTTCGTGCGGGTCGACGACCACGGCGCGGTCGAGTTCTCCGTCGAGCTGGCGCGGTGACCGTGGACGCCCGGCCGGCCGACGAGCTCCTGACGGGGTTGCACGCCGAGCACGGGGACGCGCTCCGGCGGTACGTGCTGCACCTCACGACGGACCGGGCGCTCGCCGAGGACGTCGTCCAGGAGACCCTCGTGCGCGCCTGGCAGCGCCCGGCGGTCCTCGAACGCGAGCCCGACGCGGCCCGCGCGTGGCTGTTCACGGTCGCGCGGAACCTCGTCGTCGACGATGCGCGGTCCGCCCGGCGCCGCCGCGAGGTCGGCTCCGACCTGCCCGTCGACGAGGTCCAGCCGGACCGGACCGACGCCGTCCTCGACGGGATCGTCGTCGCGGACGCGCTCGCCGGCCTCTCGCCGGAACACCGACGGGTCGTGGTCGACGCGTACTGGCTCGGCCACACCGTGCCCGAGATCGCCCGGCGCCACGGGATCCCGGAGGGCACCGCGAAGTCGCGGCTGCACTACGGCCTCCGCGCGCTCCGGCTCGCACTGCAGGAACGAGGGGTGACCCGATGACCGACGACCGCTACCGGGACTGGGACGCCGCGTACGTGCTCGGCTCGCTGCCGACCGACGAGCGGCTCGAGTACGAGCGGCACCTGGAGACGTGCGCCGCGTGCCGCGCCGCCGTCGCGGAGCTGGCCGGGATGCCGGGGCTCCTGGGGCGGCTGCCTGCTGAGGACGCGGTCGCGATCGCAGAACCGGACGGGAGGCCCGACCCGGCCCCGCAGCACTCGCTCGCCGTGGTCGCGCACCGCGTCCGCACCCGTCGGCGCCGTCGCCGGGTGCTGGCCGCGTCCACAGCGGGGCTGGCCGTCGTCGCTGCGGTGCTCGGCGGGGTCGCGGTCGGGTCGGGAGCCGGATCGCCGGGGTCGCCCTCGGCACCGCCGCTGTCGTCGTCCGTGCCGCAGGCGGGGGAGCGCTACGCCATGTCGTCCGGCTCCGGGCTGACGGTGGACCTCGACGTGACGGGGAAGGCGTGGGGCACCCGGTTCGACTGGGGGTGCGGGTACGGCGGCCGTGACTGGGGCGCGGGCAGCGCGGTCACGTACGACCTCGTGGTGGTGCGGAAGGACGGAACCGACGAGACCGTCGCGTCGTGGAGCGCCACGGGCAGGCGTGCGACGGGGCTCGCGGCGGCGACGGACGTGCCCCTCGGGTCGATCGCGTCGGTCGAGGTGCGACTGCACGGTGCAGCGCGGTCGTTGGCGTCCGTCGAACTCTGATCGGACGAGTTCCCGAACTCGACCAAACCGCTCGGGCGAGGGTGCCGAATCACCTGCAACAACCGGGGAACACCCGGAGCGCTCACCAGCCGCACATCGCTGGTTCTCCACCCTCGCACGGGGTGTGTTCGGCGCGCTTTCAGGGAATTCGCGCCGAGCGCGATCACAGCAAAGGAATGAACACCATGCGCAAGAGCCTCAAGACCTCGATCACCCTCGCCACCACCGGTGCGCTCGTGCTCGGTGGTGCCGCGTTCGGCATCTCCTCCGCCCAGGCGTCCACGCCGACGGTGCACACTGTTTCCTCCAGCTCGTCGAAGATCCCGGCTCCGGTCGCTTCGGTGCCGGAGGTCCTCGGTGGCAACACGGCCGTCGCCCTGGACTCGGGCTTCACCGACGCGTTGAC